>JAFSJK010000034.1 GCA_017439305.1 Bacteroidales bacterium | reverse complement strand
TTCTGCGCGCCACCGTAGATGAGGTCATACTTGGAAACGTCCACAGGGCGGGACATGATGTCGGAGGACATGTCGGCGATGAGCGGGCACGGGACGTCGAGATCCTCGTGGATTTCGGTGCCGTAGATGGTATTGTTGGTGGTGATGTGCAGGTAATCCAGGTCCGCCGGGACTTCGAAGCCCTTCGGGATATAGGTGTAGTTCTTGTCCTTGGAGCTGGCGATGGCGTAGGCGTCGCCGATGCCCTTGGCTTCCTTGAGCGCCTTGCTGGCCCAGACGCCGGTATCCAGATAAGCGGCCTTCTTCTCCAGGTAGTTCATCGCGACATAGAGGAACTGGAGGGAGGCACCGCCGCCGAGGAAGACGACCTCGTGGGTATCAGGGATATGGAGGAGCTCCTTCCACAGGGCGCGGCACTCATCCATGACGGCGTCCCACTCCTTCGTGCGGTGGGAAATGGAAAGGACGGAAATGCCGGTACCGCTGAAATCCTTCAGGGCCTCAATGGCATGGTCGATGGCGACCTGCGGCAGAAGGCAGGGGCCAGCATTGAAAACGTGGACTTTTTTCATTGTTTTAAATTGTTATCAATTCAACTCCGAAAGTTAATGATTTATTATTGATTTTCCTATTTTTCCTCAATAAAAGCAACTATTTCCAACTTATTTCGGAAATCCTCCTCCAAAGCGAGCCGGACGCGGACGTCCAGGGCGCACTGCAGGCCGAAATCCTGTCCGGACGGCTGCAGCCCCATCTCCTTCAAGGCCTTCATCACGTCGTTCATCGCCAGGTAGTCGAAGGTGAGCCGGAACTGCTTGCCGGCAACCTTTTCCACCACTTCCGCACGGGAAAGGGCGTCGGCCGTGGAAGTCTTGTACGCCCGGATGAGTCCCGGAATACCCAGCTTGATGCCCCCGAAGTACCGTACTACCACGACCAGGATGTCGCTCAGGCCCATCGAGTCAATCTGGCCCAGGATGGGACGCCCTGCCGATCCGGACGGTTCCCCGTCGTCGCTGGAGCGGAAGCGGTCACCCTGATAGCCAAGACGATACGCATAACAGTGGTGCCGGGCATCATGATATTCCTTCCGCAAGGCCGTCAGGATTTCCTTGATCTCCTCCTCCGTTTCGACGGGATAGGCCAGGGCGATGAACCGCGATCCGTTGTCCTTGAAAAGTCCCTCACTGCGGGCGGCGATGCTCCGGTATGCGTCAAAATTATCCACGTCTACGAATGTAGCGTTTTTTGCGAAATTTTGCAATCGGGACGGATTTTTATTGTATCTTTGACTACCCGAAACCAAGACTGACTATTTGATATGGTATTCCGACTCAGAGTGACCTTGACCGGCATCAAGGGCTTTTTCCGAATCTACCACGTGAACGGCGCCACGACGCTGTACACCCTCCATAAGCAGATGCGGGCCGATATGGAATTCCCGCAGGACCAGCTCATCATGTTCAAGGCCCTCGACCTCGAGGGCGGCGTCGTAGGGCGTTACGGCCTGTTCGACCTCGGCTGCGGCACCGTGGACGAGGTGTCCCTGGAAAAGGCTGTCAAGGCCGGCACCGACAGTTTCGTCTACTTTTATGACGTCACGAACCGCAAGAGCGTGAATATCACCGTGGAAGGTGAACTGGAAGGGGCCGTCGTGAGTCCCGATTACCCCCTCCTCGCGGAAACCAAGGGCCCCAACCCCATCGAGTTCGAGAACGGTTATGTCGCCTATGAGGACCTTCCCGACGAGCAGCGCCACCTCCCCGGCGAAAGCAAGGGCGGGATGGATTTCGACGACGAGGACCTGGATGACGAAGACCTTGAGGATGAGGAGGAAGAGGAGGACGACGACGAGGACGGGAAGGAAATCTACGACGAGAACGAATGACGGATGGGCAGGCGGCTCCTGGTGATCCTCGGACCGACTGCCGTCGGAAAAACGGACTACAGCATCGAACGGGCGCTGGAGTACGGAAGTCCCGTCATCTCCTGCGATTCACGCCAACTATATAAGGAAATGCGCATCGGCACGGCCGTTCCGTCGGAGGAACAGCTCGCGCGGGTGCCCCATCATTTCATCCGGGACCACTCCGTCACGGCGAATTATACCGCCGGGATGTATGAGGCCGAGGCGCTGGCACTCATCGACCGCCTGTTTGCCGAAGGGCATGAGACACTGGTGGTTACCGGCGGGTCGATGATGTATATCGACGCCCTCTGCTACGGCCTGGACGATTTCCCGGAAGTGCCGATGATGCTCCGCGAGCACCTGATGGAATGCCTCCGGGACGAAGGCGTGGAAGTCCTTGCCGACCAACTCCGGGAACTGGACCCCGTTACCTGCGAGGAAATCGACCTGTCCAACGGGCAGCGGGTCATCCGTGCCCTGGAGGTATGCCTGTACACCGGCGCACCTTTCTCCTCGTTCAAGACCCGCCGCTTCAAGGAGCGGGATTTCATCATCGAGAAAATAGGTCTCCAGCGGCCACGGGAAGAACTCTACGAGCGGATCAACGCCCGCGTCCTGAACATGATGGACGAAGGACTGGAAGAGGAGGCCAGAAGCCTCCTCCCCTATCGCGACCTCCCTGCCCTCCAGACGGTGGGCTACCGGGAAATGTTCGACTATTTCGACGGGAAGCAGGACCTGGAAGAAACCGTCCGCCTGATCCAGCGCAACACCCGTCACTACGCGAAGCGCCAGCTCACCTGGTGGCGCCGCGATCCCGCCATCCGCTGGATTGACGCGGATTAGATTCGGTAAAGCAGGACAGAGGCCTCGGGCTCCGAAAAAAAGCCGCCCGAGGCCTCTGTCCTGCTTTACCGTCAATCAATGAATTTATTTCTCCAGGACGAAAATGGCGAATGTGAGCGGATCCACGGTGGCGGAGATCGTCTTGCCCTCGCCGGTGAAGGCGGCCTTCATGGGTGTGATCCGGTCAGGGACGTCCAGGGTATTGTCCTCGTAGAGGAGGTCGGAATGGAGCTTCACGCACTCGACGGCCTTGACGGTCTCCTTCTTCTTGAGGCCTCCGAAAGCGAATTCTACCTCCTGCGGTTCCTCGGAAGTGTTGATCACCTTCACATACACCTTGTCGCCATCCTTCACGGCACTGGCGAAGAGGCCGTCCTGACCGGCGGCGCCGGTGACATTGACACCATTCATCTTGAGTGTCAAGGCATTCTGGCCCTTATACTGGCCGTACAGCTGCTGGACGTGCCAGCTGGCGGTACGCATGGAGCGGAGGTTGTCGTACCAGATCAGGTCCGGACGCCACTGCCAGCCCTCGATGTGGGCGAAGAGCGGAGCATAGGTGGCCATATGGACGATGTCGGCATTGCGCTCGATGGTGGTCATGAAGGCTGCTTCCAGCAGGGAAGCCTTGAAGTGGTTGTACTTCCGGCCCTTGGCGTGGCAGGCATACTCGCCGGCGAAGACCTTCGGACCCTTGCGGTCGTAATTGTCATAACGGGCGCCCTGGGCCAGGAACCAGTCGTAAGGACGATAGAAGTGTTCATCCACGAGGTCCGCGCCGAGACGCTTCATCTCGGGCCAGAGGTAATCGAACTGCTTTCCCTCGGAATCGGGGCCGCTGGTACCGACGATCTTGATGTCCGGGTATGCAGCGCGGATGGCTTTTACGAAGGGCTCCAGATGCTCGGGATAAATGGAATCCCACTGCTCGTTGCCGATGCCGATGAACTTGAGGTTGAACGGGGCCGGGTGGCCCATTTCGGCACGGACCTTCCCCCACGTGGAGGTGACGGGGCCGTTGGCGAATTCGATCAGGTCCAGGGCGTCCTGGATGAACGGCTGGAGTTCGTCCACCGGGCAGTGCGCCGCCGGGTCGTCATTCTGGAACTGGCAGGCCAGACCGCAGCTGAGGATCGGAAGCGGCTCGCTGCCAATCTCTTCGGAGAGCTGGAAGAACTCGAAGAAGCCGAGGCCGTAGCTCTGGAAATAGTCCGGGAAGAACCGGTGCGGGAAAGTATACTCCCAACGGTTCTCATTGATGGGACGGTTCTCCACCGGGCCGACGGTGTTCTTCCAGTTATAACGCGTGGCCAGGTCGGCTCCTTCCACGATGCAGCCGCCGGGGAAGCGGAAAATGCCGGGCTTAAGGTCCGCCAGGGCCTGGGCCAGGTCCTTGCGCATACCGTTGCGGTGACCCATCCAGGTATCGACCGGGAACAGGGACACATGCTCCAGGTCGACCGTCGTACGCGGGCCGACGAGGAAGATCCGGAGGACCGCCTTCTCCAGGGTCTGGGACGGGGTCATCAGCACTTCATACTGCTTCCAGTCGGAGCCGGAAATCCGCAGGGGCTCCTGGCAGAAGAACTGGTTTTCCCCCATCGAGGCGGTGTTCACCAGCTCGAGACGAAGGTCGGAACTACCTCCGTCCGGAACACGGGCCCAGACGGTGAAGCGATACTGCTCTCCCCCCTTCACGCCGATGCCGAAGAAGCCTTCGTTGTCCAGGCCGGTCCATTTTTCCTTATGGCCGGGATTGACCAGGCGGACATAGTGCGGGCAACGCTCGAACGGGCCGTCCTCCCGGACTTCCACCTTGCCGAAGGCCTTCCAGCCCTGGAGCGGGTCCTGGGGAAATTCGAAGGAACGGTTTTTCACGAGCTCGGCGTACAGGCCGCCGTCGGCCGCGAAATTGATGTCCTCGAAGAAGATACCGTACATGGTGGGCTGGATGGGGGCGCCGACCTTCTTGAGGTCGATGTCCATCCGGTGGGTCTGGGCGAAGGAAGCCACTCCGAGAAGAAGCGCGGCAGCGGCCGTCAGAAGAACGTGTTTGCGTACCATAAAATGTGATTAGTTAGCTTTTGATTTTCAAATTTACGCAAAAATAAGTAAGTTTGAGCAATGAAAGGTGGACATTTGTTCTTTACAGGTGTAAAATTCATACTCCTCTGCACCCTCCTGTCGCTCGGTTTCCGTCCCGGTACGGCCCGCGCCCAGGAATCCTTTGGCCAGCAGTATCTCCAGACCACCCTGTCCATGGAGGAAGGCCTGCCCAGCGACTATATCGACGATGTTTGCGTGGACAGCGCCGGCTTCTTGTGGCTTGCCACATCCGGAGGAGGATTGTGCCGATACGACGGCTATGATTTCCTGACTTTCGGTACTACCTCCCCGCAACCTCTCAGGAGCAACTTCATCCGGAACGTCTGCGAGGACCGTTTCCAAAGACTGTGGATTGCCTCCGAGGGAGGCCTGGACCTGTTGGACCTGAAGGACTTGGAACGCTTGGAACTGCCCGGCCTCGGCTTGGAAGAGGATGCCCGTCAGCTCTGTTCCTACTTGACATTGGACGCCGCGGGAAACATCTGGTACAAGACGGGAACGACCCTGTCCTGTGTCCGCTTTACCCCGGATGGAGGGATCAAGGACATCCTCCGCTACACGCACGAAGGCCTGTCCCCTACGAATATCGTATTCCAGGATGTGGACCGGGACGGAACGGTCTGGGTCGGCCTGCTGGGACGCCTGTACAAGATCCGGGAAATGCGGGCCGGAGTCCTGGATGCCGCGCCCATCCTCCCGGATTTCCGCTATGGGGAGACAACCTATCTGTCCGATTTCCTAACCTCGGGCCAGGAGCTCTGGGTCTCCACTGAAAACGGCCTATACCTGGTGAACCGGACCACCGGAGAATCGAAGCACTACACCTATTCGGCCACCGATCCCAGGTCACTCACCCAGAACTTCATCACCGGACTTGCCCTGACCCCGGCCGGGCAGCTGGCAGCCACCTCGCTCCACGGTATCAACCTCTACAATTCCGTCAGCGACAGCTTTGAACGCCTGGGCGGAGAGGTAGTCAACTGCATCAAGGTTTACGGGGAGCAGATCCTGGTCGGGACCGAGACCGGAGGCATCCGGATCTACACCCCCAAGAAACTGGCAGTCACCAATTTCCAGCATGACGCGAAGGATCCGCGTTCCCTGGCGTCCGGAGCGGTGAACGCCGTCCTGCAGGAAGCGGACGGAAGGCTCTGGGCCGGAACGGTGGAAGGCGGGCTGAGCGTACGGGAACCCGGCAGCCGTGATTTCGACCACATTACGCACGAACGGGGAGGTTTGTGTCACAACAGCGTCAGCGCCCTCTGCCTCGTTCCTGAAGAATTGATGGCTGTCGGAACCTGGGGCGGCGGAATCGACCTGGTCACACTCCGGAAACCATACCGGATTGTCGAGCATCTCCCGCAGGATCCCCGGCTGGATTATATCGGGTCCCTGGATTATGACCCGGAGAACAGCCTTCTCTGGATCGGCTCCAACCGGGGAATCTTCTTCTATGATTTACGCACGCGCGAACTGAGCCCCGCCCTTTCCGAACAGGCCAGCGGATGCATCGGATCCTGCCTGGACTCGTCCGGACAGTTGTGGATCGGTTGTAGGGAGGGAGTCTATCGAATCGACTTGAAAAAACGTGCGCAGGACGGGCATTTTCCGTCGCAACTATTTGGTTATAAACTGGATGCCCCGGAAACCAGGGCGAAAGAGATGATCTGCTGCATCATCGAGGCTTCAGATGGATCGCTTTGGCTGGGCAGTAACGGAAACGGAGTCTATCACGGCATCCGGGATGAAAAAGGAGAATACGCATTCACCGGCTATTCCGCCCGGGACGGCCTGTCCAACGACCGGGTCCGCGGGCTCGCCGAAGATACGGCCGGGTGCATCTGGATCAGTACGGAACACGGACTGAACAGGCTGGATCCGGCCGGTGGAGTCATTTCGGCCTACTATCGGGAAGACGGACTGGCCAGCACCCGGTTCCATTGGAACAATGCCTGCCGGGGCACGGACGGCCAGCTCTATTTCGGCCAGGCAGAAGGCCTTTCGGCCGTAGACCCCGCAAAAACCGGCGTCCGTCCATCGGAAGGGCCGCTCCGCTTCACCCGTATCACCGTGGACGACCGGGACTTCCGGGACCCCTTCCTGAAGGAACTGCGTCTCCACGAACGCAACCGGTCCATCCTCTTTGAATTCGCGCAGCTGGGACCTTCCGCCCACCGCCTGTCCACCTATGTATATCAGTTGGAGGGGTTCGACAACGGCTGGAAACGGCTTCCTCCGGGCCGGCACGAAGCTGCCTATTCTACGCTCCCCCACGGCCATTACCGGTTCCTGGTCCGCGCCCAGTCGCCAACCGGAGCCGCCCAGGAGTCTATCGAACTGGAAGTGACGGTGAAGCCCTATTACTACAAGACGTGGTGGTTCCTGCTCCTGTGTATTGGTTTCGCCATCGCGACTGTCTACGCATTCAGCACCTGGCGGACCCGGGCGCTCGTCCGCCAGCAGGAACTTCTCCAGCGGACGGTGGACGAACGGACGCGGGAGATCTCGGAGCAGAAGAAACTGGTGGAAAGGAAGGCGGAGGAGTTGGACCGCCAGAACCAGGTTCTCCGGCGCCAGAACGAGGAACTGGCAGGACATCGGCTTCTTTCGGCCCAGGAGCCCCAACAGGAAGACCCGTTCGCGACGAAGCTCATCGAGACGGTCCGGTCGATGTACAAGGATCCCGACCTGGATGTCCCGGCCTTGTGTACCGCCATGGGAATGAGCAAGACGCTCCTCAACAAACGCGTGCAGGATGCCTTCGGGCAAAGTGTCGGCCAGTTCATCCGGAGCTACCGCCTGTCCGTCGCCCGCGAGATGCTCCTCAACAACCGGGAGACGAAAAACCGGAACATTTCCGAAATCGCTTACGAGGTCGGGTTCAACGACCCCAAGTATTTCAGCCGTTGCTTCACGAAGGACTTCGGGGTTTCTCCCAGTTCCTTCCCGGAAAAGTAGTGTTCAAAAATCCACCTTTTAGGGCGATTTGTACACCGAAGGCGTGCAAATAGTCCGTATTTTTGCCACGAATGACCGCTAATAATGCCTGAAAATACATTTTTCAACCGATAACCAACCAAAAACTACCGACATGAAAACCCGTTTTTTGATGCTTGAAGCGCTTTGCGCGGCCGCTCTGACGGCGGCGGTATCGGTGGGTTGCACCGGCTTGGAGCCCTATACCGTGGATGCTCCGGACGATCTGGCAGACAAGATCGCCGAGTACGAGCGGGAGAAGAGCGAAGGCCAGAGCGACGACTACACCGAGATCACCATCACGACTCCCATCGTGGGTGCTGAAGACAATTCCTCCGGCTGGTGGAGCGAATTCAGCCAGTACTTCGCCGTTCCTTCCGGCAAGAAACTCTTCATCGAGTTCGAGAACTTCGGTACCGGCGTGAACAACTGGAACAACTGGAACGTCTGCGTCAGCAATCCCTACGAGCGGGATGCCGAAGGCTACAGCGAGTATTTCGTCCTCCGTTCCGACTGGTACGGCTGGGGAAACGCCGACTACAACGCTTCCGTCATCGAGTTCGATTACGGCGGCGGTGAAGTGAACTGGGACGAGTTCCGCGAGAAGATGCAGGGCGCCTACGTCACCCTGAGCCTGGACCATGCCCGCGCCGGCGCCGCTTACCTGGAAGTCCACAGTGTCGCCGCGGACGGTTTCGACATCGTCGAAAAATACAACCAGTCCGTTTCCGCGACGGAGGATGTCAACGTGTTCCTCATCGCGGACGGCAGCCACTTCAACATCAAGAAAGCCTATCTCGTTCCTTCCGAAATCGCCGAGATTCCGGACTTTGACGCCGAATCCATCTCCGTCACCGGCTATCCCGTCACCGTCCCCCTGGGCAACGAGGACTACTGGGGCAATGCCGTGGCCACCGTCACCTTCGAGGACGGCTTCACCACGACGGTCGCCAAGGAAGAGCTGACCATCACGGAGCCCGACATGACCACCCTGGGCATGAAGACCGTGGCCTTCACCTATAATCTTACCAAGCTCGGCAAGCCGGGCAAGGCCGTCGTGGGTTATTACAACTTCGAAGTGACCGACCTCGCTTCCATCGCCGTGACCAAGGCCCCGCTGACCAGCACATACTATGTGTATGACAAGGCCGTTCCGTTCTTCACCGAGGGAATCGAGATCACCGGCACCAAGGGAGACGGTTCCACCGTCGTCCTTGACAACAGCGCCCTCACCTTCGGCGAGGTCCAGCCCGTGGCCGGCACCCAGGACATTGAGATCGCCTTCTCCGGCATCTCCACCACCTTCCCGGTGAATGTGAAGATGGGTATCGAAGGCATCGGCGAGCCCGACTTCAGCAATGGCTGGTGGTCCACCTTCCTTTCCGCCGACAAGCCCGTCGCGGCCGGCGAAAGCGTGACCGTCCATCTGTTCGTCTATTCTGACAATCTCGCCAACTGGCACAGCCCGTGCACCATCCTCCGCAAGGCCGACCTGAGCGAATACGGCGTGGTCCGCATGGACAGCTTCGGATGGGGCGCCGGTTACGACGGCAATCCGAACCTGGTCGTCGAAAGCGACTGGAACTTCGATATCTTCGCGGCCAACCAGAATATGTCCGCCGTCAGCATCACCGTCACCAACAACGGCGACAATACCGCTGACGTCCGCTACAATGTCACCTACGCGAACGGCGAGACCCACTTCCAGCAGTACAGCGACATCACCGTTGACAGCGCCGACCTCCAGATGGGCATCGTCACCGAGGAATCCTACCTCATCGTCCTCGAATCCGCCGCCGTGGACGCCAAGCTCACCGGCATCGAGGCTTCCGCCGAGGCTTACCGGATCGGCGGCGCGAAGGGTCTCACCCTCTCCGCCGAAGGCCTGAAGGTGAACGCCCTCTACAGCGACGGTTCCAAGCTTCCCCTGAAGAAAGACCAGGTCACGGTTGCCTTCGCGGATGAAAAGGTCTTCTACGATTGCGCGCCCGGCACATATAACAACGTCGCTACGGTCTCCTATACCGACCCTGTGGGCACGGAGTTCACCGCTCCCGTCACCCTGACAGTGAAAGCCAGCGACCAGGCCGCCCAGTCCGGGATGGTCGGAGCCCAGGATTTCACCAATGCCTGGTGGACCACCTTCTCCAATAACTGGAATGTTCCGGCCGGCACCATGCAGGCGGTCAGCATGACCGTGGGTTCCGACAATCTCCTGAACTTCCACAGCCCGTGCGTCATCCTGCGCAAGGCCGACATGACCGAATATTGCGTCGTCCGCATGGACCACTTCGGCTGGGGCACCAGCTTCGATGCCGGAACCGTTCCGTCCAGCAACTGGAACTGGGACACCTTCGCCGGCAACATCGACGGTTCCAAGGTGGACGTCACTGTCGCCAATGACGGCAACGGCTTCGCCAGCATCCGCTACCACGTAATCTACGCGAACGGTGAGGAACACTTCCAGTTCTATGACAACATCGCCGTGGATTCCTCCGACGTCACCTTCGCTTTCGTGACGGAAGAGTCCTATCTCATCTTCGACTAAGCTTAAGACTGACCAGATATGAAAAAGATATTTGCAAGCATCGCCCTCTGCGGCATCCTCGCCACGGCCCCGGCCGTCCTTTCCGGCAGCTTCGGCTACGTGGCCCAGGCCCAGAACAACGTGACCGTGAGCGGCACGGTCATCGACGAGAACGGCGACCCGATCATCGGTGCCGGAATCGTGGTGAAGGGCACCACCAACGGCACGACCGCCGACCTGGACGGCAACTTCTCCATGACGGTCCCCGCCGGATCCGTCCTGGAATTCGTCTCCGTCGGCTTTGAAACCGTGGAGAAGACCGTGAACGTAGGCGGCGAGATGGGCACCATCACCATGCCTACCGAACATACCGTCCTGGACCAGGTGGTCGTCATCGGTTACGGTTCCCAGAAGAAAGTGGACCTCACCGGTTCGGTCGCCATCGTGGACGCGGACGAGATGAAAAAGGTCTCCCACTCCAACATTTCCACCATGCTCGAAGGTAAGGTCGCCGGTGTGCAGATCACTTCCGACGGCCAGCCGGGCGCCGATCCGGCCGTCCGCATCCGCGGTCTCGGCAGCTTCGGCAGCACCGCCCCGCTGTACGTCATCGACGGTGTGCCGATGGGTACCACCATCCGCGACTTCTCCCCGAATGACATCGAGACCATCCAGGTCCTCAAGGACGCTTCCGCGGCGGCCATCTACGGTTCCCGCGCGGCAAACGGCGTCGTGATCATCACCACCAAGGGCGGCAAGAAGAACCAGCCCATCATGGTGGACTACACCGGTTACATGGGTGTGGACAAGATCCGCAAGAACGTCTACAAGGTCATGGACGCCGCCCAGTACGGCGAATTCGTCCGGATGGCCTTCGACAACAGCGGCCTCGCCGTTCCCGCCGGCTACGATCCCGCCAGCGCCCTGTACGTGGACCCGGCGGCTGTCAATACCGACTGGTTCAACGAGGTGTTCAGGACCGGCATCCGCCAGAACCACAACGTGAACCTCTCCGGCGGCGGCGAGAACAACACGTTCAACATTGCCCTCGACTACTTCAACCAGCGCGGTACGATGGTGGGCGCAGGCCCCAACTACGACCGTTTCACCGTGCGCGTGAACAATACGATGGACATCAAGTTCCTCAAGCTCCGCACCGGTGTCGTGTATTCCCACAGCAGCCAGGACAGCATGTCCCTCTCCAACGCCAACGAGTACGTCCAGGGCCTCTACGGCACCCAGTACCCGGTGATGGCTTCCGCCCTCCTCATGCCTCCGAGCATCAAGGCCTATGACGAGAGCACCTGGTTCATGGACCGCGACCTGGCCGCCGCCGGCGAGTACTCCTACGACTCCTGGGGCTTCGGCACCTACTATGACAATGTCCATGGCGACATCCGCATGTCCAACCCGCTCCTGTACAACAACCTCCTGGAGCGCAACACCATCGTGGACCGCGTGGTCGCCACCGGTTCCGCGACCGTGGACCTGCTGGACATGGTCGGCCTGAAGAACGCGAACCACAAGCTGGACTACAACCTGAACCTCTCCTACAGCAAGACCAACTGCAAGGACTTCACGTTCGTCCCGTCCTTCATCCAGAGCACGACCAACTACCTGTCCAAGAGCAATGAACGCCTTTCCCAGGGCTACCGCGCCTACTCCGACTTCCTGGTGGAGAACTATCTCACCTATGACGGCAAGTTCGGCAAGCACCACCTCAACGCGGTGGCCGGCATGACCTTCGAGCGCGAGCTCACCTACAACCTCTCCGCCTGGGGCAACAACATGCCCGAGCCGTATTACCTGCAGATCGGCAACGCCGCCGAGCGCGACGCCTCCTCCTCCGAGTTCGAGCACGTGCTGGCTTCCTACATCGGCCGTCTCACTTACGACTTCGACGGACGCTACCTCTTCCAGGCGACGGTCCGCCGCGACGGAAGTTCCCGCCTTTCGACCGGCAACCACTGGGACTGGTTCCCTTCCGCCTCCATCGGCTGGCGTATCGACAAGGAACCCTTCTTCGCCGTGGATCCGCAGCTGGTGAGCCTCCTGAAGCTCCGCGCCAGCTATGGTGTCCTGGGTAACGAGAACATCGGCGAATACCAGTACATGGACACGATGGCCCGCGGCAACTACACTTACAGCTTCGGCGGCAACCGCGTCACCGGTTCCTCCATTTCCAACTACGTGAACACCGCCATCCACTGGGAGAAGAAAAAGACCCTGGACGTCGGTCTGGACTATGCGATGTTCGGCGGTGCCATCGAAATCAACGCCGACTACTACAACGCCCTCTCCGAGGACCTGCTGTACAGCGTGCCCGTCCCGGCCGAAGCCGGTGCGACCAACGGCAGCGTGACCATGAACGCCGCTTCCATGCGGAACACCGGTTTCGAGCTCTCCGCCACCTGGCGCAACTACCAGCACGACTTCAAGTATGAGTTCTCCGGCAATGTCACCTTCCCGAAGAACACCGTGGTCTCCCTCGGACCTTCCGGCGAAGCCCGCAACGACGGTTACACCCGCACCGAGCTCGGCGCCGAAGTGGGCCGCTTCTACGGCTATGTCTACGAAGGCATCTTCCAGGACCAGAACCAGATCGACAACCGCGTCAATGACAACGGCGACCTGGTGTTCCAGCCGGGTGCCCAGCCGGGCGACGTCGCCTACAAGGACATCAGCGGTCCGGATGGCGTTCCGGACGGCCAGATCACCGCGGACGACCAGACCTACATCGGCAGCGGCATGTCCAAGGTCCAGTTCGGCCTGAGCGCCCGCTTCGAGTACAAGGGCTTCGACCTGTCCATCTCCACCTTCGGTGCTGCCGGGTACCAGCTCCTCGACTTCGTGGACCTCACCCTCCGCAGCTCCTACGGCATGACCAACCGCAGCGTGGACCTGCTCAACGCCTGGACGCCCGAGCACCCGAGCACCACAATCCCGCGCGTGTATTACAAGGCCACCGGCACCATCACCAACGACATGTTCAGCTCCCGCTTCCTCCAGAACGGTTCCTACTGGAAGGTGGCCAATGTCGAGTTCGGCTACAATTTCCCCGAGGGCCTGTTCGGCGGCTTCATCCGCGGCGCCCGGCTGTATGTCTCCGGCCAGAACCTGCTGACCATCAGCAAGTACCGCGGTTACAACATCGACTTTGCCGGCGGTGCCTTCACCCCGGGCTACAACTATTGCTCCTATCCGGCTCCGACGACGGTCATGGCCGGCGTAAAGCTCTCTTTCTAAGCGATGTCTGACATGAAAATGAAAATGACCATGAAAAAGATAGTTATCGTTCTGGCATCCTTCGCCGTCCTCGGTTCCCTGGCTTCCTGCGACAAATACCTTGACGTCAAGAATCCGAACAACCAGACCACCTACGACTTCGGTTACACCGAATCCGACCTCCAGGAGGCGCTCATCGCCTGCTACAACCGCATCCGCCTGGAAGGCACCTTCGCCCGTGTGGGCTACACCCTGGACGCCGTCCGCGGCGACGAGGTTTGGAACGCCTCCCAGCAATGGTATCTCCCGTATGACAACCTTAACTCCTCCGGACAGATCGACATCGGCGACCAGTGGCCCTGGAGAGACAACTTCCACGTGGTGAACCGCTGCAACCTCGTGCTTTCCCGCATCGAGACAGCCGAACTTACCGGTACCAACGTCCAGCGGATCGAGGGTGAGGCCCGGTTCCTCCGCGCCCTCGCCTATTACACCCTGGCAACTTACTATCAGGAAGTTCCCCTGTTCACGGACTACGCCCAGTACTCTTCCATCGAGTCGATGTATGCGGAGAACGTCTCGCAGGACCTCGTCTTCGACCAGGTCGAGGATGACCTGAAGCGCGCCATCGACCTCCTTCCGACCCGCGACGCGGGTGGCGAATGGGCCAAGGGCCGCGCCACGCAGGGTGCCGCCGCCGGTTACCTCGCCCGCGCCTATATGTTCCGTCACAAGTATTCCGAGGCCCTCGACCTCCTGAAGGGCATCATCAACGGAGAGTACGGCCACTACGAACTCACCAAGGACTATGGCGACAACTTCCGCGAGGGTTCCACCTACGAGAACAACGTGGAGAGCCTCTTCGAGGTCCAGTTCCTGGACTACGGGATGGGCGGTTCCGATGAGGAATGGACCCCTGTCAACATCTCTTCCAACGCCACCCAGGGCCACGCCGTGGAATCCAACTACGGTTCCCAGGAACTCGGCAGCTGGGGTGACCTTGCCGCCTCCCCCTGGCTGTATAACCTGTTCAAGGCCGAGCGCTGCACCGACGGTACGCTGGACCCGCGTCTGTACTGGACCATCGTCACTTACGAGCCTGAGTATTCCGCCTATACCGGAACCACCAACGCCGGTTATCCGAACGGCGGCGACCCGCGCAGCAACGTCGTCTATCAGAAGGAGATCACCTACACCCCGCGCTGCAACAACGCCCAGGGAGGCATGTCCATCGCAAAGTTCACCAACGCCCGCAACAACCTCTATTCCAGCATCGTCACCGGTCTCCACTGCGGCGTGAACCTCCGTCTCATGCGCTTCAGCGACGTGCTTCTGCGCGCAGCCGAGTGCGAGAACGAGATCAGCGGTCCCACCCAGCAGGCCATCGACTGGATCAACGAAGTACGCACCCGCGCCGGTCTTGCGAAGCTCCAGCTCTCCGATTTTGCCGGCAATGCCGACAAGCTCTTCGAGCAGATTGCCAACGTCGAGCGTCCGAAGGAGTTCGGTTGCGAGAACGGCCGCGGCATCGACCTGATCCGCTGGGGATTCTTCTACGACGCCGGCCGTCTGGCCCAGATCAGCCAGCACAGCTGCTTCATGCTGGACACCGCGGAAGGTTCCCCGGTCTCCACGCAGGAACTCACCACCGCGACGGCTTCGGATTACTCCTACAAGTATTTCACGGCCGGCCACGAGTACTTCCCGATCTTCCAGGGCACCCGCAACGCCAACAAGAACATCCACGGGAATTCCGCCAACAACAACTACGACAACAGCCCGGATTTCATCGCCAAGTACGGTAAGGTCCACCCGGTCACCAGCCTGTAGTTTATTTGGAGATAAAACCTTATATTTGTAAACGATGAAGTTTGCAAGATACGCTCTTACAGCCCTTTGTGCCGTCCTTCTCGCAGCTACCGCCTGCGAGAAGGACCCCGCCGAGGGTACCGGCATCAAGACCAAGGACGACGACGGTCCTTCCGGCACCCCTTCCACGGTGACGGGAAACATCCCGGACTATGACGACGACTACCGTTCCATCGCAGGCTGGGATTATCACGCCAAATGGAACCTCGCGAACGTCCATGACCCGTCCATCGCTTTCTTCGACGGGTATTACTACATGTACAACACGGATGCATCCTACGGCAACGAGCATCTGAAGGCTTCCCAGGGCCGGCATTTCCCCGGCAAGCGCTCCAAGGACCTCGTGAACTGGACGTATGTCCAGGGACCGATGAACGAAGCCCCCGCCTGGGTGAAGGAAAAACTCAACGCCATCCGCGCCGAGATGGGCCTGGACCCGATCGAGAACCCGAGCTACGGCTTCTGGGCGCCGGTCGTGCGGAACGTCGGCGGCAAGCTCCGGATGTACTACTGCATCGTCGTGGACAACTACATCAAGACGGGAAAGGCCACTTCCACCGCCTTTGACGGTTCCTGGTCCGAGCGCGCCTTCATCGGCCTGTGCGAGACCACCGACCCCTACAACGGGAAGTGGGAGGACAAGGGCTTCGTGACCTGCTCCTCCTCCGACAAGGGACGGGACGGATGGGCCAGAAGCAGTGCGACCAACTGGGACGCCTACTTCTACTACAACGCAATCGACCCAACCTACATCGCCGGCCCCGACGGAAAGCACTGGCTCATCCACGGTTCCTGGCACAGCGGTTTCACCCTGCTGGAAATCAACCCGGAGACCGGTCTGCCCAAGAAGACCCTGGGCGATCCCTGGGGCAGCAGCCGTGACGCGCTGGCCGAAGCCGGCTACGGCGTGCGCATCGGCGCCCGCAACGACTCGCGCTGGCAGGGCTCCGAGGCTCCGGAGATCATCTACAAGGACGGATACTACTATCTGTTCATGGCCTACGACGGCCTGGACGTGCCTTACAACACCCGCGTAGTGCGCTCCGAAAAAATCGAAGGCCCCTATTATGACATAACCGGACGCAACTTCACGAACGCCCGTGGCGACTGCTACCCGATCGTGACGCACCCGTACAAGTTCTCAGGCACACGCGGCTGGGTGGGCATTTCCCATTGCGCCGTCTTCCAGCAGGAAGGGACCGGCGACTGGTTCTATGCCTCGCAGGCCCGCTTCCCGGCCGATGCGGGCGGCAACGCGCCCAACGCCGTGATGATGGGGCACGTGCGCCGCATCGTCTGGTGTCCTGCGTCAGCGGACAACCTGAACGACCTCTGGCCGATCGCCCTTCCCGAACGCTATGCCGGCCTCTCCAAGGCCAACGTGACCAAGGCCGATATCGCGGGCACCTGGGAACACATCGACCTCAAGTACGACTACGGGAAGCAGGATGCTTCCTCCGAACTCGTCCTGACCGCCAACGGCGGCATGTCCGGCGCCCTTACGGGTACCTGGACCTTCGACGAAAGCAAGCAGTACCTGACCCTCGCTCCGAACGGAGGCGACAAGGTCGTGGTCGTGGTGGCCCACGAGGCCGACTGGGAAGCCTCCCCGCGCAAGGCGACCATCGTCTACGCCGGCACGGAAAAAACCCTGAACTCTACCTGGTGGGGCAAGAAAGTCAAATAATCCAAACACGCTGATATGAAAAAGACACTGACCTTCCTCGCGGCGCTTGCCGCCGTCCTGACCGCCTCTGCGCAGGTCAAGGTCGCCGTCCACGAGACGGCCCAGGACCAGCCGGTCATCCCGGCCGAAATCTATGGACAGTTCTCCGAGCACCTCGGGAAGTGCATCTATGAAGGCATCTGGGTGGGCAAGGACTCCTCCATTCCCAACGTGGACGGCTACCGCACCGACGTGCTGAACGCCCTCAAGGAACTGAAGGTTCCCGTCCTCCGCTGGCCGGGCGGCTGCTTTGCCGACGAGTACCACTGGATGGACGGCATCGGCCCGCAGGAAAACCGGCCGAAGCTCGTGAACAACAACTGGGGCAGTACCCTGGAAGACAATTCCTTCGGCACGCACGAGTTCCTGAACCTCTGCGAAATGCTGGGAACCCAGCCGTACATCTCCGGCAACGTGGGTTCCGGCACCGTGGAAGAACTGGCCAAGTGGGTTGAGTACATGACCGCCGAGGCCGGCTCGATGGCAGAACTCCGCGCCAAGAACGGCCGGGAAAAGCCCTGGAAGGTAAAGTACCTGGGCGTGGGCAACGAAACCTGGGGCTGCGGTGGCGACATGACGGCCGACTACTATGCCGACGTGTACAAGCGTTACGCCCTCTATGCCCGCAACTACAGCGGCAACCGCGTTTTCAAGGTCGCCTGCGGTGCTTCCGACTATGACTACAACTGGACGAAGGTGATGATGCAGAAAGCCGGCAACAAGATGCACGGCCTCTCCCTGCACTACTACACCTGCAAGGGCTGGACGGGCAGCAAGGGTTCCGCCACGCAGTTCACCCCGGAAGAGTACTACAACGTCCTCGCCAAGACCGTGGAGATCGAGGAAGTCCTGAAGAACCATTTCGCCATCATGGACGCCTACGACCCGCAGAAGCGCGTCGCCCTCCTTCTGGATGAATGGGGCACCTGGTTCGACGTGGAGCCCGGCACCAACCCCGGCTGGCTGTTCCAGCAGAACACGATGCGTGACGCGATGGTCGCGGCCTTGAACCTCAACATCTTCCAGAAGCACACCGACCGTCTGAAGATGGCGAACATCGCCCAGATCGTGAACGTGCTCCAGGCCATGGTCCTCACCGACGGTCCCCGGATGGTCCTGACTCCGACCTACCACGTGTTCCGGATGTTCAACGTCCACCAGAACGCCACGTACGTTCCTTCCGACTACAGGACAGGAAGCATCGTCTCCGCCGAAGGCCGCATCATGGACGACTTCAGCGCCTGCGCCTCCTGCGACGCTTCCGGCAAACTCCACGTTTCCCTCGCGAACCCGTATCTGGACAAGCCCGTCACCGTGGAACTGAACTTCGACCAGCTCAAGCCCAAGAGCGTCACCGGCGAGATCCTGAAGGCTGACCGTATTGACGCTTACAACGACTTCGGCAAGGCTCCCGCCGTCGCCCCTGCCGCCTTCACGGGCGCCAAGGCTTCCGGCAAGAGCGTGAAACTCACCCTGCCCGCCGCCTCGGTCGTCGTGCTGGAAATCCAGTAAGATGAAACACAGTCTGTTACTGCTCGCAGCCTGCCTCGTACTCGCGGCAGGCTGCGTTGCGTCTCCTCAGACGCAAGTGGCCGTGAATCCGCTCACCTACACGGATATTCCGGACCCCGACATCATCCGCGTGGGCGAAGATTACTACATGGTATCCACCACGATGTACTTCTGTCCCGGCGCGCCGGTCATGCATTCCCGTGACCTCGTTCACTGGGAAATCGTCAGTTACATCTACGACCTGCTGGAGGACGATGACATCTACAACCTCCGGGATGGAAAGAATGCCTACGGGAAAGGCCAATGGGCGACGACGCTCCGCTACCACGACGGAACCTACTATGCCCTGTTTGTGGCCAATGACCAGCAAAAGACCTACCTGTACCGTACGAAGGACATCGTGAACGGCCCTTGGGAGCGGAACGTGATCGAGGGATACTTCATGCATGACGCATCCCTGTTATTCGATGACGACCGCCTCTGGGTGGTCTGGGGCAACGGAAACCTGCAGCTGGTGGAACTTGAGCCGGACGGCAGCGCCATCAAGGCCGGTGCGGAAGCCCGCACCATCATCGAGTCCCCCCGCGAAGGCTGGATGCTCCGGGCGGAAGGAGCGCATTTCTACCACATCGGAGAGTACTATTACGTACTGGAGATTGACTGGCCGCGGGATAAGCCCCGGACGGCTACGGTCTGGCGGAGCAAGAGCATCGAAGGGCCGTACGAGTCCAAGGTCGTGCTCCAGGGCACGCTGGGCGGCCGGACCGACGGTATCGCGCAAGGCCCCCTCGTCGAGACGCAGTCCGGCGACTGGTACGCCATCCAGTTCCAGGACCACGGCGCCGTAGGACGGATTCCCACCATCCAGCCCGTCACCTGGGTGGACGGCTGGCCGATCATGGGCGAAAACGGCGTTCCGCTGGAGGAAGTGACGGTGAATCTGCCGGCTCAGGGCCGTGACTATGTCTGGGACAATGACGAATTCGACAGCGGGAAACTGGCACTGGTCTGGCAGTGGAACCACAAGGCTCCGGAGGGCTGGTCGCTCGAAGAACGGCCCGGCTGGCTGCGGCTGCGCGCCGCGCAGGCCACCGGACTCGCGGACGCCCGAGGTACCCTTACCCAACGCACCGTCGGCCCCCGCTGCGTCAGCGAAACCCTGCTGGATGCATCCGGGATGAAACCCGGTGACGAAGCCGGCCTCGCCGCTTTCCAGAGCCGGAGCGGCCGCGTAGGCATGCGGATCGATTCCGACGGAAGCCGGCAGATCGTGGTCCGTTTGGGTGAGGAAACCGTTTCTGAGGTCCCGGTGGATGCGAATGAGGTATATCTCCGGATCCGTTACGTCTTTACGCCGCAGGAAGAAGGCGACGAGCCTGATACGGCTTTCTTCGGCTGGTCTTTCGATGGAGAAAACTGGACGGAAGCCGATTGCGTGCTCTCCATGCGCTTCACGCTGGACTACTTCACCGGCTACCGCAGTGCGCTATACAACTATGCCACCCTCGGGGAGGGCGGCATAGCGGATTTCGACTGGTTCCACCAGCGGGTGTATTAGCGCGCCATCTTCCACCAGTCCCAGCGGAAACCGCCGGACTTGAAGACGAAATAGAGGTCGTGGACGCCAGCGGCGCCTTTCAGCCGGCAGGAGGCTTCCTGGAAGCCCTTGCCGGCTTTCGCCGTAAGAACCCCGCAAAGCGGACCGTCCACCGCGTCCAGCCGGATTTCGATGGTCGCAGCGCCTTCGACTGAAGCCGTGAACTTGCGGGCTCCCCGGCCGAAGTCGACCCCCTTGATAAGCAGATGCTCCCCGGCATCGATATCCCGCAGCACGATGCCGCGTCCTTCCACGACGTCTGTCTTGAGGCCATAGCCCCACGCCATCGTCTCGGCCTCCACCTTGCGGAAGGGGTCGAAAGTCCCGACCTGCTCCAAGACATTGTCCAGCCAATACGGGACTTTCCGGATGGAGCCGTCCGGCTCGTAGTACATTGGCGCTGCGGAAACGCTCCGCTGCTCAGCGTGTTTGAAGGTTTTCAAGTGCATCAGGTCGTAATTGAGACCGAACACGTACGACTGTCCCTTATACTCGATGATGCCGGGATGGTTGCCCCGGGTACGCCAGGTGCGGTCCATGATGGCGCCCATCGACTTCCACGGCCCAACCGGCGAATCACTCATCGCATAGCCGATGCCCTCCGGGCAGCAAGTGGATGCAAAAGCAAGGTAGTACTTCCCATTGTGCTTGTAGAACCAAGGCCCTTCCTGGTAAGTGTCGATGGGATAGTCAATCCGATGGATCTCTCCGTCGACGGAAACCATGTCCTCGTTCAGACGCACCCAGTACACATGCGGATTCCCCCAGTACATATAGGCCTGGCCGTCATCGTCGATGAACACGGACGGGTCGATGTCCTCCCAGTGCTCCTTCTGCCACACGAGCGGATGCCCGAGCGGATCCTTGAAGGGCCCGAAAGGCGAATCCGCCACCAGGACGCCGATTCCATGCCCGTGGATGGGGCAGTACATGTAAAACTTGCCGCCACGCTCCACGACACACTCGGCCCAGGCGCCGTTCTTACCGTCATACCAGGCAAAATCGTCCAGGGAGGCGACAGCACCGTGGTCCGTCCAGTTCACCATGTCCGTCGACGTATACAGGAGCCAGTCGAACATCTGGAAACCTTCGGCACCATCCTCGTCGTGGGTGGTGTACAGGTACACCGTCCCGTCATAGACCATCGGCGCCGGGTCCGCCGTGAATTTCGTCTGGATGAGCGGCATGTTCAGGTGGTGGTTGAACACCCACCAGTCCAGGTCGAAGAGTTCGTCGTCGCCCCCGCGGAACAGCAGGTACAGGTCGTGGACACCCACCGCCCGGTCGGAGACGGGTGCCTTGACCAGCATGTTCTCCCCATTCACCGGAACGGAAGCGACCGGACGGCCGTCCAGCGCGTCCAGAAAAAAGTCCACAGTGCCGGGATGCTTGAAATTCAGCATCTCCAGCGACACCAGCACGGCCGGTTCGTCGCCGAAATCCACATTCCGCACCTTCAGCCAGTCACCATTGTGGACCGAGGTCACCCAGTGGCAGTCACCGGGAAGGCGGTCCGTCTTGAGTCCGTAGGAGGCGGCCATGGTCTCGGCCTGGGTCATTACGTAAGGATTCAGCGTCTGAAGCGGATCCACACCCTTTTCCGTGAAAGGGATGAAGGGAATGGATCCATCGGCCCCGAAGGTGAATTCCTCCACGCAGGTGGCCCGCCTGAATCCGCCGCCGTTAGGCAGTTTCCCATTGTGGTAGAACATGTAATGATGCCCCCGGAAGGTGATGTTGCCGCCATGGATGGTAAAGCTGTTCTCCGCCTCGTCCATGATCCGGCCGCGGTATTGCCAGGGACCATGGATGGAAGTTGAGGTGGAATAGGCCATATGCTCAGGCACGCCCCCGGCAGGATAGACCAGATAATACAGGCCGTCCCGTTTCGTCAACCAGGGTCCTTCCTCATACCCGACCATCATCTTCTCCTTTCCTCCGTCGGACCAGTCCGGCTTCATCGATGCAGGGCCGAAGCATGCAGGGTCGTGA
This sequence comes from Bacteroidales bacterium, assembly GCA_017439305.1. Classification (GTDB taxonomy): domain Bacteria; phylum Bacteroidota; class Bacteroidia; order Bacteroidales; family UBA932; genus Cryptobacteroides. The sequence goes on along the minus strand of JAFSJK010000034.1, from coordinate 82,889 downwards.
AAACCAGGAACTTCCTGATAACCATCCGGGAAAGAAACCATGTCATCGCCCAGCTTGCCGTACCAGCAGCCCTTGTTACCCCAGAAAAGCCAGGGAGTACCGTCATCGTCGATGAAAACCGTCGGATCGATGAACGAGAACCCCGTTGCCAGCGGACCGCCGATGGCATCCTCGTAGGGACCCTCCGGCCGGTCGGCCACTGCAACCGCCAGGGCATCGGCCCGGGTTGCAGCCTCGGTGAGACACACGTACCAGTACCATTTCCCGTTCCGCTCCACGGCCTGCGAGGCCCAGGCGCGGTCGCCCTGGAAGGCCCACGGGAACGTAGCCGTGGAAACGGGTGTTCCGAGGTAAGTCCAGTTGACCATGTCTTCCGTACTGTACAGTTGCCAGTCCTTCATCTTGAAGTACACGGCATCGTCTTCATCGTGATCCACGAACAGATAGACCTTGTCCCCATGCACGTACGGTGCCGGGTCAGGCGTGAAGGAAGTACCGATGACGGGATTCTGGGCCCCGAGCGGCAGGAAAGCCACAAGGGCCAGACAGGTGCAGATCCTTTTCATAAAGCAGTGGTTAAAAAGCTTGTTTGAACGGCTCGTTTTCGCTCTTGAACATCCGCCTCGCGTCCCGGACCGTCATGCCGGTGGAAGCGTTCCCCAGGTCGGGAATGTTGAAGGACTTGAGATTATATTCGTAGAAGCGGGAGGACTTCTGCGGGAGGACGAAGGGCTTGGAGGGTACGCCGTTCTCATCCAGGTGGCTGAAGTAGGGCTTGCCATACATGCCGTCACCCCGTTTGCTCGCGAAGACGAACCAGCGGGAATTGGAGGACCAGCTGTGATAGGTGTCTGATTTATCGCCCTTTATCTCATTCAGCGGCCGGACTTCTCCGGTCTGGAGGTCCACCAGGTTCAGGGTGGATTCGGTATGGAAAAGCGGGAAAGTACCGTAGTCGGAAACGGTGAAAAGAAGCCAGCGTCCGTCCGGAGAGGCCTTGGGATGACAGGCGGAAGCATGATGGGCAGGTCCGCTCCAGACGGTGTCCGCCTGTTCGCCGATCCGGCCGTCCGTGGCATCGAAAGGAGCCCGCATCAGCGAATACCGGACTTCCTGGACCTGACGCGGCAGCGAGACCGTGTCCGCCACGCAGTAGAAAACGGCGCTTCCATCCGCGGAGAAACAAGGGAAAGTCTCCCAGGCATCGGCCCGGGCGACGTGCGGGACATTGACCATCACATTGTTGTCGAAGTCCGCGACGGTCAGGTCCGAGGCGGAATCGAACACTTCCATCCGGTTGCCCGCCATCGTATGGAAGCCCGGAAGGATGATGTTCGTGGAGAATACGCCGAAACGGCCAGACGGATGAAGTTCCCCGTACACGGTACCGGAGAGCATCCCCTCGGCATTCAGCGTGAGTTTGCGGAGCGCTCCGTCCTTGTTCAGGATCGCGCCTCCATGCGGCCCGCGGATATAGTACAGGGAATAGTCACCCCGCTGCTGACCGTGGACATGACAGTTCATGCAGGCGTTTTCCGTATGCTGATGGTCGCAGATCGTCGTCTCCCGGAAATCCTCGATGCAGCGCTCCTCGATGGAAACCTCGTTCCACATCTGGTACGCGGGTTCGATGAGGCGGTAGGTCAGGTATCCGTCGATGGAATCCGTGCTCACCCGGATGGACCAGGCATCCGTCACCTTCTTCCCGTCTACCAGGGCCTCCGCCTCCACGCGGATGATCTTACCGGCCGCATCCGAGAGGAATTCCTTCCATTTTCCCAGGCGCCATTCTACCTCCAACCCCTTGATTTTAACAGACTTCCCATCCAGGACAAATGTCGTCGAGGCCTTCCGTACACCCTTCATCGCGTACCGGAAGTTCAGCGGAGCGATGTTCGCAGGGATGGTCACCTCCTTGTAATCGGGATAGATGACAAGGGGACCTTCACTGCCGTCGGGCACGTCAGCCAGGTCCGCCTGGCTGCACCCCGCTGCAAGGAAAAGGGCGAGGAGGGTCAGATATCCAAAGAATCGTTTCATCATCGTTTATTCCTCCTCCATGGCATTCAGATAATAGTACCAGTAGGAATCGCGGAAAGCGGAGGGATTCCGGAAGAACCGTTCCATCCGGTCCACGGCTTCGCGGTCCAGGCCGAAGGACAGCAGATGCTCCGCGTCCAGCCGGTCATTCAGGCTGAGCCAGATGAGGACGGCCTCCCGGTAGATGCCGGCAGGCTGGACCCAGCGGGGATAGTCCTCCATGAAATGGTCCAGGTCCAGGTTCATCAGGTCATAGCAAAGCAAGTATTCGAGGGCGACGGTATTGGAAGGATCGGCCTCCAGCAAACCCTTCAGGACGGGCCGGGGACGGGTGGAATAATGCACGAAATCTTCGTGGGATAGCCTTTTCCGGCTGCCGGCAAGCCTTTCATCCGGCTGATCGGGCTGGATGAGCGGCATCATCTGCCTTGCCCAGCGCCCGTAGAAGAGGGTCCTGCTCAGTAAATTCAGGTATTTCCGGGCCGATGCCGCCTCTCCGGAAACCAGGTTCGCCTCCGCGAGCCGCTTGATGTACCGCGCACCGGTGTGCTTGGGAGACGCCTGCAGGGCGATGATGGCGCTCTGCTCCGCGATGGTCATATCCCCCAGCTGGTACCAAACCTCTCCCGCTATGCCGTTGGAAAAGGGCGACCGGTCGGTGGACACGCGGATGAAGAGGCTGTTGACCCCGTCCTGGGAATGCTTGAACAAACCGCTTCCGAGCTTTCCTTTCTTCGCATTCGCGAGGTTGTAGCAATAGCTCGCCTCCGTCATATGGAGATCCTTCTCCGACAGCCGGAGGACCCGGTCCCAATTCTCCCGCGCCACTTCCGTATCCAGGCCGATCATGCGGTCATACCGGACCTCCGGCATTCCCCACGCCTTGCCGTAATACCGTTGGACCGGTGAACCCAGGGACCAGACGCCGAAACCGGCCAGCACGGCCAGCGAAGCCACCTTGAGCCACCCCTTACGCGGCTGAAGGGCCAGCAGGAGCAGGGCAAGATAACCCAGGACGACGAGCGTATAGCGGGTGCTGTACAGGTTTTCCGTCTCCCGAAGGAAAGACCAGGCAAAAACGAGGGCAGCCACGGCGAAGGAGGGCCACTTCCCCAGGAAATGACGGATAATCCGGTAGGTAACGACACCGATGGCCGTCAAAAGCAAAGCCACCACCAACGGTCCTACGACCGGGAGGTGGAAAAACTGGTCCAGGAAATCGCAGACAAAACGGGCCAGCCATCCGCTTCCCCGGTAAGTCTGCCGGATATAGTCGCCATCGAACAGGAACAGCGTCATCTGCTCCCTCCGCATCAGGTGATACGGGTAGGCGAACTGGAAAAATCCGTAGGCGGCCAGAAAGGCCAGGACGGATGCTATGGGGCCGATATGTCTTTTCCAGTCCTTCATGGCCGTCCTGCATGATGAATCCTGTCCAGGAAAGCGGTCATCGCACCGAGGGTTTCCGCGCTGTACATGTTCATACCGTGTCCACCCCCCTCCACCAGATGGAGTTCACTTTCCACGCCGGCATCCTGCAGGAGACCGTAGAAGTGAGGGGCCTGGCAGCAGGGAACGACAGGATCGGCTGTTCCATGGAAGAGGATGACCGGCGGATCGAAGGGATCGATATAGGACGTGGCGTCCAAAACCTTGAAACGGATTTCATTTCCCTGGAAAGGGAAGCCCATCACGGCCTCTTCGGGGGCATGGTTCCAAGTATCCTGTTCACGGCCGCAACTCATATAGTTCAGGTCCACGGGACCGGACCAGTCGCAGGCTGCGTCCACCGCACTGGAGAATGCCAGATTGCCACCTACCTCGCCCTCCAGTTCCGGCACATGGCCGGAAGTGGCGGCCAGCGAGGCCAGATGGCCGCCGGACGAAAAGCCGGAAACCGCCACGAAGGAAGAATCGAATCGATAGTCGGCCGCGTGGGCCCGGACGAAACGGATGACGCCCTTGATATCCTGGATCTGGGCCGGAAACCGCGCGTCCTGGGAAGACCGATGGTTCGGGCACACCACGGCGTAACCCGCGTCCAACAGGGCGTTCACGATGGTCCCGAGATCGGCCATTCCCTTGGAATTATTGGAGTACCAGGCACTTCCGTAGATATGGACCACCACGGGGTAGATGTCCTTCTCCACTTGGGGAAGATAAATGTCCATCCGGTGAAAGACCTCTCCGTCGCCGGCATAATCGATGTCAGCGAACTTTTCGGAACAATGGACGTCTGCCTTGGGCATCTGGAAACCGCCGAAACCCACCGGCTGCGCACCCAGACCCAGGAAACTGAAGCACAGGATCAAGCCTGAAAGGATTATCCTCATATCAATGCAATTTGAGGTCCCACTTCGCGTTGTCGTTCTCAAAATCGAACTTCGAAAGGGTGGGCGTGCTGTCGGCGACGGAATAGAGACACAGACGCTCCCCGCAACCGGGAATGGACTTCGGCATGATGCGGTAGGTCCCGTCGATCAGCTGGTCGATCTGCCAGAGTTGTTCGGGGGCGCCGGTGAACGCCGGCACGGTAACGAGTTCGGCACCCTCGGCGGCTGCCAGGGCCCGGCCGGTCCCTTCGATGACAATCTTGTAATACGGTCCACCCAGATAGCCGCTCGCCTCGGGTACGGCCTCGATCGTCCATTTCTGGTGCGGACGGGCCATGTAGTCGTTGGCACGGACAGGGATGTCCCCCTCCGGCCAGTCGGCGGACACCTCTTCGAGTTTCTGTCCCTCAAGCACTACCAGCGGTTCATCCTGCCGGCCCCAGAAACGCATGCCGCCCTGGGCACGGACAAAGTCCACCGCCAGTTCCAGGGCATAGCCGCGCCGGCGGGAGAGGATCTTGTAATTTCCGTCTTTCAGCAGTTCGCCCGCCTCGGGCCAGCCGTCCTTCCACAGGATCGGACGGATAGCGAGGACGCTCCGGCCGCTGCGGTCCAGGTCGGCCTCGAAATGAAGGGACATCTTCTCCACGCCCGGCTCTACGATGAAACGGCCGAAGTGTCCGGCGCCGAAGAGGCGCTCCTCCGCGGCGATGACCATCTTGCCGCCGCCCCGGAGCATGTCGCGGCCCACATTGTCCAGGAACGGGCCCGTCGGCTTGCGGGAACGGCCGACCACGATATTATACGTGGAATTGACTCCGTCACAACAAGTTCCGTGGGTACCCAGCAGGTAATACCATCCATCGCGGTACATCATCGTGGACGCCTCGCAGTCGATGGCGACATCCACGGCCTTGTTACCGGGCAGACGCCCGCCGGTCGCAGGATCGAGCTCGACCATGCGGATGTTGCCGAAATAGGTGCCATACGTGCAGAAAAGGCGGCCGTCGTCATCCATCAGGAAACCGACGTCGATGGCGTCGCAGTCTTCGTCCATTTCCGAATGGGCCACCTCGACAGGCTCGCTGAAAGCGAAGTCCGGAGAGTTCGGGTCCAGGGTCTTATTCCACATCGTCAGGATACGGCCGGCGTGACCGCCGCCGAGTCCACCGCCCGTCGAACTGTAACCCACCAGGTAACGGTCACCGATCCGGATTGCGTCAGGGGCGGCTCCCCCGCCGGGACGCACCGCGCCGCCTTCCCAGACCCAGCCGTCAGCCGAAATCAGGCCGCCGCCTCCGGTCCCGAACGTATAGTACTTGCCGTCACAGAACTGGATTGTCGACGGATCGTGGATATAGGGTGCACCCACCTGGGCAGCGGCAGAAAGACCGGCCAGGGCAAGGAAGAACGAGAGAATGGTATGCTTTTCCATGGCTTACTTCGTACTGAGGGTGATCTGCTTGACAGGTTGACCGGCTTCGTCCAGGAAACGGGCGCAGAAGTCGCTCATGCCGGGGCCGTTGATGACGGCGCCCCAGATGACATTGCGGCCTTTCTTCAGGGTCAGGCGGCGGGAAGCCCCGTCGTCCGCCACCATCCGCCGGTCACCGGACAGGATCAGGGCCTCTTCCCCGTTCACCCACCACATCGAAGCCGAATTGGAACCGACGGCGAGCCGGACATTCGGAATGTCCTCCTCGCAGTTCACGACGGTCACGGCCCAGAAAATCACGCCGTACCGGTCTTCGGTCAGGTTGGTTGCAAAACGGAACAGCTTCACGTTGAAGCGCTGGCTGTCAAAGGCGTGCCATTGGAGTTTCCGCACCTTCTTCTCATAGACGACCGGTTCATTCGACCACATCGGGCGTCCACCGGACAGGTCCACGGGCGGCTGGTATTCGACGGTCACCTTGATCTTGGAGCCGTCCTTGGGCAGGACATCGCCGAGCTGGCCGCGGAAATACGGGACGGCGAAAACCTCGCGGAGGTAGCTGTCCGTGAATACCGTATTGCTGCGGTTGGGCTTGCTGATGGGGTCCAGCAGCAGCCAACGGCGGAGGAATCCGTCCGCATCGGGCGCCGCTTCCTCCCCGGAAGCGGGCACCAGGTATTTCTCCAGGTTGGTCGAGGAGTCGGAATAGACCGGACCGCCGGTGGACGGAGCCTGCGCCAGAAGGGCCAGGGATCCGGCAAGGGCGGTCAATGCCATGAGGATTCTTTTCATATCTTGAAGAAATGTTAAATCTGTCAACGGACTGCGTACAGACCGATGGTGGTTCCCGTGAATCCGCCAGCCATGGCGGTCGAAAGACTGGAGGCGTCCACCCCTTCCGCCACGGTGAGCGGCCCGGCTCCGTCAACGGCGCACTGGAAACGGAAAGTAAGACCGTCGTCCGAAGCGATGGAAAGGTCCACGGTCCGCGTATTCTCCGGCAGCGGGACACTTCCCAATACCACGGAATCCATGCCCACTTTCTCCAGCACGGCGGCCGGACGGCCATCCTGCAGGCAAACTTTCAGGAAATACTGGTGCCGTTCATCCTTATACAGGAGCATTCCGGCCGCTTCGTCCCCCACCGGAGTGAAACGCATACGCGTGGAAGCGGTGAATGCGTGATGCTGTAATCGTCTGAGAATCAAGGCCGGAGTCTCAAAACGGGTCGCGCGTGCCGGGGAACACCGGAGCGCCAGGACTCCGTCCCGGATGTCATACAGCCCGTCAGCCGGACCGCGAAGCGTCATCCACTCCATCCCAAGCGCGTCTCCATCGAAGGAATCCTCCACCTTGAAATTGCCGAAAGTGGGAACCTTGCCCACGGTCGTTCCGGGATGACGGACAACGACGGGAACCGTTTCCTCCCCTTCCAGGAAGAACGGGAAACCATCCTCCGACCAGCGTACCGGGAGAAGGAAAGTTTCACGCCCGAGATTCTCGAATCCTGCCTTGAGCGGCCTGCAACCCAGGAAAACGCCCCACCACTCGCCCTCCGGAGTCCGGACCAGGTCGGCATGGCCGGCGCAGGTCACCGGATCGGGACGGTCGGCAGCGAGATGGCGTTGGGTAAGGATAGGATTGCGGTTCCAGGGCTGGTAACCCTCCGTCGGCGCATCGCTCCGGAAAATCACTTCCGAATGCTGGTCGGACGTACCGCCTTCCGCACACATCAGGTAATACTTTCCCTCTATCTTGTACAGGTGCGGTCCTTCGATCCAGATGGGTTTCCGGGAAGGATCCACCCCCTTGTCCACGATAATCTTCCTTTCGCCGATGGTACAGTCGTTCTCCACGTCGTACTCTACGATCCGGATCGTCCGGTGGCCGTCGTATTCGGGCTTTCCGTCCGGCGCATCGTCGTTGTTCACGATATACGCCTTGCCATCGTCATCGAAAAACAGGGATGGATCGATGCCCTGGACCTGCGGAAGCAGGATCGGGTCGGACCAGGGGCCAAACGGATCCTGCGTCTTTACGACGAAGTTGCCTGCGCCCACGTTGGTGGTAATCATATAGTACGTCCGGTTCTTCGGATTGTACTGGATGTCCGGGGCGAAGATTCCGCCGCTCGTATGCTGGCGGTCCAGGTTCACGAGCTGGGACGGACGGTCCAGGACGTGGCCCACCTGCTTCCAGTTCACCAAATCGCGGCTGTGGAAAAGGGGAACACCCGGGAAATAACTGAACGTGGATGTCACGAGGAAATAATCCCCTTCCCCGTTCGTACAGATGCTGGGATCGGAATACCAGCCCGGCAGGATGGGGTTGTACACCGCATCGGAGCCGGGAAGCGGATTCCTGGCATAAACGGCATCCTTTCCCTCATAGGAGAAACACTCGAACAGGGCGACTCCCTCCTGGGGAGCCGGACGGCAGGCCGGGAGAAGTCCAGCTAGCATGAGGGGTATCAACAGGCGTCTCATGACCGGATCATTCAAAGGAAATCCAATCGACCTGGAGACCGTTTCCTTCCTCCACGATCAGTTTGATGTTCTGGAGACCCGTCACCGCGGTTTCCAGCGGCAGGCGGATTTCGCTCCAGTCCCTGGCGGCAGGAAGTCCGTACGAGCCGATGGACTTTTCATCCCCGGTCTGGAGCATCACACGGGTTTTTTCCGGGCAGCGGATGCGGAAGGTCACCGATGCAGGCGCGGTCTCTCCGAACTCGATTTCGTCATAGCGGACCCAGGTCGCCGGACGCGACAGGAGGATGTACCAGCCGGCCCAGGGATTCGAGGCATCCAGGAAATCAAGATAGGCGCCATAATGGCAGACACCGCTGTAGCGGTCCAGCTGGACGGGGCCTTTGGCCGGCGTGACACCCACGCCGCGAAGGGTCGGAGTGACCTGCTCGATGGTGCCGTCCGGATTGAACCGGACCTTGTCGATGCGGACGGAGCGGTTCTTGTCGAACGTCGGGGAATAATCGTTGTGGTGATAGAACAGATACCACTGCCCCTTGTATTCCACGAAGGAATGGTGGTTTGTCCAGCACTCGTTCGGGGATTTCTCCATGATCTTGCCCTTGTATTCGAACGGGCCCAGCGGACTGTCGCTCATCGCATACACGAGGGCCTCGGTACGGTCCTGCACCCAAGGGTAGGTCAGATAGAACTTGCCTTCCCGCTCGAACACGTGCGGACCTTCCTTCAAGCCTCCCTCCTTCGGGAGTTCTCCGTCCAGCCGGACGGCCGGACCGTCCAGTTCGGTCATGTTGTCCTTGAGCCTGGCGCCCTGGAACCCCATGCCGGACCAGTAGATGTAGGCATTGCCGTCCGAAGCCACCAGGACGGTCGGATCGATGCCGAAGACACCCTGGATGCTGTTTTTCTCGGGGGTGAAGGGTCCGTCAGGATGGTCGGCGGAGGCCATGCCGATGGCGAAGCCGCGGCCGGACTTGGGCGCATCCGGGAAATAGAAATAGTATTTCCCGTTCCGGTACACGCATTCCGGTGCCCACATGGAATAGCCTTCAGGATTACCCCAGGGAACGTCCTTCTGGTCCAGGATTACGCCGTGGTCCGTCCAGTTGACAAGGTCCTCCGAGGAAAAAACGTGATAGTCTTCCATGCAAAACCACCTCCGTTCGGGTTCCACCGGACTGATGATGTCGTGGGAAGCATACAGCCATACCTTCCCTTCGAACACGCGGGCGGTAGGATCGGCGGAGAACTGGTCCCGGATGACCGGATTCTGGGCCAGCAGGCCGGCTGAAAGCAGCAGCCCGGCAACGGGAAGAAGAAGATATCGTCTCATGGCTATTTCTGAAAGATATGGGGAATGAATTCGTTCAGGCAGCGACGCCAGGTAAGCCATTCGTGGGCCGTCCCCGGGGATTCGTAATAGGTCGCGTTGATGCCGATCTCATGCAAGGACGTGACGAAACGGTCGGCGCCGAAGTTCTCCTCGGAGCCCATGCCCATGAACAGGTAATGCACCTGCCGGTTGAACTTGGCGGCATCGGCGAACACGCCGTTGTAGAGGGTCTTGAAGTCCGCGCCCGGCATCAGGAAGATGGCACCGCTGAAAGTGCCCATCCAGGCGAACTTGTCCAGATGCGCCAGGGCGACGTCGAAGGTCTGGTGGCCGCCCCAGGAAAGGCCGGCCATCGCCCGGTTCTCCCGGTCGGTCTTCACGCGGAAGGTCCTTTCAATGAAGGGGATGATCTCGTTAAGGAGAATCGGATAGAAGGAGGTGCCGAAATCGGCCATGGTCTCCCCTTTCCTGGCACCGAAGCCGTAGCCGCAGTTACCGTAGTCCATCACCACGATCATCGGAACGCTCTTGCCGGCGGCGATGCTGTTGTCCAGGATATTGGCCATCATGCCCTGTTCGTGCCAACCCCGCTCGTCCTCGCCCATGCCATGCTGCAGGTACAGTACAGGATACTTTTTCCTGCCCTTCTCATATTCAGCCGGCGTGTAGACATAGCAGGTGCGGACCGATTTCTCGATATCGCTCCAGTACTGGCACTCGCGCACCTGTCCGTGCGGAACCGCAGGGTTAAATGTATAATACGCAGCCACTTCCGGCTTCTCGGGGATCTCGATGCCGCTTGTCTGCTGGCTGCAGCCATAGAATGTCTCGCTGTTGGGATCGTTGACCCGGACACCGTCCACGAGAAGTGCGTAGTAGTGGAAGCCCACCACCAGCGGGTCCGTGGTACCGGTCCAGACACCGTTCCCATCCTTCGTGAGGGGATACTTCTTATTACAGATATCCACCTGCACATCCGTCGCTGTAGGCGCGGCAATCTGGAAGGTGGCGCGCCCTTCAGCGTCCACGCAGGGGTATTCCTTGGTGGGCACATTGGTGGAGGCGGGCGTCTGTGCGAAAACGACGATACTGGCGGTCAACGCCAGGAATGCGGTCAGTATCTTTTTCATTTGAAGAATTTCTGCAGGGTTTCGTTCAGGTAGGCGCGGGCATTCATCCAGGTATGGCCTCCACCGGTGGTCAGGTCCTCATGCCTGATGCCCTTCCGATCCAGATAATCACGGTTCTTCACAACTTGTTCATACAGGAAATCCTCGGTCCCCACACCATACCACAACAGCTTGAAACCTTGATTGATGAGAGACGGATTGGCTGCGTACTGCGGGAGACAGGTATCCATCATCTCAGGTGTAAGGTAAGCGCTGTAGGAGGCCAGCCAGGCAAACAGCTGAGGATGTGAGAGGGCGCTGAAGAGCGCCTGCCCGCCGCCGCGGGAGAAGCCCGCGATGGCGCGGTGGTCACGGTCGTTGACTAAGCGGAAGTTCCGCTGCACATACGGCATGATGCACTCCGTCAATTCCTTCGCAAAGGTCGCATACATCTTTGTCGCGGCCATGGACGTGGGCATCGGAGTCGTGCCCATGTTCCCGTATGGCATCACTACGACCATCGGTTCGGCCTTGCCGGCGGCAATGAGATTGTCCAGGATCGTATTCAGCTTTCCCACCTTGTACCAGGTCTCTTCCGTGTCGGTGGTGCCGCTGATGAGATAGAGCACCGGATATTCCTTGTCGGAAGTCTCATATCCTGCAGGCGTGTAAACCACGAGCGGACGCCAGTCGTTCAGGACGGTGGAACGGTAAGTGCAATGGGTCACCTTGCCGTGCGGCACATCGCGGATGCCGTAAGGAACACCCTCTTCCGCCTGCGGCTGCCGGTTGCTTTCCGGACCGAACCGGAAGGGGGGCATCGCGGGAATCTCCACCAAGGAAGCCTTGAAGGTTTCGTTCGGGAAGATGTCCTTGTTCAACGGGTCGGAGATGGAGACCCCGTCCACGATGAAGTTATACGGATAGATATCGCGTTTTTCCGGCGTGACGGTAATGGTCCAGAGGCCATTACGGCCTTTCTTCATGGGCACGGGTTCCTTCAGGAACTGGCTGGAAAGCAACACCTCCTTGGCGTCAGGCGCCTGGAGATTGAAGGTCACGGCCCCCATCATGCTCACCAGCGGAGAGGAGGGAGTGGACGGATGATAATCGCGCTCGGGCGTATAGGGGATGCCCCAGATCCGGAGCATTTCCGCGGCGTAGCGCTTGCCGAATTCGCGATAGCCGGCCGCGTTGAAATGCAGGAAGTCGAAATTCTGCGTGAGGCCGTCGGCCGGGATGACATGGGCCGTGGGAATCACGCGGTCGAGCGTGTCGATAACGGCGTTGTGCGCGGCGCAGATGCCGCCCCGGTCCGCTGCAACCACCTCGCCCACCAGAAGCGGAACATCCTCGGCCTTCAACTTCAAATCCTTCAGGAGATTCTCATAGACGGTCTTCACGTTCTGGGGCCAGACGGGGTCACCGTTGTTGGTCTCGCCCTGGTGCATCAGGATGCCGGAGATGACCCCCTTTCTCTGAGCCTTCTTCGCCATCGCCACGAGCCGGTCGTAAGGATGGCCGTCATAAGCCGCCAGCATGGGCTTCATCCACTCCGGCGCCGTTTTGGCGTACTCGTCAATCCGGTCCGGCAGGAAGCCGTCGATGCTGATGCCGCCGATGGCGACATGCACCACACCCACCTTGTGGCCCTCCGGAAGATACTGAAGCAGGGTACGGCCGAAATAGTCGACCGGCGTGAGTCCGGTATTCTCGCGGCACAGCGGCGGGAGGGCTTTGTACCACTGCCCCATTTTCCGGGACTTGTCGGAGAAATTCACGGCCGACAGGTTCAGGAAGGCATCCGGGACATTCACGGAATCCTGCGGCTCGATGCGCGCATTCCCTTCCATGTTGGACTGGCCGAAGCAGAGGAAAATATGGAAATTCTTGTCTTGGGCGGTTGCGGTCAGTACGGTCAAGGCGGCAACCATTGAAAGAAAGACCTTCTTCATGGGTGCAGTGTTTGTGTTTGGGACCCGGTCCGGGTATCACCCCGGGCCGGATCAATGTCAGATGTCCGTTACTTGGTAGTGTACCAGTCGTGGACGTTCGGATTCACCTTCTTGTCATCGAAAGGAATCGGGAAGTAGCTGTGCTTGTCCTTCTGGAAACCGGCGGGATGGAGCTTCTTGCACCAGTCGGCATCGCTTTCTTCGAGGTAACCGCGGTGTTCGGGCTCACTCTTGGAGAAGAACGCATCGCAGAAGTTCGGGAGATACATGCCGTTGTCCTTCAGTTCCTTTTCGGCATCGCCCCAGCGGACCAGGTCCGGGAAGCGGCTGCCCTCAAGCCAGCACTCGATGTACTTCTCCTTCTTCACCTCGTCGAGGGTCAGGGTGCTGGATACGTGCTTCGCCTGGGCGCGCTGCTGGACCTTGTTCAGGGCGGCGAGACCGGCGGAGTCATTCGTCTTGGCACAAGCCTCGGCGTACATGAGGAGGACTTCGGCGTAACGCATGATCACCAGGTTCCACTGGATTTCGGCGGTAGGAGTACGGTCTTCGGAACGATAGAGGCGCTTCCACATGAAGTAGCCCGGGTGGCCGTACAGACCGGCCGGATCATAGATGCCACGGTATCCGTCCTTCTTCTTGTCACCCAGGGTCGGGCAGTCCTTGTCGGAAGTATAAGGCATCTCGTAGAGAACCTCGTCATAGCTCTTGATCCAAGCCTTGCGGCGGGCGGAATCGTAACCGTCATTCTCGAGGATCGTGTCCACGAACTTCTTGGACGGATTGCACCAGCCCCAAGGGCCTTCACCGGGCAGTTCGGAACCTTCACCGTCAGGGAGACGGACGCGGGAAGAACGCCAGCCCCAGAGAAGCTTGAAGTTCGGTTGGGCACGCTGGTAGTAACCATCCACGGTGGAGTCATACTTGAGGTTGAACTCGAAGACGGACTCCTCGTTGCCACGTCCGCTGTAGTGATACAGGGTGCTCATCTTGTCGGAAGGTACGAGGTCGTACTTGCCGGAATCGATGACGGCCTTGAGAGCGGTCTTGGCACCGTCGTAGTCACCCTTGAACAGCATGGCCTTGCCCATGATGGCGTTGGCGAAGCCCTTGGTCACCTTCACGGCACCGTCCTTGTCGCTCTTGGAAGTCCTTTCAGTCAGGTCCGGAAGGGCGGCGCGGCAGTCGTTGATGATGAAGTCCAGGATCTCATTCTGATCCTGGCAGTTTCCGGGGAGCTCGTCACCCGCGAGGACGTGGTCCACGATCGGCGGGTTGTACCAGCCCTGGGCAAGGAGCAGGTGCGCGTAGGCACGGAGGACTTTAGCTTCGGCCACGCAACGCTTCTTCACCGGGGTGTCGGCCAGTTCGCCGTCGAAGTGGTCGATCACCTGGTTGGCGGCGTTGATGATGATGTAGTAGCAGTGATAGGAACCAGTGATGACGCTGTTGGTGTCGTCATACCAGAAAGCAGCGATCTGGTTGCCGGAAACACCGTCGGCCTTGTTCTCTCCGGCGCAGAAAATGTCGTCGGAAGCATATTCGAACGGGTTCAGGAGCGGGCACTCATTCCAGCCGGCCTCGGTACCCATGGTGTTCGACAGCCAGCGGGCAGCCTGGTAGTAGGCATTGACCAGGGCGGACTCGGCATCGGCGTCGGTCTTGTAGAAGTTCTCCATGGAGATGACGCCCTTCTTTTCGATATCGAGCATCTTCTCGCAGCCGCCCAGGACCAGGGCGGAGCAGACGACGGTCAAGGCAATAAATATCTTTTTCATATCTCTTGTCGGTATAAAGAATTAGAACTCAAGGTTGAGACCCAGGATGAGGGACTTGGCAGTCGGGAAGTTACCCATGTCGTAACCCAGGGCATTGCCACCGGTGGTGGCAGTCTCCGGATCCATACCAAAGTAGCTCGTGAAGGTGAAGTAGTTGTCCAGCATCGCGTAGACGCGGAGGTTCGAGATGGCGATCTTCTTGGTCAGGCTCTGCGGCAGAGTATAACCCAGCTGGATCTGCTTGATCTTGAAGTAAGCACCGTTGAACACGTTCATCGAGGAGCTGAAGGCCTGTTCGGACCAGTCATTGGCCTTGGGGAACTTGGCGGTCGCTTCGTCACCGGGCTTCTTCCAGGCGTTGTTCCAATAGTAGGAATAGGTGTTACAGGAAGGACGGTCCACACGGAAAGCGGTCGGGAAAATGCTGTTGCCAGCCACGCCGTTACCGAAGATGGAGAGGTCGAAGTTCTTCCAGTTCAGGTTGATGGTGATACCATAGGTCAGGTCGGGAATACCCTTGCCGAGATAAGTACGGTCGGACTCATCCGGGGTGAGGGTGGTACCCACACGCTCCACGGTGCCATCTTCCTTCGTCTCGAAGTCGGTGAAGAGGATATGGCCGTCACTGTCGATACCTTCGGCCTTGAAGCCCTTCATGTACCAGAGCGGCATGCCCTCTTCGCAGTAGGTGGTCATGTAGGAGCAGCCCTGGACGGTACGGCCGGTCAGACGGCCCACGAGGGGTTCCAGGTAAGTCATCTTGTTCTTCAGCCAGGCGGCGTTGGCGTTGATCGAGTAACCGAAGTCACCGATCTGGTCGCGCCAGCCGAGTTCGACCTCGAAACCGCGGTTGTTCACCTTACCGGCGTTCATGGTGGTGCTGGCCTTCACGTCTCCGGTCTCCCAGAAGAGCGGAATACCCATTTCCATGACGGAAGGAACGTCCACGAGCAGACCGTCGGTGTCCTTGTTATACCAGTCGAGACCGATGGTGAGGCGGTTGTTGAAGAGGCGGGCGTCCAAACCGAGGTCCAGCTGGACGGATTCCTCCCAGCGGAGATTCTTGTTGGACAGACCGGAAGGCAGGGAACCGGTGTCCGCCGTGGCGGAATCCACGTGGTACTGGTACCACACGCGGTTCAGGAGGATATCCGTGGAGTACGGGTAATCCCTCAGGACGTTGATGTTACCGTTCTTACCCCAGGAAGCGCGGAACTTGAGGAAGTTCAGGAGGCTCTGGTCTACGTTGTCCTTAATGAAGGACTCATTGCTGATGGTCCAGCCCACGGACACGGACGGGAAGTAACCCCACTTCTTGTCCAACGGGAGCTTGGAGGAGTCGAAAGCGTCGGCACGGAAGTTCGCCTGGATGGAGTAACGGTTGTCATAGGTGTAACCCAGACGGGCGAAGTAAGAAAGGTTCGCGTTGCGGCCGGGAGCATTGGACATGTTCTTGGTCGTGGAATCGCTGGGCTTCAGGAAGCTCAGATACTGGAAGTTGGGCAGGTAACCCTTGAGGATGTCCGGACCGGTGGCCTGGGCCCACATGTTGTCCCAGCTCTCCTCGATGAAGGACATACCGGCCATGGCAAGGACGTCGTGCTTGCCGAAGGTGCGGTTGTAGTTCACGAAGTTCTCCCACTGATAGTAGAGTCTGGTGTCCGCCCACGCCTGGAGGTCGTAGTTGTCAGCCTTGATGGTGGCGGTGGAGAAGTACGGCTCGGTATAGTTGTGCTGGGTCCTGTAGGAGATCCGGTAACCGAAACGGGAGGTGTAGGTGAAGCCCTTGAACGGCATGAAGTTCAGGTACGCGACGCCACGGACGCTAATACCGCCCTGCTGGGATTCGGTCGCGTCACGCTGGACGAACGGGTGACCGGACTGGGTTTCGCCGATGAGCGGAACGGTCCAGTAGAGGCCGGTTTCGGGATCCACGAGGATCTTCTTGCCGGCATCGAGGGCGTTCTTCAGGCCCGAGCTGAGCTTGCTCTCGTCACCACGGACGGGAAACAGCGGGGAGGAAGTGATGGCGGAAAGGAGGGCGGAACCGTTGTCGTTCGCCTCGGAGACGCCCCGGGTGCCCCACTTCTCGATGGAGTTGTTGGTTCCGACGGTGAGCCAGTCCTTAATCTTATAGTCGGCGTTCACCTGGAAGGTCAGACGGCGGTACTGGTCCTTGTCGCCACGGAAGATACCGTCATTCTTGACATAGTTGAGGGAAGCGAAGAAATGGCCGCGGTCATTACCGCCCTGGAAGCCCACCGTGTGACGGTTGCTCCAAGTGGGGACGAAGATCTCGCTGCTCCAGTCCACGTCGGTCACGCCATCGTAGACCTTGAGGGCCTCGTCGTTGAGGTAGCCCTGGGCCTTACCGAATTCAATATAATCTTTCGCACGCATGATGTCCAGCTTATGGGACAGGGTAGCAAGGCTGAACTGGTTGTTGTAGAACACCTTGCCTTCGCCCTTCTTACCGGACTTGGTCGTAACGAGAACGACACCGTTACCTGCTTCAGCGCCATAGATGGCAGCGGAGGCGGCATCCTTCAGGACCTCGATGGACTCGATCATTTCCGGATCCAGATACTGGATGTTGTCCACCTTCAGACCGTCCACGATGAGGAGCGGTCCAAGGGAGCCGGAGTTGGAGGAGTAACCGCGGACGCGGATGGAAGCGCCTGCGCCCGGAGCACCGGAAGCGTTGATGACCTGGACACCGGCAGCCTTGCCCTGGAGGGCGGCGGCGGCATCGGAGGTGGCCCGGTTCTGGAGGTCTTCCGAACGGACGGAAGCAACGGAACCGGTCAGGTCGCTCTTGCGCTGGACACCGTAACCGATGACCACGGTCTCATCCAGGAATTCAGTGTCTTCCTGAAGGACGATGTTGAAGACGGACTGGTTGGCCGTCGAGAGCGTCTGGTCGGCATAGCCGATGCAGGACACGTTGATGCTGGCCCCGGCGGGAACGTTCAGCCGGAAAGCACCGTCGGCATCGGTGACAGCACCGATGGAGGTGTTTCCAACTACGACGACGGCGGCCCCGATAACCGGAGCTCCCGTAGCGTCGACAACCGTTCCGCTGATGGCGCGGTTCTGGGCAGACGCAAGCGTCCCGCCCAGCAGGCCTGCCACGGCGATCATCGCAGCGGCGACCATCTTTGCAAACAAATGCTTTGTCATAAACAGCGTTGTTTTTGGTTAGTTGATTATGGTTTGAAAAGTTTTGTGCTTATGCAGCCGGTGGCAAATGTACCTTTTTATATATGTGCAGACTTTCAAATCATGACCGAAATCGGATATAAATCGACCATTTTGGGAAAGTTGGGGCCATCCGGTACCCCATCTGGCGGATTTTTGAAAGCGTTTGAACCGAAATTGAAGGGTATTTTTAGTAACTTGCAGCCACGAACGAAGAGTATGACAAAACGCCTATTCCTTTCCATCCTGGCAGCCGCCCTCCTGCCGCTGACCGCCCTTTCCGAGAATGTCCGTTTCCGGAATTTCAGTACCGACGACGGACTCCCCGACAATTCCGTCCGCTCCATTTTCCAAGACAGCAACGGACTGATCTGGCTTTGTACGCGCGAAGGTATCTGCATGTACGACGGTCTCCATTTCAAACTGTTGGAAGACGCATCCTGCGATATCCTGGAAGGGCTGGCGATGAGCCTCGCGGAAGACCGGGAACACCGGCTCTGGTTCATAACCACGCGCGGCATCGGCTACCATGACCTGAATACCGGAGAAACGAAGGCCATCCACCGGAACACCAAGGGCGGACTGGTCGGAGGAGCGGACATCGCCATCGACCGGAACGGGATGGTGTGGTTCGCCAATGAGGACATTTTCTGCTGGGATCCTTCCCGCCAGGTCCTGCTGGACTATTCTCCCTCCGCACTTTTCCGCAGCGATACGGTCGAAGCGGACAGCAACGGAAGCATCTGGTTCCTTTCCTCCGGAGGAGACCTGTACCGTTACAATACCATCAGCAACCAGTTTGAAAAAATCCGCGACGGCCAGGGTGAACGGTTTTCCCGCCAGGATATCGTTTCGGACGGGGCGGGACACATCCTTTCCTCCGCTCCCGGCGGACTTGTCCTCCGAACCGACATCCTCACCAATACGACCACTTCCCTCTACCGGACCGGGGCCGGGGAAATCCGCTGCATCGTTCCCGAACGCAACGGCCGCTGCTGGCTGGGAACCGACCATGGCCTCATCCTGATGGACGGGAACGGCCAACAGTACTTCACCCACGACCGGTCCGATCCGGACTCCCTCGCCGGCGAGGACATCTGGTCCATGCTCATGGACCGCCAGGGCAATCTCTGGGTCGGACTGTTTTACAACGGCCTTTGCCTGCGGCGCAATCCGACGTCTTCCGTCATCCGGTACAGGGGGCGCAAATCCGGCGGAGACCTTCCCGGCGACATGATCCGTCCACTGGTCACCGTGGACGACGGACATGTCCTGGCCGGCGCCGAAGACGGCGGACTGGTCCTGCTCAACCTCTCGGACGGGACCGTGGAGGATTTGACCTTCCCGGGACCGGACGGCAGTGTCCTCAACATCCAGGGGCTTGTCCTGGACGGGGAACAACTGTGGATCGCCACCTTCGGCAAAGGCGTCTTCCGGATGGATCTTCCCTCCCGGAAGGTCCAGAAGAATTATCTTTCCGACCTGTCCGCCGCCTGCGTCGCCCGGACCCGCTCCGGCGACATCCTGCTGGGAACGACGGCGGGACTGTACCGCTATGACCGGACACAGGACCGCTTCCAGTCCTGTCCGGAATTCGGCAGCGCTTTCATCCATGCCCTGTACGAAGATTCCCGGGGCAGTCTCTGGATCGGCTCTTACGGCCACGGCGTCTGGACGGGGAAGGAAGGTGGATATCAGCATATTACGGCCAATGACCCGGCTTTCGGCCTGACCTCCGACTATATCACCAGCATCCGGGAGGACAGCCGGCACCGGATCTGGGTACTCACGGAAGCGGGTGGCGCCTGTTTTACCGGGCTCGACGAAATCACTTCCGGCAGTTTCCATTTCCGGAACATCTCCCGCAAGAACGGTCTTCCCTCCTCCATCACCTGCTGTATCCTGGAGGACCTGGACCAGGTCCTCTGGCTCACCACCACCCACGGCATTGTAAAGCTGGCACCTGACGACCTGACCATCCGGGAGATATACCAGGAGGAGAACGGAAACACGATGAATCAGTTTTCCTACGGTTCCGCCTGCTCCACCTCCAGCGGACGGCTTCTCTTCGGAACCAGCCAGGGACTCATCGGATTCACGCCACCCGGACAGGAAAACAGAACGCCGGTGCAGCTCTACATCACCGAAATCTTCGGGACCGGTCCCAACGGCACATTCCGGGTGACCGAAGAAGGAAAATCGACGATCCGTTCCAGGAAGGTCCGCATCCATTATAATGATCTCTCCAGCCTGACCATCCGGTATGCGGCTCCGAGTTTCCAGTCCTCCCGCACCGGGCTCTTCCGCACCACCCTGGAAGGAAAGCGGAAATCCATCCAGGATTTCTCCTACGACGGCGAAGCCACCTATACGGACCTGGCTCCCGGCAAGTACCGGTTCCGCGTGGACGGAGTCGGTTCCCGGCGCGACTCTACCCGGTCGCTTGATATCGAGATCGTTCCTCCTTTCTACTGGTCCAAGGCCGCCATCGCGCTCTATATCGCCCTCTTCCTGGCTATCTTGTACCTGATCGGACGGCAATGGGACCATCTCCGCCAGATCCGGATGGCCCGGGAAGTGGAGAAGATGGAGTCGCAAAGCCAGAAAGACCTGTATGACGCGAAGATCAACTTCTTCACCAACATCACCCATGAAATCCGGACGCCGCTCTCCCTGATCAAGATGCCGCTGGACAAGATTATCGCCAGCGGGAACTACACGGAAAGCAACAAGCAGGAACTCCTGACCATGCAGGCCAATGCCGACCGGCTCCTCAGCCTGACCAACCAGCTCCTGGACCTGCGGAAGATGGAAAAGATGGAAGTCCGCCCGGTCTTCCTTTCCAACGACCTTTCCGCCCTGGTCCGGAAGGTCTGCGACCGGTTCAGCCCGGTAGCCAAGGACCAGCACATCCTGCTGGACTTGAACCTTCCGGAAGGGCCCCAGCGCGTCGATTGCGCGGCCGAAATGGTGGAAAAGATCCTGGGAAACCTGCTCTCCAATGCCTGCAAGTACGGTGGCGGACACGTCCGCGTGTCCCTGGAGCCACGGCCCGGGACGGACACCGTCCGGGTCAGGGTGGACAGCGACGGGGACCGGATTCCGGAGCAGGACACGGAGCAGATCTTCGAGAAATTCTACCAGGCCGGTCCTGCCCGGCAGGGCAAGGGAACCGGACTGGGACTTCCCTACGCCCGGAGCCTCGCCGCCCTGCACGGCGGCACGCTGGTGCTGGACCGCAGTGTCAAAGATTGGAACTCGTTCGTCCTGGAACTGCCTGTCCATCAGGAAGGTCGCGTGGAAATGCCCGCGACCCGTCCTGCGGAAGAAGCAGAGGACCAGCCTTCCGCCATTGACAACCTGCATCACACTGTCCTGGTGGTGGAAGACGACCCGGAAATGCGCGGCTATCTCGCCAAGCAGCTGTCGGAGGAATACAACGTCCTCGTGGCTGCCAACGGCGAAGACGCGCTGGAACTCATCAGCAAGGAACGTATCGACCTGGTGGTCAGTGACATCATGATGCCCGGCATCGACGGTATCGCCCTCTGCAACCGGATCAAGTCCACCACCGAATTCTGCCACATCCCGGTCATCCTCCTGACCGCGGCCGTTGGCATGGAAACCCGCATCGGCACCCTGGAGGCCGGCGCCGACGGCTACATCGAAAAACCGTTCGCCATTGAACTCCTCCAGGCGAACATCGCCAACCTGTTCAAGAACCGGGAAATCGCGAACCGCCAGTTCACCCAGTCTCCGCTCACCCATTTCAACTCCATGGTGACGGGCGGCATGGACCAGGAGTTCATGGAGCGCCTCCACGAAACGGTGATGAAGCACCTGGCCGAACCCGACCTGAACATCGAAACGCTCACCTCCGAACTGGGAACCAGCAAGTCCACCCTGTACCGCAAGGTAACGGCCAACACGGGCCTCAACATCAATGAGTACATCCGTGTCAGCCGTCTCAAGAAAGCCGCCGAAATGCTGTCCAGCCAGAAATACCGGATCAGCGAAGTGGCCTACATGACAGGCTTCTCCTCCCCTTCCTACTTCGCCACCTGCTTCCAGAAGCAGTTCAACGTCTCGCCTTCCGCCTTCGTCAAGAACCTGAAAGGCTGATTATTCCTCCATTCGGTCCGCTCCGGGCAGGCACCGGTCGCTCCGGCGGAATCCGGATTTCAACGAACGCGAGCCGCGAGGAAAGGTGCGGTCCCAACAGGGATGACGGCGTTTGTTTGACGACGATTACGGGACCGGAATGGTCCCGTAAGAGGAGGAGTTCGCCGTCAAGCACCTTTCCGACCCTGTGCGAGCCCGTTGAAAGACGTATGGAGCCGGAGTGACCGGTGCCTGCCCGGAGCGGACCAAAGTACCTGCCTTATTCAGCGAGGGCGCCCCGGAAGGTTTCGCCCCAGATCAGGTAGCCGGTGTTTCCGGCGATGGTACCTTCGTTCTGGCCCCAGAGGAAGGGCCAGTCGTCATAGTTCTCGAAGTGGTCGGGCTGGCGGAAGAGCAGGCCGGGGGCCATGTTGCCGGGGATGAAGGAGAAATCCGCGCGGTTGTTGCCGTAGAAGACCTGTTTGGGACGGGCGGCACCGACGGCGGCTACCCAGGAATAATTGTGATACGGGTGGCAGCCGAACAGCCAGGAAGGAGCCTTGTAAATGTGTTCCTTGCCGATAATGTCGGGATAATGGCGATACGCGTTGCACACGGTGGTACCGAAACTGGTCACCTGGCCGCCGCCGGCCCAGTTGCCCAGGCCGATGGGAACCCCGTATGGATTCTCGTCCTCCAGCTGAAGGATATAGTCACGGTACTGCTCCACATAGGGACGCAGTTTCTCCTTATAAGCGTCATCCAGGTACGGGACGGCATCCAGGGCGGTATTGAGCGCGAACATCGGCGCCCGCTCGAGAGCCGGCCAGACGGCATTGGTAAACTGTTCCAGATAGTGCGGCTCCTTCGTGGAAACATAAAGCTGCAAGGATGAGGAAATGTTGCCGAACTGGTTCCGACGCCGGGTGGTGGTATCGGCGGCCATCAGTTTCATTCCCTCCTCCTGGAGACAGATGGACTGCTTCAGCGCACGGGCGGCGAGGTCAGGGTCATAATCGGCCAGAACGCGGCTTGCAGCGGCAAACATCGTCGCAGCCTGCAGGTCCAGGCCCGGATTCCGGCTGGTGAAAGCCCACATGTCGTCCGGCGTACCGCTGGACTTGCCGTCGGCCGATTTCTGGTAGGGTTTCAGACGGGGATCGTAATGCAGACCGTCCGTAATACCCGCCGCATCGCCCAGATGATGGTAGTTGTCCAGGACCGAATTGGAGAGCGTCTGAGCCATGTGGCCGATCTGTTCGGCCTGGGCTACGAGGTTCAGGACACCGTGCTCGATATACTGGAGGATATCAGGCGTGCCGTCGGGCCGGTGGAGTTCCACATAACGCTGCTCCTCGCTGACGAATGTCTCATCACGCTCCGAACGGAACTGCTCCCACAGGGTGATGAGGTTCATCACCACGCTGATGTTTGAACCGGTTTCGATATCGAAGTCTCCCGCATCGAAATAACCGCCCACGTTCAGGCCGGGAATGAGTTCCAGGGCTTTGAAGCGCGTGTCGGTGGTCGGGCCCTGCCAGTGCAGGTCGAAATGGTCGGTGCTCGGCGGAGCCTGCAGGTAACCTTCCTTGAAAGGTTCGCCGTGCCAGAGGCGATAAGCCTCGTGGACCGCCATATGGTTCATATGGACGGGAATCCAGACATCGCTCGTCGCCACGGTGATCTTGTCGTAGACGGAAGGGTCGATAATGAAGTTCCCGGTCCGGACATCTCCGTATTGCAGGAAATAGACGCCGGAATCGGTGAGTTCCGAGAAATCGAACTTGGCGTATCTGTACTTGAAATAGTCGCCCCAGACCTTCACGGGGCCGGAGAAAACCTGGCGGGAAGAACCGTCGGCATCGACTTTCCAGACGGACGCGGAACCCTTTACCTTGTCCTTCCGGTCCAGTTCGATGACGGCGACCTTCGGCTGGTCAGGGACGTAACCCATCTGGGAGAAGCCAACGTTCGGCTCCCGGATCCAGCCCGGAATGGCGTTCGGCTCCACGGTCCAGGTGAGGACCTTGCCGGTCTGGCCGGCCGGGAGCACGCTTCGCAGGACGAACCAGCCGTTCTGGGCCAGCATCCGGCCGTCAAAGAGGCTGAGTTCGCTCTCGCTGGAGACCTTCACCATCCGCGCCGGGTCGTCCGGAGCCAGGAGGAACTCGTGTCCAGTGCTCAGGGGCAGCGCCTCGATGAACTGGCCGGTTCCCCGGTCGTCATAGGTCCGGTAACCTTTGAACTGGCGGACTTTCTCCCCGTTCGGACGCACTTTCGTGTCGCTGACCGCATAGCGAGGGAAACGGTTGGGGCTTCCATCGACCAGATACGCCTTGTTCCAGTACTGGGAAGGCAGGAATTCCAGGTTGAAACCGGCCTCCCCGGCCAAAGCCTCAGGAACCGGCTTGTCCAGGTATACGGAGATCTCCACCGCCTTACCCTTGGCCGTCACGACCACGCGGGAATCAAAGTCGTACCAGTCATAACGCATGCCTACCTCGATGCTTTGCGCGAGCGAATCGACGGTGCGGGATGTCATCGTCGGGACCAGGTCCCACTGTTCGGGCGTGGGACTCAGGCGGACGGCACCGCCCTGGATGGTCCGGACCCCGTGGTGGATCACTTCGATGCCGGAATTCTTCTCATCGTTGAATCCGCCGCTGAAGGGATTGTTGAACACGAGGACATTGACGCCCTGGCGCTCGAAGTATTCCAGGTCGTTGAGCCGGAGGTCCGGCGCTTCGGACTGGCAGGCAGCCAGGATGAGCAACAGGGGCAGGAGATGGAATCTTTTCATTTGCTTGGTTATTTCGCAACCAAGTTAGGGATTCTCCCGGAGAAGGATATGCAAGTTTGCATCATATTCTATCAATTTTGAGGGATTTTGACTATCTTGTGAAAAAGAAAGACCCCCGCGATGCACAGATTCCCTTTGCTTACCGCTTTCGCAGTGCTGCTTTCCGCCTGCAACTCGTTCGTACAAGCCCCGTTGCAAGACGGGACCGACCTCTGGCTGGCCGCCGGCCGGTCCATCAGCGAAATCCGCGTCTCCGTGGATACGCAGGTCGACAAGTCCCTGCCCGCGGAAGGATACCATATCTACGAAGATCCCGAAGGCCGGATGCATGTGGATGCAGGCTCTGACGCAGGCCTTCGCTACGGGCTGTACGCCTTGCAGCGGATGGAGACGATGGGACAGGTCCATCCCGGACTGGACATCCAGGAGAAGCCCTTCTACGACCTCCGCATCCTGAACCACTGGGACAACCTGGACGACACCGTGGAGCGGGGCTATGCGGGCCTGTCCATGTGGGAGTGGACCGCCCCGGAGATTCCGGTGGAGCGCATCCGCCGCTACGGAGAGCTCTGTGCCTCCGTGGGCCTGAACGGAGCCGTCCTCAACAACGTGAATTCCAATCCGTTGATCCTGGATGCGGAACATATCGCCCGGGTGGCGAAGATCGCAGGCATCCTCCGCGAATACGGAATCAAGACCTACCTGTCCATCAAATGGACCAGCCCCATCACCCTGAGCGGACTCACCAGCGGCGACCCGCTGAATCCCGCCGTGCGGAAATGGTGGAAAAACAAGGCCCGGGAAATCTACCAGGCCATCCCGGATTTCGGCGGTTTCCTGGTGAAGGCCAATTCCGAAGGCCAGGCCGGTCCGCAGGATTACGGCCGTACCCACGCCGACGGGGCCAACATGCTGGCGGAGGCGCTGAAGCCCTACGGCGGCATCGTCATGTGGCGGGCCTTCGTCTACAGCCCCACGAGTCCCGACCGGGCCAATCAGGCCGTGGAGGAATTCCTTCCGCTGGACGGAAAGTTCGCTGACAACGTAATCGTCCAGATCAAGAACGGACCGGTGGACTTCCAGCCGCGCGAACCCTTCAGTCCCTTGTTCGGGAAGCTCCGTAACACGCAGATGATGATGGAGTTCCAGATTACGCAGGAATACCTGGGCTTCTCCAACCACCTTGCCTACCACGGGACGACCTGGGAGGAATGCCTCCAGGCCGATACGTACCGCGACGGTCCCGGCTCCACGGTGGCGAAGATGGTGACAGCCATCGCCGGGGTCGCCAATACGGGCCAGGATCCTGGTTTCTGCGGCTATGTGTTCGCCCAGGCCAACTGGTACGCTTTCGGCCGCCTCGCCTGGAATCCGGAACTGTCCGCGGAGGAGATTGCCGACGAATGGATCCGCCAGACCTTCATCCGGCCGGCCGGCATGTCGTTCAAGACCTTCGGAAAGAAATTTGTGGATCCTGTCCGGGAGATGATGATGGCCTCCCGCGAGGCCGTCGTCGATTACGAAATGCCCCTGGGACTGCACCATCTGTTCGGTGGCACGCACTACGGTCCCATGCCCTGGGAGCGCCTGGGCCGTCCCGACTGGACCCCGGCCTATTATCACCAGGCCGACTCCGCGGGGATCGGTTTCGACCGCACCCGCAGCGGTTCCGGCAACGTGGACCAGTACAATGAGCCCTGGGCATCGACCCTCAACGACCCGGAAACCTGCCCCGAGAATCTCCTGCTCTGGTTCCACCACCTGCCCTGGGACCATCCCATGAAGTCCGGACGCACCCTCTGGGACGAAATCTGCCTCCACTACGACCGCGGCATCCGGACGGTGGACGGCTTCCGGGAGACCTGGAAAGGGCTGAAGCCCTATGTGGCTCCAGCCCTTTGGGATCAGACTTCCGGGAAACTGGCCATCCAGGCCGCTGACGCCCGCTGGTGGCGCGATGCCTGCGTGGGTTATTTCCAATTGTTCTCCAAGCGCCCCCTCCCTGCCGACGTCGCTCCGCTGGAGACGCCCATCGACTCGCTCCTGAACAGTGCCATCCGCTCCGACAACCTGGGAATGCCCATCCATGATGCGGAGGGGCATCCGGTCATCGAACACCTGGCCAGGAATCAATTCACTTCCCGGTAAGGATCTTCCCCGGCCAGCTCGCAGAGATAGAGGTAAAGCGCCTCATAAGCGGGCTTGCGGGTGTAGGTGTCACCGCGGTACAGGAGCGGCGCATTGTTCTCGCCCACCCAGGAATCCTTGTCATTGATGCCCCAGATGGTGATTCCGCCGCGCTGGGCCTCCGGGACGATTTCCAGGTATTTCTGGAAGATGAACTTGTACAGGTCCGCCTGCGCTGTCAGGTCGGTACACTTGATGTCCAGCTCGGAAATGCGGACCATCCTGCCGGTTGCGGTCAGGTCCGTGAGGGAGGCGACGATCTTGCCCTTAAGGTCCTGCGTGGCCATGTCCAGATGCATCTGGGAACCTGCGCCGGTTACCTGCGGATTTCCTTTCACATAGTCACAGTAAGCTTTCCGTTTGGCATCGATCGTCTCGAGATTGTAATCGTTCAGGTACAGGACGGCTGTCTTCCCGTTGCGCTGCAAGGCATCGGTAGCATACGCGAAGGCCTTGTCCACCCAGTCCTTGGTACTCTTGAAATACAGTCCCCAGACGAAGTTCCTGGAAAGGTCGGTATTCTGCGCGTTGCGGAAATCGACAGGCCAGTCGGAGAACGTTTCGTTCACGACGTCCCAACCGTACACGTCGAAGTGTCCGACCATCGCATATACCCAGTCGCGGTACACGAAGCCGATGGCGTCATTCACCAGTTCACCGTCCAGATTAAAACCAGCCTTGAGGGCAGGAGCGCGCCGGGGCGCGGAGGCCGCCGCCGAGGCCGGAAACAGCTGGATGTCATCGATATAGTACGCGACCGCTTCCGTGCCGCCGAAGAAGCCGATGGAGAGGTCATTCCCCGATTGCACGGTGTAATCCAGCCATTGGTAAGTCCAGTCGGTGCCTACCTTCGGGAACTGCCCCCAGGCGGAATTCCGGTACTGGACGTCACCGTCTCCCCGGATGTCGATTTGGAGGTCGGCCTCCCGGGAAGCCCGGGCGTACCAGGCGATCCGGTAAGTGGTTCCAGCCTTGACGGCGAAGGACTTCGTGACTACCTGGACATCCCAGCTGTCCGCACAATGTCCGTCCGCGTTGTCCATCTTGAGCGACAGGGCGCCGCTATGGGGATTATCACCCGTAACGGTCACATACTCAGGCCCGTTCACCTGTACGAAAAGGCCTGACGAGGTAAGCTGGCCGGCGCCGCCGGCCGTCAGGCTCTCGAAATCGATGCCGCCGTCGATGGCAGCCGGGTTGATGTAGCTGTCGCCGGAAGGGACACTGCCGTCTCCGATGACGCGGATGTTGTCGACTACCACGTCCTTGGAACAGATAATCCGGTAGGCGAATTCGCCCACGAACCCGGTTTCCAGGGTAATGGAGTACTTGCTCCACTGGGAAGAGACACGCGTCTGCGCACCCTGGCCATCGCCGGAAAGGACCCCTACCGTTCCTTCGGCACCCAGGGACTTGGCCCAGAAGGAGACGGTATAGGATTGCCCGGCTTCGATGTCCACGTCAAGCTGGAGGGAGGCACCGTCCAGGACGGCCTTCGCGGCATAATCGCCGGTGAAAACATCATACAGGCTCGTAAAGACCTCAAAACCGTTGGCGACAAAGCCGTCCAGAGTACCGCTCTCGAAGTTCCAGTTGTTCTTCAGAAGCGAGGCTGCATTGTTTTTGGAAGCGTTGGCTATCAGGGAGTTCAAGTAGGTACGCTGCTGCTGGCTGTGCCAGCCGAGCGTATGTCCGAACAACTCGGTCCCGCACGCTTTCGCCCAGCCGGCCATTTCGTCAGCCGCCGTGAAACGATACCGGCCGTCCGCCTGGACGATGGCATCGTGCTTCATCTCGTTGCCGAAGGTGACGGCGGCAAAGTCGCGCATCAGGATGCTCTGGACGGCGGGGTTGTTCCTGTATTCCCAATAAGTGAACGACACACCCAGTTTGATCCCCGCTTTCGCGGCGAGGTCCTTCAAGGGAAACTTGTCAAAATCCACGACCTTTTCCGGGGCCGGCGGATCCGGCTTGACGGCCGGCTCTTCGGGTTTGTCCTTCCCCGGTTCGGGGCCGGCCGGATCGTCCTTCCCGCAGGACCAGGCGGCCACGGCAAGGAGCGAAATGAATAACAGTCTGGAAAAGCTTTTCATATTCCTTTTTGAGAGAAGGCCGGCCGGATTCGGCCAGCCTTCTTTCCTTACATTAACCAACAGACACTTACGGGATCATGGTCACTTTGACAATGGTGAATCCGACGCCCTGAAAACGGAGGCCGGTGGACCGGAGTTCGTCCAGCGCGCCGGCCGGAACCGGAGCCTCGAAGTACCCGTCGCCTTCTTCTTTCTGACCCTGGAATTCCGTCCAGTCGCTCCAGTTCTCGTGCTTGAAGATCGGATTGTAGTCACTGCCCTTGTCCTTGGTATACACACGGATGATGTTGCCCTCCTGGGCGTCGGCAAACCGGTCGGCACCGATGAGGATGGTGGCGCTCCAGTCCGCAAACACCGTTTCCGTATCCCAGATGACGGTTCCCTCATACTGAGGAGGACCCGGGATCAGCGTCACCGCAGCGACCGTGAAACCGACACCCTGGAAACGCAAGCCCTTGGACGTCAGCTCGTCCAGCGCACCGGCCGGAACCGGAGCCTCGAAGTACCCGTCTCCGTCCACCTTCGCACTCTGGAACTCGGTCCAGTCGGACCAGTCCTCCGCATGCTTGAAGATCGGAAGGTAGTCGCTGTTCTTGTCCTTGAGGTACACACGGACGATGTCACCCTCCTTGGCGTCGGCAAACTTCTCGGGGCCGATGAGGATGGTCGCGTTCCAACTGTCAAACGCGGTGACCGTATCCCAGATGACGGTTCCTTCCGTCTCGGGACCGCTCCCGATGAGCGTTACCGCAGCGATAGTGAAACCGACACCCTGGAAACGCAGACCCTTGGACTTCAGTTCGTCCAGCGCACCGGCCGGAATCGCGGCCTCGAAGTATCCGTCACCGTCCACCTTAGCACCCTGGAACTCGGACCAGTCGGACCAGTCTTCCGCATGCTTGAAGATCGGATTGTAGTCACTGCCCTTGTCTTTAAGGTACACGCGGATGATGTCTCCCTCCTGGGCATCGGCAAACTTCTCGGGGCCGATGAGGATGGTGGCGCTCCAGTCGGCAAACGCCGTTTCCGTATTCCAGATGACGGTTCCCTCCGTCTTGATGGGTTCATCGCCGCCGCCAGGTTCATCGCCGCCGCCAGGTTCGTCACCACCGCCGCCAGGAGGAGTGGGACCACCCTCCTGGAAGAAGAGTTTCAGCAGGGTGAATCCTCCGCCGGTGAAGAGCAGATGCTGGGCATCCAGCACGGCAAGAAGCGCGTCGGCACCGCTCAGGTTGACCACGATGGTCCAGGTTCCGTCGCCATTGTCGATGAGCAGGTCGCTGCCGGGCTTGATGTCATCCGGCGTGAGATTGGCGGACCACCAGCCGTCCGTGATACGGATCTGCGGGGAAGCACCCTCGATCAGCGCATAGAACGTCTCGGACTTGATCCGGTTCCAAATCTCCTGCGGGAAGGTCGCATCACACTCGTTGTTGCCGTCGTGACCGTCCAGGCCGAAGCGGTAATTCAAGTTACCCCAATCGGCCGGGCCTTCACCCGTCTCGTTCGTCCAGATAACCTCTTGAACGGGACCGGTTTCACCTCCGTCGTCGATCCAGACCTCTTCCAGGGAGAAGAGTTCCATCAGCGTGTTGCCGCTACCCGTGAAGAGCAGGTGCTTATCGTCGAGCGTCTCCACCAGCGGATCGCTGCCGAAGGTGATTTCGAGCGTGCGCGTTCCGTCTTCGTTCGGAATGAGCTGGTCGTCCATGTTGCCGGGCTTGAAGTCGTTGTCGGCACCCTGCCACTGCACGGACCAGTGACCGTTGGTGATGCGGATCTGGTACCAGTTCGGATCCAGCTGGAATGTCGCGTAGAACGTGCCGTTCTTGATGATGTCCCAGACATCCTGCGGGAGCTCCGCGATACACTCGTTGGCACCGTCGTGACCCTCCAGGGCGAAGCGGTACGTGCCGTTCCAGTTGGCCGGACCATGTCCCTCGGGATCGTCGTTCGTCCAGAAGACCGTCTTGACAGTCTCCCAGTGACCGCCACCCGGCTTGTAGTTCAGCTCCGGCAGCAGAATCTCCTTTCCGTCAAAGGTGTAGAGCTTGCCGACCCAGGTCCCCTCGAAAATCTGTTTCGGGATGGTGATAATCACCGTGTTCGTGCCCTTGCGGTGGAACTGCTCGTCCTCGAGGATCAGTGGATTACCTTCGGAGTCAATCAGTTCGGCCCGGCAGATGAACTCGAGGTCGGTACCGAAAACGGTCAGCTGCTCGCCACCCGAGATGTCCTCGCCCTCCTGCTTGGAGAAACCGGAAACGACGGTATTGCCCAGGGTGAGCGGTACCCGGGACTCCGCCTGCTCGGAAGCGGTCCGGACAATCAGCTTACCGCCTTCGGCGGCGATGCCGGACGGGGCGATGACGCGGATCATCCCGCCGCCGACCTTCTCGAAGTCGGTGACAGTGACGTCACCCGGGAACACGATCTGCGTTACGTCCGAAAAACCGGAGCCGTTGATGGTCATCGGCTGCCCGGCGACGACCTTGGTCGGAAAGAACACCTTGATGTTCAGCCCGAGGTCGGCCGATTCGTCGATCTCCTTGGGGTTGCAGGCCGCCAGCGTGCCGAGCAGGACGACGGTCAGCACCCATCCAATATATGCAAATATCTTCTTCATAATCGAAATCCTTAAAAATACTACCATCCCTGATTCTGGGTGAGGTTGGGGTTCTTCTTCAGCTCCGTCTGCGGAATCGGATAGAAGTAGTACTTGTCATCCCACTGGCGGTTGACCGTGGAACGGGTGAGCTGCAGGGAACTGTTGATGTTCGCGACCTGGATGGTCCGGAAATACTCAGGACCCTTCTTCCAGCGGCGCACATCCCAGAAACGGTGGTTCTCGAAGGCCAGTTCCACCAGGCGCTCGCGCTCGTAACGCGCGACCCAGGCGGCACCGTCCTCGGTGAACTTCGGCATCTGGATGTCGGCACGCTCCCGGAGTTTGTTGACGGCTTCGTTCGCCGTCAGGCCATAGGTGGCGTCATTGGCGCTTCCCGTAGCGTTGAACACGGCCTCGGCATAGTCGAGATAGAACTCGCCCAGGCGGAAAATGATCCAGGTGTGACGCCGGGTGGTCTGGTTGTCAGCCGTCGTGACGCAGGAACCGTCGACATACTTGCGCAGATAATAACCCGTAGGTGTGGCGCCGTACTTCGGGGAGGCGTTGAATCCGCCGGTGAAAGTTTCGATCGCCTTCTTCTGGGCATTGTTGGTAGGCCAGCTGTCGCCGTTCTTCACGACCGTGAGGGCGAAGCGGGGATCCAGTCCCTCATAGGGATTCACGACGGAAAGGTCGATGCTGCCGGGATAACGCGACCGGAAAGTCTCACCGTTATCCTGGAACTCATACTGGTCCACGAGGCTCTGCGTCGGGCAGTTGCCGGAGGAGCCGTTCTCGACGCCGACCGGATAGTTGGCCATCTCGAAAGCGTTGTCCTCACCGCGGCCGAGTCCGAAGATCAGCTCCGGGTTGTAGAAGGCATCGTGGCCCCAGAGAGAACCGTAGGCGCTGAGTTTCAGGCCCCAGTTGCCCGCATTGTCCAGGATGAATTTGCAGGCTTCGGCCGCCTTCTCCCACTTGGACTTGTCACCCGTGGGGTTGAACAGCGGAGAGGCCGCATACAGCAGCGTACGGGCTTTCAGGGCATAGGCCGCGATGCGGGTGGCACGCCCGACCTCGCTGTTCACCTCCGTAAGATAGGTGACCGGCAGGTAAGGGGCGATCTCGTCCAACTCGTCCACGATGAACTTCACGATCTGGTCGGCCGGCGTGCGGGTGATGCTGTTCGCCTGCGCATTGGTGAGCGTCGTCGTCACCAGCGGGACATCGCCGTATGTACGGAACAGTTCAAAATAGAAGTAGGCCCGGAGGAAACGGAGCTCATACGGGAACAGTTCCATCTGCTGGACCCAGAGAGAATAATCCGGATTGTACTGCCATTCCGTGATGTCCGCTTCATCCAGTTTCTCCAGATACATGCAGACATCGGCAATGGCCGTGTAGGACTTCGTCCAGATGTTCGAATAGGGGTTGGCAGGGCTCCAACCGCCGTTGACATAGTTGTTCACGGCACCGGTCTCCAGCGCATACTGGGCCTCGTCGGTGGCACTGGCCAGGAAATAGGCGCTGTTGTTCCCGAATTCGTTGTTGTAGACCTGGGCGTAAACGTCGAATACCATGTTCTTGATACCATTCTCGAAGTATTCATAGGTCCACTCTTCGTCACGCGTGGTCTCCTCGGTATAGTTGAGGTCGACGCACGAGGCCGGGATGAGACAGGCGAGAATGAATATAGCGATTCTGTCTAGTTTCATGATTCAATCCTTTATTAGAATACAACGGAAAGGCCCATCGTCACCGCCTTCATCACGGGGTAGCCCGTGTTGAGGTTCTCGGCGTCCATGGCGGCCACAGTGCCGAAGGACAGGAGGTTCTGGCCCTGGACGTACAGCTTGGCGTCGGACACCTTCATGCGGCCGAGCAACGAGGCGGGAAGCTTGTAATACAGTTCGCAGTCACGGAGCTTGAGCCACTTCACGTCGCGGTACCAGATGGTGGAGTTCTGCGCATTGTTGGCGACGTTCGTAGTGGAAAGACGCGGATACAGGGCATCCGCACCGACCGTGTCGAAGCAATGGTCATAATACTCCCGGGAGAGGTTCCGGTTGTCGGAAAGCGCTCCCCAGACACCGTCGACAAAGCGGAGGTTCTTGACCTGCCAGGCAGCACCCTGGAGGGTGGCACTGAGGCCGAAGCCCTTGTACTCCATGCCGAAATTGAAGGAATGGTTCAGGGCAGGGAAAGCATTGCCGTGCTCCATCGCCACATAGTCGTTCTCATTGATGACGCCGTCCTCATTGACATCCTTGTACCGGATGTCGCCGACCTTCACCTGGCCGAACTGCTGCAGGGGGCTGTTGTCAATTTCGTCCTGGGACCGGAAGAAACCATCGGCCAAGAGTCCGCGTTCCGCATCGGCCGGTCCGCCGATGACGGAGAGGTTCGGGAAGGCAGGGCTTTCGATCCAGTCC
Source organism: Bacteroidales bacterium (assembly GCA_017439305.1). Lineage (GTDB taxonomy): Bacteria > Bacteroidota > Bacteroidia > Bacteroidales > UBA932 > Cryptobacteroides. The sequence goes on along the minus strand of JAFSJK010000034.1, from coordinate 49,001 downwards.
AGGATCCGGCTCTTCGAAATGGTCAGCATGTCGCTGAAGTCCAGGTGGAAACCATTGTCGAAGGTCTTCGCATAGCGGGCGCCCATTTCCAGGCCATAGCTGGCCACCACGCCCTTGTCGTCGAAGGAAGACTGGATACCCACCACGTCCGAATTCAGCGAAGCGGCGTTCACGAGGATGTTGCGGCGCTGCTGGTAGAAGACGTCGACGGTGAAGTCGAGCCGGTTCGCAATCCGCATATCCGTTCCGAGGTTGGCCTTGTAGGCGGCCTCCTGGGAGAAATCGGACGTCGGGAACCGGGTCAGGAAGGCACCCCAGGAACTCGTGAAATTCGTTCCATACCAGAACTGGCCATGGGAATCGTTCCAGGCAGCCAGCCACAGGCCGGGCCGCGGGACATAGTCGGTATGCTGGATACCGCCGGAAAGGCGGAGCTTTCCGTAATTCAGCAAGTCGGAGGACGGATTGTCCGCATAGATCCAACCCAGGCCCAGCGTCGGGGAGAACGCCCATTTGGCGGGATAGGAGCGGTTGGAGCCGTTGGCCGCGAGGACCAGGTCGACCATGAACCGGTCGGCGTGGTCGTAGTGCGTGGCCAGATGCCAGTTTTCACGGTACCAGGTATTGCTCCGCTCGTCCCGGATCTCGCTCTTCATGTCGTAACCGGCATTCAGGGAGAGTCCGTCACCGTTTGCGAAGCGGGTGGCGTATTTGAGACCGGCGTTCACCGTTCCGATACGCCACTGGGAATCCACCCAGTAATTGAATACGAGCTTGTCCTCGACCGTACCCATGACCTCGGCATCCAGGACGCCGGCGGCATTGTAGTAGTTCCAGCCGTACTGATAGCCCTTCGTGCGGTTCTCGTAGGTATTGGAAGCGTTGTCATAGGAGCCGCCGACATAGAACTTCAAGCCATCCAGGAAGAAGTCCAGGTCCTGCTCCAGCGCGATGTCCGCCCAAATCTGGCGCTGATGGGTCTTGGTGAAACCCGTACCCTGCGCCTTGGCGACCAGGTTGAAGTCTCCGTACGCCTGGCTGCCGCCCCATACGCTGGGGATCGTCATCTCCTCACCGGTCGCGGGGTCCATCTTGGTGACAGGAAGCGTCCGGATGGGGAATGCCAGGGCCGGCACCTTGTACAGATGCCACCAGGCATCATTGGAGTTCAGGTTCGGAACGCCGTTGGTCTCCATGAACAGGGCATAGAGGTTGGTCCGGACCCGGGTCGTGCTGGTGACCTGGAAATCCACGTTGGTGCGGATCGACGCCTTGGAATACTTGAGCTGGGAATTCCAGTCCCCCTGGTCGGGGTACTTGTAAAGTCCGCGGGCGTCCGTATAGTCGAGGAGGGTATAATACTCCACCTTGTCCGAACCGCCGTACATGGAGATATAGGCTTTGGTCTCGTGGGCCGTATTCTTGAAGACTTCGTTCTTCCAGTCCACGTTCGGATACACGAACGGATCGCTGCCGCTGCGGAACTTCCTCACTTCGGCATTCGTATAGGCCGGATTGAGTCCGTCGTTGATGCGGGCGGTGTTCAGCGCGCGGGCATAGTCGTAGGCATCCACCATCTCCGCCATCTGCGGGTCGAACTGGATCTTGTGGGAAGCGCCGGCCTTGAAGTGGAAACCGCTGTCGGCCTGGCCGCGCTTGGTCTTGACATAGAGGACACCGTTGATGCCTTCGTGCCCGAAGAGGGCGACGGCGGCGGCATCCCGGAGGACGGTGACACTTTCCACCTCTTCCACTGTCAGACGGTCGATGGGACGTTCGAAGCCGTCCACCAGGATGAGGATATCCCGTTCACCGGTGGTTTGGGCACCCCGGATATTGAAGGTGGCACCCCTGCCTTCCTCACCCTTGAAACCGGTGTTCTGCAAGGCGGTGAGGCCGAGGAGTTTGCCATAGAGCGCATCGGCGAGGCTGATGGCCGAGGTCCGGCTCAGCTCTTCGGCGGTGATGGTGTAGGTCGCCGCCGTCGAAAGGAATTCCGACTGCCCGACGCCGTAGCCCAAGTCCACCGTCTGGGTCTTCTTGTCCCCCAACTCGACCTGGGCGCTCACCGTCACAGGCGCTGCGCAGAATCCCAGCAGGCTGAATATAAGTATATTGCGTAATTTCATAATCGTGAAAGTTTCTATTGGTTACCAACCAGGATTCTGGGTAAGACCGTATTTCTTCTGGACCTCGACACGGGAGACCGGGTCCAGGTACCACTTGGTATCAAAGCCTGACACGCCCTGATCCCACCATACGCGGGCACCGACCTTGATGTCCGGCTTCTCGTACTCGAACTTCGGCCAAGGGGTCGTGGGATCCCACTGCAGGTCTCCTTCCGTCATGCGGTTGCCGTTCTCGTCGAGCCGGTAGATCCGGATCTCGTGGAGCCGCTTGGTGAACAGGTCGGCCCGCTTGCGGCGGATCATGTCGTACACGCGGTCACCGCACTCGGCTCCGATCTCGCAGTTGCGCTCACGGAGGATCTCATCGATCAGGTTCTCCTTGTTGGAGGTCAGGTTCAGGCCCGGATTCATCGTCTCCAGGCGGCCCAGGCCGACGCGGCTGCGAACGACATGGATGTCGTCCAGGGCGCCCTTGAGGTCGCCGGTTTCGGCACGGGCTTCGGCCCGGATGAGATACATCTCGGCCAGCCGGATGTAAGGCACGCCGATGTATTCGTCATCATACCGGTTGCCGCCATAATAGTCGAGCAACCACTTGAACTTACAGTAACCGCTCGCGATATCGTCCTTGTTGTTGAAATTACTGTTCTTGTCCATCATGCCGCCGACCCAGATGTCCGTATAGGTCTGGCCGGCATAGTCGAATCCGGCAGGCAGGGACTGCCTGGGAACCAGGATGGTCTCATACAGACGCGGATCGCGGTCGGCGAACATGTCGATTCCCTGGGGATTCTTGCCGGGACCGTAGATGTCGGCATACGGGAAATTGCGGCCGTCCGCCATGCCGAAGCACTCCATCAGTTCGTTGGTGGGGACGGCGCCTCCCTGACGGAGGCAGTCGAGGGCGAAGCCGCGCCAGCCCCAGCCCCAGCCACCGTCGGACAGGGTGAGGGTCGGGTGGGCGTCGAACAGTTTCTCGTGATTCGTCTCGTTGTTGCGGTACCGGTACGCCCTGCGGTAGGCCGTCCGGTATCCGATCTCGTCGTTCGTGGCCGGCTGGATGAGCCTGTAATAGTCACCGTTTGCAGCGTTGTCCTGGAAGAAATCGTTGCAGGCCTGCAGGCAGCGGGTCCAGAGGGCGGGATCCTTCTTTCCGAACCAGACATGCTCGATGTTCGTGAATTCGGTCTCCTTTCCGGCATCATAATTCCTGTAAGGCTCGGAATCGTTGAACAGCGGGGACGCGGCGAACATCCAGACCTTGGCGCGGAGCGCCCGGGCGGAAGCGCGCGTGAGGCGGCCGGACCAACGGCCCTGGTCCGCATCGGCGATGTTCCAGATGTAGCCGGGCTCATTGATGGCGCAGACGATCAGGGAGTCGATGAACTCCACCGTCTGCCACGCGGTCGAACGGCCGCCGGTGAAATGCTCGCCCACCGGGTAGGCCTTCCTGGCCAGGCACAGACCGCCGAAGCTGCGGAAAGCGTCGAAATAACGGCTGGCCATGATGGTGTAGGCCTCGCCGCGGAGACGGCTTTTCTCCGAGTCGGACATGTCCGGGACCCGGTCGATATTCTCGATGATCTGCCAGCACTTGCGCACGGTCTCGTAGATGGAGACACGGCCGCCGGCGTCGGAACCCAGTCCGCCGTATTTAGTGGAATAGGAGAATTTGCCCTGGAAATTACCGTCTTCCGTATCCTGGGCGTCTTCGGTCAGCAGTCCCGGATAATAGCTCTGGATGGGACCGCCCCAGCCGCAGTAGCAGTGATAGGAATCGGAAAGCACGTCGATCGGGGCTCCGTTCATCATGTTTCCGGACGTGTAGGTGCAGTAGAGCTGTCCATAGGCGCTCCAGAGGAAGTTGCGGGTGTACTCCGCGCTCGTGAATACCGTGTCGATATTGACGTCGACGCCCGGCGCCTTCTCCAGGAAGGCATCGCCGACGGCGAACTTGTCGACGCAGGCCGAAACGAGGAAGGCGGTTACGATTCCGAGAACCAGTATAATATTCTTTTTCATATCGCGTGTCTGTATTAGAAGTTAACCTGCACGCCCATGTTGACGACACGGGTCATCGGGTAGCGCATGCCGTAGTCGAGACCGGAGCCCGGGGCTTCCGGGTCGTTGCCGTCGAACCGGGAGAACGTGAGCAGGTTCTGCCCGGAAACGGACAAGCGGATGTAATTGAAGAAAGGCATGGCCTTGGGCTTGTTGAACGTATATCCGATTTCGACGTTCTTCAGGCGGATGTAGCGGGAATTGATCAGCCAGGCCGAGGAATCCCGGTTGTTGTGGACCCGGTTGACGAAGGAGATGCGCGGAAGGATGGCATTCGGATTGTCCTCCGTCCAGGAGTTGTCCGCCACCCACTGGGCGAGGGCGGAAGTATTGGTGGAACCGAACTGGTCCCGGAAGTAACCGTTCAGCGCACGGCTCGTATGGTCGGCGCCCGTCCACAGCATGGAGAAATCGAGGCCCTTCCAATGGAGGGAGGTATTCAGGGAATACGTAATCTCCGGATTGTCGGTATAGCCCAGCGGCTGCTGGTCGTTCTGGTCGATGATACCGTCATCGTTGAGGTCCACGTACACGCAGTCGCCATACTTGAGCACCAGATTCTGGTCCGGCATGTCCTTGCCGTACTTGGCCTTGTAGCGCTCTTCCGTGCCGGGCTGGTAGAACTCGAAGAGCTCGTAACCGAAGCGCTGGCCGACCGGCAGGCCGGTCCGGCTCAGATAGGCATACATCGGCTCGACTTCGAGCATCTCGATGACCTTGTTCCGGGCGAAGGAGACGTTCGGGGAAATGGAATAGCGGACATTGCCGATCCGGTCTTCCCAGTTCAGGCTGACCTCGTAACCATGGTTCTTCACACGGCCCTCGTTCACGTAGCTGGAAGGCAGGGACGTGACGGCGGACAGGGTGGACGCGTTGGACACCAGGATGTGCTGGCGGTCCTCCCAGAAGAAGTCCACGTAGGCGTGGAGGCGATCCCTGAAGAATGCGGCGTCCAGACCGATGTTGATCTTGCTGGCCGTTTCCCAGGTCACGTTGGGGTTGCCGGACGTCAGTTCCTTGACGGCCTGCAGCCAGCCGGTACCGCCGGTACCGAAGTTGGCACCGCGGTTCTGCGGGTTCACCGTCGTGGAGCCCTGGTAGAACTGCCAGGCGCCGGGGAGATAGAGGAAGCGGGCTCCGTTCGTATTGTCGTTACCTACGAGTCCCCAGGAGCCGCGGAGCTTCAGATAGCCCATGAAGTTCTTGATGGGCTCCCACCAGGATTCCTGGGACGGGATCCAACCCAGGGAAACGGACGGGAAGGTACCGTACCGCTTGCCGGGGGCGAAATTCTCGGAACCGTTGTAACCGATGTTGAAATCGAGCAGGTACTTGGTGGCATAGTCATAAGTGATACGGCCGACCAGGCCCACGTAGCCCTTCGGGATGGACTGGTACAGGCTGCCGTCGGAGTCCCAGGGATAATAGGTCTTGCTCTGGTTGTAGAGGAGCAGCGCGCCGATGTTGTGCTGGCCGAACCGGCGGGCATAGTCGAAGCTCGCTTCCGCATACCAGTTGCGGTTTCCCCATTTGGCCTCACTGTAAGGAAGCGGCCAGGTGATGTTCTCCTTGCGGAGCACCTCTTCGCCGTTCACGAGGGTGGCGACATAGTTCACGCCCGTACCATAACCGTTCTGGCGGTTCTTCCGGGCGGTATAGTCGGAGTTATAGGAAGCCTTGGTCTTGAAAGAGAGACCCTGGGTGATGAATCCCAGGTCCAGCTTGTACTGGATATCGAAGTTGAGGACGTTGGTGCTTTCGAGCTGATAGCCGAGTCCGTAATAGTTCGACAGGGCGTCCCGGTCGAAAGGACCGACGAAGTTCGGGTCCGAAACGATATGGCGTCCTTCCGCATCGACACCGCTGCCGGCATAGGGCGTAGCGCCCTGCAGGTAACGGAACAGGAAGCCTTCACCGCCACCCATCGTGTTGCGGTTCTGCATGCGGCCGCCCAGGGTGATGGAGAGCTGACTGCGCTTGGAAACGTCGATATCGAGGTTCGCGCGATAGTTCAGACGCTTGAAATTGAAGGTCTCGTTCTTGTTGTCGGAGAAAGTCTTGAACAGGGAATCCTGGTTCAGGAAACCGGCGGAGACGAAATAGCGAACCCGCTCCGTACCGCCGTTCACATTCACATTGGCCTGTTCCTGCCAGGCCGAATCATTCATGATGTACTTGATCCAGTCCATGCTCGGGAAGGTGCGGGGCATGTCCTTGGTGCGGAAATGCTCCATCACCTCCTGGCTGAAGCGGATGCCCAGGTCGGCATACGGGGAATAATCGGTAATGTTCGCCGTTCCCGGCCACTGGTTCATGGGAAGGGCGTCCGTGATCTGGGAGTAATTGTACATCCGGCCGTAGGTGTAGGAGTCCGCGAAGTCGACGAACTTCGAGATCGTCTGCACGGCGGCATTGGCCGATGCGGATACGGACGCCTTCCCGGTCGTACCGCGCTTGGTGGTGACGAGGATGACACCGTTCGCACCGCGGACACCGAAGACGGCCGTAGCCGAAGCGTCCTTGAGGACGGAAATGCTTTCGATTTCATTGGGATCCAGCTGCGAGAAAGGACGTTCGACGCCGTCCACGAGGACCAGCGGATCCGCGCTGTTCAGGGAGCCGACGCCACGGATGCGGATTTCCGGCTCGTCGGCGCCCGGCATGCCGGAAGGCTGGACGGCGGAAACGCCGGGAAGGTTTCCCTGGAGGGCGTTCGCGACGTTCGCGACCGGCGACTTCATGATGTCATCGTTGCCCATGGCGGAGACGGCACCGGTGATGGTCACCTTCTTCTGCTGGCCATAGGCGATGACGACCGCTTCGTCCAGGGCCCGGTTTTCGGGTTCCATCGCCACGGTCAGGTTCTGGGAGGCCGGAACCACCTGCGTCGTGTATCCGATGCAGGAAATCTCCAGCATGGCCCCGGTGGGAACGGAGAGGACGAAGTTACCGTCCATGTCGGTGATGGTTCCGGTCGTGGTTCCTTGGATGACCACGCCGGCCCCGATCAACCCTTCTCCCTGCTCGTCCAGGACCCTGCCTTGCACACGCAGGATCTGGGCGAAAGAATGTCCGGGCAGAAGGAGCAGAAGCGCCAAAATTCCGAACACGAGATAGTTTCTCCTTTTCATCATTTTAGGGTTCAATTAGATGGTTGATAGCGTTTTATTGGTTTGGATAATTCTTGTCAGTTTTACAAACTGGACAAAGATAGCAGGAGCTTTTGGCGAAAAATGTCATAAATGATACAAATCATATCAAAAAACGAAACATTATTTGCTAAATTTGTGACTATGAGACAAATCGTCCTTTCCGCCCTGCTCTCACTGGCCCTCCTCCTTCCCGCCCGTGCCCAGATGGCACGGCTGTATACCACCGAATCCGGCCTGCCCAGCAGCCAGGTCAAAGACATTTTCCAGGATTCGCGCGGGTTCATCTGGATCTCCACGGAAAGCGGACTCGCCCGGTTTGACGGGATGGACTTCACCACCTTCCGGTTCGCCCGCGACCGGGCCGACGCGCTGGCCAGCGACCTTGTCCCCACCGTCTTCGAGGACAGCCGGGGCGTCCTGTGGGTAGGGACGTCGATGGGCCTGCAGACATTCAATCCCGACAACAGTTCCTTCAGCCATATCGACCTCCGGGATCCGGAAGTGCCCGGGTCCACCCAGTATGTCTCCGACATCCTGGAAGTCAGGACCGGCCCTTCGTCCACCGAACTCTGGGTGGCCACTTCCCAGCAAGGGGTCTACATCCTGGATACGGAAACCCACGCCTTGAAAGACGGGCGGCGCGGCATCCTGAACCGGGAGCTGGCCTCTCCTTTCGTGAACCGGGTATTCCAGGATGCATCCGGACGCGTCTGGCTGTCCGGAGAGACCGGCGGCCTGTCTGTCGTGGACGCAGCCACGATGCGGAAAATGGACATTCCCCTCGAAGGGAATCCCGTCATCCAGTGTTTCGCCGAAGATCCGGAAAGCGGCGATGTCCTGCTGGGGACCATGAACGGAATCTACATCTACCGTACGTCGGCGGGGCGCATCCGCGCGTCCGCCGATCCGACAGCCCGCTCGTGCGAGGCGGTCGCGCTGTTGCCGTACCGGACCAGCCAGCGGACGGGAAGCCGGACCTTCCTCGTGGGCACGGAGACGGAAGGATTGTACGTATACGATTCCGAGACAGACCATTGCCGGGAAGCCAGCCTGGCCCGGATTCCCTACGGCATGTCCCGCTGGAAGGTCCATACCCTGATGGAAGACAACCAGGGAAATGTCTGGGTCGGGGCGTTCCAGACCGGTGTCCTGGTCGTTCCCCGGTCGATGTACGGATTCGGCTATCTGTCCGTAGGGCCCGCCGGCCTGTACGGGGAACAGGCGGCCTGCGTCACCGCCATCGTCCAGAACCCGGCCGACGGGTCCTTCTGGATCGGCACGGACGGCGGCGGCATCCTCCGCGTGGGAAATGACGGTCGCCGGACCTTCTTCACGGCCGCGGATTCCGGCCTGACCAACGATTCCGTAATGGCACTCGCCTTCGACAGGGACGGGACTTTATGGGCCGCCACCTACCTGGACGGCCTTTTCACCTATACCCCGTCCGCAGGCTTCCGCCCCTTCGCCGACCAGGATGCCGTCGGATCCCGGAATGTCGTCTGCCTTTCCTACGATCCGGTCAAGGACCGCCTGTATGCCGGCACCTATGGCGCGGGGCTCAGCATCATTTCCCCGAAGGCGCGGAAAGTGGAAAAGAACATCGTCCAGGATATCAACAAGTGGGTGAGCGCCCTGATGACCGACCGGAGGGGGACCCTGTGGCTGGGAACGTTCAACGGGCCGCTCTGCTACGACCCCGATACCGGCAAACTCCTGACTTACAATGTCGGGAATGTCGCCATCAACGCGCGCGTATATTGTTTTTATGAAGCGAAGGACGGGACCGTCTGGATCGGGACGGGCGAAGGGCTCACCGCCTGCGACCGCGACCGGGGCACCACCCGCTTCTTCAGCAAAGCCGACGGATTGTCCAGCAACGTCGTAAGCGCCATCCTGGAAGCCGGGGACGGAACGCTCTGGATATCCACCTCCTACGGCCTGAACCACCTGGACCCTGCCACCGGCGGCTTCACCTGCTACTATGCCTATGACGGGTTGCAGAACAACGAGTTCCATTTCGGATCCGCTTTCCGGGATAATGACGGGCAGCTGTTCTTCGGCGGGACCGGCGGCGTGACGAGGTTCTATCCCCAGGTTGTCAACCGGACCGTCCATCCGGTTCCGCCCCTCTCCCTATCGAAACTCACCGTCCTGAACGAAGAGGTGGACTTCGATCCGGCCCGGGAAGACAATATCCTGGACAAGCAGATCACGGAAGCCACCCGGATCATCCTCCCCAACCAGCGGAATACTTTTTCGCTGGAATTCGCCGTGCTGGAGTACACGAACCCCCGGAAAATCCGCTACGCCTACCGGCTGGACCACTTCGACAAAGACTGGCATTATACCTCCCCTTCCGCCCGGACCGCCACCTATACGAGAGTACCGGCCGGCCGATATACGTTTACCGTCAAGGCATTCTTCGACGGGGCGGAGGACGATTTCTCCTCCCGGTCCATCGAAATCAGGATCCGGTATCCCTGGTACCTGTCCGTCTGGGCCTTCCTGGTGTACCTGATCCTCCTCGCCGCCCTCGCCCTGTTGCTGAAGGATCTCTACCGGCGGCACCGCCGGCATGAAGCGGAGCGGGAAGCCTCCGAAATCAAGGACTTCAAACTCAAGATGTTCACCAACATCTCCCACGAGATCCGCACGCCGCTCACCCTCCTCATGTCCCCGCTCAAGCAGATGCGCGAAGCCGAACAGGACCCCCGCACGAAGGGCCTTTACAACCTGATGTACCGCAACTCCCTCCGGATCCTGCGCCTCGTGAACCAGCTGATGGACATGCGGAAGGTGGATGAAGGCAAGATGCAGCTCCACTTCCTGGAGACGGACATCGTCTATTTCATCCGGGACATCATGCAGTCTTTCGACGACATGGCGGTCTCCCGGAACATCGCCCTCACGCTGGAACCGGTGCACGAAGTGGAGAACCTGTGGATCGACCAGGGAAACTTCGACAAAATCGTGTTCAACATCCTGTCCAATGCCTTCAAGCACACGCCGGACGGGGGTGACATCACCATCGCGGTAAGCGCGCCGAAAGCGAACAAGGGGTTCCTGGCCGCCGACATCAAGGAGTTCGTCCGCATCGACATCACCAACTCCGGGTCCCACCTGGAGGAGGCGGACCGGGAGAAAGTGTTCGAGCGGTTCTTCCAGACCAACGTCCTGGATGCCAAGGCCGGCAGCGGCGTGGGCCTCAACCTTGCCAAGATGCTCGTGGAACTGCACCACGGTGCCATCGAAGCCTACAATACGGAACAGGGCGTCCGCTTCTCCGTGTACATCCCGGCCGGCTGCGCCCACCTGACCGAGCTGGAAATGTCCAAGACTTCCCATCACAAGGACCTCTATACCAAGCTCCCCACCTCGGACCTGCTCGCCCGGAGCACCGAGGACCTTGCCTTCACGCCCTCCGCCACCGATTCCGACAAGGAGGTCAAGTCCCGCCGCCACGTCGTCCTCATGGACGACGACAGCGAAATCCGGGATTATCTCCTGCACGAACTCCGCCCCACCTACAACGTCAAGGCATTCCCCGACGCCGCCTCCGCCTGGGCCGACATTTCCGTCCACGTACCGGACGTAGTGGTCACGGACCTCAAGATGGAGGGGATGGACGGCATCGAACTCTGCGAAAAGATCAAGCGCAACCCGGGGACCAACCACATCCCGGTCATCCTCCTGACCTCCTCCTCCGATGAGGCCACCCAGCAGCGCAGCGTGGACAGCGGGGCCGACCGGTTCCTTTCCAAGCCCCTATCCTTCGACCTTCTCAAGGGCACCATCGCCAACATCCTCGCCGCCCGGGAAACCCTGCGGACCAAAATCACCGGCAATGTGGACTACAATTACACCGACGTGAAAGTGGCCGCTCCCGCCGACCTGAAGGAACGGGTGACCGAGGTCATCAAGAAGAACCTGGACAACCCGGATTTCAGCGTCGACGACCTGAGCCGGGAAGTCGGAATCAGCCGCGTGCACCTGAACCGCCGGCTCAAGGAAATCATGGGCCTCTCCCCTTCCACCCTCATCAAGTCCACCCGGATGAAGCAGGCCGCCTACCTCCTCATCCACGAGAAGGTGAACATCTCCGAAGTCGCCTACCGCGTAGGCTTCTCCACCCCTTCCTACTTCTCCAGCTCCTTCCGGGACTACTTCGGGATGACGCCGAAGGAATTCGTCACAAAGTATATGGATTCCGATGATCCGGAAGCGCTGGACAAGCTGTTCAAGGGATGACGGCGTGTTTCCTTGTCACAAGGATATGTAACGATTTTGGGATTTCTGTTCCTTTTTTGAAAGTCTCTGACCTATTTTTGTCAAAGATTCCCTTCGGGAACGCGTAACTTTGTCATCGGATAAAACTGATAACCCGATGATGAAGCATTTCCTTCCTTTCCTGGCCATCCTGCTGATTGCGGCAGGCTGCAAGCCTGCACCCTCCCGGTTCGCCCTTCCTGTTGCGGACGGAATGGTCATCCAGCGCGGCCGGGAGATCCCCGTCCATGGGACCACGGAGCCCGGTGCCGCCGTCAAGGTCCGGTGGCAGGGGAAGACGTTGAAAGCCGTGGCCGACACGGCTGGCCACTGGTGTGTTGCGCTGCCCGCTACGGAGGCCGGCGGCCCGTTCACGCTGGAAGCCAACGGTACGGTCGTGAAGGATATCCTCGTGGGCGACGTCTACCTGTGCTCCGGCCAGTCCAACATGGAACTGCCCGTACGGCGCTGCCTGGACGCAGTCGCCGGCGACATCAAGGGATACGCCAACGATCGGATCCGCTATTTCCACGTGCCGATGCGGTACCGTTTCAACGGCCCGGACGAAGAGCTTCCCGGCGGCAGCTGGGAGGTCCTGGACAGCGATTCCACCGCCCTCGCCTGGAGCGCCGTGAGCTACTTCACGGCCCGTTACCTCCAGGAGGCTACCGGTGTTCCCGTGGGAATGATAAACAACGCCGTGGGCGGATCGCCGGTCGAGGCCTGGATCGAGGAAGCCCGGCTTCCGGGCTATGCCCTGGACGAACTGCATCTTTTCCAGCAGCCTGCCTATCTGGACAGCATCAACCGGTTCAACGCTACACTTTACACGGACTGGCAGGAGGCGCACAATGCGCTGCCGGCCAACACGGCCGCGAAGTGGCGTCCGGTGAACCTGTTCGACAAGGGCTGGGCCCTGGACCGCAAGGGGGAGAATGTCTACGGCAGTCACTTCCTTCGTCGGAAATTCACCCTGGACAAGGCTCCGGAAGGGCCTTCCATCCTGCATCTCGGTGCCCTCATCGACGCGGATTCCACGTTCGTGAACGGTGTTTATGTGGGCAATATCACGTATATGTATCCCCCGCGCAACTACCCGGTTCCGGAAGGCATCCTCCGTGCGGGCGAGAATGAGATTGAAATCCACCTGTATGCCTGCGGCGGCAATCCTGCCAGCGCCGTGCCGGACAAACGGTACAGCCTGGAGACTCCTGACGGGGACATCTCCCTCCTGACGGGCTGGGAACACAAGGACGGCCGCAGGATGCCCGCGCGTCCTGGCCAAGTCTTCCTTCAATACAAGCCCGCGGGCTTGTGGAACGCCATTACCGCCCCGATGAAAGACTTCCCCTTCGCCGGTGTCATCTGGTACCAGGGCGAGAGCAACTGCAACAACGCCGCCGACTACGGAAGCCTGCTGGAAACGATGGTGGACTCCTGGCGGTCGGAAACCGGCGACGCCGCCCTCCCCTTCTACATCATCGAACTCGCCGCCTTCGAGCACTCCGAACTCACCGACAACGACTGGGGCTGGAACCGCGTCCAGAAAGAGCAGCGGGCCACCGCGGAGAAGGTCGACGGGGTCTATCTCGTTCCCAATGCGGACCTCGGCGAATGGAACGACATCCATCCCCAGGACAAGAAAACCGTCGGACAGCGCACCGCCACCGTCATCCTTGAAAGCAAACAATAATACCTGAACCCATATGACAGACAACACCTCCAAAGGCTTTTACAAACTGAACTGGCTCCAGCGCATCGGCTTCGGCGCCGGCGACATGGCCCAGAACCTCATCTACCAGACCATCTCGATCTGGCTGCTGTTCTTCTACACGAACGTGTTCGGGCTGGACCCGGGCGCTGCGGCCCTGATGTTCCTCATCGTCCGCCTCGTGGATGTCCTGTGGGACCCGATCGTGGGCACCATCGTGGACAAGGGCAACCCGAAATGGGGCAAATACCGCAGCTGGCTCATCCTGGGCGGCATTCCGCTCGTGGGCCTCGCCATCCTGTGCTTCTGGAACGGCTTCAGCGGCTCGCTGGTATACGCCTATATCACTTATGTGGGCATGTCCATGTGCTACACCCTCGTCAATGTCCCCTATGGCGCCTTGAACGCCTCCCTGACCCGCGACACGAACGAGATTACCATCCTCACCAGCACCCGCATGTTCATGGCGAATCTCGGCGCCCTGTGCGTCAAGTCCCTGCCGCTGATCATCGCCATCTTCGCCCCGAAGGTCCTGAATCCGGACACCGGCAAGATGACGGCCGTCTATAACACGCCCGAGGCCGCCCCGGCCTGGTTCATCACGATGACCATCTTCGCCCTCGCGGGCCTGGCGCTGCTGTTCTTCTGCTTCTCCCAGTGCAAGGAGCGCGTGGTCATGGACCAGAAGGAATCCGCCAACGTGAAGGTGAGCGACCTCTGGATGGAGTTCGGCCGCAACAAGCCTCTCCGCGTCGTTGCCTTCTTCTTCATCACCGCCTTCGCGATGATGAGCGTGAGCAACGCGGCCGACGCCTATTTCATGACCTTCAACGTGGGCGCCACACCCCTGCTGACCACCCTCTTCATGTGGCTCGGCACCATTCCGGCCTTCATCTTCATGCCGCTCGTGCCCGCCATCAAGCGCAAGATCGGCAAGAAGGGGATGTTCTATCTCTTCCTCGGCATCGCCATCCTGGGCATGGTCCTGATGTACATCTTCGTTTCCATCCCGGCCACGAAGTCGAACTTCGTCCTCCTGTGCATCGCCCAGTTCGTCAAGTCCACCGGCATCATCACCGCGACGGGCTATATGTGGGCCCTCGTCCCGGAGGTCATCGCCTATGGCGAATACACCACCGGCAAGCGCATCGCCGGCATCGTGAACGCCCTCACCGGCATCTTCTTCAAGGCGGGCATGGCCCTTGGCGGCGTGGTTCCCGGCCTCGTCCTCGCCTGGGTGGGCTTCAAGGCCGATGCCGCGACGCAGACGCCGCTGGCCCTGCAGGGCATCCTCTGGCTGGTGTGCGTGATTCCGGCCATCCTGCTGCTCCTCGCCATCTGGATCATCTCCAAGTACGAGCTCAGCGACGAGAAGATGGATGAAATCAACCGCGCTATCGAAGCAAGATCGTAAAACACTGATAATTATGGCAGATAAAGTTCAAAAACGCTACCTTTTCCCCGCCGACTACATGGCGGATCCGTCCGTGCATGTCTTCGACGGGAAGATCTACATCTACCCTTCCCACGACTGGGAATCCGCGGCGCCGGACGACGACTTCGGCAGCGAGTACGACATGAAGGACTATCACGTCCTCTCCATCGAGGGAGACGATCCCATGACCTCGCCCGTCAAGGACCACGGCGTTGCGCTGGACATCAAGGACGTTCCCTGGGCCCGCCGCCAGCTGTGGGACAATGAGGTGGTGAAAGGCCGCGACGGCAAGTATTACATGTACTTCCCG
The DNA here is from genome assembly GCA_017439305.1 of Bacteroidales bacterium. Lineage (GTDB taxonomy): Bacteria > Bacteroidota > Bacteroidia > Bacteroidales > UBA932 > Cryptobacteroides. The sequence continues at coordinate 33,937 of JAFSJK010000034.1, read as the reverse complement.
GCCAAGGACAAGACCGACATCTTCCGCTGCGGCGTGGCCGTGAGCGACAGCCCCACCGGACCCTTCAAGGCCATGCCGGATCCCGTCCGGGGCAGCTATTCCATCGACTATGCCATCCTGCACGACGACGCTGACGACGAGTATTACATGTACTTCGGCGGCATCTGGGGCGGACAGCTCCAGCGCTATGAGGACAACCTCGCCAAGGACTGCGGCACCTCCTACCCCGCCGACGGCCAGCCGGCCATCCCGGCCCGCGTGGTGAAGCTCGCGAAAGACATGCTCCAGTTCGCCGAAGACCCGAAGCCCGTCGTTATCCTGGACGAAGACGGCGCCCCCATCAAGGTGGAAGACAATGAGCGCCGCTTCTTCGAGGCCAGCTGGATGCACAAGTACAACGGCAAGTACTACTTCAGCTATTCCACGGGCGACACCCACAAACTGTGCTACGCCATCGGAGACAACCCGTACGGCCCGTTCACTTACAAGGGCGTGATCCTCACCCCGGTGCTCGGCTGGACCACGCACCACTGCATCGTGGAGTTCAAGGGCAAGTGGTACCTTTTCCACCACGACAGCGGCATCTCCAAGGGCATCAACCGCCTCCGCAGCCTGAAAGTCTGCGAACTCAAGTACAACGAGGACGGCACCATCCGCACGATCGAGGGGCTGGACGGATAGCCCGCCGTTCCTGAGGTTCGGCCAACCTTTTGATTATCAATTAGTTACTTTATGGTCCCTGGGCGTTTTTTCCCAGGGTCTTTTTCATTTCAAGCTGATAATCAACGACTTGAGCGAACCGCCCGTCGGCGCCACCGCCCCACTGTATCGAAACAAAGTGCCTGAACGGTTGATTGTCGGGCAGCGGAGCGATTCCGCGGAGATCGGATTTCAGCAGGACAGCGAGCCAGAGGAAGGTGCGTGCCCGACAGGGATGACGGCGTCTGTTTGACGACGTTACGGGCCCGGGACGGGTCCGTAAAAGAGGAGTTCGCCGTCAAGCGCCTTTCCGACAGGGCGTAGCGGCTGAAAGACGTCCGGAGCGGATCGCTCCGCTGCCCAACAGTCCTGGCTTTCCTGTAGGTCCACATGATGGATCGGCAGACGAACAATCGTGGAGATAAGTCTCCTGTAGGGACAGGAGATGGACCTACGGTAGAAGTCACTGAACCTGGGCCTATGGGAGATAACCCTTATTAGTGCCTTAACCGGTCAAGTCCAGGGCTAAACATCGAAATATGCTAACTATCAACGCCTTACAATATGGTCTATGTCCCCAAAAGGACATAGACCTTCATTTAAAACATTGAGTCTCAGTCATTTAAGCATGCCACTCAGGTAATTGAGAGAAAGATTTCAGACCGCCACGCAATTATTTTTTGAAAAGTGTTGCAAATACACTTTCAATTACGTATCTTTGTAAGTGTAGTTTTAACACTTGCTAAGGCCAATGGCTCCGAAAGCCTACTACGACATCCATCCCAAATTCCACGCGGCCGTGGACTGCATCATCTTCGGCTTCGAGGAAGGCGAACTGAGCCTGCTGCTGCTCCAGCGGGATTTCGAGCCGGCGAAGGGACAGTGGTCCCTGATGGGCGGGTTCGTGGAAGACGGCGAGGACCTGGACGACGCCGCAAGGCGTGTCGTGGCCGAGCTCACGGGCCTCAGCGACCTGTACATGCGCCAGGTCCATACATACGGCGAGGTGGAGCGCGACCCGGGAGAGCGCGTGCTTTCCACTGCGTACTACGCCCTCGTCAATATCAAGAAATACGACCGGGAACTCGTCCGGGCCCATAACGCCTTCTGGGTCAGGCTTCCCGAGATTCCCCACCTCATTTTCGACCACGACCGGATGGTGGCTGACGCGCTGCGCTTCATGCGCTACCAGGCGACGGTCAAGCCGGTGGGCATCAACCTCCTGCCGGAGGAATTCACCCTCACCCAGCTCCAGACCCTCTACGAGGCCATTCTCGGCGAGCCCATCGACAAGCGGAACTTCCGCAAGCGGATCGCCCAGATGGACTATATCGAGAAAACGGGGCACATCGACAAGACCCTGTCCCGCAAGGGCGCAGCCCTGTACCGCTTCAACCGGGAGAAATTCGACGGAAACTTCAAAATCTAACTTCATAAACACTCTCTATGTTCAACAACTTACTGATTGCAGCTGCGGACCTGAACCGCATCTCGCTCGCATCCTGGGACTGGATCGTGATCGCCATCTTCTTCCTGGCGATGGTCTGGATCTGCTGGGACGTCTCCCGTAAGAAGAAGGAGACCTCCGGTGACTACTTCCTCAGTGGCCGCAGCGCCACCTGGATCGCCATCGGCGCCTCCATCTTCGCCTCCAACATCGGCTCCGAGCACCTGATCGGCCTCGCGGGCACCGGCGCCTCCGCAGGCATGGCCCAGGCCCACTGGGAAATCCAGGGCTGGATGATCCTCATCCTCGGCTGGGTGTTCGTTCCTTTCTACGAGCGCAGCATGGTGTACACGATGCCTGAATTCCTCGAGAAGCGCTACAACAAGGAAAGCCGTGGCATCCTTACCTGGCTGTCCCTCGCCAGCTACGTCCTCACCAAGGTGTCCGTGACCGTCCTCGCCGGCGGCCTCGCGCTGAACACCCTCCTGGGCATCAACTTCTGGGTCGCGGCCCTCGCCCTGGTGATCATCACCGCCATCTACACCGTCATCGGCGGTATGGAATCCGTCCTGAAGACCTCCGTCCTGCAGACGCCGATCCTCCTCATCGGCTCCCTCGTGATCCTGTACCTGGGTCTCCGCGAGCTCGGTGGCTGGAACGCGATGATGGACATCTGCAGCGCCCAGCCCGTCAATGACCTCGGCGACTCGATGACCGACCTCATGCGCTCCGGCAAGGATCCCGAATTCCCGTGGTACGGCGCCCTCTTCGGCTCCGCCATCATCGGTTTCTGGTACTGGTGCACCGACCAGTTCATCGTCCAGCGCGTCCTCTCCGGCAAGAACCAGAAGGAAGCCCGCCGCGGCACCATCTTCGGGGCCTACCTGAAGCTCCTCCCGGTGTTCCTGTTCCTCATCCCCGGCATGATCGCCTACGCGCTCACCAAGACCCCGGATTCCGCCATCGGACAGCAGCTCGCGGCCGCCCTCGGTCTCCAGGCCGACGGCACCGTCGCCAACCCGGACATTGCCTTCCCGATGCTCGTCAACACCCTCCTGCCTGTGGGCCTGAAGGGCGTGGTGATCTGCGGTATCCTCGCCGCCCTCATGAGCTCCCTCGCCTCCCTGTACAACTCCTCCGCGATGCTGTACACCATCGACATCTACAAGCGCAAGCACCCGGAGACCGATGAGAAGAAGCTCGTCACCATCGGCCGTATCGCCACCGTCGTGGTCGTGGTCCTCGGCGTCCTGTGGATCTTCGTCATCCAGCGGATGGGCAAGAGCCTGTACAACTACATCCAGAGCGTCCAGAGCCTCCTCGCCCCGGCCATCGCCGCCGTGTTCCTCCTGGGTATCAGCTGGAAGAAGACCTCCCCGAAGGCCGGTATGTGGACCCTCATCGTGGGTCTCGTCCTGGGCTTCACCCGCCTCTTCACGATGATCATCAACCCGGAGGCCCACAACGCCTTCACCTACATCTTCAACGAGATGAACGTCTATGCGTTCTGCGTCTGGATGTTCCTGTTCTGCATCGCCCTCGCGATCGTCATCACCCTGTGCACGAAGAAACCCGCTCCGGAGCAGGTCCAGGGCCTGTGCTTCGGCACTGCCACGCCTGAGCAGAAGGCCGAGACCCGCGCCTCCTGGAACAAGTGGGACATCGTCCACACCGTCATCATCCTGGCCTTCACCGTGGCGTTCTACATCTATTTCTGGTAGGCCATGTTGGAAGAACTCAAAGAAAAGGTCTGCAAGGCCAACCTGGACCTCGTGAAGCACGGCCTCGTGCTCTTCACCTGGGGCAATGTGAGCGCCATCGACCGGGAATCCGGCCTTGTGGTCATCAAGCCGTCCGGTGTGTCGTATGACAATATGAAACCGTCCGACATGGTGGTCGTGGATCTGGAAGGAAATGTCGTGGAGGGCTCTCTCAGGCCCTCCTCCGACACCCCCACCCACGTCGTCCTGTACAAGGCCTTCCCGGAAATCGGAGGTGTCGTGCACACGCACTCCACCTTCGCCACCGCCTGGGCCCAGGCCGGTCATGACATCCCGAGCCTCGGCACTACCCACGCCGATTATTTCCACGATGATATCCCGTGCACGCGCGACATGACCAAGCAAGAGGTCTTCGGCGAGTACGAGAAGGAAACCGGCAACGTGATCGTCGAACGCTTCAAGGGAATGAAGCCTGCCGATACCCCCGCGGTCCTGGTCAAGAACCACGGTCCCTTCGCCTGGGGTACCGACGCCGACAACGCCGTCCACAACGCCGTCGTCCTGGAGGAGGTCGCCAAGATGGCCTTCATCGCGATGAGCGTCAACAAGGACTTCATCGGTGCCAACCGCAACCCTTACGAGTCCAACTCCGCTCCCTCGATGAACGGGCACCTCATCGAGAAGCACTATAGCCGCAAACACGGCCCCAACGCCTACTATGGGCAGAAGAAAAAATAAACATAAAACACTAAAACACTGAATATCATGGCATTTGAAAATTGCGAATTATGGTGGGTCACCGGTGCACAGCTGCTGTACGGTGGCGACGCCGTGGTGGCCGTCGACGGCCATTCCAAGGAAATGGTCGAAGGTCTGAACGCTTCCGGCAACATTCCCGTCAAGATTGTCTACAAGGGTACGGCCAACTCCAGCAAGGAGGTGCAGGACGTGATGAACGCCGCCAACAACGACAACAAGTGCGTGGGCGTCATCACCTGGATGCATACCTTCTCCCCGGCCAAGATGTGGATCAAGGGCCTGCAGGACCTGAAGAAACCGCTGCTCCACTTCCACACCCAGTATAATGCGGAGATTCCTTGGGACAGCATCGACATGGACTTCATGAACCTGAACCAGAGCGCCCATGGCGACATCGAGTTCGGCCACATCTGCGCCCGCATGAGAGTGCCCCGCAAGGTGGTAGTGGGTTACTGGAAAGACCCTGAAGCCCAGCGCCGCATCGCCATCTTCGCCCGCGTGAGCGCCGCCCTGGCCGATGCCCGGAACGTCTGCTGCCTGATGTTCGGCATGAACATGAACAACGTGGCCGTCACCGACGGTGACCGCGTCGAGTTCGAGCAGCGCCTCGGGTATCACGTGGACTACTGCCCCGTGTCCAATCTGATGGATTACTGGAAGAAGGTCACCCCCGAAGAGACCGAAGCCCTGGTGGAAGAATACAAGAAGAGCTACACCATCAAGATCGACGAAACCGGTGAAGAAGTATACTGGGAGAAGGTCCGCAACGCGGCCCGTGCAGAGATTGCCCTTCGCCGCATCCTCGCCGACAAAGGCGCTACCGCCTTCACCACGAACTTCGACGACCTGGGTGATGCCGACATCAACGATCCGGACTTCGTCGGATTCGACCAGATTCCCGGCCTGGCCTGCCAGCGCCTGATGGTCGAAGGCTACGGCTTCGGCGCAGAAGGCGACTGGAAGACGGCCTGCCTGCAGCGCACTCTTTGGGTGATGTCCCAGGACCTTCCGGGCGGAAACTCCTTCCTGGAGGACTACACCCTCAACTTCGACGGGGAAAAGAGCTCCTGCCTGCAGAGCCACATGCTGGAGGTAAGCCCCATGATCGCGAGCGACAAGCCGAAGCTGGAAGTCCACTTCCTGGGTATCGGCATCCGCAAGCAGCCCACCGCCCGCCTGGTGTTCACGTCCAAGACCGGCCCCGGTTCCAAGGCCACGATCGTGGACCTGGGGAACCGCTTCCGCGTCATCGTGCAGGATGTGGACTGCATCGAGCCCAAACCCATGCCCAAGCTTCCCGTGGCATCGGCCCTCTGGATCCCGCGTCCCAGCTTCGAAATCGGCGCCTGTGCCTGGATCCTGGCCGGCGGAACCCACCATTCGGCCTTCAGCTATGACATTACGGCCGAATACTGGGGCGACTTCGCCGAATTCACCGGCATCGAATTCCTCCACATCGGCAAGGATACCACCATCCACAAATTCAAGCGCGAACTGCGCATGAACGAGGTGTACTACCTGCTGAACAAAGCACTGAAGTAGGATGGACGCCAAATCCGTAATTACCGAGGGAAGAGCCGTGCTCGGCATCGAGTTCGGCTCGACCCGCATCAAGGCGGTGCTCATCGATCCTGAGCACAAGCCCATCGCACAGGGCAGCCACGAGTGGGAGAACCAGCTGGTGGACGGCCTGTGGACCTACAGCCTGGAAGCCATCTGGAACGGCCTGCAGGACTGCTACGCCGACCTGCGCCGGGATGTCCGGCACCACTACGGCGTGGAGATCACCTCGCTCGCAGCCATCGGCATCAGCGCGATGATGCACGGCTATATGGCCTTCGACGCCGCCGAGCGCCTGCTCGTCCCCTTCCGCACCTGGCGGAACACCAACACGGGGGCCGCGGCCAAGGAGCTGTCGGAACTGTTCAACTTCAACATGCCCCTCCGCTGGAGCCTGTCCCACCTTTACCAGTGCATCCTGGACGGGGAGCCGCACGTGAAGGACGTCGATTTCTTCACCACGCTCGCCGGTTACATCCACTGGAAACTCACCGGACGCAAGGTGCTGGGTGTGGGTGACGCGTCGGGCATGATGCCCATCGACGCCACAACCCGCGACTTCGATGAAAAGCGGATCGAGGCCTTCGACTGCCTCGTGGCCCCCAAGGGCTATCCCTGGAAACTGCGCGACATCCTGCCCAAGGTGCTGCTCGCAGGCGAAAGCGCCGGCGTCCTCACCGAGGACGGCGCCCTCCGGCTGGATCCGACCGGAAACCTTGCCGCTGGCGTTCCCTTCTGCCCGCCGGAAGGCGATGCAGGTACCGGCATGGTCGCCACGAACGCAGTCAAGCCGCGTACGGGCAACGTATCCGCCGGAACTTCCTCCTTCTCGATGATTGTGATGGAGAAGGACCTGTCCCAGCCGTACGAGGTCATCGACATGGTCACCACGCCGGACGGCGCACCCGTCGCGATGGTCCACTGCAACAACTGCACGTCGGACCTGAACGCCTGGGTGGGTCTGTTCCGTGAGTATCAGGAATTGTTGGGGGTACCTGTGGACATGGGCACGATCTTCGGCAAACTGTACAACCACGCGCTGACGGGAGACGCCGACTGCGGCGGACTCGTTTCGTTCAACTACATTTCCGGAGAGCCTGTGACCGGCCTCGCGGAAGGCCGTCCGATGTTCATCCGCTCCGCGGGCGACAAGTTCAACCTCGCGAATTTCATGCGGGCGCACCTGTGCGGCGCCGTAGGCGTGCTCAAGCTGGGCAACGACATCCTGTTCAAGGACGAAAAAGTGCAGGTGGACCGGATTACTGGCCACGGCGGCCTGTTCAAGACCAAGGGCGTGGGACAACGCATCCTCGCCGCTGCCCTGAACTCCCCCATCTCCGTCATGGAGACGGCGGGCGAAGGCGGCGCCTGGGGCATTGCCCTGCTGGGTTCCTTCCTCGTGAACAATCCCGCCGGCCTGAGCCTCCCCGACTTCCTGGAGCAGGTGGTCTTCGCAGGCAACACCGGCGAAGAGATCGCCCCCACTCCGGAGGAGGTCGCCGGCTTTGACGCCTACCTCGCGAACTACAAGGCCGCCCTGCCCATCGAGCAGTGCGCCGTACGGTACAAGAAGTAGCCTGATTGCGCGATTATAGATAAAAGGACAGGGTCCGGACTCCGAAAAAAGTCGTCCGGACCCTGTCCTTTTATCTAAATACCAAGCCGGGAAAAATGGGCTTTTACAGCTCCCAGGCCAGGGCGGAGGCGCCGAGGATGGCGGCGTCGGATTCCTTGAGCTGGGAGAAGACGAGCTTCACCTTGCCGCGCCAGAGCGGAATGACGTTCTCGTCCATCGCCTTGCGGATGGGTTCCTCCAGGAACTCACGGGCACGGGCGAGGCCGCCGAAGAGGACGATGGCCTCCGGGGCGGAGAACTCGATGAAGTCCGCAAACTTCTCGCCGAGGATGCGGCCGGTGTATTCGAACACACGGAGGGCGAGCTTATCACCTTCCTTCGCGGCCTCGTACACGTTCTTGGACTTGATCTTGTCCAAGGATCGCAGGAGCGAGGGTTCGTCGGTCATGTCCAGCCATTCGCGGGCGGTACGGGCGACGCCGGTAGCGGAGGCATAGGTCTCCAGGCAGCCGTCCTTGCCGCAGTTGCAGCGGCGGCCGTTGTGGCGGACGGCGCAGGTGTGGCCAAGTTCGCCGGCGAATCCGTCGTGTCCGTAAACCACCTCCCCGTTGATCACGATGCCGGAACCGACACCGGTACCAAGGGTGATCATGATGAAGTTCTTCATACCGCGGGCAGCGCCGTAGGTCATTTCACCCATCGCAGCGGCGTTCGCATCGTTGGTCAGGGACACGGGGATGCCGTTCATCTGCTCCTGGAGCATCTTGGCAAACGGGATGTTGCCGCCCTGGGCCCATACGAGGTTCACGGCGTTCTCCACGACCCCCGTATAGAAGTTACCGTTCGGAATACCTACTCCGATGCCGCGGATGCAACCTTCGGCCTTGGCTTCCACGATGATGCGGTTCAGCGCCTCGGCGAGGGCCGACACGAATTCTTCCGCGTTGGTGGTATTCTCCGAGCTGATGACCGTCTGGGCAACGAGGTTGCCACGGGCGTCCACGACGCCGCATTTGGCGGTCTGGCCGCCTACGTCGATACCGATTACGAGATCTTGTGCCATATTCATTAGTCAACCGGGATATCCTTGTTCACGTTCTTGGAACCGATGAGGGCATAGTAGAGCAGATAGGCCAGCATCGCAACGACGAGCCAGTAGCTGTTCATGTAGCCAACCCCCTTGGCCATGTATTCCTGGATGAGCGGCATGATGCCACCGCCCACCACCAGCATCATGAAGATACCGGAAGCGGCTTCGGTGTACTTGCCCAGACCTTCCACGGCGAGATTGAAGATGGCGCCCCACATGATGGAGGTGCACAGACCGCAGAGGACGAGGAACAGGCAGCTCAGCGGAACCTGGTCGAACATCGTGAAACCGTCGGCAGCGCTGTAGCCAGGCATGCTGATGGTCACGGTCTTCGGGGTGAAGATGGCGGCGAGGACGAGGAGAATGGCCACCGTGCTCACGACTGTCATCTGGGTGCGGGTGGAAACCTTACCAGAAATGAGGGTGCTGCAGAACCGGCCGATCATCATGAGGAGCCAGTACACAGCAGCGACGGCACCGCCCACGGCCGCACCGTTCACCAGGATGCCGGCGCCCCGGGAAGAGGCATCGGACAGGAAGAAGTTCACCTGGGCAGGGATACCGATCTCGATACCCACATAGAAGAAGATGGCGACGGCGCCCAGCACGAAATGACGGAAATTCCACGCACTGTGCTCATAGACCGTGGTTTTGCGCTCCTGAGCCGGCTCGGGAATCTTCACCAGGGAGATGATCACGAAAGCGATTGCGAACACGCCCATCGCGATGAACAGCAGCGGAGCCACGTCGGACATCTTGGTATTCTCGGTCACCGTGCCGATGAGGATACCCACCAGGAGCGGGGTCAGGGTACCGACCAGGGAATTCAGGGTACCACCGGTCTGGATCAGCTGGTTACCGCGGTTGCCGCCGCCACCCAGCATGTTCAGCATCGGGTTCACCACGGTATTGAGCATGCAGACGCAGAAACCGCAGATGAAAGCGCCCAGGAGATAGACATACACGGCGCTGCCGCCCAGGAAGGAACGGCTGGAGAGCCACTGGATCACAATGCCCACGAAGCCGGTAGCCAAGGCGATGAGGGTGGTCTTCTTGTAACCCACCTTGAGGAGCATCTTGCCGGCGGGGATACCCATGAACAGGTACGCGGCAAAATTCATCATGTTGCCCATCATTCCGGCCCAGCTGTACTGGCCCTTCCAGATGTTGCCGAACGGGGCCGCCATATTGGTCACGAAGGAAATCATCGCGAAGATGAAACACATCGTGATAATGGCTACCAGATTACTGTTTTTTTTGGTTTCAGTCATTTGTCTTGTGTTTTATAGTTAAAAATTATCGTCGTTATTCCCAATAATCTCTCAAATATAGAAAAAATTTCGCAACTTTGTATAACTGATGACCCTACAACAAAACAAGCATATGAAAAAGTTACTGACCCTTTTCTTCGCAGCGGCTGTCATCGCCGGCTGCAACCAGAAAAAAGAACCCGTCCTCACGGCTTCTGGTCTGAATCCGGATGACTTCATCGGAACCTACAACGACGCCCCCACCGCCCTCTACACCCTCACCAACGAGGCCGGTATGGAAGTGTGCATCACCAACTTCGGCGGCCGCATCGTGTCCATCATGGTCCCGGACAAGGACGGCAAGATGCAGGACGTCGTCCTCGGATTCGACAAGATCACTGACTACTTCCCGGAGAACAACGCCTCCGACTTCGGCGCCGCCATCGGCCGCTACGCGAACCGGATCAACCAGGGTAAGATCACCATCGACGGAACGGAGTACCAGCTGCCGCAGAACAACTTCCAGCACTGCCTCCACGGCGGCCCCACCGGCTGGCAGTACCAGGTCTATGAGTGCGTCGAGGCCGATGCTTCCCATGTGAAGCTCCTCCGCGTCTCCCCCGATGGTGACAACAAATTCCCGGGTGAAGTCAAGGCGTACGTCACCTACACCCTCACCGCCGACAACAAGATCGAGATTGCCTACGAGGCCACAACCGACGCCCCTACGGTCATCAACATGACCAACCACTCCTATTTCAACCTGTCCGGCGATCCGGCCGGCCACAGCATCGTGGACGACATCCTATACGTCAATGCCTCCAACTACACGCCGGTGGACAACACGTACATGACCACGGGTGAGATCGCTCCGGTGGCCGAAACTCCGTTCGACTTTACGACGGCCCACCTGATCAGCGACGGCATCACGGCCGACAACGAGCAGGTCCGCAACGGCAACGGCTACGACCACAACTGGGTCCTGGACACCGCCGGTGACCTCAGCCAGGTCGCTGTCGAGTTATATTGCCCCGCTTCCGGCATCGACCTCAAGGTCTATACCGACGAGCCCGGCATCCAGGTGTATTCCGGCAACTTCCTGAACGGAACCGTCACTGGCAAGAAAGGCGTCGTGTACAACCAGCGCCACGCAATCTGCCTGGAAACGCAGCACTATCCGGACTCCCCCAACAAGGCAGACTGGCCGTCCGTCATCCTCCGTCCGGGCGAAACCTACCACAGCCACTGCGTCTTCGCGTTCAGCGTGAAATAAGTAAAATCTTTTAATTTATAAGTAAAATAATTTATTTTACTTGAAATCCGTAAATTTGTTGCTTATCTGAGTAAAAGAATCTATCTTTGCATTGGACATCGAAGTTAATTCGTGTCTATTTGTTAAGTTCGTTTTATATACCGGCCGGGTCTCTTGGGGAGGAGACCCGGCCAATTCTTTGGTATGTAGCGTATTAGCCTAGAACCGCAAGGCGATGCCGCCCGTACCATACGGCATACAGTTGGAATAGCAGCCTTCCAGGATGATGCCTACGGACGGGGAAATATTGAAGCGGAAACCGCCCAGACCGCCATAGCAGAACAGGAGCGAAGGATCCGGAGAGAAACCGGTCGAAGAGATCTTCCGCATCGCGATGCCGGCCAGACCGCCGAAATGCAATTCGACCACCCGGGAAAGGTTGAATCCCAGGGTAATCCGTGGTGCCAGTGAAAGATCCGTCCGCTTGGAACCATATCCGCTGTGAAGATCGACGCCCAGCTGCAGACCGCCATACAAGTGAGTGGCGCCCAGATTTGCAATGGCGATGTTGCCGGAAACGAGCCCCCCGAACCCGGGACCTCCACCAGCCTGGAAAGTAATCAGCTTGGTACCCGGAACATCCGGATCCTGAATGGCAAAACTGCTCTGGGAAACGAAGAGGCCGGTAAGGACGGCCAGCATAAGATAAACGGACTTCTTCATAGATCAATCATTCTAACCGAAAACAAAGATAAGAAGAAAGGCGAAATAAAAAAAGGGCCGGTCCCCGAAAGGACCGGCCCGATTTCATGGAGTTCGCTTGGGATTAGTCACCAACACCCTTGATGGTAACATTGTAGACGAACTTGAGCTGCTCCTGCCAAGGATTCTCGAGCTTCACGACCACCGGGAGGGTGATGACGCCGTGGAACTGGACCTCGGAAGTGTAGTTGTAGACCACGTACGGGACACCGTTCTCAACCTCGACGGACAGGAGTTTCTTGAGCTCGTTCGGGATACCGGTGGTGTCATAGACGAAGTCAGTGGTGATGTGGTAAGCATCGTTGGCAGCAATGCCGCTGATGTAACCGTTGGACTTGCTGGCAGCCGTCGCATTCTCAGCGGCGTCACCGACAACCCACTCACCATCCTTGATCACATAGAAGGAGACACCGGTCGGACGGTTGTCCTGGAGGAACATACCCTTGAACAGAGGCTCACGGTAGATCTTGTTCTCGTCGAGGACAATGGTGAAGCCGTTGGCAACAGGCTCCTTGAACGGAGTCCAGCGGACCATGGCGTAGGTGCTGTAGTCGAGCACTTCCTCAGGGAACTTGACGGAGTTCTTCGGGAACTCGAAGCGGGTAGCAACCGGGAAGTCATAGTCACCGGAGGTGAGGGTCAGCTGACCGAGGGCCGGGATGAACTTCTTCTCATTGGTCCTGTAGTAGAAGATGGTATTGTCAACCCACAGGCTCTCGTAGAGGAGGAATTCAGGATCGATCTTGTCAACCTCAGGAAGTTCCTTCTCACCCTGCGTCTCGTCGGTGTAGACGAACTTGACGTTCAGGCCGAGTTCCTCGAGCTGGGCATCCTCAATGATGTCATCGTTCTCGTCAACGACGTTGAACGCGAGTTCGGCGAGGTTGATGTAAGCGACATCGTAATCAGCAAGGGCATAACGGTTGCTGACGCGATTCTGAGCATCGGTCTCGTTGGTACCCTCTTCCTTGACAGTGGTGAAGTAGGACGGGTAGACCTGAGACCACCAGAGAACGGAACCGTCGTTGTCAGCGAAGTCAAGCTGCTGAATGAGGCCATCCACTTCCTTATCCTTGTTGAAGGTGTAGAAGCGCAGGTGCAGGAAGTTGTAGTCCGGAACCTTGTAGTTGAAGATGAACTGGAATTCCACTTCCTCACCGATGTAGGTGGTGATGTTGCGGGTGACGGTGTTGCCGAGCCAGAGGTTCGGATCGTCAGCGGAACGCTCGCCACTGTTGAAGATCTCGCCAGCGAGGACGCTGGAAGTGAAGGACTTCATGGTCCAGGCATAGACGTCGGTATCCTCGGCGTTCTTGATGTCGACATAACCCTTGGCGGTACCGGCATCGGCAGCAGCCTTGAGCTTGCCCTCGAGTTCGCTCGCGTTGAACTCATCCTGAGCAGCGTCATACTCGAAGTCGACGTTGTCCTCGACATTGATGACACTCTCCTCGTCGAAGGCCTTGAAGATCGGGCCATAGAGAGGATCGCTGGTCCAGTGATAGTAACCGTCATAGTACTCCTCACCGTTGATGATGAAGGTGTGCTCGATCGGGCCGATGACGACCTTCTCACGGTTACGGTCGACAGTGGTGAGCGTGCCGTTCACAGTGATGAGAGCGGACTCAAGCTCGTACTCGGCGACGATGGTGTAGACGGTATCCCACAGGAAGTTGGAGAAGTCAGCAAGCAGTTTGCCGTCCTCGGTGATGGTGACGTTCTCGATCACGAGATCCTGGGTGGCGTCGACTTCCTCACCGGTTTCAGCGTCAACATAGGTGACCTTGAGGGAAGTAGGCTCGAGCTTGGAGAAATCCTGGATGGTGACAGCGAGGTTGTCCTCGAGGGACTTGGCATCCTCCTCGTCGATGTTGACCTCGTAAGCCTTGCGGCTGTAAGGCATCTCGGCATCCTCGTAGAAGTTGGCGTGGTCGACGTCGGCATCCAGAGCCCAAGTCCAGACGATCTTGGCGTCGAGATCCACGGAGCCGAGCGGCTTGGTGATCTCAACCTGGCCGTCAGCGCTGAAGGAACCCAGGAAGGAAGTGAAGGTATAGGTACCGGTAATGATGTTACCGACAGCCTCACGGCGCTCAGCGGCGCTCTTATCAGGATTCATCTCAACCTCGGCATACTTGTCGAGCGGAATCTCGTAGAGGTCGAAGGTAGGACCATCTTCCTCGAACTGGACATCCTCATAGAGATAGCCTTCCGGCTGGGAGACGATGAAGTTCTCCTCGTCGACGGACTCGGCGGTACCCTTGTCATAAGAGAACTCAACCGGCTCGATGTAGAAGCTCGGATAATAGAGGTTGTACTTATCGGAAGCCTCTTCAAGCATCATCGGCTCGCCACCGTTGACGGAGATGGCCGGGACAGCCTGATCGAGGACGACACGGTAACCCTTCGGCTCCTGGGCAGGATCCTCACCGATCGGGTTCTCACGGAGAGAGGAATAAGGAAGTCTCTGATAATCAGGGAGAGCCTCGACCATCACGTGATAACCATCCTCGTCCAGAACGGGCTCACCGTTCTCGTCGAGTTCCGGCTTGTACGGATCAGGAAGGATATCCATCGTCATGACAACCGGATAGAGCACGCTGTAGGTAGAAGAGACCTCGTTGGACATGATGAAGTACTCATCCATCTCCAGATCACCGCTGGAACCTTCCGTCCAACCGTCCATGTAGAGGCCGAAGTTGTCGGCATCCGGGCAGTAAACGGTCAGGCTGGCAGCGAAGGGCTTGCGAAGCTCATACATCATATGATCCTCGAACTTCCATACAGGGATGGTATAGCCTTCCAAACCAAAGAGGTAATACAGAACACCCAGGAAGTTCTCACCCACGACGTCTCCACTTTCATCCGTATCGATATTATAGGCAGTAAGAGGCGTAAAGTTATCTTCATCGTCCATCATTCCAAGCGCGAATTCGTAGGACGGCTTGTTGGCGTTGGCGATGAACTCGGGGCTGGCAATGCCGTAAGGCTCCACGAGGAAGGTGATTTCACCAGTCTCATTGTCGGAATTGACGACACCGAGGATGGCGAGTTCGGGAGTCTCCTCTTCTTCCTCGTCAGCACGGGTCTGAAGCGGCTTCACATCGAAGAAGACAGCAGGGATGCTGTAGTCAAGATACTCCTTGTAGAGCTGAGACATAGCCTTGTCGAGGGCATAGTTGTTCACATAGTAAGCAAGCCACTCGGCGTACTCGGTCGGGGTGATCTTGTAGGTCACCTCGGTAGGCTGGCCATAGTAGAAAGCGACCTTCTCGGTCTCACCGGTCTCCTCGTTCACCGCATCCTGGGTGATGATGGAAACGTTCATGTTCATCTTGAGGTCGTCGTGCGTCGGAACGAAGACAACGCTCTGGATGCGCTGGAGGTTCGCGAAGAGGAGGTTGTAGATGTCGGTGATGTAGTACATCAGGGAATCCTTGATGGCAGCGATCTGCTCGTCAACATAGGCGATGGCACTCTCGAGGGCATTGGCGGCGGCATCGTCGATGTAACCCTGGAGGTCACCCTCGGCGAAAGCGAGTTCGTCAACGATGTCACTGACGGTATTCTCGAGATTCACGACACGCTCGTCAAGTTTGCCCATGTCCTCCTTGACCTTGTCAAGCTCGTCCTTGACGTCCTTGACCTTACCGTCGACATAGGTCTTGAGGGTGTTCTCCATGTCCTCGAGTTCCTCCTTGGTAGCGGCGATCTTCACGAACTCCTCGAAGGTGGAGGTGAGCACATAGTCGTCGAACTTGGCGATGATCTCATCGATCTTCTCCTGGAAATCCTCGTCGGCAGCGGCAAGCTCGTCGATGGCATCCTGCATGAGGGAGATCGTGGTAGCGGTAGCTTCCTTGTAAGCCTCGAAGGTAGAAGCGTCGAGCTTGAGGTTCTGGAGATCCTCGATCTGCTTGTTGATGGCGGGGATGGTGGTCTCCTTCATCTCCTTGATAGCAGCCTCGGCATCCTTCATACGGTCGTCGAGTTTGGCAATCTCGCTATTGATGAGGGCTTCGAGTTCGTTCTTGACAGCGTCAAGAGCAGTCTTGTCAGCCTTCTCCTCGGCAAGCTTGTCATACTTCTTGCCCAGTTCTTCAACGGCCTTCTGGAAGTTCTCGTCGGCATCCTCAAGGGCCTTGATGCGCTCAATGGCCTTGTTAAAATCAGAGTTCAGGTCATCGAGAGCGCCCTGAAGCGCCTCAACGTCATCCTCGATTTTGCTGATGTCATTGGTAAGATCGTTGTCAAGGGTGTTGATCATGGCCCGGAGGGCGTCGGCCTGAGCCTCCAGGTCGGCAACGGTCTTGGCGGCCAGTGCATCAACCTTCTTGTCAACATTCTGGATGTCGACTTCGTAGTCGGTACATCCAGCAGCGAGCAGTGCGGCTCCGGCGAGGAGCAACGCTGCAAGTTTGGTGAATTTGACTTTCATAAAGTTGGTATAGAATTAAGAGTTAATTGATTATCTGATGGTGCTGATAACCACGCGGTTCAGGTCGTTCTCGGCGAACGGCTGGACACGGTCGCCATTGGCGACGACGGAGACGATCCGGGACTCGGCGATACCTCTTTCCAGGAGGAAGGCCTTGACGGCGGCGGCACGCTCCTCGGACAGACGCTGGTTGATGCGGGCGTTACCGGTGCCCTTGTCAGCGTGACCGGCGATGGCGACGTTCACGTCCGGGTTGGCCTTGAGCCAGTCGATGTAGCGGACGAGCTTCGCGGCTTCCTCGTCGGAGATGACGGCGGAGTTGATCACGAAGAAGGTGTTCACCTGACGCATTTCGGCAGCGAGTCTCTCGGCGGCAGCGGCATCGGCGGCAGCCTTCTCGGCGGCAGCCTTCTCAGCGGCGGCCTTCTCGGCGGCGGCCTTCTCGGCAGCGAGCTTCGCGGCACGCTCGGCTTCCTGCTGGGCCTTCAGGGCAGCAGCGGCAGCCTCAGCGGCGGCAAGTTCGGCGAAGTACTTGGCGCAAGGACGGGTGGTCTTGCCGAAGTTGATCTTCAAGCCGGCGAGGGCGTTGAACTGGAAGTCGGGATGACCGACCTTCTTGGAGTTGAACTTGTCGGAGAGGATGTTGTCGTTCACCTCGAGGGTGAGGGCGACAGCGTCGCTCAGACGGAAGTCAGCACCCAGGCCCAAGCGGGCGACCGGCGTGATGAGGCTCTTCTCCCACAGGAGGGCGAAGTACTCCTTCGGGTTGGTCTTGGTGACGTTGTTCGCTCCGTTCTTGAAGCCGTAGGCGGCACCGCCACCGACGAACACGAACGGATTGAATACGCGGTCATGCTTGTAGCCAAGGAGCTGCGCCAGGTTGACGGTGAGGTCAAATGCGCCCTGGACGTAGTTGAACTTGTACACCTCGAGCGGAGCAACGACAGCGCCCTTGCCCTGATAGCCGGCGACGTTGAAGCGGGCGCCGAGGACAGGATTGAACTGATAACCCAGGGAGAGGGCTCCGGCAGGGGAAATCAGGTCCTTGAACGCGGTTTCGCCGATGGTGTAACCGGCACCGCCCTGGATCTGGCCGTACCAGTGGGGGTTGAACTCCACGCTGGGATCGGTCGTGCTCTGCTGCGCGAACGCCACCTGGGCACCCAGCGCAACGGCGAGAATCAGTGTTAAGCTTTTTTTCATATGATAAGAATTGTTGTTGCGTTCTACATATAAAATTTAAGGTATGCCGACGCGTCAAGTGGCCCTTTTTGGGCCCACCGGACCCATGTTCCGGTGTAGACACTATCGTATACAAACGCAAAATTAAGCAGAATTATCTAATTTTCCCAACATTTTTGAAACTTTTCTATAAATAAATCCAAGGTTTATCAATTTGTAAGAGGTTTTTCGTACCTTTGTATCCGCAAAAAACCGTCAACGTTTTCATTGATAAATTCCTATGGCATCTACAACCGAACTGAACGAGCAGGAACGCGGCCGCCGGGAGTCCCTTCTCCGGCTCCGTGAACTGGGCATCAATCCATATCCGGCACCCCTTTATCCCATCAATACCACGACCGTGGAAATCGCGGAGGGTTTCGACCCTGAGAAAGGCAATTTCAACGACGTGTGCATCGCCGGGCGCATCATGTCCCGCCGCATCATGGGCGCAGCCTCTTTCATGGAGCTGCAGGACTATGCGGGACGCATCCAGGTATATGTCAAGCGGGACGAAATCTGCCCCGGCGAGGACAAGACCCTGTACAACACCGTCTTCAAGAAACTCCTGGACATCGGCGACATCATCGGCATCAAGGGTTTCGCCTTCATCACCCAGACCGGCCAGCTGTCCGTCCATGCGAAGGAACTCACTGTCCTTTCGAAGTCCCTCCGCGTCCTCCCCATCGTGAAGACCGATGCCGACGGCACCGTCCATGACAGTTTCGAGGACCCGGAGCTCCGCTACCGCCAGCGCTATGTGGACCTCGTGGTGAACCCGCAAGTGAAGGAAACCTTCGTCAAGCGGGCCAAGATCATCTCCACGATGCGCCGCTACTTCGACGAAGCCGGCTGCCTGGAGGTGGAAACCCCGATCCTCCAGCCCATCCCGGGCGGCGCCACGGCCCGTCCGTTCATCACGCACCACAACGCCCTGGACGTGGACATGTACCTGAGGATCGCCAATGAGCTGTATCTGAAGCGCCTCATCGTGGGCGGCTTCCTGGGCGTGTACGAGTTCGCGAAGAACTTCCGCAACGAGGGCATGGACAAGACCCACAACCCGGAGTTCACCTGCGTGGAGCTGTACGTGGCCTACAAGGACTACAACTGGATGATGGACTTCACCGAGAAGATGCTCGAGCAGGTGGCCGTCGCGACCGGCGGCACCGACAAGGTCATCGCCGGGAACGAAATCTCCTTCAAGGGACCTTTCCGCCGGCTCCGCATCCTGGATGCCATCCAGGAATACGCGGGCGTGGACGTGAAGGGCATGGACGAAGCGCAGCTGCGCGAAACCTGCAAGAAACTGAACGTGGAAGTCACTCCGGAAATGGGTGTGGGCAAGCTCATCGACGCCATCTTCGGCGAATACTGCGAGAAGAACCTTGTCCAGCCTACGTTCATCATCGATTATCCGGTGGAGATGTCCCCGCTTACCAAGCGCTGCCGCTATGACGATACGCTCACCGAGCGGTTCGAGCTCTTCGTCGCCGGCAAGGAACTCGCGAACGCCTATTCCGAGCTGAACGACCCCGTCGACCAGCTGGAGCGTTTCGAGGAGCAGGCCGCCCTCAAGTCCAAGGGTGACGACGAGGCGATGTACATCGACTACGACTTCGTGCGTGCACTCGAGTACGGCATGCCGCCGACCTCCGGCATCGGCATCGGCATCGACCGCCTCACCATGTTCATGACGGGCAACGACGCCATCCAGGACGTCCTCTTCTTCCCGACGATGAGGCCTGAGAAGTTTTGAGGATAGAAACCATCACATCGGCGCAGAATCCGAAAATCAAGAATCTGCTCCTGCTGCAGGAGAAATCCAAGGCGCGGCGGGAGCAGGGTCTTTTCGTGGTGGAAGGACGGCGCGAACTGGAGCACTGCCTGGAAGCCGGCTTCCGGGTCCGGACCCTCTTCGTCTGTCCGGAGCTCGCAGGGCCGACCCCGGAGGGGGTAAACCTTCCGGGCGCTAAAAAAAAGGTCGATGCGCCCGGAAGGTTCACCCCCTCCGGGGACATTCCGCTCTTGATCGAGATTCCTGAAGCGCTGTACCGGAAGGTTGCGTATCGGGAAAGTACGGAAGGGATCATCGCCGAGGTGGAGCGCCGGGACATCGGCCTGGAAGACTTGGAACTGTCCGAGCATCCGCTCGTCGTCGTGTTGGAGTCCGTGGAAAAGCCGGGAAACCTCGGCGCCGTCCTCCGCAGCGCGGACGCAGCGCGGGCCGATGCGGTCGTCGTCTGCGACCCGCTCACGGACCTGTGGAACCCGAATCTCATCCGCGCGAGCCTCGGCGGCATTTTCACGGTTCCCACCGTATGCACCACCTCGGAGGAAGCCATCGCCTGGCTCCGCGCCCGGGGCATCCGGATCCTCACGGCCCAGCTGCAGGATTCTTCCTGGTACTATGATACGGATATGACCGGCGGAACGGCCCTCGTGATGGGTACCGAATCCACCGGTCTCACTCAGATCTGGCGGGATGCCGCGGATGCGCACATCCGCATCCCCATGCTCGGCCGGCTGGACAGCCTCAACGTCTCCGTCTCCACCGCCATCCTCCTCTTCGAAGCCGTCCGCCAGCGGCACGCGTAAATTACTTGACCGTTCCGTTTTTCACGCGCTGGAGGAAGTACTTCACGCGCCAGGTATAGTTCGCGGGATCCTTCGCATAGGAATTCGCGTGGACGGCGCCGGGAACGACGTAAAGCTCCTTGTAGCCGTGGGTCTTGGCCGCGTAGTTCTTGTACACATGATCCACCGGGACAAAGTCGTCGGCATCGCCATGGATGAAGAGCATCGGGCGGTCGCACTTGGCAAGCTGATTCACGGAGGATGCCTCCTTGAAGCCCCAGCCGTAGCGGCGCTTGGACACGATGCTGGCGCTGTTCAGGATCGGGAACGGGGGCAGATGGAAGCTGTCTTTCAGATTGTGGGCGAACTGGTCCCAGGCGGAAGAGTAGCCGCAGTCCTCGACAAAAGCGCGGATATAGGACGGAAGGTCGTCGCCGCTCATCATCATCGCGGTGGCGGCGCCCATGGACACGCCGTGCACGACGGTGAAATCATCCTTGAAGATGTCGTGGGCGACCACAGCCCAGTCTTCCACATCCAGGCGGTCCAGCCAGCCCATCTGGGCGGCCACGCCCTCGGAATAGCCGAAGTACTGGAGATCCGGGACCATCACGTTGTAGTTGAACTCGTCACGGTACATGCGCACGAGGTACATGAAGACGAGATGGTTGTCGGTATATCCATGGACGATGATGGCGGTACCCTGGGCATTGGCCGGATCCTTGGCCGGAGCGTATACGGCGTGCAGTTTATAACCGTCAGGATCGGTACGGGTAATGTCCTTGAAGATGCCTTTCTGGTGCAGGTCGTCGTACCAGGCCATCACGCCGGGAGCCAGGGAATCGGCCTTGGCGCGGGTGCGTTCGATATCGGCCTCACCGTGCTGCGCAGGCTTGAGGGCATAGTTCGTCATGAATTTGCCGGCAAGGCAGCCCGTCAGGCAGTTCGCGGCGAGAAGGAGCGATGCGCTCCAGAGGATGAATCGTTTCAGTGTCATAGTTTCGTGTGGTTTATTTCAGGAAGTTGATGGCTCCGAAAACGCCCAGGGAACCCAGGAGCATGATCGCCCCTGCCAGCAGGACGCCGAGAAGCACGTATAAGACGCTTTTTTTGAAATCCATGTCCAGGATGCTGGCGGCGAGGGTACCTGTCCAGGCGCCCGTCCCGGGAAGCGGGATACCAACGAAGAGCAGCAGGGCGACATACAGGCCGCGGCCGGCCTTTTCTTCCAACTTGCGTCCCCCCTTCTCGCCTTTTTCCAGGCACCAGGTAAAGAACTTGCCGATATATTTCTTATCCTTTCCCCACTCCAGGATGCGGCGGGCGAACAGGAAGATGAAGGGAACCGGCAGCATGTTCCCGAGGACAGCGATGATACAGGAGGGAACAAGGGGCAGGCCCATGCCGACGGCGTACGGGACGGCCACGCGCAGCTCAATGAGCGGCACCATCGAGATCAGGAAAACAATCAGGTATTGGATCATCGGATCTTGCCCATGAACTTGATCAGTTCCTTGCAGACCTCGGCTTCATTGAGCTTGCGGTCCTCGGGGTCCTTGATCACGAGGTCGAAGGTATCGCCCGGCAGCTGGACCCGGCCGATCTTGAACCGGGCGCGGGAACACTTGGCCATGAATTCCAGGGGGTAGTCGTTGAAAGGAAGCAGCGAGATGAAAAGGTCGGGCTCGCCGTTCAGCATCAGGGCGACTTTCTCGTTGGAGGGTTTGCCATACCAGTTGAGGTCCTTCTTGAGGACGGTGGTCGTAATGCTCGTGATGAGACGCTCCCCTTCCGTAAGTTTCCGGAAGTCGAAGAAGAAGATGTCCCCCTTGATGTTATGTTCGCGGAAGAACAGCAGCAACGAGTTCTTGCACTCGTTGAACGAGGTGTCCTCCACGTCGATGAACGCGACGGCAGAGCGGATATCGCTCAGCGGGACGAATCCCGTCGGCTCCGGCGAGGCGTTCTTTTTCAGGCTGTGGCGCCTGAGCATATCTTTGACCGAATCCAGCATAGTCTATGGTGTGTTGGCAGCGATGAGTTCACGGATTTCCAGTTTGGCGTCCTTCCAGCGCGGAATGTCGATCTTGGTGCCGATGACTTCGACCACCTTCGCGGCGATGATGGAGCCGATTTCCCCGCAGACGCGGAGCGGCATCCCGAGCGAATGGGCATAAAGGAACCCGGCGGCGTAGGTATCTCCGGCGCCGGTGGCGTCCACCGGATTCGCCGGCTTGGGCTCGATGAAATGGAATTCGTCCCCGGACCGGACCATCGACCCGTCCTTGCCCACCTTCACGACAGCGATCTGGCAGTGGCGGGCGATTTCGTCCGCCGCCTCGCGCGGCTCCAGCTTGGTGAAGGCCTTGGCTTCCGACTCGTTCGCGAAGACGATGTCCACGTAGTTCTCCACCAGGTTGTGGAAGAAGGCGTCGTTGGATTCGACGACGTTGTAGGAGGCCATGTCGATGGAGACGGTGCAGCCTGCTCCCTTTGCCAGCCGGGCGGCCTTGGCGATGAGTTCCTGGTTCTGCACGAGGTAGCCTTCGATGTGGAAATAGTCGTAGCCCTCGAACATCTCGGGGACGAGGTCATCCGGACCCAGTTCCAGGGTGGCGCCCATGTAGTCGGCAAAGGTACGCTCGGCGTTGGCCCCGGTGATGAAGACCATGCACCGGCCGCTGGACTTGGTCCCGTACAGCATCTGGGCACGGACGCCGTACTGCTCCATCGTGCTCTTGAAGAGGTTGCCCAGGTCATCATTGCCGATCTTGCCGATGTAACCGGAAGGCATTCCGAAGATGGCCGTGCAGGTGATGGTGTTGGCGGCGGAACCGCCCGGGACATACTTGACGCCGTATTCTTTCAGGGCATCCCAGATCCGGTCGCCCGTCTCCATATCCACGTGCTGCATGCTGCCCAGCGGAAGATGATACTTCCTGAGAAGCGAATCGTCCGGAAGGACGGCGAGGATGTCGGTGAGGGCGTTTCCGATGCCCAGGATGGATTTCATACGGACGCATTTTTCCATTAACCTACAAATTTATACATTATTTGGGGATTTTCCACTAACTTTGCATCAGCAATGGGCAAGAAATTGAAGAATACCGGCAAGTACCTCCTTTGGATCAGCGTTTCAGCGGCGCTGCTGTACTTCTCGTTCCGGAGCGTGAACTGGGCGGATTTCGCGACCGCCCTGCAGCATTGCCGTTGGGGATACGTACTCCTGTCCATGGCTTTCGGAGCCCTGGTACTCTATATCCGCGGCCTCCGCTGGCGGATGCAGATCCTGCCCGTGGACCCCGCCACCAAGCGGCTCACATGCTGGAACGCCTACAATATCTGCATGGTCGTGAACCTGGTGCTGCCGCGGGTGGGTGAAGTGGTCCGATCCATCTTCGTGACCCGGAATTCCGGCCGGGATGCGGAAGGACGCCATCTCGCGCCCATCGACAAGGTCCTGGGCACCGTCATCGCGGACCGGATGTGGGACTTGGCCTCCTTCTTCATCGTCTTTGTCCTGACGCTCGTACTCATGTGGGACCGCTTCGGCACCTTTTTTACGGAAACCATCCTCCCGGGCGTAGCCGGAAAGGCCCATTTGTGGTGGATCGCAGTCATCGCCATCCTGCTGATGGGCGGATTCCTGTATCTGTGCTGGCGTCTCCGTGACCGGGGCCGCATCTGGGGCCGCATCTGGGGCTACCTGAAAGGGATGGCCGACGGATTGTCGTCCTGCCTGCACATGGAGCACGGCTGGCTCTTCGTCCTCTACACCGCCCTCATCTGGGTCCTGTACTGGCTCATGAGCGCCAGCATCCTGTGGTCCCTGCAGGGCATCGACCCCACGGGGCTCAGTCCTGAACTCGCCGACAGCCTCGCCAAGATCGACACGCTCGGCATGGATGACGCCCTGCTCCTGATGTTCGCGGGTGCCCTGAGTTCGGTCGTTCCCGTCCCCGGCGGCTTCGGTGCCTTCCACATGGTCGTCGCCGGCGCCCTTTCCAGCCTGTACGGCATTCCGTTCGGGATGGGGATGATCTTCGCGACGCTCTCCCACGAGTCCCAGGTCATCGTGGACGTCTTCTGCGGGGGCGGATCCTACCTGTATGAAACCTTACTCCATCGGCGATGAGACGTTTCGGCCTCATCGGCAATCCCGTCGCCGGCTCCCTGAGTCCCCGGCTGTTCGAAGCGGCCTATGGGGGACGATATCCCTATGACCTGATTGAAGGGGCCGACTTCGGACGCTCCTGGCAGCGCTTCCTGGACGGGTACGACGGCATCAACATCACCGCCCCCTTCAAACTGGACGCTTTCCGGTCGGTCGATGTCCTTTCGGACAGCGCCCGCCTGTGCGGGGCCGTGAACCTGGCGGTGAAGACGCCTGACGGTATTGTCGGATACAACACGGATGTCGACGGCGTGGTACTGTCCGTCCAGGAAACCGGAATACCGGTATCCGAGGCGCTGGTCGTAGGTTGCGGCGGCGCCGGCCGTGCCGCGGCAGTGGCCGCCCTCCGGTTGGGTTGCCGCGTGACGCTCGTCAACCGCACTCCCTCCCGCGCCTCATCCCTTGCCGCCGAACTGGGTTGCGGCTGGATGCCGGTCGAAGAACTTGGGGGGTCGGATTCCGGGTCCTGGAGCCCTTCCCAAGGGGCCGTTCCCCGGGCGGACCTGGTCATCTATACCGTTCCCGGGCCGATGGAAGGCTTACCGGATTTCCCGGACGCCGTGATCCTCGAAGCCAATTACCGGACGCCGGTCCTAGCGGGCCGCGGACGGGCTTATGTTTCCGGTCTCCGCTGGCTGCTGTACCAGGCCGTGGCAGGGTATTCGATTTTTACTTCAGAAGCGCCCGACCGGGATGCGATGTTGCGGATTTTTTGCTAACTTTGTTAGGACCAAACCTATTGCATTATGGCACTCAACAAAGTCATGCTGATCGGTAACGTTGGAAATGACCCCGAAATCCGTTACCTCGATTCCAATCCCCAAGGCCCCCAGGGCAACACCAAGGTAGCCACCTTCCGTCTCGCCACCACGGAGCGCTATCGCGACCGCAACGGCGAAACCCGCGAGAACACGGAATGGCACAACATCGTTGCCTGGCGTAGCAACGCCGACCTCATCGAAAAATTCGTCCACAAGGGCAGTCAGGTCTTCATCGAAGGCAAGATCCGCACCCGCCAGTGGACCGACCAGACTGGCAATAAGCGCTTCACTACCGAAATCCAGGTGGACAACCTCCAGCTCCTGGGCAAGCGCCCCGACGCCCCGCAGGGCCAGGGCGGTTATTCCGGGCAAGGCGGCTACTCCGGACAAGCCGGCTACTCCGGGCAAGGCGGCTCCCAAGGCGGCTACTCCGGGCAAGCCGGCACCCAGGGCGGTTATCCCGGACAGCAGGGCTCCCCGCAGGGCAGCTTCGCGCCCCAATCGGCCGGTCACCAGCCATTCGCCCCCCAGCCTGCGCAAACACCCGTACAGCAGCCCTTTCAGTCCCCCGCCCAGTCCGATGCCGGCGCCCCCGACGACGACCTGCCGTTCTGAGGAAAGAAAACCCGTCGAAAATGAATCGACGGGTTTTTTCTTGGTCCCCCTAGAGCCCTATCACTCAATCGTTTACCCGAAACTCCCTGGGTGTTTTCCCCCAGGGAGTTTTCTATAAACACCTCTATCACAGGCCGTTAGGAGAACCGAAGAAAAGATGAGACTCTTTTGGAAGACATCAAAAAGTTTCCCATCTTTACAATGTCAGCAGGTCAAAGGCTGACGCCAGAGAGATATGAAGGGAGGGAACCGACGTTTTGTCCAAGGCGCCATCAATCACATTTACCAGATTTCCCGTAAAGGCGAGGTCATTTTTTACAGCGTCAGCGACCACTTGGTGTATTTTACCATTTTCTGCACCATCGCGGAGCGATACAACATCCGGGTCTTGAAGTTGTGCCAAATGCCGGATCACATCCACGGAAGCGTCATCGCGGACCGAAAGAGCGACCTATCCAATTTCGAACGTGATCTGACATCCCTGTTTGCCAGGGAACACAACGGAACCTGTCATCGGGATGGGCCGTTCTTCAAAACCCCGTTCGGAAGCGTTCCCAAGATAGGGGACAAGAAGGAACGCAGCAACCTCATTTATGTCGATAACAATCCCGTGGAACGCCATCTCTGCCAACTGGCCGAACAGTACCGCTGGAATTATCTGGCCTACGCAACCGATAAACACCCGTTCTCAGAACCCTTTCACAAGGAAAGTGCGTCCAAAGCCTTGCTTCGTGCCATTCGGGTGGTCAAAGCACGACATCAAGACGGGGTGCATATGCCATACGCCCTGCTAAGGCGTTTGTTCAACCCCCTGGATCGGAATGAGCAGAACCAATTGACGGATATCATCATCACTACTTATTCCGTCATCGATTATCAAGCGGCCATCAGCCATTTCGGCTCATACGAAACGATGCTCATAGCCATCCATTCCACGACAGGCAGCGAGTATGAGATGAAAGAGCGGTTTGTCGGAAAAGACGACAGCTGGTATGCGCGGATGACAAAGATCATCCTGGCCCACTGCCACCTGACCGATATCCATGACATGCTGGCCTTTTCAGAAGAAAGGAGATGCGAATTATTCTTCCTGCTCCGGCGTGAAACAATGGCCACGGCAAATCAGATCGCCAACTACCTCCGGATCCCGCTCCGTCGGGTCAATGGCAAAACCCCCGTGGAAGCGAAGCCGGACGGTAACAAGGAAGATTGAGGTTCGGCCAAATAACTGTAATACAGCAACTTACGAAATATTCCCCGGGGAAAACCTCCCAGGGAATATTATATATATCGCTGAATATCAACGAGATAGCCGCCCCCCTATCGCAGCACCAGCTCCACGGGGCAGTGGTCGGAGCCGAAGATTTCGTTATGGATGCCGGTGGAGACGATGCGGTCGCGGAGAGCTTCAGAGACGACAAAGTAGTCGATGCGCCAGCCGGCGTTGTTCGCACGGGCGTTGAAGCGGTAGGACCACCAGGAATATTTCACCTCGTCCGGATGCTGGAAACGCCAGGTGTCGATGAATCCGGCCCGGAGAAGTTCTCCGAACTTCGCGCGCTCTTCGTCGGTGAAACCGGCATTGCGGCGGTTGGAGGCAGGATTCTTGATGTCGATTTCCTCGTGCGCCACATTCAGGTCGCCGCAGAAGACGACCGGCTTCGGAAGGCCGCACAGGTAGGCGCGCATATCATCCTCCCAACGCATCCGGTAGTCGAGCCGCCGGAGACCGTCCTGAGAATTGGGCACGTAGGCACACACCAGGAAGAAATCCGGATACTCCAGCGTAACGGCCCTTCCCTCATGGTCGTGCTCGTCCACGCCGATGCCATACCGGACCGACAGCGGTTCATGCTTCGTATAAATGGCCGTACCGGCATAGCCCTTCTTTTCGGCATAGTCCCAGAAAGAAAGATACCCCGGAAATTCCAGGTCGATCTGGCCGGCCTGCAGCTTGGTCTCCTGCAGGCAGAAAAAGTCGGCGTCCAGGTCCACGAAAACGTCCGCGAAGCCCTTCCCCGCCACGGCCCTGAGGCCGTTCACGTTCCAAGAGATGAATTTCATGACTTTATTCCAATGTCCAGGTAGCGCCCTCCTTGGTGTCCTTGACCGTGATGCCGAAGGAGGCGAGGAGGTCGCGGATGCGGTCGGATTCGGCCCAGTTCTTTTCCGCGCGGGCTTTGCGGCGGTCCTCCAGGACGATGTCCATCACGCCTTCGAGGGCCTTCTCGGCCTTGCCGGAGGATCCGGCAGCTTCCTCGTCGCGGAGGCCAAGGACGCCGTAGACAACGTCTTCGAAAAGCTTCCGCAGGGCAGCCTTGTCGGCCTCGGGAAGCTTGCCGCCGTTCACCATCTTCACCGCCTCGAACAGATGCGCGATGGCAATCGGCGTATTCAGGTCATCGCAGAGCGCCTCATAGACGTTCTCGATGAGTGCGACCACGGCGGAAGATGGATTTCCGGTGGCATCGACACTCTTTTTAGCCGCCGGAAATCCCTCTTCCACCGGCGTGGCACCCAACTCCCGTCCCGCCTGCATCAGGCGCTTGTAGCCCTTTTCTGCGGCCTGCAGGGCCTCGTTGGAGAAGTCCAGCGTGCTGCGGTAGTGGGCCTGGAGGATGAAGAATCGGATGGTCATCGGGCTGTAGGCGCGGTCCAGTTTGGGATGGTTGCCGCTGAAGAGTTCCGGCAGGGTGATGAAGTTGCCGAGGGACTTGCCCATCTTCTGCCCGTTGATGGTAATCATGTTGTTATGGACCCAGTAATGCACGCCCTGGGTGCCGCGGGAGGCCTGGTTCTGCGCGATCTCGCACTCATGGTGCGGGAACATCAGGTCCATGCCGCCGCCGTGGATATCGAACTCCTTGCCGAGGTACTTCTCCCCCATCACAGAGCACTCCAGGTGCCAGCCCGGGAAGCCTTCGCCCCACGGGGACGGCCAGCGCATGATGTGCTCCGGCTCGGCCTTCTTCCAGATGGCGAAGTCGTACGGGGCGCGCTTGTCGGACTGGCCGTCCAGGGTGCGCGTCCCTTCCAGGGTCGCCTCCAGGGTACGGCCGGACAGGATGCCGTAACCGAAGTCGCGGTTGTATTTCTCCACGTCGAAATAGACCGATCCGTTGGACTCATAGGCATAACCGGCCTCGAGGATCTTCTTCACGGTCTCGATCTGTTCGATGATATGGCCGGAGGCGCGCGGCTCGATGGACGGAGACTGCACGTTCAGCAGGCGCATGGCCTCGTGGTAGCGCTCCGTGTAGGTCTGGACCACCTCCATGGGCTCCAGCTCCTCCACGCGCGCCTTCTTCGCTATCTTGTCCTCCCCTTCGTCGGCATCGTGCTCCAGATGGCCCACATCGGTGATATTCCGCACGTAGCGGACCTTGTAGCCGAGGTGTTTGAGAAGACGGAACAAGACGTCATAGGTCACCCCCGGACGGGCGTGACCCAGATGGGCGTCCCCATAGACGGTAGGGCCGCACACATACATGCCCACATGGCCCGGATGGATGGGGACGAACAGTTCCTTGCGGCGCGTCAGGGTATTGGTCAGATAGAGGTTTCGCATAAAAAAAGCAGTCTGAAAATCCAGACTGCTAATATACGAATTTTATTTCAACCTTACCGACTTCTTCGCCACGCTCTTTCGGGCGGTCTGTCCGGCCTTCGGCTGTGCGTGATGGATGGAGGCCTTCGTCGCGGCGCGCTCCTTCGCCGGAGCGGCATCGGCGACCTTCGTTCCCGGCAGACGGGTCATCGCAAGCGGGAGCTGGGCGACACTGCCGTTGTACGGATGCCAGCTGCCGTCGTCGTGGGCCCACATGTAATACTGCATGGAATGGAAGGGTGTCGTATAGTCGCCATTGTCGGTGGAGAGAGTAACCTCAAGGGCCTGCAGTTCAGCCAGATCCTCACCCTGCGGAACCATCACGGCCAGGTCGAGGCCTTCGTCCTCGATGAGGGTGAGTCCGCCGGAGTCGAAGATATTGCCCAGGAAGAGCTCATCCACGGTGCCCAGGTTCTCGTCGTCATAGCTCCCCAGATACTGGGAAACGATGTACAGGAAGCCGTTCGGCGCGTAGAACTCGCCCTCCAGGTATTCCAGGTCCATCTGGCAGGCGGCAGCCGGTCCGCACTCCCAGCCGTCGATCCGGTACAGGAAGTTGTTGTCCAGGCTGGAGATCGTCAGGTCATAGCCGACCAACCCGTTGGAAGC
This sequence comes from Bacteroidales bacterium, assembly GCA_017439305.1. Taxonomy (GTDB): domain Bacteria; phylum Bacteroidota; class Bacteroidia; order Bacteroidales; family UBA932; genus Cryptobacteroides. The sequence continues at coordinate 3,819 of JAFSJK010000034.1, read as the reverse complement.
CCTCCAGGTACCCAGCCACTTGGAGAAAGACGCGGTGGCCTCCTCCTCCTGGATGGTAAAGTCCGCTTCGGCAAAATCACCGGTCACATTCCCCTTGCCGTCGAGTTCAATCATGAAGGCAATCCAGGAGCCGCTGCGGAGGCGGTTGAAAAAGATGTCGGAAATCCGGGAATTGAACACCTCGTCGGTATAATCCCAGAAGTTCACATTATCCTTCTTTGCATCCTCCACCAGGCTCTCCGCCTCATAGGTGAAAAAGGCCGCCGCATCGCTCTCGTACACGCCTTCGAAGTCCTCCGGACGGACCAGCCGGACGATGTAGTATCCCTTTCCCGTATAGTTGAACTTGAAGTGCTCCACCCGGTCCACGCTGCCGTCGTCATTCACCCAGTCCTCCCGGGCGACGTAGCTGACGTGCCAGTCGGAACGTTCGTTCACTACCAGCTTCTCCACTTCATCCCGGCCATTCCCGCCAGGCTCGTATCCGCCGTGACGGTCTATCGGATCGTGCTTGAAGCATCCGGTCAGCGCCAGGGAGGCTATCGCCGCCAAGGCGATGGTTTTGAACAATCTTTTCATCTCTCTGAAGGTTTTCTGCAAAGATATACAAAAAACCGGCCACAGTGAAATGGCCGGTTCATTGAAAGTGAAGAACGCTACAGTTCATTCATCGCGGCGGCGTAGTCGGCCTTGGATCCCACGACGATGTCCTGGTAATCCGCAAGACCGGTACCGGCCGGGATGAGGTGACCGCAGATGACGTTCTCCTTGAGGCCTTCGAGGTGGTCCACACGGGCCCGGATCGCGGCTTCGCTGAGCACCTTCGTGGTCTCCTGGAAGGAGGCGGCGGAGATGAAACTGCCGGTCTTGAGGGCCGCGCGGGTGATACCCTGGAGGATCTGGGAGGCCGTCGCCGGCTTGGCGTCGCGGGCCACCATCATCTTCATGCCCTGGCGCTCCAGCGAAGCGTTTTCGCTGCGAAGGTCGCGGGCACCGATGATGTCCCCTTCCTCGAAACGGACGCTGTCGCCCGGATCCAGGACATAATACTTGCCGAAGATGGCGTCGTTGGCGTCCATGAACTCCCACTTGTCCACGAGTTCCTCCGGGAGGTACTCGGTGTCGCCCGGGTCGTTGATCTGGACCTTGCGCATCATCTGGCGGACGATGATCTCGAAGTGCTTGTCGTTGATCTTCACGCCCTGCAGACGGTACACGGCCTGGATCTCGTTCACGATGTATTCCTGCGCCTTCACCGGGCCAAGGATGTTGAGGATGTCGGTCGGAGAGGTTCCGCCGTCAGAGAGGCGGGTACCGGCCTTGACATAGTCGTTCTCCTGGACCAGGATCTGTTTGGTCATCGGGACCTCATAGTGCTTTTCGACACCGGAGCGGTTCTTGACCACGATTTCGCGCTTACCGCGGCGCACGCGACCCATCAGGACCTCGCCGTTGATCTCGGAGATGATGGCGGGGTTGGAAGGATTGCGGGCCTCGAAGAGCTCGGTCACGCGCGGGAGACCGCCGGTGATATCGCTCGCCTTGCCGATGGCACGCGGGATCTTGATGATCACGTCGCCGACCTTCACCGGGTCGCCGTCGTTCATCATGATGTGGGCGCCGACCGGCAGGTTGAACTGGCGGAGCGAAGCACCGTTCTCGTCGACGATGTGGATCGCCGGGCTCTTGGTCTTGTCACGGCCTTCGATGATGACCTTGTCCGTGTTGTTGGAATACTCGTCGGCATTCTCCTCACGGTAGGTGACACCTTCGACCATGTTCTCGAAGCGGAGGACACCCGCGTGCTCGACGATGGTCGTAGCGTTGTAGGCATCCCATTCGCAGATGAGGTCGCCCTTGCTCACCTTGTCGCCATCCTTGAAGTACAGCGTGGAGCCGTACGGGATGTCGTACTGGGAGTAGGTCATGCCGGTGTTCTCGTCCACGATGCGGAGTTCGGTCATGCGGCTCACGACGATGGTCTTGGGAGTGCCGTCGTCGTTCACGCCCTCGATGGTACGGAGTTCCTCGAAGGCGAGCTTGCCCTCGTACTTGGACTCGATGGAGTTGTCGGCCACGGAGCCGGAAGCGGTACCACCGACGTGGAAGGTACGGAGGGTCAGCTGGGTACCCGGCTCACCGATGGACTGCGCGGCGATGACGCCCACGACTTCGCCCTTCTCGACCATGCGGGAAGTGGCCAGGTTGCGGCCGTAGCATTTGGCACAGACACCCTTGCGGGATTCGCAGGTGAGCACGCTGCGGATTTCGACCTGCTCGATGGGCAGGGAATCGATGAGCGCGGCCGTGTCCTCCCGGATCTCCTCACCCGCGGCGATGATGAGTTCACCGGTAAGCGGGTTGTGGATGTCGTGCACGGAGGTGCGGCCGAGGATGCGCTCGCCGAGGGATTCGACCACCTCGTCCTTGTTCTTGATGGCCGTGGCGATCAGGCCGCGGAGCGTGCCGCAGTCTTCCTCGGTGATGATGACGTCGTGGGAGACGTCCACCAGACGGCGGGTCAGGTAACCGGCATCCGCCGTCTTCAGGGCGGTATCGGCCAGACCCTTACGGGCACCGTGCGTGGAGATGAAGTACTCGAGCACCGTCATTCCTTCCTTCAGGTTGGAGACGATCGGGTTCTCGATGATTTCCGCACCGGCGGCGCCGGACTTCTGCGGTTTCGCCATCAGGCCTCGCATGCCGCACAGCTGCTTGATCTGCTGCACGGAACCACGGGCGCCCGAATCCAGCATCATGTACACCGGGTTGAATCCCTGCTGGTCGGCGGAAATCTGCTCCCGGACGATGCCGGTGAGCTTGTTGTCGATCGCCGTCCAGAGGTCGATCACCTTGTTGTAACGCTCGTTGTTGGTGATGAAGCCCATCGCATAGTTGCCCTTGATGGCCTCCACGTCCTTGTAACCCTTCTCGATGAGGGCGTACTTCTCCTGCGGGACAAGCACGTCGCCCAGGTTGAAGGAGATGCCGGCCCGGAAAGCCTGGTAGTAACCCAGGTTCTTGATATCGTCCAGGAACTGGGCGGTACGGGTGACACCGGTGGACTTGATGACGTTGGTGATGACGCTGCGGAGGGCCTTCTTGCCCAGGAGCTCGTTCACGTACGGAACCTCGTCCGGTACATACTGGTTCACGATGATGCGGCCGGCCGTGGTATCCACCATCTGATACCCCTTGGAAGGATCCTGCTTGTCCTTGGGCAGGCGGACCTTGATGGGGGCGTGCATGTCGATGACCTTGCCGTCATAGGCGATGATCACATCCTCCGGGCCATAGAAACTCAGGCCGGAACCCTTGGCGCCCGGACGGACCTTGGTGATGTAGTACAGACCGAGGACCATGTCCTGCGAAGGGACCGTGATCGGAGAGCCGTTGGCCGGATTCAGGATGTTGTGGGAGCCGAGCATCAGGAGGTGGGCCTCCATGATGGCGGCGTTGCCCAGCGGGAGGTGGACAGCCATCTGGTCACCGTCGAAGTCGGCGTTGAAAGCCGTACAGGCGAGCGGATGCAGCTGGATGGCCTTGCCTTCGATCATCCGGGGCTGGAAAGCCTGGATACCGAGGCGGTGCAGGGTCGGGGCGCGGTTCAGCAGCACCGGATGACCCTTCATCACGTTCTCGAGGATGTCCCAGATCACCGGGTCGCGGCGGTCGACAATCTTCTTCGCGCTCTTGACGGTCTTCACGATGCCGCGCTCGATGAGCTTGCGGATCACGAACGGCTTGTACAGCTCGGCCGCCATGAACTTCGGCAGACCGCACTCGTGCATGTTGAGTTCCGGACCGACGACGATGACC
>JAFSJK010000033.1 GCA_017439305.1 Bacteroidales bacterium | reverse complement strand
TTTCTTCAGGGCTCTCTCGATGTTTTCTCCTTCCTTAATCGGGACAATGATCATGCTTTTACACCTCCTTTTTTCATTGGGACTGCAAAGGTAGCAATAATTTGCTAATCTGCAAGCATCCCGATGAATTTTTCCATTCCCCTGGTGGCGACGTCCCGGATCAGGGTAATCCGGGGGTCGTGGACGGGAACGTCTTTCGGATCGATGATGTAGATGGGAACGTCGGGACCCGCGTAGCGATACAGGCCTGCGGCAGGGTAGACCTGCAGGGAGGTCCCTACGATCAGGAGGATATCCGCCTTCTCCACCAGCGTGATGGCCTTCTCTATGTTCGGGACCGCCTCGCCGAAAAAGACGATATGCGGACGGAGCTGCGATCCGTTCGGGGCCAGATCGCCGAGAACGACCTTGTCATAGCCGATGTCGATGACCTCGTCGGTCCGGTAGGTATTGTCATAGATTCCGTTTTCAGGGCGGACCTTGGTCAGTTCCCCGTGCAGATGGAGCACCCGGGTGGAGCCGGCGCGTTCGTGGAGATTGTCCACGTTCTGGGTCACCACGTCCACGGAGTACTTCTGCTCCAGTCCGGCGATGGCCAGGTGTGCCGCGTTGGGCTTGGCATCCTTCAACTGTTCCCGGCGCTGGTTGTAAAAATCCAGCACCAGTTTCCGGTTGCGGTACCAGCCTTCGATGGAAGCCACGTCATTCACGTCATATTTTTCCCACAGACCGCCCGTGTCACGGAAGGTGGCGAATCCGCTTTCAGCGCTCACGCCGGCGCCGGTCAGCACGACAATCTTCTTTCTCATGTCATTCCGGTATTTCAAAATAGTATTTCTTGATCCAATATTCGAACAGCGGGTCCAGGAACTCCGGGTTGTCCTCCTCGTCGAAGGTCAGGATTTCCTTCTTCATCAGGGCGTCCTTCACCCGCTTGACGTTGGCGGAGGAGTTCAGGCCGTATTTCCGGATGACCTCCGATGCACTGAAGCGGACGTTTCCCTCCACGGTGGCCCGGAGCAGGTTGACCTGGTGTGTGGTCAGCCCGTCCATCATCGCGCGGAAACGCGGCTCGTGGACGGACAGCAGGCATCCCAGGGCGTCCACCAGCACCGGCTCCATGATGTATCCCTTGGACATGGAATCGCAGATGGAGGAGAAGTGGTTGATGTACCAGAAATGGTTCTTGAACAGGCGGCAGGCGCCCACCAGGAGTTCCTTGTCCAGCACCTTGCCTCCGGAGAGGAATCCTTTCACCACGTGGTCGGCGATCTCCCGCTCGTCCACAAGCGAGAGGCGCACGCGGGTCACGTGGCGGTGGAACAGCCGGCTGGACTCGAAAATGGATTTCATCGCATTGACCATCGAACCGCAGAAGATGAAGGAGAAGCCCTTGTGGCCTTGCTCCGACTCCTCCTTGATTACGCCGTCCAGAGGACGCAGGATACGGTCGCCGTCCTCCGTGTAGAGGACGTTCTGGAACTCGTCGATGATCAGGATGAGGGGAACGTTCCGGTCGGCTGCGATCCGGAAGGGGAGCCGGAGCACGGCCTTGACATCGTTTTCATCCAGGTCCCAGTTCCGGGAGAGAAGTTCGTCCCGGTCGGCGAAGGCTTCTTCGTCAAAGACGAAATGGGTCCCTGAAAGATACTGGGCGACGATGCGGGCGTACTCGGCCGGCGTGGACGCGACCATCCGGACCACGGTCGAGCCGTAGCGCAGCAGGAAGTCATCCACGGTCCGGATGTTCAGGACGGAGAACTGTCCGACGGTGAAGGTTTTCGAACTGAACCGCATCGAGAACAGCGCCTGCTGGATCAGCGAAGTCTTGCCGGATTTGGGAGGCTCGTACAAACTCACGTGTTCCCCCTGCAGGAGGAGGTTGGAGAGGATGGTACACTCCTGTCTCCGGCCGATGAAGTTCTTGCCGGTTACGAATTTGTCATATGGGAAGGGGGTATCCATATGCACTTGTCGTCAGGGATTGGCACTAAGCTTCCGGAGCAGCTTCTTCGGCTGTTTCTGCCTCGGCAGCCTCCTCGAGGACAGGCTCTTCGGCTGCTTCTTCTATCGGTTCCTCTATTACTTCCTCCACGGGCTCTTCCTTATGGAACGGAAGGCCGTACGGGGCGAGACGGTCGGTGAAGAAGAGGAAGGCTCCGCAGGCGAGGAGCAGCAGGATGAGAATGAGCCAGAAACGTCTCCAGGCGGCCTTGCGGCGGGCGACCGGGTCAACGGCCGTGAGTTTCGGGAACTGGGCGACCTGGGTCATGCTCTTGGCGAACTTCCCGCGGACGTAGGAGGCGGCGTTGATGGCCCAGCCATTGGCGTTGAGCACGGGACCGAGGTCACGGCGGCGGAGTTTTCTCCACGCAATGAACACGGACGGCAGGGAGATGACGAGCATGAGGGCGACGATGAGTACGATCCACTGCCACCAGGTAAGGGACTTGAGGGTGGCGACGATGGCGGTGACTACGCCCATGACTGCGGCGATGGCGATGGTGATACCCGCAATCTTGCCCACGTCGAACGGGGCGGCCTTGGTCGCGGCTTCGGCACCGGCGGCAGGCTTTTCCGTCGCGCTTTGCGTGATGGTGGAAAGGGTGCCTTCACCCTTGGCCGCCTTGTCGGAGGCCGTCTTGTTGATTTTGTCGGAAATCCAGCGGGCCGCCTTCTTGTACGGGGCCCAGAAGGCCTGGCGGAGGCTGAGCGGATTCTCCACGATGCTGGTCACTACGGCGCTCCAGTCGTTTCCGTCGCGGTCGTAGAACACGGCGTTCTTGCCCGGTCGGAGACCGTCCACGTCACCGTCGGTGAGGACGGCGGCGATGTTCATGGCTTTGCCCATCTTCTCGCTCTTGCAGGCGCAGTACAGGATGTACATGCCGCTGAGGGAGGAAATATCGGGGTTGGGACCGTCCACGCGGATGCACAGGTCGGTCGAGCGCTGGTCGATATACAGGCGTCCGGCCTGGAAGATGGCTTTGCGGTCGGGATCGTAGAAATCGGCAAGGACGACGTAGTTGTTCAGGTAATCATAGAAGTTGTGGTACAGGCGGAGCAGCTTGTCGACCGCCTCGATGGACAGGGCTTCCTCCTCGAGGGCCTTATCGGCTTCGACCAGTTTCAGGAGGGCGTCCTTCTGTCCGGCTTTCAGGAGTTCCCGGACCTTGTCGATGCCCAGGCCTTCCACCTCGGCGCCTTTCTTATCGGCCATCCAGGCAGTGTAGGGGGCGAACTTGCCCAGGATTTCATCCCATTCGGCTTCGGTGATTTCCTTTTTGTCCGCATCCAGGACCAGGGCACGCATCGCTTCTACAGCAGCCTTCCAGGCAGGGTTGACGGCATCCAGCGGGAGCTTTCCGTCCGCGGCCGGCTTGGCCAGCGGCTCTTCGCCGATGGCGGAGGCGGCCAGGGCGAGATTCCCCTCGATGGCGCCGATCTTGTCCACGGATACATCCACCGCGGGGGCCGTCGCCGCGTCGAAGCCGATGAGCTTGCAGCGCATGAAATAGTCGGCCACCTTGTCTTTCAGGGCCTCGCAGGCGGCGAGAGCGTCGGCGGTCTTGTCACCGAACGGGAAGACGTCTTTCGTTCCGGCGTCCTGCCAGGTGGCATAGTCGGCCAGGGCGGTGTAGAATGCTTCGATGTGATCGGCGGTGATCCCGTCGGTCCCGCTGCGGTCGGCAGCCTTGCCGATGGTCTCGGAAATGGTGGTGATCAGGGCGGCGGTCGCTTCGTCATCGGGTGTGGCCGGCGTGATGACGCCATCGCCGTTGAACTTCGTGTCAGCGAAGACCTTGGTCAGGTCGGCGGTGTCTTCGAGGGCGATGCTTTCCTTTTCGAGCTTGAGGTTCTTGAGGATCTGCTTCGCGGAAGCGAGAAGCTTCGCCCCTTCCGGATTCTCTTCATTGAAGTTGGAGAAAGGGATTTCCGTTCCCCGGGTGAGGAGCTGGTCCGGGTCCTTCAAGGCACCGGTGAGCCACTCCGCGGTGGCGATGACCTCGTCCACGCGGATGTTCCCGTCGCGGTCGGCGTCGATGAGCTCCAGGGTCTTCTGGTCGAATTCCAGGTTCTTGGCGGGGCAGCTGAGGACGGTCCAGAGCTTGCGGTCCAGTTCGCCGAGGTGGGCGATGTCGGCACCGGAGGTGATTTTCACGCGCACGGTTCCGCCGACGGAGGTAAAGGTCCAGTTGTAGGGAGTCTTGTCCATATGGCTAAAAATTAGATGTCAACATTTTTGTTACATATCCCCAAATTTGCAAAAAAAAACCGTGTCGTGCAAGGGTGATGGAGAAAATCCTGGGAATTGGCGGAAAATTTTTGCAATTGTCGGAAAAATCCGTATCTTTGCCGTCCCAAAAAGTGAAATGGCCGATGAGCTCCAGAAGAGGCAGGCACGGTGCCCGCCCGCTTACGGTCCGAAACTCTAACAAAGTTTTAGTGAAATGTACGCAATCGTAGACATTGCAAGCCAGCAGTTCAAGGTTGAAGCTGGAATGGACATCTTTGTGAACCGTCTCCCGGCTCACAACGGTGAATCTGTCGAGTTCGACAAGGTGCTCCTCATCGACGAGGCCGGCGCCGTGAAGGTCGGTACTCCGTATGTCGAGGGTGCTGTCGTGAAGGCTACCGTCCTCGATGACGACGCCAAGGCGAAGAAAGTGCTCGTATTCAAGAAAATCCGTCGTAAGGGATTCCAGACGCTGAATGGCCACCGCCAGAAGCTCACCAAGATCCACATTGACGCTATCGCTTAATTCAGGAGGAAACTACTATGGCACACAAAAAAGGTCAGTCCAGTTCCAAGAACGGTCGTGAGTCTCATTCCAAGCGACTCGGCATCAAGAAGTTCGGTGAGGAAGTCGTGAAAGCCGGCAACATCATCGTCCGTCAGCGCGGCACCGCCCACAATCCCGGCGAGAACGTCGGTATGGGCAAGGACCACACGCTTTACGCCCTCGTGGACGGAACTGTCAAGTTCACCCGCAAGCGTAACGACAAGTCCTTCGTCTCCGTGCTTCCGCTGGAGAACTAATCCCGTAGGACACAAAAGATTTCAGGAGGACTCGTGCCCGAAAGGGTGCAGTCCTCCTTCGTCATTTCAATCCAAACGACATGCTTACACTCAAACTGCTCCGCGACGATCCCGAATACGTGATCCGGAAACTCGCCGTCAAGAATTTCGACGCCCGCGCCATCGTGGAAAAGGTGATTGCGCTGGACGACAACCGCAAGGCGCTCCAGACCGAGTCCGACGCCCTTCTCTCCCAGCAGAAGAAGGCTGCCGCCGAGATCGGCGTCCTGATGAAGCAAGGGCTCAAGGCCGAGGCCGAAGCGGCCAAGGCCGAAGTGGCCGCCCTCAAGGCCCGTTCGAACGACCTGCTCCGCCAGGCTGATGAGAACAACGCCGAACTCCAGGCCCAGCTCGTCCTGCTTCCGAACCTTCCTTGCGACCTCGTCCCGGAAGGGAAGGGGGCTGAGGATAACCTGGTCGTCAAGATGGGCGGAGAGGAGCCTGTTCTCCCCGAGAACGCTCTCCCGCACTGGGAACTCGCCAAGAAGTACGACATCATCGACTTCGACCTGGGCGTGAAGATCACCGGCGCCGGTTTCCCCGTATACAAAGGAAAGGGAGCCAAGCTGCAGCGCGCCCTGATCAATTTCTTCCTGGACCGCAATACTGCTGCTGGTTATCAGGAAGTTGAACCTCCGGTGATGGTCAATGCCGCCTCCGGTTTCGGTACCGGCCAGCTTCCTGACAAGGAAGGCCAGATGTACCACGCCACCGTGGATGATTTCTATATGGTCCCTACCGCGGAAGTCCCTGTGACCAACATCTTCCGGGATGTCATCCTCGGCGCCGACCAATTCCCACAGAAGCTTACGGCCTATACGCCCTGCTTCCGCCGCGAGGCCGGTTCTTACGGCAAGGACGTGCGCGGTCTGAACCGTCTGCACCAGTTTGACAAGGTGGAGATCGTCCGGATCGAGAAGCCTGAGAACAGCTATGCCGCCCTTGACGAGATGATCGCCCATGTGGAGAAACTCGTCCAGGACCTCGGTCTCCGTTACCGGATCCTCCGTCTGTGCGGCGGTGACATGAGTTTCACCTCCGCCATTACCTACGACTTTGAACTCTGGTCCGCCGCGCAGGGCCGCTGGCTCGAGATTTCTTCCGTCTCCAACTTCGAAAGCTATCAGGCGAACCGCCTGAAGTGCCGCTACAAGGACGAGAACGGAAAGACGCAGCTCGTGCACACCCTGAACGGCAGTTCGCTTGCCCTTCCGAGAGTCGTGGCGGCGCTGCTCGAGGACAACCAGAAGGACGGATACATCGAGATTCCCGAAGTCCTCCGGCCCTACACCGGCTTCGACCGCATTGGATAGGCCGAGAACCATACTGGGCATCGACCCCGGGACCCAACTGCTGGGTTTCGGGGTCGTGCGCAGTGTCGGGAAGAAAGCCGAATATGTGGATATGGGTGTCCTGGACCTCCGCAAGGAGAAGGATGCCTATGTGAAACTGCAGTCCATCTATGACTGCATTTCCGAGGTCTGCAAGTCCTATCATCCGGACGAGCTGGCCATTGAATCGCCGTTCTACGGCAAAAATGCGCAGGTCGTGCTGAAGCTCGGCCGTGCCCAAGGGGCCGCCATCATCGCCGCCCTGGAAAACGGAGTCTCCTCCGTAACGGAGTATGCTCCCCGCAAGGCCAAGGAGGCCATTGTCGGCAATGGCGCCGCCTCCAAGGAGCAGGTCCAGCTGATGCTGGAAAAAACGCTCGGGGTGACGCTCGAAGCGGAGCATCTGGATGCCACGGATGCCCTTGCCATCGCCCTCTGCCATCACTATGAGACTTCGAATCCGCTCTCTTCCGTGAAAGGGAAGGGCGGTTGGGAGCAGTTCCTGAAGGACCATCCCGAAAGAATCAAATAATTTTTGCGGTCGGCTTAAACCTTCGCGTGCGCGAAGCGTCTAAGGAAACTGTGTTTCGGCCCGTAGGGGCGTATTGTGTATTTTTATGGCAAAAAGAAGGATTCTGCTAATGCTGGTGGGCCTGTTCGCCTCGGTGGCGATGATGGCCCAGAACGTCAATGTGACCGTAAAACTGGAGGATGCCACGAACGGAGAGCCGGTGGGCTTCGCCACCGTTTCCCTGACTCCTGAGAAAGGATCGGCCAAATATGCGCTGAGCGACCATGACGGAAAGGCCGTCGTGGAAAAGGTCCGTGCCGGAAAGTACACCCTCAAGGCGGAAATCATGGGTTACAAGACCTATGAGAAGGCGGTCGAGGTTGGCCGCGAATCCCTGGACCTTGGGGTCGTCAAGATGGACGTGGACCGGGAGGTCCTGGATGCCGCATCGGTGACCGCGACGGGTAATCCCATCATCATCAAGAAGGACACGGTGGAGTATAACGCATCTTCTTTCAAGACCACCGATACCGACATGCTGGTGAACCTCCTGAAAAAGCTGCCCGGCATCGAAGTGGATGACAACGGCACCATCACCGCGAACGGCGAGACCATCACCAAGATCACCATCGACGGAAAGACCTTTTTCCTGGACGACCCGCAACTGGCTTCCCAGAACCTTCCCGCGAAGATGATCGAGAAAGTGAAGGTCGTCAAGAAAAAGTCCGAGCAGGCCGAGTTCACCGGTATCGACGACGGCAATGACGAGACCATCATCGACCTCTCCGTCCAGAAAAGCATGATGAACGGCTTGTTCGGCAATGTGACGGCCGGTGGCGGACACGATATCCCCTCCAAGGAGAATTCGTTGAATGACTGGCGTTTCAATGGTAACGCGATGGTGGGCCGCTTCACGGACAAGTCCCAGCTGAGTTTCATCGGAAACGGCAACAACGGTGCCGGTGGCATGGGCTTCACCAACATGGGAGGCAACATGATGGGCCAGATGATGGGAGGTGGCCGTGGAATGGGCGGCTTCGGCGGCTTCGGTGGCTTCGGCGGTTTTGGCGGCGGAATCACGACTTCCTGGATGGGCGGTGTGAATGCGGCCTATGACTTGCTGGACGACCGGATGGAACTTTCAGGAAACTACATGTACAGCGGGTCGAATACGGAGTCCCAGCAGGATTCGTACAGGAAAACCTACCTGACGGATGATTCTGCGCAGATCCAGGAGAACCATAATACCAGTTTTACCCGGAACAACGGCAACCGGGTGGGCGTCCGACTGGACCACAAGTTCTCCGAGAACACGTCCATTCTGTTCCAGCCGCAGTTCAACTACAGTTCCGGCAGTTACAACCAGTCCCAGGTCTTCGACACCTGGATGAATGACAAGGACCACAAACTGAATGACGGTTTCTCTAACAACTATGGCCTGAACAACAACTGGACGGCGAACGGATTCCTTCTCTTCCGCCAGCGCCTGGGCATTCCCGGCCGTACCTTGTCCGTAAACATGAACTGGTCTCTCTCCAATAACCATTCCGACGGCTATAACCAGTCTGTCACCCAGACTTATGCCGGTGCTCCGGCTTCAGTCGTGAACCAGCGTGTGGACCAGAGTTCGAAGACACAGAATGCCGGCGCCCGTCTCGTCTATACGGAACCCCTGGGCGGAGGATTCTACGTGGAAGGCAGTTACCAGTACAACTACAACCGGTCGAATTCCCTCAAGGACGTGTACAACAGCCTCGTGAATGCTACGGGCGGTTATGATTACAGCACCGTGGCCCATACGATGGTGTACAATGGAGACGGGGCCAGGGACAATGATTATTCAAATTCGATTCTCAATCGGAATATCACCCAGAGTGCCAGCGTAGCGTTCATGTACCAGGAAGGCAATGTCCGCGCCCAGCTCGGTATTTCGGCCAATCCGCAGAACCAACGGAACGTAACGAATGGAGATACGACGGATATAAAGGTCTTGAACTGGGCTCCGCGTGCGATGCTCTTTTATGACTTCAATGACAACGCGAATATCCGGCTATTCTACAACGGCCGCAGCGGCCAGCCGTCCACCTCGCAGTTGATGCCGGTCCTGGACAATTCCAACCCGCTGTCCCAGTCTCTCGGTAACCCGTACCTGAAGCCGTATTTCAATCACAACGGCCGGATGGAACTGGAGTATTCCAACAAGCAGACCTTCTTCACCGCGCGCCTGAACCTGCAGGGCGGCATGAACCAGAATCCCATCGTCAATGCCAACTGGTATGATGAGAACGGCCGCCAGTATTCCTTCCCGGTGAACGGAAAGAACACTTACAACGTCGGCGCCCGGTTCATGGTGAACGCCCCGATTGCGAAGTCCAACTTCTCCATCTCGAACAACTCCAACATCAACTATTCCAAGTCCGGAAACTATGAAGGCAGGAGCGACATGAAGCTGGACATGGAGAAGTACTGGAATGACAAGAAGACGGAATTCGACTACAAGGGTTTCCATGAAGATTTTCCGAACCTGGAAGAAGCCAGCGATTACTTCGTCTCCAACACAACCCGGAACCTGAACGTGACAGAACGACTGCGCCTGAATTACCGCACTGACAATCTGGAACTCACGGTCAACGGCGGTACCCGCTTCTCCAAGCCTTGGTACAGCGTCAAGAAATCCAACATGGACGACAACATCACCTGGAACAATTCCGTAGGCGGTTCCGTCAACTGGACCATCGGTACTTCCGGACTCCAGTTCACCACCGATGCGAACTACAACTGGTACAATGGCTACATTACCGAGCAGCCTTCCCGGCTGATCTGGAATGCCGGTCTTTCGATGCCCATCATCTACCGGACGGCCACGATTTCCCTGAATGCCTATGACATGCTTGGTCAGCGCCGGACCCTGAGTACGAGCCAGAACGACACCTATTATCAGGAATCCCGTTCCCTCTCTATCGGACGGTATGTCATCCTGTCCTTCACCTGGCGCTTCGGTACTTTCGGAGGCCGCAACGGACGGATGGGCCGGTTCGGTCCGGGCCAAGGCGGTCCTGGTGGCGGACGTCGCGGCATGGGCGGTCCGCCGATGGGTGGCCCGCCGATGGGCGGAGGATTCAGACCCTTCTAGGCTATTTCATGGCGGTCACATACGACCGCCATTTTTCGATCAAGGCGGTCATGTCGTCGGGGAGGGGAGCCTCCAGGAAGATGCGTTCCCCGGTGCGGGGATGCGTGAATCCCAGCGTGCGGGCATGGAGCGCCTGCCGCGGGCAGATTGCGAAGCAATTCTGGATGAATTGGCGGTATTTGGTATAGATAGTACCTTGCCGGATTTCGGACCCGCCATACCTTTCGTCATTGAAAAGGGGATGGCCGATGGAAGACATATGGACGCGGATCTGGTGGGTACGGCCCGTCTCCAGCCGGCATTCGACGACGGTGATGAATCCGTAACGCTCCAGTACCTTCCAGTGGGTGACGGCCCATTTCCCTTTCTCCGGGTCGTCGTAGACGCGGAAGCGGAGGCGGTCGTTCGGGTCGCGGCCGATGGTTCCCTCAATGGTCCCTTCATCCTCGGCGATATTGCCCCAGACGACGGCGGTATAGACCCGGTCGATGGAGTGCTCGAAGAACTGGTCGGCGAGGTGGGCTTGCGCGGTCGGATTCTTGGCGACCACCAGCAGCCCGCTTGTATCCTTGTCGATCCGGTGTACCAGCACGCCCATCCTCTCATCTTCCGCATCCGGTCCCTGTGAAAGTCCCAGATAGAAGGCGAGGGCGTTTATGAGGGTGCCGGTATAATTGCCGTGACCGGGGTGGACGACCATCCCGGCAGGTTTGTTCACGACCAGCACGTCCTCGTCTTCATAGGCGATTTCCAGGGGAATGTCCTCGGGAAGGATTTCCACGCCGCGCCGCTGGTAGGGCATCACGAACTTGATGACGTCGCAGGGGCGGATGATGGTATTGGCTTTCGCGGGTTTGTCGTTCACCAGGACATAACCCAGCTTGATGGCCTGCTGCACCCGGTTCCGGGAGGTGTCTTCCTGATGGGTGGCGATGAATTTGTCCACCCGCAGCGGCGCCTGGCCCTTGTCGGCGACCAGGCGGAAATGCTCGAACATTTCCTGTTCGTCTTCCTGGGGGAGGAGCGCCTCTTCGTCAAGGATGGACATTATTCGGTGGGGATCTTCTCGGGATCGAGGGTCAGGTAGATGTTCACGGCCGACCCGTAAGTCTTGGAGGTCCCCAGTCCGTCCTGCTTGTAGACGACGGCATTGACAGAATCGGTATAGGTCTTGACGCCCGAATCGAAGCGGACGCGTCCGACATTCAAGTATCTGTCGTGGAGGGCGTCAACGGCGGGGATATACTTCATTCCAATCACGCGGGGGACGGCGGTAGGTCCTTCTTCACCGGAAAAACCGAGGGTCAGGTCCACTTCGGAGCCGCTGACCACCATGTCGCCGGGCCGGACGGTCCGTCCCCGGACAGACTGCCGGATGACGTTGTTCGTAGCGATGTCCTGCGTATAATTGAGTTTCCCCAGGACCAGGCCCCGGTTGATCAGTTCCGAGCGGGCTTCATTCAGGGAGTAGCCGATCAGGTTGGGCATGACCACCTTCTTGGGAACGATGGAATTGATGGTCAGGAAGATGCTCCGTCCTTTCTTGACGGTGGCACCAGCCTTGGGAGACTGCCGGTACACGACACCCGCACCGAGCCGCCGGATAAAGACGGAGTCGGTCACTTTCACGCCCACATGTCCGTCCCGCGCGACGGAGCGCGCCTCGGCGACGGTCATGTTGGTGAAGTCCGGAACCGTGACGGTCCGGTTATGCCGGGTGATGAGCGCCAGCCCCACCGATGCTACGACCAGGAGGCCGATGAACACCAGGACGGCTCCGAGGAGATTCCGGACCATCCAGTTGGAAAGCAGCCCTTTCTTCTTGCCGGTCGATTCTTTGCTTGCCATATCCTTGCTTATATTCAACTTACAAAGTTAGGAAAAAAAACCGGAAGTTTACCTTCGGGGCGGAAGCTTCGTCTTTTCCTCCCGGTTTTTTCTTGCATCCCCCTGTCTTCGAAAAATACGCGTCCATGGCCATCCGGCCGGGAAAACTGAATAAGCGTGAAAAGGGGGAAATGTCTAAGATGAGAATAACTCAATGATTATCAGTTAGTTAATATGCAAGAAAATAAATAGTGCAGAATACTGCTCCGCTGGCCTTTTGCCTTTACTTTTGCGGAAAACATAACACTAGCACTATGAAAAACTTGTTATTCTGGATGGCAGGCGGAGCCCTGCCTGCCCTTGTTGTCGCCGTTGTTCTCGCGATTGTTCTCGTACGGAAAGAAAGAGCAAAATGTGCCGCCCTGAAACAAGAACTGGCCAAGGCTGAACATCTGATCAGGAAAAAGTCTGATGCGGAGAACCGGTACCGGAACCGGATCCACTCCCTGCTGAAGGATCTCCGGGATTCGCGCACCGAAGCGGAAAATGCCCGTGCAGGGTATCTGTATATGCTCCGGAACGGGTACCGGCGCATGGGAACCCTTTATGAGATGCGGCAATTTGCGGGGACCATGAAAGAGTCGGGGGCCGTCCTGTGCCAGAGAGTCGACGATTACCTGAAGGAGATCAACGGCGATCCGGACGGATTCAAGACCCTGGTCAAGTCCCTCGACGAAAGCCTGGGAGGCGCAGTTTCGGACTTGAAGGAAGATATTCCGGACCTGGGCGAGGAGGATATCCGGCTGTTCTGCTACCTGGTCGTCGGTTTCGACGCACCCCTGATCTCGTCGCTGATGGGGATTGACAACATGAACACGGTCTATTCCCGCAGAAACCGGCTCCAGGGGAAGATCAAGCGCCTCCATGCGGACAAGGCGCGGCGGTATCTGGCCTTGGTTGCATAAGCGGGTCTCCGCTTGGAAATCCCAAGGAAAGGCTTTATCTTTGTTAGTTATGAAAAACCGGTCCTTGGTGATGCTTTTCCTCGCGGCTGCGTTCGTGCTGCTGATGAGCCTTCCTTTCCTGGTGGAGGGGACAGGCTGGCTTGCGCTGGCGGGATTCGTCCCGCTGCTGTGCATGGAGCGGGTGGCTTCGCAGTCCGGGATGAAACATTTCTGGTGGTGGCATTACGGAACCTTCCTGGCCTGGAATGCCGTCACGACATTCTGGGTGTGCAATGCCACGGTGGGCGGCGGAATCTTCGCCGCCGTGGCCAATGCGCTCCAGATGTCGATGGTGTTCGGCTTGTTCCGTTGGGTGAAGCGCCGTACGAAAGGCGCGGTGCCCTATCTTTTCCTGGCGGC
Source organism: Bacteroidales bacterium (assembly GCA_017439305.1). Classification (GTDB taxonomy): domain Bacteria; phylum Bacteroidota; class Bacteroidia; order Bacteroidales; family UBA932; genus Cryptobacteroides. The sequence continues at coordinate 71,882 of JAFSJK010000033.1, read as the reverse complement.
CGCCTGGCTCGCCTGGGAGAAGTATTACCTCACCGTGGCCCAGATCTCCTGGCCCTGGCTGGTGCTCGGAAACGCCTTTGCCGGCACTTCCGCCCTGGTTCAGTGGTATGAGTTTACCGGAACGCTGGGCGGTTCCTTGTGGGTATGGGCCTGCTCGCTGGGCATTTTCGGCCTGATGGTTTCCCTTTCCGACGGGCGGTTCTCCACCCGCTGGAATTCCAAGGCCCGTGCCGCCGCTCTCGTCGGATTGGCACTGGTCCTGTTCGGGCCGATGGTCTGGTCTGCCGTCCTTTGGAACCGGTATGAGGAGACTTCCCGGCCCCTCCAGGTGGTGATCGCCCAACCTGATTTCGACCCGTACAACAAGTTCGGCGGGATGACACAGGACCAGCAGAACGTCGTCCTCCTGGACCAGTTCGGGAAAGGGCTGAAAGGGATGGAAGGACCGGTCATGCTGCTGGCCCCGGAAACTTTTACTTCGGATATCCTGTGCAACGATGTCCCGTCCAGCAAGACATTCCGCCGTTTCCAGTCCTTCCTGCAGGAGCACCCGGATGCGGAGATCCTGTTCGGAGCCTCATCCTGGACCCGGTATGAACAGCCGGACCGTCCGTCTGCCAATGCCCGCCGTTTGGGGGACGGAACGTGGTATGAGACGCACAATTCCGCGCTGATCATGGACTCTACCGGGCGGTACGGCCTATATCAGAAATCCAAGCTGGTTCCCGGCGTGGAAATGCTTCCTTACCCGAAGGTGCTGGGTCCTATCGACGACAATCTTCTCGGCGGGGTTGCCGGACGCTGTGTCGGGCAGGAAGGGGTAACCAATCTCCTGTTCCAGGGGAGGGTTCCCGTGGGTTGTGCAGTCTGCTATGAATCCGTGTATGGGGAGCATTGTGCAGCCTATGTCAGAGAGGGTGCGGAACTCCTCACCGTCATTACGAATGACGCCTGGTGGGGGGATACGCCCGGATACCGCCAGCACTTGAACTATGCCCGTCTCCGGGCCATCGAGACCCGGCGGGACATCGCCCGTTGCGCCAATACGGGCATATCCGCCATCATCGACCAGAAGGGACGGATCCTGGACCGGACCGCCTGGTGGGAGCCTGCCGTCCTGACGGGTACGGTGAATCTCAGTGACCGGGAAACCTTCTTCGTCCGGGCCGGGGACATTGTCGGCCGGGTTGCCGTGTTCGTCTTCGTCCTGCTCCTCGGAGCGGCCCTGATTCGGCGCAAATAATTTGCTGATCTTTTGAAAACTAGCTATATTTGTCAATATGAAAAAGTTAGTAGTCATTCTTCTTCTTTTCGCCACCGTCTTTGTTGCGTCAGGACAGCAGATCCCTGCCGTCCAGTTGCAGGACGCTTCCGGCAAGGCTGTTACGACCTCTTCCCTTGTCGACCATAAGACTCCTTTCGTAGTCAGTATCTGGATGACCACCTGCAAGCCGTGCCTCAAGGAACTTGATACCCTTGCTGAAGAGCTTCCCGACTGGGATGCCTCCTTCCCGCTTCGCATCTATGCCGTCTCGATGGATGACAGCCGTTCCCAGAAACGAGCTGTCGCGATGGCGCAGGGACGCGATTGGGACGGGATTACCGCCCTGTTCGATGTCAATGCGGACCTTCGCCGGGCGCTCAACGTGAGCTCCGTCCCCCAGGTCTTCGTCTATGACAAGGAGGGCAACCTCTTCTATACCCATATCGGATACCGCCCTGGTGACGAGCAGGAACTGCTGAAACAGGTCAAGAAATGCTTCGCCCGGTAGGAATCTTTTTGCTGGCGGGGGCTCTGGCCCTTCCCGGCGTGCTCTCAGCCCAGGACCGGGGACAGCTCACCGGCAGCCTGGAATCGAACTCCATCTATTATCTGGATGACGAGATCATCGGAACTCCTGCCCATCCCTGGGGTTCCAACAACTATCTCAAGCTGGACTACCTGCACGGCATCTTCTCCGCAGGGCTCCAGGCTGAATACTATCCCGAGCCCCTGGCCGGGTACCCGTCGGAACTGAAGGGGGCCGGACTTACCGGCCTGTATGCTTCCCTGAATACCGAACTCTTGGAAGTACGGGCCGGATCTTTCTTTGAACAGCTCGGCAGCGGCCTGATCCTCCGTACCTGGGAGGACCGTGAACTGGGCCTCAACAACGCCTTGACGGGCGGCCGCATCACCTTCCATACACGGAACCGGGGCCTGACGGCCAAGATCCTGGGCGGCATGCCCAAATACGGCCTGTGGCCCACGACAAGGACTGCCCTGGCGGGCGGCGACCTTTCCCTGGATCTCCTGCCTCTTTTCGGCAAGGAGGATTCCGATCATTCCATCGTGCTGGAAGGCAGCCTGGTGGACAAGTTTGCCCGGCAGACCGAGGATAACATCGCTTTCCTGGCCGGGACAGCCGGTTTCGAGGTTCCGAAGCAGGTCCTTTCCTGGTCCGGCCGCCTGCAGTATTCCTACGGGGGATTCTCCATCAAGGGAGAATATGTGGGCAAGGCCCCTGATTTCTATACCGAGCATCTGAAGCGCTCGAAGGAGGTCTATCAACTGAAGGGTGGGAACGCCCAGCTGGTGGAGGTGAACTATGCGGCCGGTTCCTTCTCCGGTACGCTGACCTTCCGCCGCCTGGAGAATATGACCGACAGAATCTTCCTCACGGCACAGAGTCCTTCTCCGGCCAATACCCTGAACTACCTCCCCTCGCTGTGCATGCAGCAGACCTATATGCTGGCCGGGCTCAATCCCTACGTGACGTACGCTGATGGCGAGGCCGGTTTCCAGGGAGACCTGTATTACACCTTCCGCCGCGGCACGGCCCTTGGCGGCAAATACGGGATGAAGCTCCACGTGGGCGGTTCCTGGATCGAAGCCCTTCCGTTCGCCCTTCCTGACAGGGACGTGCACTACCTGGCCTACCGGGATATCAACATCGACCTGGAACGTTCCTGGAGCCGGAAATTCCGGACCATCCTGTTCGTTTCCATCCAGGAGAACTCCCCGACCCACGGGAACGGCAAGCGCACCGATGCGCAGAACGTCTTCGTCCTGGATGCCCTCTACCGTTTCTCCAAGACCGTTTCCCTCCGGACGGAACTTCAGTACCTGTATTCCCAGGAGCTTACCCGCGACTGGATGGCCGGGCTGGTGGAACTGTCCTTCGCCCCGCATTGGAGCATTTCCGCCAGCGACATGTACAACCATGGAAGCTCCAAGGTCCATTACTATAACTTCGGCGCCAGCTATTCCTGGAATGCCCTGAACATCTCCCTCAATGCCGGGCGCACCCGGGAGGGAATGGTATGCTCCGGCGGTGTTTGCCGCTGGCAGCCGGCGTTCAAGGGCGTGAGCCTGCGCCTCCAATGGTCGTTCTAGTATGAGAAAGTGGTTCTATATCCTGCTTCTGTGCCTGCCGATCCTGTCCTGCGTCGGCCAGAAGGACGACCCGGTTCCCGAGGTCCGGTTGACGGCCGACCTCACCGCCCTCAATGTCACGGCGGGGGAACAGGCGACCTTCACGGTCTTTTCCGGCACGGAAGACGTGACGGCCGATGCCATTATCCGCAATGTCACAGACGGAACGGACCTGGAAGGGAATGTGTTCACCCCGACGCAAGAAGGGGAGTGGACCTTCATCGCCGATTTTGACGGCGTGGAGTCGGAGTCCCTGACGGTGACGGCCATTGAGATCGCCGAGGTGGGAAAAGACTATTTCCGCCGCAGCCTGGTCCTCGATTTCACCGGGACTTGGTGTCCAAACTGTCCCAACATGCAGGTAGCCATCGACGAAGTGATGGAAGCCCGTCCCGGCCGGATTATCCCGGTAAGCGTGCACTGTATGGCGGACCCGATGCGGGTCAAGCCGCTCTGCGACAACCTGGCCAAGCGGTTCAGTGTTACGGCCTATCCTTCCGCCGTGGTGGACCTGGATCCGGAAAGCCTGTTCATCAATAGTTCTTCGGAACTTCTGCTTTCCCATATTGACCGTCTGCTCGAGGCCCGCGGCCCTGCCGCCGGTGTCCGGATCGAGACGGCCCTGGAAGGGGAGGAACTGACGGTCACGGCCGAGATGACGGCGGTCCGGGAAGGCGATTATTCCCTGGAAATCATCCTGCTGGAGGATGGTATCGTGTATGCCCAGAAAGGCTCTAAAGAGGATTACCCGGATTACGTCCATAACAGCGTCCTTCGCCAGTGGTTTACCCAGGACTCCTCTCCGTTGAAGGAGGAGGAGACCGGTTCGGTGTCCGTCACGGCTACTGTTTCCGGAAAATACCGGGTCGTTGCCCTGGTCAGCCGGAACGGCATTGTGGACAATGTTGTCCAGTGCACGGCCGGCACTTCGGTCGATTATCAGTTTGAAGAGAATAACGAATAAACAAATAGCAAAGTCATGAAAAAAGAGTATCTGACCCCTGCGGTCCGGATGGTGGACCTTCAGTACGACGCCGCCTTCTGCCTGAGTGACCCCGTCTCCGGCGGACTGGAGAAAACCTATGATGACGAAATCGAATTCTAGGAGGGCGGAACGATGAAAAAGTATTGGATCAATTTTCTTGCCCTCGCCGTCCTGGCCGGATGTACTGCGGAACCTGCCGTTAACGAAGTGCCGCAGGATGAGGATTTTATAACCATTATCGCCGACGCCGGCGGAGATGATGCTGAAACCCGGACCGTCCGGCAGGAAAGTGGTGCCGTGTATTGGAGCCCGGGAGACGAGATTATCGTTTTCTCCAAGGCCAATGCCGCGGGCGGCCGTTTCACGTCTTCGGAGACCCAGCCCAAGCAGCGTGTCTCCTTCCAGGGAAAGGTGGAAGACAAACCCTCTTCCAGCGGCTATCTCTATGGCGTGTATCCCTATGACCCTTCCTTCACTTTTGACGGGACGAACGTGACAGCCACTGTCCCCGCGGAGCAGGAAGGAGTTGCGGGATCCTTCGCCCGGGGAGCTTTCCTGTCTGCCGCACGTAGCCGTACCCAAAGCATGACCTTCTCCCATCTGGGTGGTGGCATCAAGTTCTCCCTCACTGAGGAAGGCATTACATCCGTGACGATCCGCGGCGGTGAAGAAGAACCCCTGGCGGGACGGGTTGCCTTCTCGATCGGCAGCGATGGTGCACCCCAGGTCAAGTCTGTCCTTACTCCGGAGGTTGCCGTTACCCTTACGGCTCCTGACGGAGGTGCCTTCGAGGTGGGCAAGGCCTATCATATCGCCACCCTTCCTGCGGATCTTCCGAGTGGTTTCACGCTCCTGTTCGAGCGGGAAGACGGAAAGGTCGCTGCAAGGACGATTTCCAAGCCTGTAACCATCCAGCGCGGTCATTTCCTGAAACTGATGGAGGCGGACAAGGACCTTACGTTCACGGATATTGAGTTCGAACTGATGACCCCTTCCGTCGAGTTGACGGCAAAGGGCCAGGACTTCGTGGTCCGTGTGCGTTCCTTCGAAGAACCCCATTTCGACATTTTCGATGAGTGGATCACCTTCGTCAAGTGTGTCGGCGACCGTCGCATCGGGGCGGATTATTATTTCCATGCCGCCCGCAACAAGGAGATGGAGGAGCGTACGGGTTACATCAGTGTTTGCAGCGACACCAATTGCTATATGGTTGAAGTGGAACAGGAGGCCGCGAGCGGTGACTGGACGGAAGAAGCGTTCGTCCACCGTTCCCTGGGCATGCGGTTCACCGCTACCTGGTGCGGCTGGTGTCCTTATATGAACAAGTCTTTCTACAGGGCAAAGGAAATTCTCGGAGACCGTTTTGAAATCGTGAACCTGCATGCTTCGTCCAGCGATCTCGCTTTCTCCGAAACGGATTATCTGGCTGATCTGTACCAGATTGAGGGCTATCCTACGGGTGTTATCGACGGCCGTGTGGATATCGACAATGCAACGGATATCGAAGTGGGGGCACAGTACGTCGTGAATGCCTTCCAGGAGCAGGAAGCCACTTATCCGACGGTGACTTCCTTCGAGTTCGCGTCCTCCATTTCCGAGAGCACGGTTTCCGTGGACCTGGTGGTCTATGCCAAGGAAACCGACAACTACAAACTGACGGTCCTTGTCCTGGAAAACGGAATCGTCGGTTATCAGGCGGACAATGGCGAAGGTGCCCATCAGGACTATCACCACGACAGGATCGCCCGGCTCGCCCTGACTGCCATCGACGGCGATGCGTTTACTTTGACGGGGGGTGAGGAAAAGAACTTCTCCCTTACGGGAGTCCTCCCCGTTGGCTGCAATCCGGACAACCTGGAGGTTCTGGTCTACGTCCAGCGCCCCTTCGGCTCGCAGCCGAGGAAGCAGTCCCACAGCTACTATGGTGATTACTACGTGGACAACAGCCGCAGCGCCGCTCTCGGCGCCGAGGCTGAACTGGAATTCGCCGACTAGCGGAACAACGACCTGAAAAAAAGGAGAGAGGCTCAATCGAGCTTCTCTCCTTTTTCATTGAACATTTCGTGTTGCAGGACGGAGAAATCGGTGGACTCCTCGATGTCCAACTTGACCTTGTAGTGCTTCTTCCACTTGCTCAGGAAAGAATTGAAGAATCCCCGTTTGAGGTAGGCACCCAGGATCGGACTGGTCTTCAGTTTCAGGGTCTTGTATCCTTTCTCGATGACATAGAAGGCGATCTTCCGTTCAATCTCCTCGTCAATGACGACGCTGGAGTGGATTTTGCCGGTGCCATGGCACACGGGGCATTGTTCCATCGTATTGATCTCCGTCACCGGGCGGATCCGCTGCCGGGTGATCTGCATCAGCCCGAACTTCGTAAGCGGCAGCACATTGTGCTTGGCCCTGTCATTTTCCATCAGCTCCTGCATGTATTTGAAGAGGGCGTTCTTGTGGTCGTTGGATTCCATGTCGATGAAGTCCACGATGACAATGCCTCCCATGTCCCGGAGCCTGAGCTGCCGTGCGATCTCTTCCGCGGCGATCTTGTTGACCTCGAAGGAATTCTCTTCCTGGTCGGCGGTCTTGGTGCGGATGCCGCTGTTCACGTCGATCACATTCAGCGCTTCCGTCGTCTCGATCACAAGATAGGCCCCCTGCCGCATCGGTACCACCTTGCCGAAGGAACTCTTGATCTGACGGGTGACCTCGAAATGGTCATAGATGGGCTGCTTGCCTTCGTACAGGTGCACGATCTTCTCCTGTTCGGGGGAGATGAGGGAGATGTACTTCCGGGCTTCGTCGCAGACCTTCTCGTCGTTGATCCAGATGTTGGAGAACGAATCGTTCAACAGGTCCCTGAGGACGGTGGCCGTCTTGCTGTATTCGGTGAAGAGCAGCTGGACGTTCTTGTTCCGGGCGATCTTCTTCCAGGAACTCTCCCATTTCTCGATGAGGGACTTGGTCTCTCCCACGAGCGTGGCGGCGTTCTTGCCTTCGGCCGCCGTACGGATGATAGCTCCGTAATTCTTGGGAAGGATGCTCCTGACAAGCGTTTCAAGTCTACGCTTCTCCTCTTTCGACGCAATCTTCTGCGAGATGCTCACCTTGCCGGCGAACGGGAGAAGGACAATGTTGCGTCCTGCCAACGAAATTTCCGCAGTCAGTCGTGAACCCTTCGTGGATATCGGTTCCTTCACGATCTGGGCGACGATCATCTGTCCGGGCTTGAGGATGGTCTCGATCTTGCCTTCCTTGGGAAGGGGCTTGCCGATGTCGATCCTCGAATAGAGGTCCGTCAGATCCGTGTTCTGGTTCGATTCCCGCACGAACTGGTCGAAGGCGGGGAAGTAGAGTCCCAGGTCCAGGTAATGGATGAAGGCTTCCTTCTTGTCTCCGATATCGACGAAGGCAGCATTGAGGTTCGGGAGGATCTTCTTCACCTTTCCCAGGTGAACGTCGCCCACCGTGAACTTGTTCCCAGTGCTGGACTCCGTGTTGTACTCGATCAGCCGGTGATTCTCCATCAGGGCGATGTGTACTTCGTTCGACGATACGTCGACGATCAGGTCCTTGTCGGGTTTTTCAGACTCCATCAGGAAATTTTGTGTGTTGGACTAAGACAAAAGGGCTTCCGGAATTCCGGCGAGCCCTTTTCTTTCAGCAGACTGCTAAAATGGCAGACGCGGCAAAGAAGAAGGTCGATTACTTCTTCTTGTGTCTGTTCTTGCGCAAGCGTTTTTTACGCTTGTGCGTCGCCATCTTATGTCTTTTTCTTTTCTTACCGCTAGGCATAATGATGATGTTTTAATGGTTTATTTCTCCTTGACGGCATTGACGAAAACCTTCGCAGGCTTGAATGCCGGAATGTTGTGGGCGGGAATGGTCATCGTCATCTTCTTGGTGATGTTGCGGGCGGCCTTCTCAGCGCGGTGCTTGACAATGAAGCTGCCGAAGCCACGGAGATAGACCGGCTCGCCGGCGATGATGGAATCCTTGACCACCTTCGTGAATTCCTCGATAACGCTCTGAACCTGTACTTTCTCAATTCCGGTCGATTTCGCAACCTCATTGACGATCTCTGCCTTTGTCATAGTAAAAAATGGTTTATTTGGTTGTTTTTCATTCGCTTAAGTTAAGCGATTTGCAAAAGTAGGGTTAAATTTTCAAAAAACAAAGCGCGGACGGCATTTTTTATTAACATTCAGGCATTTGGCGGCCGTACGGAGCGTATTCCGCCCCTTGGCACGGAGATTGACAATATATCCGGCTGGAAAAATGTAAAGCCCGGGTATGACAAATTGTCATATCCCCAACTTTGAGTGCAGATGAAAGATTTCAAGGAGATGTCCGCCCATCCGGGCGTAGAAGTGAATATCATGCCGGTGATCGGTGATTCGTCCCTGCTGAAACTGGACGAGTCCCAACTCTCCGACGACCTGCCGGTGCTTGCCCTGCGCAACGCCGTCATCTTCCCGGGCACGGTGTTCCCCGTGACCATCGGCCGGGAAAAATCCATCCTCCTGATCCGGGAGATGGAGGAGAAGGACGGTGTGTTCGCCGCCGTTCCCCAGTCCGACGTCACCGTCGAGGAACCCCGGGCCGGGGATATGTTCGAATTCGGAACCGTGTGCAAGGTCGTCAAGACCCTGGAGATGCCCGACGGCTCCCTGACGGCGATCGTCCAGGGATTCAAGCGGGTGCACTTGGATGCCTTCCTCGGATTCGAGCCTTACATGGTCGCCCGCGTCGACTATCTGGAAGACAAGCTTCCGGCTGCGGACGACCAGGAGATCCACGTCCTGTCCGACGCGCTCAAGGAGCGGGCCGCGAACATCATCCGGTCCTCTTCCTTCGCTCCGAAGGAGGCGGTGGGCGCCCTCAAGTCCATCGACAACTTCCAGTTCCTGGTGAATTTCATCGCGACGACCATCGAGGTCGAGAATTTCTCCGACCGCTTCCGCCTGCTCGGCCTGTCCGACCTGAAGGACCGCGGGATGGAACTGCTGAAGGTCTTGGATACCCAGGTCCAGCTCCTGCAGATCAAGCAGGAAATCAACCAGAAGGTCAAGAGCGACATCGACCAGCAGCAGCGGGAGTATTACCTGAACAACCAGCTGAAGACCATCCAGGAGGAGCTCGGAATGGATGAGGGCGAGGATTTCGCCAAGTTCCGCGCCCGCGCTGACGAAAAGAAGTGGTCCAAGGAGGTCCGCGCCATCTTCGACAAGGAGATGGCCCGGCTGGAGAAGTACAATCCCTCTTCGCCGGATTACAGCATCCAGTACAATTACATCCAGTTCATGCTGGACCTTCCGTGGGGCGAACTGTCCGACGACAACCTGGACCTCAAGCACGCCCAGCAAGTGCTGGACGAGGACCATTACGGCCTGGACCAGGTGAAGGACCGTATCATCGAATATCTGGCCGTCCTCAAGCTCAAAGGGAATATGAAATCCCCGATCCTGTGCCTGTACGGCCCTCCCGGAGTGGGGAAGACCAGCCTCGGCAAGTCCGTCGCCCGGGCCCTCGGCCGCAAGTACGTCCGGATATCCCTGGGCGGCATGCACGATGAGGCCGAGATCCGCGGTCACCGCAAGACTTATGTGGGCGCCCTTCCGGGCCGGATCCTGAACGGAATCCTCCGGGCGGGCACCTCCAATCCGGTCATCGTCCTCGACGAGATCGACAAGCTGTCCTCCGATTTCAAGGGCGACCCTTCCAGCGCCCTGCTGGAGGCCCTGGACCCGGAGCAGAACAGCACCTTCCACGACAACTACCTGGACATCGACTACGACCTGTCCAATGTCCTGTTCATCACGACGGCCAATGGCATCTCCACCATCCAGCCCGCCCTGAAGGACCGCATGGAGATGATCAACGTGACCGGCTACCTCGCCGAGGAGAAACTGGAGATCGCCAAGACCTACCTGGTTCCCAAGCAGTTGGAAGAGCATGGCCTGAAAAAGGACGAACTCCGGATCGACAAGGACTGCCTGGCCGACATCATCGACGAGTATACGCACGAGTCCGGTGTCCGCGGCCTGGAAAAGCAGATTGCGAAGATCGCCCGCGTGACGGCAAAGAAGATCGCCCTCGGGGAGGATTATCCCAAGGTGGTGAAGAAAGAGCATCTGCGTGAGTATCTGGGCCTTCCGACAGCTTTCCACGATATGCAGAAGGGGAATGAGGCCCCGGGTGTGGTGACCGGCCTGGCGTGGACCGAACTCGGTGGGGAGATCCTCTTTGTCGAGAGTTCCGTCTCCAAGGGAAAAGGTGTCCTCTCGATGACCGGCAACCTCGGTGACGTGATGAAAGAGTCCGCCCAGATCGCTTGGCAGTATATCAAGGCTCATCCGGAGCTGGCCGGAATGACTACCGACCAGTTCATGGAAAAGGACATCCATGTGCATGTTCCTGAAGGTGCGGTTCCCAAGGACGGCCCTTCCGCCGGCATCACGATGGTCAGTTCGATGGTCTCAGCCCTCCGGGGACAGGCCTTGAAGAGCGGCATCGCGATGACGGGCGAGATGACCCTCCGCGGTCGTGTCCTGCCGGTCGGCGGCATCAAGGAGAAGATCCTGGCCGCCAAGCGGGCCGGTGTCCATACCATCGTCATTTCCGAGGAAAACCGGAAAGATATCGAGGATATCAAGGAAATTTACGTAAAAGGTCTTACCTTTGTCTATGTGAAGAGTATCACGGAAGTGATCGAAGCCATCTTCTAAATGGACGTCAAGATAGAACAGACCTGGAAGGAAGCCCTGCGGGACGAATTCGAGAAACCGTATTTCGAGTCCCTGGTCCGCTTCCTCCACGGCGAAAAGGCAGCCGGAAGGGTGATCTACCCTCCCGGCCGCCAGATTTTCAAGGCCTTTGAACTCACGCCCCTTCCCGAGGTGAAGGTCGTCATCCTGGGTCAGGACCCGTACCACGGTCCCGGCCAGGCGATGGGTTTGTGCTTTTCCGTGCCGCAGGGCGTTCCTGCGCCTCCCTCGCTGAAGAACATCTTCAAGGAAATCCATGACGACCTGGGCATCCCGATGAGCGGCAGCCCTGACCTGGAGCCCTGGGCCCGCCAAGGTGTCCTGCTCCTGAATTCGGTGCTTACCGTGCAGGCGGGTACTCCCACCTCACACAGCCGGATTGGCTGGCAGGAATTCACCGACGCGGTGATCCGTACCGTTTCCGAGCGCTGTGACGGGGTTGTTTTCCTTCTCTGGGGGCGCTTTGCCCAGGGAAAGGCCGCCCTGGTCGACACGTCCCGCCACCATGTCCTCATGGCGGCGCATCCTTCGCCGCTGGCGGGCGGAGCCTTCTTCGGCTGCCGCCACTTCTCCCAGACCAACCAGATCCTTCTTTCCGAAGGCAAGACCCCGATTGATTGGCAGTTATGAAAATCAAAGCTCTGTTTCCCGGCTCTTTCGACCCGTTTACGGCCGGCCATCTGAATATTCTTAAACGCGCCCTGACGATGTTCGACGAAGTCGTCGTGGCCGTCGGTATCAACCAGGACAAGCGCGGCTTCTTCGACATGGAAAAGCGGGTGGAGATCATCCGGAAGGCTACGGAAGGGCTGGCCGGCGTCTCCGTCATCCAGTATGACAACCTCACCATCGACACCTGCCGTGAGCTGGGTATCCATCACATCGTCCGCGGTGTCCGGAACATGATCGATTTCGAGACCGAACGCTCCATCGCCGACGCGAACCGCCGGCTGGCCCCGGACATCGAGACCATCATCATCCCTACCGCGCAGGAGTTCGCCCATATCTCCTCCAGCGCCGTACGGGACATCCTCAAGCACCACGGCGACTATTCCGCTTTCATCCCTGAGGGAGTCGTCTTATGAAACGCCTCCTCGTCGCCGCAGCGGTCCTCTTCGCCGCGCTGGCGCTTCGGGCGCAAGACGACCCGTATGGTGCTTTGGGCGCCAAACTGGAAGAGTATTTCACGGCCCTGGCGGGGGAGCCCCTTTCCGTCCAGAACGCGGAATGTGATTTCCTGATCGAGTCCTGCAAGGATTCGCTGGTGCGGCAGTATGTCGCCCTGAAAATCTACGACCATTACCTCCAGTCCCGGATCATGGGGGACGACGGCGTTGCCGTCCATCTCGCCGACGCCTGGTTCATCCCCGGCAAGGTGGCGATGCATTCGGACCTGGACCTCCTGAATGCCAAGGTATTCGCCGAGTTCAACCGGCAGTCGGTCCTGGGGGCGGGGGCGCCTTCCATCCTGATGAAGGACCCTTCCGGAGCGGAAGTGTCCATGCCGGTGGACGGTTCCTATACGCTGCTGTATTTCTACGATACTTCCTGTTCCACCTGCCGGATCGAAACGCCCCGGCTCCGCCAGTTCCTCACAGGGACGGATTTTCCTTTGACGGCCGTCGCCGTCTATACGGGGGATGACGCCGCTGCGTGGGCGCATTATCGGACCTCTTCGCTGGATGTCCCCGGAATGATTCATCTGTGGGACCCGGAGATGGAATCCGATTACCAGCGCAAGTACGGTGTGCTCCAGACGCCCCGGATGTTCCTGGTCGCCCCGGACGGAACCATCGTGGGCAGGGGACTTGATACACCGGCTTTGTCCATGTTGCTTTCCAAGTTCTCCGGGAAGGAGGATTACGTGTATGGTACACAGGAAAGTACGGCTCTTTTTGACAGGCTCTTCGCGGGGTATGGCGATGACTTGAAGCCTTCCGATATCCTGGACATCGCCTCCTACATGGCTGAACGAACTTATGGGGAAGGGGATGTCGAATCTTTCAAGCAGATGGAAGGCGACCTGCTGTACTACCTTTCGTCCCGGCGGGGAGAGGCGGTCAAGGAAGGAACCCGCCTTTTCATCGACAAGTACATTCTGGGCACGGATGTGTGGACGAGTTCCGCGGATACTTCCCAGATTGTCTCTATGGCCCGGATGATGAAGGACCTCCTGGACCGGACTCCTGTCGGGAGCACCGTTCCGGACCGGAAGGTCCATGGGGAGCTTCTCCGCCGTCCCTGTCTGTTCCGGAAAGCGTCCAGGAAGGGCATATTTTCTTTACGGAAAGTGGATTACGTGGTCTTTTACACGCAAGGTTGCGGCCGTTGCCAGGAAACGCTGGCCGCGGCCCGCACCCTGGCGGACAGCAAGGCCAGAGTCTTGTTGGTGGATATGGATTCCCTGTTTACGGATTATCCGGATGAGGCCCGCTTCCTGCTGGACACCTTCGACCTTTCCGGTCTCCCATACGTGATGCAACTGGGCCCCGGCGGGGTCGTACGGCACCGGTATTTGGAATTGTAGCCTACAGCATCAGGCCGGCCCGGACGCGGTCGGTCGTTTCCTTTCCCTTCAGCAGTTCCAGGATGGCCAGGCCGAAGTTCACGGCATGGCCGGCGCCGCGACCGGTGACGAGATGGCCGTCCACGACAGCACTCTCAGGCGTGTAAACAGCGCCTTTCGCGATCATCGGATCCTGGAAGCCTTCAAAGCAGGTGAAGCGTTTGCCGGCGACATCATCCAGTTGGGAAGCCACCAGCCCGGGTGCAGCGCAGATGGCTGCGATCACTCCGCCATCCGCGTAGCACTTGCGCATCAGGGCCATCAGGGCCTTGTCCGCCGCCAGGTTCTTCGACCCCGGCATGCCCCCCGGGAAAATCATCACTTCGGGTTCCTCTCCTTCAAAGTCGTCGCGGGTAAGGTCCACGCTCACGGTAATGCCGTGCGAACTGGTCACGAACGGATCTTCGTTGATGGAAACGGTCTGGACATCGACGCCTCCCCTCAGGAGTACGTCGCGGGTGGCGATGGCTTCCATGTCTTCGAAGCCGTCTGCCAGGAAAATGTATACGCCTTGCATTTAGTTTCTCCGGTTAGCGATGGAAATGTAGTAGAGCAGGGTGGCCAGGGAGCCGATGGCGGCGATCACATAGGTGTAGGCCGCCCATTTGAGGGCATCCGCAGCCATCGGTTTGGTCTCATAGCTTACGATGCCGGCGTTGTCCAGCCACTTGACGGCCCGGGCGCTGGCGTTGATCTCTACGGGAAGGGTGATGAAACTGAACAGGGTCGTCAGGGCGAACAGGCCGATGCCGACCCAGATCAGGCTCGGGAAAACGTTGATGAACACCACACCGGCCAGCAGGACCCACATCACCCAGTTGTTCGCGAAACTGACCACGGGAACCAGGGCGGAGCGCATCTTGAGCGGTGCATAGCCGGTTGCATGCTGGACGACGTGCCCGCACTCGTGGGCGGCGACGGCGGCAGCGGCGACGGAACGGCCGTAATAGACATCGTGACTGAGATTGACGGTTCTGGTCTGCGGGTTGTAATGATCGGTCAGGGTCCCTTCTACCGAGACGATTTTTACGTCGTGGATGCCGTGCGCCTGCAGCATCCGCTGGGCTACCTCGGCGCCGGAAAGGGCGGTTGGGATCTCGGAGTATTTTTCGAAACGGCTCTTGAGCCGGGCCTGGATGATCATGCTCAGGACCATCACTACGATCATCAGAATCCAAATCATCGAAGTCGACATATCTCTGCAGTTTTTACAAAAATACACATTTTATAGGAAAATGTCAGCCGTTATTGCTAAATTTGCAGGCTATTTGAAGACCGATATGATGCGCGAGGACGATTTTTCCAGGTTGGAACTGGACCTCAAGGGTTGCAGACGCAACTACCGCTATTTCCGCTCCCTGCTGGAGCCGACGACGAAACTCCTGGTTCTCGTCAAGGCCAATGCGTACGGACATGGTGCGGTGGAATTTGCGGCGATGATGCAGCGTCAAGGTGCCGACTACCTGGCCGTTGCCTATCCCGTGGAAGGGCTGGAACTCCGGGAAAACGGTATCAGTCTTCCCATCATCGTCCTGACTGCCGGTACCGACTTCTTCCCGGAAATCATCCGGACCCGGATGGAACCCAGCATCCCCAACCTGGAAGCGCTGGAGGCCTTCTGCGGACACCTTCGCGACACCGGACTGACGGATTATCCGGTCCATATCAAACTGGACACCGGGATGCACCGTCTCGGCTTCATGACTTCGGAGATCCCCGCTCTCGTCGAGTTCCTGAAAAAGCATCCCGAAGTGAAGGTCCGGTCGATGTTCTCCCACCTGTGCGTGGCGGAGGATCCGGAGCAGGATGCTTTCACGCAGGCTCAGTTCGACCTGTTCGGTCAGAACACGCAGACCATCATCGACGGAATCGGCTATCAGCCGATGCGCCACATCCTCAATTCCGCCGGCATTGAACGGTTCCCGCAGTACCAGTACGACATGGTCCGCCTGGGCATCGGCATCTACGGCATCAGCGCCCTTCCCGGAGTGCAGCTCGCCCCCGTGGCTTCCCTTAAATGCAAGGTATTGCAGGTAAAGCGGTTGCGTGAGGGCGATACCGTCGGTTACGGCCGTTGGGGCAAGGCCGGTGTGGGCACCGTTATCGCCACTATTCCCGTCGGGTACGCCGACGGCATCGACCGGCACCTGGGACGCGGCAGGGCCTCCTTCTCGGTCAACGGTCACCGCGTTCCCACCATCGGAAACATCTGCATGGACATGTGCATGCTGGACGTGACCGGGGTGGACGTGAAAGTGGGCGATACGGTCACCGTCTTTGGCACCGATCCTACCGTCTCCGAACTGGCGGACATCCTGGGGACCATCCCTTATGAGATCCTCGCTTCCATTCCACGACGAATCGAACGCATCGTGGTCAGATAACAGGAAAAGGTTGGCGTCGGCCAACCTTTTCTCGTTGAGATGTAGAGATTCGAACTCTAACTGAGGGAACCAAAATCCCTAGTGCTACCATTACACCACATCTCAATTCCGGGGTGCAAAGATAGTATAATTTTCCAAAAGCAGCAAGGGCTACGGGAGGACCTTCCGCAGCACGCGGGTCAGCTGGTCGGAGCAGGAGGTACCACGCTCCTTGCAGTTGATGCCGGTGAGGCGGTCGAGGGCGAAGGAGACGGGCTGGTCCTCCAGCAAGGCGCCGAGGGCCTGCAGGTTGCCGTGGCAGCCGCCGGTGTAACGGAGGTTATGGATGCGGCCGTCCACGAGGTCGAAATCGATCTGGCGGGAACAGACGAGGGCGGATGGGATGGCGGTAACGTGCCGTACCCCGTCCCGGACGGTATCGTTGACAATCTGGATATCTTCTCCCATGGCTAAAACAGGGTCGGATGGTTTTCCTCCAGTTCCGAGAGGATCTTGGACATGATGGCTTCCCGGAAAAGGGCGGCTTTCGCGTGGACCTTGAACCGGGAGCAGTATTCGTCTACGGCCGCCATCTCGCTGTCGTTGAAATACAGGACGTAGCGGTTCTTGCGGAGGAGCGCCGCCTTCTGCTTCTCGAGATAGGCGGGATCCACGCCGGGAATCTTGCGTTTTCTTGCCATCGGATGCAAAGATAGCAAATTCCTTTCAAATCAGCGTTTGGAGCGGAAGAAATCCTGTATCAGGGCCGTGCATTCGTCCGCCAGGACACCGGCCGTGACCTCCGTGCGGGGATGGAGGAGGGAAGGGGAGAAGAGGGAGTAGCCCCGGCGCGGGTCGATGGCGCCGTATACGATCCGTCCGACCTGGGACCAGTTCAGGGCGCCCGCGCACATCGGGCAGGGTTCTACGGTTACATACAGCGTGCAATCCGTCAGGTATTTCCCGCCGATGGCCTCCGTCGCCGCGGTGATGGCCACCATTTCCGCATGGGCGGTGGTGTCGTGCAGCCGTTCGGTCATGTTGTGCCCCCGGCCGATGATCCGTCCCCGGGAGACGATGACGGCTCCGATGGGGATCTCCCCGGCTTCCAAAGCGGCGCTTGCCTCGCGCAAGGCCTCCCGCATGTATTTCTCGTCCTGGTCCATGGCGTGCGTGTTGATGTCGCGAAGATACGGAAAAATGTTGAAATAGTATCATTCTTGCAGTAATTCGGAGAAATTCCTACCTTTGTCGCATGAGCCAGGTCCTGCAAGAAATCACCCCGTTGTCCGACAAGGACTGCTTCTATGTGGTGGAACGCCACAAGTCGGAATTCCTGTTCCCCATCCACAGCCATGCCGAGTATGAACTCAATTTCATCGAGAACGGAGCCGGTGTGCGCCGGATTGTCGGGGACAGTGTGGAGGAGATCAGGGACTATGAACTTACGTTAGTGGCGGGGGAGCGGCTCGAACATGCCTGGGAGCAGGGAAACTGCCGCAATGGGGATATCCGCGAGATTACCATCCAGTTTTCCCGGACGCTTTTCCCGGAGGAACTTCTTGCGCGCAAGCAGTTCCGGACCATCCGGGACATGTTCCAGAAGGCGGCCAACGGACTCACGTTCTCGCTGAAAGCCATCATGAAAGTGTATTCCCTGCTGGATGTCCTGGCTTCGGAACCGGATGGATTTGAGCAGTTTCAGCACTTGCTTCAGATTCTCTACGTGCTGTCGAACGACGCGGAGGCGCGCGTGCTGGCCAGTTCTTCTTTTGCGAAGGAGGAGCGGAACACGGAGAGCCGCCGGGTCCGGAAGGTGCAGGAGTATATCAATGCGCACTACCACGAGGAAATCCGGCTGGAGGATTGTGCGGCGATGGTCGGGATGTCTCCTTCGGCGTTCAGCCGGTTCTTCAAGCAGCATACGAACCGGACGCTGATGGATTACATCATCGACATCCGCCTGGGAAACGCCGCCCGGCTCCTGGTGGACACGACGATGGGCATTTCCGAAATCAGCTATGCCTGCGGGTTCAACAACCTGTCCAATTTCAACCGCGCCTTCAAGTCCAGGCGGGGTTATACGCCCCGGGATTTCCGGACGCTTTTCAAGAAGAACCGCGTGTTCGTATAAAGGTCCCGAAAGCTGTTTTTCAGGGAGTCAAAATTGTATCGGAATTGGGCTTTATTATATTTGTCCCTGACCGGTGCATCGCGTATCTTTGTACTGTACCCATTGATGCGCACCGACATGATTAAGCAGACACTGAAATCGGCTCTCCTGGCAGGAATCACCCTCCTGGCCGCCGCTTGCGGCCCCAAAGCCGGACTTTCTTCCTTCGTCCGGACCGAGGATGGTCAGTTCATCCGTAACGGCCGTTCATATTCGTATATTGGAACCAATTTCTGGTACGGACCCATCCTGGCCTCCGATGGGCAGGGCGGGAATTTCGACCGCCTTGTCCGGGAACTTGACACGCTCAAGTCATTGGGCATCGACAATCTCCGCGTCCTGGTGGGCGGAGACGGGCCGGACGGTGTGTTCTCCCGGATCGAACCTACGCTTCAGAAGGCCCCGGGCGTTTATAATGATACTATTTTGACCGGACTGGACCGTTTCCTGGTGGAACTCGGGAAACGGGAGATGCAGGCGGTCCTGTACCTGAACAATTCCTGGGAGTGGTCCGGCGGTTACGGACAGTATATGGAATGGGCCGGTTCCGGCAAGGCGCTGATCCCGCTGCTGGACGGCTATGGCCCGTTCATGCAGCAGATGGCCGGATTCGCGACCGATGAAAAAGCGCAGGAACTGTTCTTCAACCATCTGAAATTCATTGTCGGACGCACGAATTCCGTTACCGGAAAGCCTTACAGCGAGGATCCCGCCATCTTTTCCTGGCAGATCGGCAACGAGCCCCGGTGCTTCTCCGACGATCCCGCGGTCCGCAAGGGCTTCATCATGTGGCTCACCGAAGCGGCCCGCCTGATCAAGGAAATCGACCCGAACCACCTGGTCTCCACCGGCAATGAGGGCCTGATGGGCTGCGAGGCCGATCCAGCCCTGCTGGAGGAAGTCGCCGCCATTCCCGGGGTCGACTACATGACCATCCATATCTGGCCCTACAACTGGAACTGGGCCCGTGCGGAGAGCCTGGTGGAAGACCTTCCCTCCGCTTTGGAAAAGACCGATGAGTATATCCGTGCGCACGTGGAAGTGGCTGCGAAATACGGCCTCCCCATCGTTGCGGAGGAATTCGGCTTCCCGCGGGACGGCTTCTCGCCGGAGCGCAGTGCCACGACCGTCGGTCGCGACGCCTATTACCGCCATCTGTTCTCCAAGGTGGGTGCGGAACTGGCGGGCGCCAATTTCTGGGGATGGAGCGGTTTTGCCCGTCCGCAGCACACCCAGTGGGAGCGGGGTGACGATTATGCCGGCGACCCTGCACAGGAAGCCCAGGGCCTGAACGGTGTGTATGTGGATGACACCACGGTGGAAATCATCAGACAATCTATATCCAACCTTAACAATTAACCAACCAACACAAGTAGCATGAAAAACAAGCTGTTAGCCTTCATGCTCGCGCTTATGGCAACCGCAGGGACCCTGTTCGCCCAGAACAGGGTCACCGGTACCGTCACCGACGATATCGGACCGGTCATCGGCGCCAGCGTGATGGAGAAAGGCACCCAGAACGGTGCCGTCACAGACCTGGATGGAAACTACGTGATCACGGTGAAGCCCGGTGCGACGCTCGTGTTCTCTTCCATCGGCTATGCCACGCAGGAAGTGGTCGTGGGAAACCAGACCCAGATCAATGTCCTGCTGAAAGAGGATACCGAATTCCTCGACGAAGTCGTCGTCGTGGGATACGGTACCATGAAGCGGAGCGACCTTTCCGGTGCGTCCGTCTCCATGAAGGAGGAGGACCTGAAGGGGTCCATCATCACCAACCTGGACCAGTCCCTGCAGGGCCGTGCCGCCGGTGTTTCCGCGGTGCAGACTTCCGGTGCTCCGGGTTCCTCGTCCTCCATCCGTGTCCGTGGCCAGGCCACGGTGAACGCCAATGCCGAACCGCTCTACGTCATTGACGGCGTCATCGTCCAGGGCGGCGGCAATTCCGGCGGAGACTTCGGTCTGGGCGGCCTCGGCAACGGTAAGGTTTCCACCATCTCCCCGCTCGCGACCATCAACCCGGCCGATATCGTTTCGATGGAAATCCTCAAGGACGCTTCCGCGACGGCCATCTACGGCGCCCAGGGCGCCAACGGCGTCGTCCTCATCACCACCAAGCACGGCAAGGCCGGTGATGCGAAGTTCTCCTATGACGGCATGTTCGCGGTTTCCCGCCAGACCAGCCGCATCCATATGATGAACCTCCGTGAGTTCGCCGAATACTACAACGACCTCGCCGGGCAGGGCCTCGTGGACCACAACGGCTATTATGCCGATCCTTCCATCCTCGGCAAGGGTACGAACTGGCAGGACGAGGTGTTCCGCACCGCCCTCCAGCAGCAGCACCAGATCAGCGCCCAGGGCGGTTCCGAGAAGGTCCAGTACTATGTGTCCGGTTCCTGGATGGACCAGCAGGGTACGATCATCGGCTCCAACTTCAACCGTCTTTCCTTCCGCACCAACCTGGATGCGCAGCTCAAGGAATGGTTCAAGCTGGGCGTGAACGCGACCTACGCCGTCACCAATGACGACATCAAGCTCGCCGACGGTCAGGAAGGCGTCATTTTCTACTCCCTCTCCACCCTGCCTGACATCCCGGTCTATGACCTGGACGGAAACTATTCCACGACCGTTCGCGAGGGTTACACCTCCGCCAACCCGGTTGCCCTGGCCATGTTGGACCAGAACCTCCTCAAGCGTCAGAAACTGACCGGTAACGTCTATGCGGACCTCACCCCGGTCAAGCACTTGACCTGGCGCAGCGAGGTGGGTTTCGACGTCTCCAACTCCGAAGCCACTACCTACAAGCCGATGGTGAACCTCGGCGGTTGGCAGCGTGGCAACAATTCCATGAGCACCCAGCGTAACGGCAGTACCTACTGGTCCATCAAGAACTACCTGACCTATGCTAATACCTTCGGCAAGCACAGCCTGACGGCGATGGTGGGCCAGGAAGCCTGGGAATCCCGCTGGAACTACCTGGGTGCCAGCAACACCGGTCTTCCTTCGGATGATATCCACAACATCAAGCTCGCCACTGGCAACCCGACCGTGAATTCCGGCTTCGGCTCATCCGCGATGGCGTCCTTCTTCACCCGTGAGACCTACAACTACGACGACCGCTACCTCGCGACCTATACCTTCCGCCGGGACGGTTCCTCCAACTTCGGACCGGACAACCGCTGGGCGAACTTCCATTCCTTCGCCGCCTCCTGGCGATTCACCAACGAGGCCTTCCTGAAGGATTTCACCCGTTCCTTCGGCCTGGACAACGGTAAGATCCGCGTGGGCTGGGGCCAGACCGGTAACGCCAACATCGGCGGCGGCGCCTGGGAGTCCGGCATGTCCAAGATGCCTACCGGCCTCGGCGACAGCCAGCGTCCGGCCAATATCTCCAACACCGGTATCCACTGGGAGAAGCAGGTGCAGACGAACGTCGGTATCGACCTCAACTTCCTGCAGAACCGCATCAACCTGACCGTCGACCTTTACAGGAAGGTGTCCTCCGACATGCTGATGTCCCTGACGCTCCCGTCCTACATGGGTACCCAGGGTAACGGTTCTTCCGCCCTGGCCGCCCCGAAGGGCAACTTCGGTACCATCGAGAACAAGGGTCTGGAAATCACGCTCGACACCCATCCTGTCGACACGAAGAACTTCGGCTGGGACAGCAACTTCCAGATTTCCTTCAACCGGAACAAGCTGGTCGCCCTGGACGGCTCCGCCAATGCGCAGCTTGTGGGTTACGGCCAGTGGAGCGACATCGTCTCCGTGACCGAGATCGGCCAGTCCCTGTACAATTTTTACGGCTATATCGTGGACGGTGTTTACGAGACCTTCGAAGACATCGAGAATTCCCCGAAGGCCGAGAAATACCCGGCGGACGGCGTGTTCAACCGCGCTACGACCGTGTGGGTGGGTGACCTCAAGTTCAAGGACATCAGCGGACCGGAAGGCGTTCCGGACGGCAGGATCAACGAATATGACCAGACCAACATCGGATCCCCGCTTCCCAAGTTCACCTTCGGCTGGACCAACAGTTTCCGTTACAAGAACCTGGACCTGTCCATCTTCCTGAACGGTTCCTATGGGAACAAGGTCCTCAACTACAATATGATGGGTCAGGGTTACAACGGCCTCGTGCACATGAACAGCACCTGGACCAACCAGCACGTGTCCGTCCAGGACCGCGCCCGCCTCGTCGTCATCGACGATGGGAAGACCTATACCGACGGATCCATGTGGTATGACGACATCACGAACGTGCGTGTCTCCAATACCGGTACCAGGACGCCGCGCCCGTCCATCCAGGACCCGAACGACAACGACCGCCTGAGCACCCGTTACATCGAAGACGGCAGCTATCTCCGCATCAAGAACATCACCCTCGGCTACACCTTCCCGAAAACTGTGCTCCAGAAGGTGAAGATCGACAATGTGCGTGTTTACATGAACATCCAGAATCTCTACACCTTCACCAAGTACACCGGTTTCGACCCTGAAGTGGGTGCCTCCACACAGGATTCCTCCGGTCTGACCTTCGGTGTGGACAACGGACGTTATCCTTCCCCGATGACTTGTTCCTTCGGACTGAACATCACTTTCTAAACGATGGAGGACATGCATATGAAAAATACATTCAAATATATCATCCTTGCCGCGGCCGTGCTGACCGCCGCCTCCTGCGAGAAATTCCTGGACCGTCCGTCCGAGGATTCCTACACCACCGGCGACTTTTACAAGAATGACGCGCAGGTCGAGCAGGGTATCAACTACCTCTACAATTCCCCGTGGTACGACATCATCCGCTTCTACATCTACGGTTCCGAAACGATGTGCGGCAATGTCTACCAGGGCCAGAACGCCTATTCCACGCTGACCGTGAACGGTACGGACCAGGACCTCAAGAACATGGCCTATTCCCTGTGGGCCGTGAACGCGCAGTGCAATACGGTGATCAACAACATCCTGAATGCGGAAACCACCGCCTCCGCAGCTGTCAAGAACCGCTGCATCGGCGAGGCCCTTGCCTGGAAGGCGATGACCTATTTCCTGCTTGTGCGCACCTTCGGCGACGTCCCGATCATCCACGACAACACCGAGGTGATCAAGGAAGCCAGCTACAACGAGGTGAACAAGGTCCAGAAGGCCGATGTCTACGAGTACATCGTCATGACCCTGGAGAAGGCCATGGAACTGCTTCCGAAGAACGCCTACATCGGCAAGCTCAACCGCATCGACTACTACGCCGCCGAGGCCCTTCTTTCGAAGGTTTATCTGACCAAGGCCGGTGTCACCGGTTCCCTGAACCAGGGTGACCTGGCTGCCGCGGCGCGGTATGCGAAGGATGTCATTGACAATTCCGGACGTACCCTGACCCCGAAATACTCCGACATTTTCCGGATGACCCCCGACAAGTTCCAGCAGACCGGTGAGGAACTCTTCACCTGGCACTGGCAGTGCAAGCAGGAGACCTGGACTTCCCAGAACTCCATCCAGTGCGACGTGGGCCTGGTCGGATTCGACGAGAACGGCAATCTCTGGGGAGACTGGAAGGGTCCCTCCATCGACCTGCAGGAAGCCTTCGGCGTGCTGGCCACGGACGACCCTACCAAGCGTGTCAACCATGACGACCGCCGCCAGGCGACGATGATGATGTTCGGTGACCAGTACGACTACTTCTGGACCGACATGGGCGGTTTCGACTTCTACCGCTTCTTCTATGACGACAGCTATGCTCCGGGCGGCCTGACGGCCAATGCCTCCAGCAAGTCCTTCGGCTGCGCTACCGGCGCCAACTATTGCAAGCACCTCTACGGTGATGTCGCTGACCATGTGGCGGCCTTCGGATACCCCTCCTTCGGTATGTACAACCAGTTGCCGACGCACATCCTGCGTCTGGGCGACATCTACCTGGTCTATGCCGAGGCGGCTTTCCTGACCGGCAATTCTTCCGACGCCCTCACCTATGTGAACAAGATCCGCGAACGTGCCCATGCCGAGCCGCTTGCGAGTGTCACCTATGAGGACATCTGGAAGGAACGCCGCCTGGAACTCGCCCTCGAAGGTGACCGCTGGTACGATTATGTGCGTCGTTCCTACTATGACGTGAACGCCTGCATCGCCGACCTGCTGGCCCAGCGCCGCTCCAGATGGGAGGGTGACCTGAACGGCGTGTATAAGAACTTCGTGACGGATGCACAAGGCAATTATGTAGGCCCCGGAGCCCGCGAGTGGGATTCCAGCGCCATTACCTATAACCCCGTCGAGGACCTTGCCGACGTGAAGCCGCACATGTTCACGATCCCTTTCCCGACGGAAGACGTCGTGATGAACCCGAATGTGGCCTCCACCGCCGAACCGGTCCACGTGGATGTCCGCGCGACTTATTCGTATGACTTTTAATCCGTGAAACGATGAAAGCGATAACCAAATATACTGGCATCATCCTGGGTGTGGTCCTGGCCGCTTCCTGTACCAACCTGGACTATCCGGACCGCTACAAGGAGACAACCGGCGTTCCGACCGTCCATTTCGTCCGCTATGCGGACCGGGACATCGCCATTACCCAGGCCAATATGGAAGAGCTCGTGTGCGTGGTCGGTGACAACCTGACCAGCGTCCACGACATCTACTTCAACGACCAGGCCGCCGTCCTGAACTCCAGCTACATGACCCCGCATACCATCGTGGTGGCGGTGCCCAAGAACATGCCCGTGGAGCAGACCGACAAGATGTACCTGATCACCCGCGACAGTTCTGTCGTGGCTTATGACTTCAAGGTCCTTCCTCCGACACCGAAGATCACCGGCATGTCCAACGAGTGGGCGAAGGCCGGTGAGACCGTCAGCATCTACGGTTCTTACCTCTTCCCGCCGATCACCGTCGAATTCCCCGGTGCGGACCCGGTCGAGGTCACTTCCGGCGACGGTACGGCGCTCTCGCTCAAGGTCCCTGCCGGCGCACAGCCGGGCAAGATCAAGGTCAACAACGATTCCGGTACCGCACAGTCCGTGTTCATGTACAAGGACAGCCGGGGCATGCTCTTCGACTTCGACGGCCTGACCGGCCTGGACAACCACGGCTGGAACGGTCACAGTTCGCAGGATGATGACGGAACCGGCATCGCCGGCCGCTTCTTCCAGTTTGGCGACGGAGCCACTGAACTCAACGGTGGCTGGGAGGAAGCCCACTTCTCCTTCGTCTACTGGCCGGGTTCCTGGAATACGCCCGAGAATTACCAGGACGGTGCCATGGGTGCCCGCCTGACCGACTTCGCGGACTTCTCGGACTGGCAGAACATGGCCCTCAAGTTCGAGATCCTGGTCCCTGCCTCCAACCCGTGGAACAACACTCCGATGCAGATCTGCTTCGCCGGCGTGGACTTCGTGACCTTCGGCAACGGAGGCATCGAGGATATCGACGGCAACATCGTGGCCGGTGCCAACAATACGTATATGTCCGGCAATGACGCGCCACGTGCGTTCTTCACGCCCTGGAAGGCGACCGGTTCCTTCGATACCGGCGACCAGTGGATGACGGTGGCCATCCCGTTCACCGAGTTCAACCTTGGATGGAATGCCCAGCCCGCCGGCACCAGCCTGAACGCCTCCAGTTTTACCAGCATGTGGATGTTCATCACCGACGGCGGCATGGAACCTGTCGGAACGAGCTGCACGCCGATCATCAAGATCGACAACATCCGCGCGGTCCCTTACAAATAATGAGAGGAGATTGAGTCTATGAAGAAAATACTGAAATATTCTGCCATCGCGGCTCTCTGCCTGGCTGCCGTCTCCCTGACCGGCTGCAAGCATGAAGAGTACGATACTGACCAGTATGCCGGCGCCGTAGCGCTGAGCGCCGTCGCCCCGAATCCGGTGATGCGCGGCGGCGAACTCCGCATCCTGGGTACGAACCTGGAGAATGTCTCCGAGATCCGTTTCGCCGGCGGCATCACGGTGACCGACTTTACCGTCACCAAGTCCGGTGACCATGGAGAGTTGCGGGTCATGGTCCCCGTCGAGGGACCCGAAGTGGGAAAAGTGTCCATCGTGACCAAGGACGGCACCGTCCTGGAGTCCTTCGCGGACCTGGAATTCACCGAGCCCATCGAGCTGGATTCCTTCTCTCCGGCGGAGGTCCTCTCCGGCGATGTGGTTACCGTAAAGGGTGAATACCTGAACAACGTGCAGGAAGTGATCCTGGGCGGGGTGTACATCACTGAATTCGTGAGCAAGGAACGCCACGAACTGAAGTTCGTCGTCCCTTATGACGCTGTCACCGGCTTTGTGATCGTGGGCGATGTGAACGAGATCGCCGATCCGAACACGATTCCGAACCAGATCTATTCCGCGACGGAACTCGTCGTCGGGGACCCTACCGTGGACGAGGCTGCGAAAGCGACTTACAAGAGCGGCGATGTCGTCACCGTCACCGGTGCCCATCTGGACATGATCCAGCAAGTGGACCTCGTCGGTGCGGCGGATGTCGAGTTCTCCGTGGCTGAAGACGGCAAGAGCCTCTCCTTCACCCTGCCGGCTTCTGCAACGGACGGTGCGGTCACCCTCACTTCCTTTGCTGGCAAGTCCTTCTCCGCCGGTGAGATCGAGACCGTGACGGTCGCCGACCTCGCCATCAAGTCCCTCGCTGAGGACGGTCGCTACAAGGCCGGCTGCGAGGTGGAGATCACCGGTTCCGACCTGGATCTCGTGACCAAGGTGGACTTCGTCAATGCCCCGGCTTCCTTCTATTTGGATGGAGGAAAGCTTTACGCCACGCTTCCCGCTGCTGCCAAGGATGGCAGCGTGACCGTGACCCTGGGCTCCGGCAAGCAGGCTTACACGCCTGAAATCGAGGTGGTCAAGCCCGTCATCACGGCTTGCGACAGCCCGGACGGCGTGGCCGGCGAGACGGTCGTCACCGTGAGCGGCACCGACCTGGATCTCGTTACCGGCGTGACCATCGGCGACGACTTCAACGGACTCATTCCCTGCGAATTCCTGACGGTTCCTGCCGAGGATGGCAGTGTGCTCCTGGAGGTCACCCTTCCGCGCAATGCCTATACGGGTCCTGTCACCGTGTCATCCGCAGCCGGTTATACGTCTGCAACGGATGAGATCGCCGTCACTTATGACGAGCCGGTGTACATCGTTTTCGACGAGCCTTCCTATGCGTTGGGCAAGAAGATTACGATCCATGGTACGAATCTCCTGAAGATCGAATCCATCCAGATCAAGGGCAAGAAGGTCCTGGACTATCAGCTCCATGCCGATGACGCCATGTCCTTCTCCCTGCCGGAAGAAATTGTGAGTCCGGGTGCCTATCGCCTGTCCCTTGTGCTGGTGGACGGTACGGAACTCACATGGGCGGTTCCTTTCGAGGTGACGGCCCCCTTCACGGAAATCACCATCTGGGAAGGCAGCCAGATCATCAATGGATGGAGCGGAGTTACTTTCGGTGACAACCGTTTCGTCTGGGCCGAGAACGGTATCCGCGAAGGCGATGTCATCAAGATCTATTTCACCGCTCCGGAAGAGGGATGGTGGGATCTCCAGCTTTGCAACGGTCACTGGGGCGGTCTCTCCATCGACGAACTGGACGGCGGCAACGAGGTCAAGCAGGGAGCATTCCCCGGCGGAACCCAAACGTTCTCCTTCAATGTTACGGCCGGCATCCTGGCTTCCCTGACGGAAGATGCGGGCTGGGGCGGCGCTTTCATCATCAACGGCGACGGAAATGTGGAAGTGACCAAGATCTCCCTCATCCAGTATGGCGCGACGGAAACGACGGTCTTCGAAGGACCGGTTTCCCTGACCTGGGGTGATGACGGGCGTTTCGGCCTGGCCATGTCCTTCTTCAATGCCGCCACTGCCGACTCCAAACTCATCATCTACTTCCATCAGACGGATAATTGGGGCCAGGTCCAGTTCAATGACGGCTGGTGGGGCAATGGTGACATTGTATTTCCCGAACTCGGTGGCGCATACCTGAATACGGACAATGTCGGGGGAAAGGATGTCGAGAAGATCGAACTGACCCTGACGGCGAGTCTCCTGGAGATCATCCGGTCCAGGGCCGGAGATTATTTCGGCGTGAATACCGCATACCAGGGTGACGGCCGTGTAGGCATGGTCATCCAGGGCTCTGACTGGGTCATTGACAAGATCACCATCCAGTAGTTTTTCAATCCGGAGGGGGCTGACCCTCCCTCCGGGTTCCACTGAACTCGTAATTATGAAATACACTAGGCTTCTCATCCTGGCTGTGTCCATCCTGGCCCTTTGGGCCTGCAAGAAAGATCCGGTGACACCGGATCCGATGGACAATGCCCCGAAGGACATCACCCTGGATGCCGCTTCCTTCGACGTGCCGCAGAAAGGGCAGTCCCTGACCCTGACGGTCACGGCGCCTTCCCGCCCGAAATTGACCGGCCTACCGGACTGGATCGCCTTGACGGACGGGACTTACAAGGACTACAAGATTACCCTCGGTCTCCAGGTGGCGGAAAATACGGACTATGAGGAGCGGACGGCTACCCTGACCGTCACGTCCGGCACCCTTTCCAAGACGGTTTCCGTGAAACAGGCTGCGGCGGAAAGGCCGACGCCTCCGGAGCCCGCCACCGTCGATGCCGACCTGACCAATGCCCAGGCCAGTGCTTCCGCCCGCAAGGTCTATGAGTTCCTGCGGAAACAGGCCGGCCAGAAAATCCTGAGCGGCGTGCAGTCCGGCGGAACGGCCAACAACAATGACCGGATCAATGAGATCTTCCAGAAGACCGGAAAGCATCCTGCGCTGGCCGGCTATGATTATATCTTCCTGCAGTATTCGCCGACTCCGGCCGGCTGGGACTGGGTGGTGAATTACGGTGACATCTCCGCTGCCAAGGAACAGTGGAAGAACAACGGCCTGGTCTCCTTCATGTGGCACTGGAACGTTCCCAATTCGGAAGCGGACTGGACGAAGGGCAAGGCGGGCGATTTCGACGGTTATAACTTCTACTGCGACAAGACCTCCTTCAGCATCGTCCGGGCCCTCCAGGAAGGGACCTGGGAGAACGAGTTCATCCTCCAGGATATCGAGAAGGTGGCCGGTTATCTGAAACTCCTCCAGGCGGAAGGAATCCCGGTCCTGTGGCGTCCGCTGCATGAAGCTGCCGGAAACTACACCCTGTACGGGTCCAACGGTGCCTGGTTCTGGTGGGGGCGCGGCGGTGCCGAACCCTGCAAGAAACTCTGGAAACTCCTTCGTGACAAACTGGAAGGAGAGTATGGCTTGGACAATCTGATCTGGGTATGGACCCTGGATGCAACTCCGGGAGCCGAGAATCAGTATGCCGACTGGTATCCGGGCAATGACTTGGTGGATATTGTCGGCGTAGACATCTATGCCGACGATACCGATGCCAAGTCCCGTCAGCACAAGGCTGCCGTGGACCTCTCCGGCGGACATAAGCTGGTGACGGTGAGCGAATGCGGCAACATCCCCGATCCCGGCAAGTGCCTCTCTGCAGGGGAAACCTGGAACTGGTTCCTGGCCTGGGATTTGGAAATCTATCCCTTGAATACGGACGCTTATTGGAAGAGCCTGATGACTTCCAGCCGCGTACTGACCCGTGAACAAATGCCTTCCCTGAAATGATGAAACGATACCTGACCCTTGCCGCCGCTTTCCTGGCGGCCCTCGCTTGCGAGAAAAATCCGGCTTCGGAGTCGACGACTCCCGAAGCCCCTACGGCCATCACCCTCAGTTCCTCCTCTTTCACGCCTGCCCAGGCGGGAGAGACCCTTTCGCTGACCATTACGTCCCCTTCGCGACCGAAGTTGACCGGTCTTCCAGACTGGATTGTCCTCAAGGACGGAACCTACAAGGACTACAAGATTACGGTCGGCCTGACCGTCGCGGCCAATGAAGGTTATGCGGTTCGTGAGGCCACAGTGAACGTGAAGGCCAGTGGTGTCGCCGACGCTGCCTTTACGGTGAAACAGGAAGGCAAGGCCGTTGTCCCGGACCCGACGCCGGGTACCAACGATGCCTGGAAAATGTCGGAGAGGCTGGGCCTGGGATGGAATCTGGGCAATCAGTTCGACGGCTATTACAACGGCTCGTGGGCCGGGGATAAGGAAGGTTATCCGGATGAAGGCGTCTGGCAGCCCGACGGGGCCAAGAAAGCCACCCAGGCTACCTTCGACGGCGTCAAGAAAGCCGGTTTCACCAGTGTCCGGATTCCCGTTTCCTGGCTCAAGATGATCGGTGATGCGCCGGATTACAAGATCGACCCGACCTGGATGAACCGGATTTATGAGGTGGTGCAGTATGCGCACAAGGCCGGGCTCGATGTCATCATCAATACCCATCACGACGAGAATCACGGCGTGAACAACGACTACCAGTGGCTGGACATCAAGAATGCCGCGGCCAAGAGCGAACTCAATGTCCGGATCAAGGCCAAGATTGCGGCGGTCTGGACCCAGATCGCCGAAAAGTTCAAGGATTGCGGCGACTGGCTCATCATGGAAGGTTTCAACGAACTCAACGACGGCGGCTGGGGCTGGAGCGCCGATTTCCGGGCTGATCCCACCCGCCAGTGCAATATCCTGAACGAGTGGAACCAGGTCTTCGTGGATGCCGTCCGGGCGACCGGCGGAAACAATGCCACCCGCTGGCTGGGCGTCCCCACGTACGCAGCCAATCCGCAGTTCACGCAGTATCTCACCCTGCCGCAGGACCCGGCCGGGAAACTGATGGTTTCCGTCCATTTCTACGATCCTTCCGACTATACCATCGGTGACAAGCAGTATTCCGAATGGGGCCATACCGGAGCTGTTGGGAAAAAAGCCCCGGGGGGCGATGAGGACCACGTGAAAGAGGTATTCAATATGCTGTGTACCAACTATGTGAACAAGAATATCCCGGTATATATCGGCGAATTTGGCTGCTCGATGCGTGCCAAGGATACCCGTGCCTGGTATTTCTTCCTTTACTATCTGGAGTATGTGGTCAAGGCGGCCAAGGTTTACGGCATGCCGTGTTTCCTATGGGATAACGGTGGAACGGACGTCGGCCAGGAGCAGCACGGCTACATCAACCATGGAACCGGCGGCTATCTGGGCAGCAGCAAGATCCCGGTCGACCGGATGGTGAAGGCCCGTTTTACGGAGGATGCCGCCTATACCCTCCAAACCGTCTATGACAGTGCACCCAATTTTTGACGCCTATGAAAAAAACGATGACCCTCCTGTGCGCCCTGACGCTCATCACCGCCTGCTCGTCCGGCGACAAGAAACCGATGGAAACCCCGAAAGACCAGCTGGTTGCGAAGCTCTTTTCCTACGTGGGGAAAGGGGATATCCTCTATGGCCACCAGGATGACCTTTCCTATGGCCACGTCTGGAAAGTGGAGGATTGGGAGACCGACTCCCTGACCCGTTCCGACGTGAAAGCCGTGACCGGGATGTATCCTGCCGTCGTGGGCTTTGACCTGGGCGGCATCGAGATGGGCGACAAGGCCAATCTGGACAGCGTCGCTTTCGGCCTCATCCGGAAGGCGGCGATGCTCCACGCCGAACGCGGCGGAATCGTCACTTTTTCCTGGCATCCGCGGAACCCGCTCACCGGCGGAGACGCATGGGACATCTCATCCGACCAGGTGGTGAAATCCCTTCTCGAGGGCGGGGAACTCAACGACCTGTTCAAGAACGTTTGGCTCAAGCGGCTGGGCGACTTTCTGGAGAGCCTGGAGGGTACGCCCGTCATCTTCCGGCCCTGGCATGAAAACATCGGAAGTTGGTTCTGGTGGGGTGGAAAACTGTGTACGGAGCAGGAATACAAGGACTTGTACAGGACCACCTGGATCTATCTGACCGAGGTCAGGAAACTGGACAATATTGTCTGGTGCTATTCCCCGAACAGCAACATTTCCGTAGAGGAGTATATGTCCCGGTATCCCGGAGATGAGTTCGTGGATATGTTCGGAATCGACCATTACGGGCATATCGACGCCGACGGCCCCGAAGAATCCGGCGTCCGGTTTGCCAATGAGATCAAGCGGTCATTGACCTATATGAACCAACTGGCCAAGGACCATCACAAGCTGATGTGCCTTTCTGAAACCGGCCTGGAAGGCCTCGGAGACCCGACCTGGTGGACCCGGGTGCTGTATCCCGCCATCGCGGATTTCCCGGTTGCCTATGTCCTCACCTGGCGCAACGCCCACGACAAACCGGGCCATTTCTATGCGGCCTGGGAGGGCTTTGAGAACGCCTCCGACATGAAAGCGTTCAGCGAGTTGGAAGATATCGTGTTCCTGAAACCATAATCTTATGAAATTCAATGAGAGACTGGTTGACCTGACCTTCAACCACGAGCAGCTGCTGGCGCGGCCGAACGAGGCCGTCCAGGGCAACGGCGTGTACGAGCGCTACAAGTATCCCATCCTGACGGCGGACCATGCTCCGCTGTTCTGGCGGTACGACCTGAATGAAGAGACGAACCCCTACCTTATGGAGCGCTTCGGCATCCACGCGACGCTGAACAGCGGCGCCATCAAGTGGAACGGAAAATATGTGCTGGTGGTCCGGGTGGAGGGTGCCGACCGGAAGAGCTTCTTCGCCGTGGCGGAAAGCCCGAACGGCGTGGACAACTTCCGCTTCTGGGACCGTCCCATCACGATGCCGGAGTGGGGAGAACCTGCGACTAACGTGTACGACATGCGTCTGACGGCCCACGAGGACGGCTGGATCTACGGAATCTTCTGTGTGGAACGGAAGGATCCGTCTGCGGCGCCCGGGGATTTGTCATCGGCCGTGGCGGCCGCCGGCATCGCCCGGACGAAAGACCTGGTGAACTGGGAACGCCTTCCGGACCTGAAGTCCAAGAGCCAGCAGCGGAACGTTGTGCTGCATCCGGAGTTCGTGGACGGGAAATATGCCCTGTACACACGCCCGCAGGACGGTTTCATTGACGCTGGCAACGGTGGCGGCATCGGCTGGGCGCTGGTGGACTCGATGGAACACGCGGTGGTGACGGAGGAGAAGATCATCAACGCCCGCCACTACCATACCATCAAGGAGTGCAAGAACGGCGAAGGCCCGCATCCCATCAAGACCCCGCAGGGCTGGTTGCATCTTGCGCACGGCGTGCGCGGCTGCGCCAGCGGTCTCCGCTACGTGCTTTATCTGTACATGACGGCGTTGGACGATCCTACACGCGTGATTGCCGAACCGGCCGGCTTCTTCATGGCTCCGGAAGGGGAGGAATACATCGGTGACGTGATGAATGTGCTGTTCGCCAATGGCTGGATCTGCGACGAGGACGGCAAGGTGTTCATTTATTACGCTTCCTCCGACACACGGATGCATGTGGCTACCTCGACGGTCGACCGCCTGGTGGATTACTGTCTCCATACGGCCCCCGACGGCCTCCGCACCGGTCTGTCGGTGGAAACCCTGAACCGGCTCATCGACCGGAATTTGAAAAAATAGCCTATCTTTGCAAGAAAGACCTACGCAACCATGGCCAAACTTTCAGAGAAAATCGGATATGCCCTCGGGGATGCCGCCGCCGGCGGAATCACCTGGAAGGTGATGTCCATTGCGTTCCCCCTGTTCTTTACCAATATCTTCGGACTCACCGTGGCCGACACCGCCACCCTGATGCTGGTCGCCCGCCTGTTCGACGTCATCACCGACCCGATGATGGGCGCACTCGCCGACCGGACGCAGTCCAAGTGGGGCACCTACCGCCCCTGGCTCATCTTCGGCGCCATTCCGCTGGGCCTCGTGTTCGCCCTGCTGCTGTACACGCCTGATTTCGGCCCCGTGGGCAAGCGCATCTACGCATACTCGATGTACCTGCTGATGATGGCGGTCTACACCGCCGTGAACGTGCCGTACGGCTCCCTGCTGGGCGTGATGACCGCCGATGACAACGAGAAGAACGAGTTCTCGTCCTACCGGATGGTCGGCGCCTACGCGATGGGCTTTGTCACCCTGCTGTCGTTCCCGTACCTGCAGAAGATGGTGGGCGGCACGCCGGCGCACCAGTATGCCGTCCTGGGCGTGATCCTGGGCGCGCTTGCCGCGCTGGGCACCTTGGCCTGCGGACTCCTGACCAAGGAACGCCTCAAACCCATCCGGGCGGAGAAGTTCTCCTTCAAGCCGTTCGCGGACCTGTTCCGCAACAAGCCGTGGATCATCCTGACGCTCATCGGCATCTGCACGAATTTCTTCAACGGATTCCGCTATGCGGTGGCCGGCTACCTGCTGGAATACTGCCTGCACGGGAATGTCACCGTCTCGGGCCTCATCATCAACTACACGGTGTTCATGACCTTCGGCGAGGTGACCTGCATGATCTTCGGCGGCCTGTCCCCGGCGTTCACCAAGTGGGTGGGTTCCAAGCGCAAGGCCTTCAACTGGGCGGCCATCATCTGCGCCGTGACCTCCATCGCCTTCTTCTTCATCCCGATGGACCCGAAGTACATCTGGCTGATGATCGCGATGGTCATCCTCACCTCCATCGGCATCGGCTTCTACTCGCCGCTCCTGTGGTCGATGTACGCCGACGTGGCGGACTACGCCACCGAGAAGAACGGCACCTCCTCGACGGGCCTCATCTTCTCCTCCGGTACGATGGCCCAGAAGTTCGGATCGGCCATTTCCGGCGCCCTGGTGGCCCTCCTCCTCGGCATCGCAGGCTTCGTCTCCGGCACGGACGCCACCGGCCAGACGGTCGTCACCATCACGAACGAACCGGCCGTCCAGCGGATGATCTGGATGCTGTTCTCGCTCTTCCCGGCGGCGATCGCCTTGCTGATCGTGCTGCTGCTGCGGCTCTATCCGATCAAGAAATAACGCAAACAACCAAAGGAGTGGGGCAGGAAGCGATGTGTCAAATTTTGGCAAGCGCGGGGAAAATGCGTATCTTCGTGCCCGTATGAAAACCCAAACTGGAAACTTCGTTTTTTCTCCCGGAAGAGATGCGGTCTGTGAATATCACTTGATGATCACGGTGACGGATCCGTCGCTTCCCTATGCCTGCCAGCTGAAAGAGGTGCTCGACGCCTATACACGCGCCACGGAGGACCGTACCGTCCATTTCCGCCGATTCTTCCTCAGTGACGGGGCGAACCAGGCCCCGCTGCTGGAAGCAGCCCTGGCGTCGCTGCCGTCTGTCCCGACCTCCATCGTCCAGCAGGCTCCGCTTGACGGTACTCGGATTGCCCTTTGGGTCTATTGCACCTCTCCGATGGATGTTCCTGCCGGCATGCCTTTCCACAACGGGTATACCCACCGCTGGTCCGGATCGATGGTCTGCCCTGGCGCGGATTCCTGCGCGCAGATGGAAGGTATCTTCGAGAACTATGGCGATGACTTGCGAAAGACCGGGCTTTCCGTGGCTTCGGATACGGTCCGCACCTGGATCTTCGTCCGCGACGTGGACACGAACTACCACGGGGTCGTCGTAGGCCGCCGGAATTACTTCGACCGCATCGGCCTTACCCCTTCCACGCACTACATCGCCAGCACCGGCATCGAAGGACGCCATCCCGATGCGCGTTACTTGGTCGAGATGGACGCCTATAGCGTGGACGGTCTGCAGCCGGGCCAGATCCGGTTCCTGTATGCGAAGGACCATCTCAGCCCCACCTATGACTATGGCGTCACTTTCGAGCGCGGCGCGACCGTGACGTATGGCGACCGCCGTCATGTCTTCATCAGCGGAACAGCCAGCATCGACGCGGCCGGCCAGGTGATGCACCAGGGTGATGTCGCCGCCCAGGCGGGACGTATGCTGGAGAATATCTCGGCCCTGCTTGCCGAGGCCGGTGCCGGTCTTCCGGACTTGGCCATGGGCATCGTGTATCTTCGGGATGCGGCGGATTACCCTATCGTCCGTCCGATCGTTTCGACCGCCTGTCCGCACCTTCGCCCCCTGTATGTCCTGGCCCCCGTCTGCCGTCCTTCCTGGCTGGTGGAAATGGAGTGCCTCGCCATCACGGGCGCTTCCGATCCCGCTTTCAGCGCTTTCTGAGGAAACTCAGTATTTGATCAGCATCTGGGTGATGAACTTCCGGTATTCGATGGGGGTCATGCCCTCCGGGAGATCGGCATCGAAGCCGCGCCGGAGGACCTCCATGGCAAGGCGGGCCTTGAAATCTCCGGTTTCAACCTGGATTCCAAGGCCCTGTAGCCTGTGCTTCTTTCTTGCGAAACGGCCGCCGTTCCGATCCGGGACGGCGGTTATTTTGCGCCGTGCGCCGCGGCGACGGCTGCCTGGATGTTGGCGAGCGGGGCAGAACCGACGGTGCAGTCGGCGCCGATCATCACGCGGCTGGCCGGGTTGGCCTTCAGGATAGCGTGAGCCTCCGCCGTGACTTCCTCGGCGGATAGCGTGTTGAACGAGCCCTTGCGGTCGAAGCCTCCGAGGACGGGGCGGCCGAACAGGTCAATGCCGTCCTGCAGCGTGAACGGGACACCGTTCAAGTCGAGCGGGGTGTTGATGATCTGGGCAGGATAGTCCTTGTAGCGGGTCAGGTCCTCATAGGGCCCTTCCCAGTTGCAGATGTGGAGGATGTTCATCTTCGTGTCCCGGGTGCATTCGCCCATGACCGCCAGGTCGTAGTCCCGGATGAAGGTTTCGAAGAATCCGGGGATCTCGTTGAAGGTCATCTCGCCGCCCTGCGTGCACATGTAGAACCCGAGGATGCCGGCCTTCTTGCATTCCTTGATGAGCCAGAGCAGGGCGTCCCGGTAGGCGTTGAAAACGGCCTTCAGAAATTCGGGATTCTCCTTGGCTGCGGCCTTGATCCGATTCTCTCCCAGCGACTGGCGTGCGACTTGGTACGTGCTGTAGATGGTAGGGAGGACATACACGTCCTTTCCCTCAGCTTCCTGCAGGCTGGCGATGATTTCGAGCGTGGGCCGGTAGAAATCTTCCGGAATGGGTTCGAAGGCATTCTCTTCCCCGGCGGGAATCCTCGGCACCGTCTGCTCAAACTGCACTTTCAGGATGTCCATGTCCGATTCGCGGAAGTACTTCAGATGCGCCTGGACGGCAGCGTCTCCGACCTTCTGGTCGTTGCCGAAATGGATGAAGAAGGCGGCCGGCGCATAAGACGGGTCCAGCGTGCCGGC
This sequence comes from Bacteroidales bacterium, assembly GCA_017439305.1. Taxonomy (GTDB): domain Bacteria; phylum Bacteroidota; class Bacteroidia; order Bacteroidales; family UBA932; genus Cryptobacteroides. The sequence goes on along the minus strand of JAFSJK010000033.1, from coordinate 34,477 downwards.
TACGAAGGCGTCCATGATTCCTTTCTTGGTTTCCGGGATACGGGGAGCGCAGGAGACAAAAGAGGCGGCTACGGTGCCGGCAAGGAGGAACAGGAAGAAAAGCTTTTTCATATAGCGTTGAATGTCAAGTGTTTGCAAATAGCGTTCGTTAAATATAAGAAAAATGTTTATCTTTATGGGTATTAATCGCATGAAAAGATGAAACGTGTCCTCCTTTTTTTCGCGCTGCTTCTCCTTCCCGCAGCGCTTTTGAGTGCGGATAACCTTCGTGTCCCACACGTATTCTCCGACCATATGGTGCTTCAACGCGAAACACAGGTTCCGGTCTGGGGATGGGGCGTTCCCGGACGGACCGTATCCGTCCTCACTTCCTGGAACGGAAGGACGGAAACGACCCGGGTGGCCTCCGATGGTACCTGGCGGGTGGATATGACGACCACGGAAGCCGGCGGCCCCTATGTGGTGACGGTCTGGTCCGGAAATGACCGGATCCAGTTCCAGGATGTCCTCCTGGGCGAGGTCTGGGTCTGTGCCGGCCAGTCCAATATGGAAATGCCCATCGCCGGTTTCGGTTTCCAGCAGGTGGACGGTGCGCGGGATGCTGTCATGAAGGCGGCCACCTATGCCGGCAAGGTTCGGGTCTTTGACATCCGGACACCGAAATGCACCTCACCCATTGATGATGTGGATGCGACCTGGACGGTGGCTTCGGCCGGCGTCTGTGCCCATACGTCCGCTGTGGCGTGGTTCTTTGCGACCGGTCTGGCCGATAACCTGGACATCCCTGTCGGCGTCATCGTCAATCCCTGGGGAGGCAGCCGGATTGAGCCCTGGATGACGAAGGGAGCCATTGACAGAGCGGGTATTACAGCCAAGGAACGGGCGGCTATCGACGCCATCGAGGAAAAGGCCGACCGCTGGCCGGAGACGCCGGAACTCATCTGGAACGGCCGGATGGCTCCGATTGCCGGCTATGGCGCCCGGGGGTTCCTTTGGTATCAGGGATGCTCCAACATCGGCCAGGAATGCTATGACAAGCTCCAGGCCGCCATGGTTCAACTCTGGCGCTACACCTGGGGAAGGGGAGACATGCCCTTCATCTTCACCCTCCTGGCTCCTTATGAGCATGGAGATGCCGACGGCCGCTGGCGTCCGCACTTCGTGGAAGTCCAGATGCGGAGCCTAAAGACCATCCCGAACAGTTTCGCAGTGTGTACCGAGACTCTGGGCAACAAGGTGACGGTCCATCCTTCGCAGAAGAAGGAAGTGGCCGACATGATGGTCCTGCGCGCCCTCCAGTCCGTCTATGGACAGAATCTGAATTTCGATATCGAACTCCCTGAAATCCAGTCGGTTGAATATTTGGAAGACGGTCGTGTGAAGGTCAGGCTTACGCATGTCTGGTCCAATCTCCAGTCCATTTCAGCCCGGGATATCGTGGGCTTCGAGCTCGCCGGCGGGGACCGTCAGTTCCATCTTGCCAAGGCTGAGGTCGACTGGGACGGCCAGACCATCTTCGTCCAGTGTCCCGAGGTGCCGTCCCCGGTCGCGGTCCGCTACGGTTTCCGCAACTGGATGGGCGCGAACATGCAGACTTCGATGGGCATCCCTGTCCCGCCCTTCCGGAGCGATGACTGGGAACTTTAAGCAATGCTTCGGATATGAAACGGTTATTGTTGTTTCTCGTGGGGATGACGCTGGTCGTCCCGGGTTGTACCAAACGCCCTTACGATCCGGCCAAGGATCCCAAAGACCCTAAAGAGCAGGAGGAGGTCCCCGGCAGCCAGGATGAAAACCAGATTACGGCTCCTCCGTCCGATCTGCAGCAGTGGCTGGAAGGAAGGCCGTCACCGCTCAGTTCCTGGTATAAGAAATACATCTCTGATGAAGGATTTCCCATCCTGGCGTCGGAAGTGGTCCGTGACGAGGCCTTGATCCAGTGCCGATACATTGTCCACACGATGCTGGAGAAGCATCCCGAGGCTCGGGAACAGATGATCAAGATGCATTGGCGGGTGGCCATCTGCGGCTATCAGCAGAACATTACCGACATCCCCGAATGCGCGATGATGCCCATCTGGTGGCCGGATACCGACTGGAATGAGCGCGGCCGTGGCTACGGAGCGACCGAAGCCCTGCCCGTGATGAGCATCGGCGAGGAGAACATCGTCAAGATTCCGAATTTTAAGGAGCGTTACTACTCGGAGAGCATCATGGTCCACGAGTTTGCCCACAATGTGGACTATGCCCTCCGCAAGGCTTGGACGGGATTCGAGAAGCGCCTCCTGACCTGTTACAACCATGCCAAGAATTCCGGCCTCTGGCAGGGTGGCGTCTATGACTATGCGATGACCAATTCCGAGGAATATTTCGCAGAAGCCTCCCAGGCCTGGTACAACACCTGCCGGATGATCGTGAAGGATACCTCGACGGGTAAAACCTTCACTCTCAAGACCCGCGACCAGCTCAAGGCCCACGATCCTGACATGTATGAGCTCTTATCCACGGTATACACAGAAGAATTCCTGACGGGTTATCATTTCGATTACGAATAGATTTCCCGCCGAGGCATGTCGTAGGTTTTCCATCATCAACTTCTCCCGTAGGTACTTCGACTGTACCTACGGGGTATTTTTCTACCTGATTCTTCGTCCTTCGGTACATCGTATGGACCTACTGGTAATGATGGATTTAGGGGCACCGGGTCTATTCTGCTTCGTACGGCTTTCAGCCGCTACGCCCTGTCGGGAAGGCGCTTGACGGCGAACTCCTCCTTTTACGGTCCCGTCCCGGGCCCGTAACGTCGTCAAACAAACGCCGTCATCCCTGCCGGGCACGCGCCTTCCCTCCGGCTCGCTGCCCTGCTGAAACCCGATCTCCGCAGAATAGACCCGGTGCCCCTAAACGACTGTCAATTAGCACTATAAGTGAAGGTCTATGTCCTTTTTGGAACATAGACCTTCACTTAAAATATTAATTTTCAGCTATTTAGATGAAAATGTACTTGCAGATGAACAGCGCGGCTAGGATCCACATCGTGAGGGAGATCTTCTTGAACTTGCCTGCGCAGGCGTTCAGGAGCACGTAGGAGATGACGCCGAGGAGGATACCGTCGGAGATGGAGTAGGCAACGGGCATCATCAGCACGGTGATGAACGCCGGGATGCTCTCGGAGTAGTCCTCCCAGTCGATCTTCGCGACCGGACTCATCATCATCACACCCACGATCACGAGGGCCGGAGCCGTGGCGGCACCGGGGATAGCGAGGAAAACAGGGGAGAACAGCAGGGCCAGGGCGAAGAGGATAGCGACCGTGAAGGCCGTCAGGCCGGTACGTCCGCCTTCACCCACGCCGGAAGCGCTTTCGACATAGGTCGTTGTGGTGGAAGTGCCCAGGCAGGCGCCGCACACGGTGGCGATGGAATCGGCCATGAACATCTTGTCGATGCCGTCCACGTTGCCCTTCTCATCCACCATGCCGGCTTTCTGGGAGACACCGATGATGGTGCCCATCGTGTCGAACATGTCGATGAACAGGAAGGTGAAGACCACCGCGAGCATGTCCCAGCTCAGGATCTGGCCCCACTCGAACTTGCAGAAGATGGGTGCGACGCTGTCCGGGGCGGAAATGACACCGGAGAATTTCGTGAGGGCCTGGCCGGAGGCGGGATCCTTGATGAACAGGCCGATGATCGCCGTTACAAGGATGCCGATGAGGATGCTGCCCTTGACCTTCAGGATCACGAGGGCGCCGGTGATGACGATGCCGATGATGCCGAGAAGGGCGGCTCCATGCGTGATGTCACCGAGGGAGACGAGCGTGGACTCGTTGTTCGCGATGATGCCGGCGTTCTGCAGGCCGATGAAGGCGATGAACAGGCCGATGCCCGCGCCGATGGCGTGCTTAAGCGAGAGCGGAATCGCGTTCAGGATCCAGGAGCGTACTTTCGTGAGCGTGAGGATGATGAACAGGAGTCCCTCCAGGAACACAGCCGTCAGGGCAAACTTCCAGTCGTGACCCATCGTCAGGCACACGGTGAACACGAAGAAGGCGTTCAGGCCCATGCCCGGGGCGAGGGCGAACGGCTTCTTGGCGTAGAACGCCATCACGAGCGTACCGATGAGGGCTGCGAGGGCGGTGGCGGTGAAGACGGCGCCCTTGGGCATATCCAGGTTGCCGAAGATGCTCGGGTTGACGGCCAGGATGTAGGCCATCGTCAGGAAGGTGGTGATGCCCGCGACAATCTCGGTCCGGACATTGTGCTTCTCGGAATCGAATCCGAAAGCCTTGCCGAGGAACTTGCTCATGGGTCAGCGATTAGAAAACCCACTTGGTACCCAGGCAGGGACGGGCGTAGAAGCCGTCATAGCCGGCGAAGTTCATCGTCAATTCCACCTCGGTTCCGATGTGCAGGTTCGGGATGCCGATGTGCTGGCCGATGTTGTACCAGAGCTGCGGCTCGGAGATGAAGACGAACTTGCGGGCCGTATAGAAACCGGGAAGGGCTTCGGCGAAGTTCACGACATTCTCGCCCCAGATGTCGGCGAAGCCGCTGAAGCGGAGCCCCTTCACGCCGAACAGGTCCTGCATGCCCCAGACGAAGGTGAACTGGATGGGAACGTTGCTGGTGGCGCCGTTGCTGAAGGTCTTGTACAGAAGCTTGAAATTGAACGTGTTGCTGAAATCGGCATTGTGGAGGAAATAATCCACGCCGAACAGGAAATTCTGGTTCACGCCCACCAGGCCGTTGTATTCCACCTGGAGGCTGAGCGGGGCGAGGGCGCTTCCCTGCCAGAAGTTCAGGCAGCGGGCGATTTCCATATAACTTCCGCTCGGTGCCTGGTTGACGCCTTTGCTGTTCTTGGCATTGTAGTCATAGTCGATGAAGAAGAAGGTGTTTCCCCAATCATCGTTGTAGAATCCCTCGAGGGTGGTGGTGAAGTGATTACGGTTCCTTCCGAAGTCGTAGAACGTCTGGAGATTGGTCTGCGCATGGACGGTGGTGCCCAGCGCCAGGGCTGCGACGGCAGCGACGAGGAGTTTCTTGGACATAAAGCGTAGTTTATGGTTAATATTATTAGGATGACCTGTCTTTGCGGAGGGACGGATTGATTTCGAAGTCGACAGCCTTGTCCCCCTTCGGGTTCTTGCCGAACTCATAATCTTTTCCCGGCAGGACGGCGTTCAGGAAAATGCCCACGAGGGCAGCGACGGCGAGGCCGGAGAGGGAGGTGAAGCCCAGGGAAATGCTGTCGTTGGCGCCGTACTTGATGCCGATGGCGAGCACGAGGATGAGGGCGGCGATGAGGACGTTCCGGGAAGAGGTGAAGTCGACCTGGTTGTCCACGATGTTGCGGACACCCACGGCGGAGATCATACCGTACAGGACCAGGGAGACGCCACCGATCGTGGCGGCCGGCATCGCGCTGATGAGGGCGGAGAACTTCGGGCAGAAGGCCAGGACGATGGCGAAGCAGGCGGCGATGCGGATCACACGGGGGTCATAGACCTTGGTGAGGTTCAGCACGCCGGTGTTCTCGCCGTAAGTCGTGTTGGCCGGGGCGCCGAACAGGGAGGCCAGGGCGGTGGCGAGACCGTCGCCCATCAGGGTGCGGTGCAGGCCCGGTTCCTCGAGGTAGTTGATGCCCACGGTGGAGGAGATGGCGCACATGTCGCCGATGTGCTCGATCATCGTCGCGAGGGAGATGGGCAGGATGGCGATGATGGCGGAGACCACGAGGCCCCAGTTCGGGTTCTGGAACACGTGGAAGGCGGTGTTCTTCCATTGGAACGGCAGGCCGATCCAGGCGGCTTCCTTCACGGAAGAGAAGTCGCACATTCCGAAGCAGGCGGCGACTAGGTAGGAGCCCAGGACGCCCAGCAGGATGGGGATGATCCGGATCATGCCCTTGCCCCAGATGTTGCACACGATGATGATCAGGATGGCGAGGAGGGCGATCCACCAGTTCTGGGAGCAGTTCTGGATGGCCGATCCGGACAGGGTGAGGCCGATGGCGATGATGATCGGGCCTGTCACGATGGGCGGGAAGAACCGCATCACCTTCTTCGCGCCGAATGCTGCGAAGAGCCCTGCGAGCACGAAATAAAAAAGGCCTGCACAGAAGACTCCGATGCAGGCGTAGGGCAGTGATTCGGCGGCGGACATCCCTTGCGATTCTCCCATGGCGACAACGGCTGCGTAACCGCCCAGGAAAGCAAAGGACGAGCCGAGGAATGCCGGGACCCGCATCTTGGTGAGAAGGTGGAAAATCAGGGTGCCGAGACCTGCGAAGAGCAGGGTGGCGGACATCGAAAGTCCGGTGATGACCGGGACCAGGACCGTGGCTCCGAACATGGCGAACATGTGCTGGAGACCGAGGGTGAGCATCTTGCCGCCGCCGAGGGAGCGGGCGTCATAGATGGCCTGCTGTTGTTTTGTCATTATAGTGAGGTTTTAGGGTTGTCCTTTCTGCCGGTTGCTAATGACCAAAAACAAAATTACCATAAAAACGGGCTTCCGCCAAACAAACTTATCCACCGGTACCTGTTCATAACTGCCCCTTGGATGACAATCTGAAAGCGATATTCATCCATTCCGAAATTATTCGCGCGAATATGCGGTATTCTCGATTCTTTTGTTAACTTTGTGCTGCTTAAAGCATACAACGATGGAACTTCATATTACCAACGAAACCTCCCGTCTCCGTGCCGTGGTCCTCGGACTTCCCCAGTCCAACGGACCGGTCCCGACCCTCGACGAAACGTTCGACAGCAAGTCCTACGAGTCGGTCCTTCACGGAGTCTATCCTTCGGACAAGGATATCGTCGCCGAAATGGGCGCCTTCGAGTCGGTCCTGCGCAAGTATGGCGTCCAGGTGTACCGGCCGTCCCTGGTGGAAGGATGCAACCAGGTGTTCGCCCGCGACGTGGGCTTCGTCATCGACGACAAGATCATCGTCTCCAACATCATTCCGGACCGGCAGGACGAGATCGATGCCTACGGCGACATCTACCGCCAGATCCACTACAAGAACATCTACAACCTGCCCGAAACCGTCCATGTGGAAGGGGGCGACGTCATCCTCTGGAACGACATGATCTTCCTGGGCCAGTATGACTTCCGGGACTATCCTTCCGTGAAGACGGCCCGGACCAACCGCCTGGCGCTGGACTATCTCCGGATGATCTTCCCCGGGAAGACCATCATCCCGCTCAACCTCCGGAAGAGCGATACCGATCCTTACGAGGGCATCCTGCACCTCGACTGCACCTTCATGCCCGTGGGCCGGGACAAGGCCATCATCTACAAGGACGGCTTCATGAACCCCCGCGACGCCGACCACCTCGTGGAACTGTTCGGCAAGGAGAATGTCTTCGAACTCACCCGGGAGGAAATGTACTGGATGAACTCCAACATCTTCTCCATTTCCGAGGACATCGTCGTCACCGAGGAGCATTTCACGCGCCTCAACGACCATCTCCGGACGGAATGGGGAATGACGGTCGAAACGGTGCCGTACCGGGAGATCTCCAAGATGGGAGGCCTCCTGCGCTGTTCCACTCTTCCGCTTCGCAGAGACTGATAATCAACCACTTAAACACTATAATGACTATGACCAAGAAGTATTCCGCCGCCGAGCTTATCGCCCTTGAGGAGAAGTATGGCGCCCATAATTACCATCCGCTTCCCGTCGTCCTGGAAAGGGGCGAAGGCGTGTTCGTCTGGGATGTGGACGGAAAACGTTATTTCGACTTCCTGTCGGCCTATTCCGCCGTGAACCAGGGGCACTGCCATCCGAAGATCGTGAAGGCGCTCTGCGACCAGGCCCACAAGCTGTGCCTGACTTCCCGTGCTTTCTATAACGACTGCCTCGGTCCTTATGAGGAGATGGCCACCAAGTTCTTCGGCTATGACAAGCTCCTGCCGATGAACTCCGGCGCCGAAGCCGTCGAAACCGCCCTCAAGCTGGCCCGTCGCTGGGGATACAAAGTGAAGGGCATTCCGGAGAACGAAGCCCTCATCATCGTGGCCGAAGGCAACTTCCACGGCCGCACCATCACCATCGTCACGATGTCCTCCGATCCCGACAGCTATGGCCAGTACGGCCCTTTCACTCCGGGATTCGTTTCCATCCCTTACAATGATACGGAAGCGCTGAAGAAGGTCCTGGACGAGAAGGGAGACAAGGTCGCCGCGATGATCGTGGAGCCCATCCAGGGCGAAGCCGGCGTGTATGTCCCGGACGATGGATACATCAAGAAGTGCTACGACCTGTGCCACGCGCACAACGTGCTGTTCGTTGCCGACGAGGTCCAGACCGGCATCGGCCGTACCGGCAAGATGTTCGCCTGCGACCATGAAGGCGTGCGCCCGGACATGATTACGATCGGCAAGGCGCTCTCCGGCGGTACGCTTCCCGTCTCCGCCGTCCTGGCTGACGACGAGATCATGCTTACCATCGGTCCCGGCGAGCACGGATCCACCTTCGGCGGATTCCCGCTGGCTGCCAAGGTCGCCGTCGCCGCCCTCGAGGTCATCCGTGACGAGCATCTGACCGAGAATGCCGCCCGCCTGGGCGAGATTTTCCGGGAGGAGATCGACAAGATCAAGTCTCCTTTCTTCAAGTTCGTCCGCGGCAAGGGCCTCCTGAACGCGGTCGTGACGGAACCCCAGAACGGCATCGAGGCCTGGGACATCTGCCTGAAGATGGCTGAGAAAGGTCTCCTGGCCAAGCCGACGCACCGTCACATCATCCGCTTCGCCCCGCCGCTCGTCATCACCGAGGAGCAGCTCCGGGAAGCCATCGCCATCATCAAGGACGTCTTCGAGTCGCTATGAGACCGCTAGCCGTGCTTGCCTTCGGTGGCAACGCGCTGCTTAGGAGTAACCAGAAAGGCACCTACGAGGAGCAGTTCCAGAACGTGGAGAACACGTGCCGGCAGCTCCTTCCGCTCCTGCTCCGGAAATATGACATCGTCATCTGTCACGGGAACGGACCGCAAGTAGGCAACGTCATGCTCCAGAACGAGGCGGGCCACCGGGAATTCGGCCTCCAGCAGATGCCGATGGACTATTGCGGCGCCGAGACGCAGGGCGGCATCGCCTATCTCATCGAGACGGCGATGGACCGCGTCCTGTATGCGGGCGGACTGGACCGGCGGGTTCTCTCCCTGGTCACCAGGGTGGAGGTGGATCCCCGCGATCCGATGTTCCAGAACCCGACCAAGCCGGTCGGTCCGTACTATACTTCGGCCGAGGTAGAGCAACTGAAGGCTGTGTCTGGAGGCGTTTATCGCGAGGATCCGAAGGGCCGTGGCTGGCGGAAAGTCGTTCCGTCCCCGGTTCCGGTCCGCATCTCGAACGTGGACCTGGTCGGCCGGCTCGCCCGGGAGGGGATCATCGTTGTCACCTGCGGAGGCGGCGGCATTCCCGTCGTCCGTGACGCAGGCGGTTACAAGGGCGTGGAAGCCGTCATCGACAAGGATCTGGCGTCGGCCCTCTGCGCCTGCCAGATCGGTGCGGACGCCTTCTACATCCTCACCGACGTCCCGAAGATCTACATCAATTTCCGGAAGCCGGAGGAGAAGGCCCTGGACGTCCTGACGGTCGCCGAAGCGGAGAAGTATCTCGCGGAGGGACAGTTCGCCGAAGGGTCGATGGCTCCGAAGGTCCGTGCGGGCATCTATTTCGTCCGGCACGGCGGTGGGGAATGCATCATCACCGAGGCCGGGCAGCTCGGCAATCCTGCCTGTGGAACCCGAATCATACTCAAGTAATTATGGCATACAACCTCAGAAACCGCAGTTTCCTGAAGCTGCTGGACTTCAGTCCCAGGGAAATCCAGTACCTGCTGGACCTCGCCCGTGACCTCAAGCGGGCCAAATATGCCGGAACCGAGCGTCCGACGCTCACCGGGAAGAACATCGCCCTGATTTTCGAGAAGACGTCCACGCGTACCCGCTGCGCCTTCGAGGTCGCGGCACACGACCAGGGCGCCCACGTCACCTATCTGGGTCCTTCGGGTTCCCAGATCGGCATCAAGGAGTCGATGAAGGATACCGCCCGGGTCCTCGGCCGGATGTTCGACGGCATCGAGTACCGGGGATTCGCCCAGAAGACCGTGGAGCAGCTGGCCGAGTATTCCGGTGTCCCGGTTTGGAACGGACTGACCAACGAGTTCCACCCCACGCAGATCCTGGCGGACTTCCTGACCATGTCCGAGCACACGGACAAGCCCCTGAAGGACGTTTCCTACGCCTACCTGGGCGATGCCCGCTTCAATATGGGCAACTCCCTGCTGGTCGGTGGTGCCAAGATGGGAATGGACGTTCGGATCGTGGCTCCGAAGCCCCTGCAGCCCGCTGCGGAGCTGGTGGCCCAATGCCGCGAGATTGCGAAGGAGACCGGCGCCCGCATCACCATTACCGATGACGTGGATGCCGGCGTCAAAGGCTGCGACTTCATCTACACCGATATCTGGGTGTCCATGGGCGAGCCCGTGGAGGTCTGGAAGGAGCGCATCGCCATGCTGATGCCCTATCAGGTCAATGCGAAGCTGATGGAGCGCACCGGCAATCCGGACTGCAAGTTCATGCACTGCCTCCCGTCCTACCACAACCTGGAGACCAAGGCCGGCCGTGATGTCTACGAGCAGTTCGGCCTGGATGGCATCGAGGTTACGGAGGACGTGTTCGAATCCAGGAACAGCATCGTCTTCGACGAAGCCGAGAACCGGATGCACACGATCAAGGCAGTAATGGTCGCCACTTTGGGCGACTGAGCCTTGTCCGGTTCGGGATAAAACGGTATCTTTGTATACCTGATCCCTTTTTCTGATGAATCGTACCGATACTTTCCGCAAAGAGGTCCGGAAGGTCCTCGAGAGCAATATCCTGAATTACTGGCTGACCCTGAAGGACCCGCGCGGCGGGTTCTTCGGAGAAGCCGACGGCACGGGGGAGATCCAGCGTGGAGCCCCCCGCGGTGTCATCCTGAACGCCCGGATCATCTGGGCGTTTTCCGCGGCCTACGGGATGCTGCACGATTCCAGGTATCTGGAAGCGGCCATCCATGCGAAAGACTGGTTTCTGGCGCACTTCTGCGACGGGAAGAACGGAGGTGTCTTTTGGAGCGTGACCGCTGCCGGAGAGCCGCTGGATGAAAAGAAGCAACTTTACGCGCAGGGGTTCGCCATCTATGGCCTCAGTGAACTGTATAAGGTTTCCTCCGATGAAGAGACGCTCCGGGCGGCCATCGACCTGTTCCGGGTCGTGGAGGCGAAGTTCCGGGATGCGGAGAACGGCGGCTACATCGAGGCGCTTGCCCGGGATTTCTCGCCGCTGGAGGACATGTCCCTCAGCGCCCACGACATCAATGCAGACAAGACGATGAACTCCCACCTGCACATCCTGGAAGCCTATGCGAACCTGTATCAGGTGTGGCCGGATCCTTCCCTGAAGAAAGCCGTGGAGGAACTGCTGGATATCGTCTGCAACAAGGTCATGGGCCCGGATGGCCATCTGCGGCTTTATTTCCGCCGCGACTGGTCCGTACTTCCCGGCGGCGTTTCCTATGGTCACGACATTGAGACCTCCTGGCTCGCCCTCGAGTGCGCGTCGGCCCTTCATGACATCGACGTGGTGAACCGGGTGCGTCCGGCGGCCCTGCTGATGGGAAAGGCGGGCAACGAAGGCTACCGTGCCGACGGGTCGATGATGTATGAGAAACTGGAAGACGGTTCCCTGGACCTTTCCCGCCAATGGTGGGTGCTGGCCGAGGCTGTCGTGGGTAACCTGTGGCTCTGGAAGTTTCACGGTGACCTGCAGGCACCGGACCGCGCCCTGGCGACCTGGGCCTATATCCGCGACAACATCGTGGACTGGGACAACGGCGAGTGGTTCTGGGGCGTCCATCCCGACGGAACCCCCGACAAGGATTCCCCGAAGGCCGGCTTCTGGAAATGTCCCTACCATAATACCCGGATGTGTCTCCAGGTGCTTTCGCTCGTATAAAAAAAGCAGACCCCTTTTCGGAGGTCTGCTTTTTCAATTCCTGTGTGCCGGGGGACTACCAGCGCTCCTCGTCGGAGACGGTGAGTTTCTTGCGGCAGTGACGACGGCGGGCGGACAGCACGCGGCGGCCGTTGGCGGAAGCCATGCGGGCGCGGAAGCCGTGCTTGTTGACGCGCTTGCGATTGGAGGGTTGGAATGTTCTTTTCATCGTATTTCTCTTTTTATATTATGCGTTTGGAGGCCGTTTTCACGGACGGACTGCAAAGGTAGCAATTTCGGGGGAAACCGCCAAATTTATTTTTCTAAAAAAAGAACCAGCTTTCCCTCATAGTACGGGTCGTGGAGCCACGACGAGACCGGCCAGGTGTGGACGGAGCCCCGGCGGAGCCGGTGCCGGGCCATCACTTCGGCGATTTCCTCCACGACATCGCCGCCCTTGAGGTACAGGATGCCTTCCGTGAACTTGCCCTTCACCCACGGATAGAAATCCGTAAGGGATGCGACGGCCCGGGAGACGACGAAACCGAATTTCCGCTGGAGGGATTCCGCGCGCGCGTTCACCACTTCCACGTTCTTTAGGTCCAAGGCCGACGCAACCGCTTGGGCGACCATGGTTTTCTTGCCTATGGAGTCGCAAAGCACAAAATGCGCATCCGGGAAAAGGATGGCGAGTGGAATGCCGGGAAAGCCGCCGCCGGTCCCGAGATCCAGGACATCGGCCGTGCAGAACTTCTCCGTCAGGCCGGGCAGGGTGAGCATATACCGGGCAATGGCCAGGGAGTGGAGGATATGGTGGTCGTACAGGCTGTCGATATCCTTGCGCGAGATCACATTGATCTTCGCATTCCAGTCGCGGTACAGGGCGTCGCAGGCCAGGAACTTTTCCTCCTGCGCGGGCGTCAGGCCGAAGTCGGCCTTGACAAAGTCGATGAATTCCTGCGGTGTCATTCGATTTCTCCTCTGAGCATCATTTCCGCCAGGTGCTGTTTGCCCCGGCGGATGCGGGTGCGGACGGTGTTGAGTTCCAGGTCCAGCGCCTTGGCGATTTCCTCGTATTCCAGTTCCTCGATCATGTATTTGACCATAACCTCCTTGTACAGGGGGGAGAGTTCCTCGATGAAGCCCATCAGGCGCTCGTGGTTCTCCCCGTTGATGATTTCCTCCTCCGGGTCCACCTCGGTGAGCGGTCCCTGTCCTTCCGGGTTCTCGCCGGAGGCCTTGAGCAGGATGCCCTCCTTCTTCTCATCTTCCCGCTTGATGCGGTCCAGATGGTCCAGGGCGGTGCGGGTGGCGATGGTGGACAACCAGGGACGGAGCTCCCGGGAGAGGTCGAAGCTCGCCAGATTGGCGAAGGCCTTCTGGAAGCTTTCCGACACGACGTCATCCACGTCGGCCTTCCATTTGAAGTATCCGCTGACACGGCCGCGGATCGCTTTCTCGTGCAGCTGGTAGATGGCGCGATAGGCCATCTGGTCCCCGGCGACGGCGCGTTGGACCAACTCTTTTTCAGACAGTTCCAGGTATCCCATCTCAATGTGCCTCCAACCAGTTTTTGCCGCCCGAGCATTCCACGGTGAGCGGGACGGACAGTTTCAGGACATGCTCCATCACGTCAACGACGATTTTCTCCAGCTGCGGGACTTCGTCCGGAACGGCATCGAACATCAGTTCGTCGTGGATCTGCAGGACCATCCGGCTCTTCAGGCCGGCTTCGGCAAGCCGCTTGTCCACGCCGATCATCGCGAGTTTGATGATGTCGGCCGCCGTGCCCTGGATAGGGGCGTTGACAGCGTTCCGCTCGGCGAGGGCGCGGACGGTGGCGTTCTTCGCATTGATGTCCGGCAGGTAACGCCGGCGGCCGAAAAGCGTCTCCACATAACCGTTCTCGCGGGCAAAGGCGATGCTGTCGTCGATGAAGGAACGGATGGCCGGGAAGGTGGCGAAATATCCGTCGATCAGGTCCTTGGCTTCTTTGCGGCCGAGATGCAGCCGTTGCGCCAGACCGAAGGACGAAATGCCGTACATGATGCCGAAGTTCGCCGTTTTCGCCCGGCCGCGCTGCTCCCGCGTCACTTCGGACAGGGGAAGACCGTAGATCTTCGCAGCCGTGGCGGCATGGACATCCTCCCCGTCGCGGAAAGCCTTGACCATATGCTCGTCCTGGCTCAAATGGGCCATAATGCGGAGCTCAATCTGCGAGTAGTCCGCCGACACGATCACTCCTTCCGGAGTTCCGGGAATAAACGCCTTGCGGATTTCCTTGCCGCGTTCGGTGCGGATGGGGATGTTCTGCAGGTTCGGGTTGGAACTGGACAGGCGTCCAGTTGCCGTAAGCGCCTGGTTGAACGTGGTATGGACACGGCCGTCAACCGGAGAAACATAGGTCGGGAACGGCTCGATGTAGGTGGACAGCAGTTTCTTGACGGCGCGGAATTCCAGGATTTCATCCACGACGGGATGCCGGTCCGCAATGGCGAGGAGGGTGGCTTCGTCGGTGGAATACTGGCCGCGGGCGCTTTTTTTCGCCTTCGGGTCCAGTTTCAGCTTGTCGAAAAGGACGTCGCCCACCTGCTTTGGGGAGGAGATGTTCAGCTGCGGTTCGCCCACCATTTCGCGGATGCGGGCCTGCCTTTCTTCCATCTCCTTCCGGAGGCCCTGGGCAAAGGTGTCCAGTTGCTTCAGGTCCACTTTCACGCCGGCGCGCTCCATTTTCGCAAGCACCTTGGCAAGCGGCTCCTCCATTTCCTCGTAGAGCTTCATCCGCTCCCCGAGTTCCAGACTGATTCTCTGTCCCAGCTGTACCAGGGCGGCTGCCTCTCGGGAACGGCTGTTCTCCGATGCATCGGGTACTTCGTCGAACAGGGAGCCCGTTCCGGTCTCCGCCGGGACTTCCTCCAGTTCGACATTCAGATAGCTCCGGGACAGGATTTCCACGGCGTGGCTCTTCTCCGGATCCACCAGATAGTGCATCAGTTCGATGTCGCACCATTTTCCCTGGAGGCCGATGCCTGCATGGGCAAGCAGGTTCGCCTGCAATTTGAGGTCATAGCCGTACTTGTCGATGGCGGCATCCTCCAGGATTTCGCGGACGGTCTCCAACCGGTCGCCCGGGACAGGGCAGGCCTGCTCCCCGCAACCGAGGATGACACGCTTGACAGGGGAGAAGATTCCCTCGGCATAGGATTCCGTAATCAGGCCGCAGCAGCCGGCCTTCCGGATGGCCCGGATGATCTCGGCGGGGGATACTTCGTTGACAATGAATTCCTTCCTTTCCTGGGAGGCTGTCGACGGCCCCACGTGCGCGATGAACCGCTTGAGGGAATTGAACTCGTATTTCTCGAAGAGGTCAGCGATCTCCGGCTTGAAGGAAGTGGACAGACGCATGTCCTCCGCCGTCGTTTCCAGCGGGATGTCGGTCTTGATGGTCACAAGTTCCTTGGACAGGCCGATATAGGGGCGCGCTTCCTCGAACTGCGCCTGCTGGCGCGCGGAAAGCTCGCCCAGATGGGCATAGATGTTCTCGATGCTGCCGTACTTGGAGACCAGCTTTCCGGCCCCCACCTCACCGATACCCTTGACGCCCGGCACATTGTCCGCCGAGTCGCCGCAGATGGCGAGCATGTCAATGATCTGCACCGGATCCAGGATGCCCCATTTCCCGCAGATGGCTGAGCGGTCGATGATCTCGTCATCCCCGCCGGCCTTTCCAGGCTTGTACTGGAAAATGTGCTCCGCGATGAGCTGCCCATAGTCCTTGTCGGGCGTGACCATGTACACGTCCATCCCTTCCCGGGCGCTGCGGAGAGCCATCGACCCGATCACATCATCGGCTTCGAACCCCTTGACCATCAGCACAGGAATGTTCATCGCCTGTACCAGTTCGGTCAGCGGTTTCAGCGCGTCGATAACCAGCTGCGGAGTAGGGGGCCGCGTACCCTTGTATTCGGGATACAACTCGTTCCGGAACGTCCCTCCCGGCGGGTCGAACGCCACCGCCAGATGTGTCGGCTTCTCCCGCTCGACCATTTCCAGCAAGTACTTCGTAAACCCGTACAGGATGGACATGTCCGCCCCCTTCGAGTTGATCATCGGCCTTCGCAGGAAGGCGTAGTACATCTTGAAGATGAGCGCATGCCCGTCAATGAGAAACAGTTTGTCCATATCCAACAAATATAAACATTATTCCGTTTCTTTCCGAATCCATTTCAGCCCCAGGTAATCGATAAGGCGGGCCGGAAGAACGGCGATGAGGGGAGGGAGGAGGCAGTTGGTCAGGCCGGGGGAGAAGGTGCGCCGACCGCGGAACATCGCCTTGAGAGAACGGCGAACGAGCCATTCGGGCGTGCGGATGAGGCCGATCTGGCGGAGAAACCGGCGCAGGCGGTAGCCCAGCGGGTAAAGGCCGGTGTCGACGGCGGCGGGACAGACCGTGGTCACGGTCACGCCGAAGGGGCGGAGCTCGTAGGAAAGGCTCTTGCCAAAGCTCTTCAGGTAGGCTTTCGTGGCCGAGTAAATGGCGATGCCCGGGGCCGGGATCCGGGCGGTCATGGAAGAAATGTTGAGGATGCGTCCGCCTCCTTTCTCCTTCATCTGCGTTCCGGCAAGGATGCACAGTTCCGTCACCGTCTCCATATGGAGCGCCATCATGGTCCGGACCTTTCCCAGGTTTTCCGGTCCCAGATACTCCATGAAGAAAATGCCGGCGTTGTTGATGAGGATATCGGGAGACGGGCACCACGCGAGCACTTTTTCAGCGATGCCATGCTGCGCCAGGTCGATGCAAAGGGATTGTACGGGAACGCCAAATTCCGCCTTGATGCTTTCCGCCGCCTCGGCCAGTTCCTTCTCCTGATTGCTCACGATGGCGAGGGCATATCCCTTCTGCGCCAGCTGACGGGCGAATTCGAGTCCCATTCCGGAGCTGGCTCCGGTGACGAGGGCGGTTTTCTGCAGGTCGGGCATGGGCAGGAAGGTTACTGCTACAAATATAAAGAAAAATGCAAGAAATGTTACAAGGAAACATTTGATGCATCATCCGCAACAAACGTTACATCCCTTTCGGCCGTGTGGGATTATCTTTGCGGCAAGACCGCATTGCACCTTATAATCAACCAATAAACTTATGCATCATTTAAAAACGATTTTCGCAAGCTTCCTTCTGTTCGCAGGCTTCACGGCCTTCGCCCAGCAGATCGAAGTGACCGGCGTCGTGACTTCCGCTGCCGACGGCTACGGAGTCATCGGGGCCGCTGTCATGGAGAAAGGAACCTCCAATGGTGTGGTCACAGATTTTGACGGCAACTTCACGATCAAGGTGGAGCCCGGCAAGACCTTGGTCATCAGCTGCATCGGCTACGCCACCCTTGAGGTGACTGCTACCGCCGAGCCCATGTCCCTCATCCTTCCCGAAGACGTGAGCGAACTCTCCGAGGTCGTGGTCACGGGTTACCAGACCCAACGCAAGGCCGACCTGACCGGTTCCGTTTCCGTCATCAAGACCGACGAGATGAAAACCACCAGCAGCACCGACCCCATGAAGGCGCTGCAGGGCCGCGTTCCTGGCATGACCATTACCAGCAACGGCTCTCCGAGCGGACAGGGTACCGTCCGCATCCGTGGTATCGGCTCGTTCAACTCTTCGCAGGATCCGCTTTATATTATTGATGGTGTTCCGACCACCAGCGGCCTCAACTCCTTGAACACGAACGATATCGAGTCCATGCAGGTTTTGAAGGACGCCGCCTCGGCCTCCATCTACGGAAGCCGGGCTGCGAACGGTGTCATCGTCATCACCACCCGCAAGGGCAAGAAGGGTGACAAGGTAAGTGTCGATTTCTCCGCCAACCTGACTGCGCAGACCTACAACCGCCAGTCCATGATGTCCCTGTCCAACAGCCAGGAATATGCGACGGCCATGGCCCAGGCTGCCTTGAATGACGGACTGGATCCCGTCCAGTATGCCGCCAACTACGGCTTGGACCTGAATGCTCCCAAGGGAACGCCCATCCAGGCTTACGATCCGGCCACCGGCCAGATGAACTCCTATACGGTCAACGGTCTGTACGAAGGTTTCCTGAACGGGAAGAAGACCATGCGCTACAGCGACACCGACTGGCTGAAGGCCATCTCCCGCATGGGTTTCCTGCAGAGCTACGACCTCTCCCTTTCCAACGTGAGCGAGCGCTCTTCCGTGCTGGTCTCCGTGGGTTACAAGGATAACCAGGGTATCCTGAAGTACACTGACTTCCAGAACCTGGCCGCCCGTATCAACACCAGCCTCAAGGTCAACAAGATTGTCACCATCGGCGAGAACCTGACCATCACTCATACGACCCAGGTGGACGGCGCTCCGATGGAGAACGCCCTCAAGATGGCCCCGACCCTGCCCGTCTATGAAGAGGACGGAGTAACCTTCTCCGGTCCTGTCGGCGGCATGAGCGACCGTCAGAACCCGCTCCGTGAGCTCTATCACAACCGCGACAATGCCCTCAAGGTCTGGCGCATCTTCGGAAACGCCTTCATCGACGTCACTCCGATCCAAGGCCTGCTTCTCCGTTCCAACTTCGGTGTGGACTACAACAGCAACTATATCCACTCGGTGACCTATACCTGGCACTCTGACGTGGTGAACAACGATACTCCGTCCACGACGATGGCCCAGACCAACGATATGAAGTGGACCTGGTCCAATACAGCCAACTATACGTTCAAGCTGGGTGCCGACCATACGTTTGTCACCCTGGCCGGTGTCGAGCTCTATAGCCAGCGCGTGGCCGACTTCAACGCCTATGCGCAGATGTTCGCCCTGGAGAACTACAACTACATGTTCCCGCGCGCCGCGACTGGAACCCAGCGTTCCTACGGTATCGAGGAGGGCTACAACCTGGTGTCCTTCTTCGGCAAGATCGACTATAACTGGAAAGACCTCCTGTTGGCCTCCTTCACCATCCGTCACGACGGTTCCTCCCGTTTCGGCTCCAACAACCGCTACGGTACTTTCCCGGCCTTTACCCTCGGTTACCGTGTGTCCCAGCACCTGAATTACGAATGGCTGGACGACCTGAAGGTCCGCGCCTCCTGGGGTGAGACCGGTAACCAGGCCATCTCCAACTATGCCCGTTATGGTCTGTACGAGGCTACTTACGGCGGCGACCGCAACCAGTCCACGGCCTATGACCTGGCCCTGGCCGGCTCCGGTATTTTCCCGTCCGGTTTCCGCGCCACCCAGGCCCAGAACAACAACCTGAAGTGGGAAACCACGGAACAGTACAACGCCGGTCTGGACTTCTCCCTGTTCAAGAGCTCCCTGTACGGTTCATTCGACGCCTATGTCAAGAACGTGAAGGACATGCTCATCAACCCGGCCTACCTGGGCTCCATGGGTGAAGGCGGCGCTTCGTGGCTCAATGGCCCGAGCCTGCAGAACTGGGGTATGGAACTCGCCGTGGGTTACCGAAAGACCCTGGAGAATGGCCTGTACTTCAATATCTATGGCAATATGGACTTCTACCGCAGCCGTGTAACCTATCTGCCGGAAACGACCACCGGTTCCTATGTCCACACTGCTACGGAAAACCTGGTGGAATCCCGTCGTCCGTACGGTTCCATCGTCGGTTACGTCGTGGACGGCCTGTTCCAGAACCGCGATGAAGTGATCGCCAGCGGCCAGGAGAATGCCCGCGTGGGCGGCCTCAAGTATGCCGACCTGGACGGAAACGGCATCATCAACGAGTGGGACCAGACCTGGATTTTCTCTCCCGTTCCGGACTTCTCCTGGGGCTTGAACTTCGATCTGGCCTACAAGAACTTCGACTTCAACATGTTCTGGCAAGGTGTCGGCGGACAGGATGTGTACAACAACCAGAAGTTCCAGACCGACTTCTTCAGCATCACCGACCCGGGTTCCAACAAGGGTGACCGTATGCTGGGCGCCTGGACAGCTGCCAATACTTCTTCCACTATTCCGGCCCTTACTACCAACAACACCGGCAATGAAGGCCGCGCCAGCACCTATTTCGTGGAGAACGGTTCCTATGCCAAACTCCGCCAGGTGCAGTTCGGTTACAAGCTCCCTGAGAACCTGCTCAAGGCGCTCCACATGACGAACGCCCGTTTGTATGTGTCCGGCCAGAACCTGCTTACCATCAAGAGCCGGGGCCTTACCTGCTCCGATCCCGAGAACCCGAACTGGGCCTACCCGAACTGCACTTCCTTCACCCTCGGCGTGCAGGTTGGTTTCTAATTCCCATAAACAAGTACAGAGTTATGAAGACAATATATAAAGTTCTCGCTATCAGCTGCCTCGTCGCTTTCATGGGCTGCGACAAGTTCATTGACGTCGAGCCCAAGGGCGTCATCAGCGAAGACCTGGCCATGAGCCAGCCCGAGGAGATGGTCACCGCCGCCTACGCCCGTCTGGGAGATGACTGGTACACCTATCCTTTCAACCTGTGGCCTTTCGGTGACCTGACCAGTGATGACTCCTACAAAGGCGGTTCCGGAACGACCGACACCAACTACCATTCCCTGGAAGTCTGGTCCACCCTCACGGCCTCGACGCCGGACCATATGGACGAGCTGTGGTATCACCTGTATTGCGCCGTGAGCCGCTGCAACCGCGCCCTCGTCTCCATCCGCGAATTCGGGGATGAGAAACTGGGGGACAAGAAGACGGTCCGTGAGGCCGAGGTCCGGTTCCTGCGCGCCCACTTCTATTTCAAGCTGGTCCAGCTGTGGTACCAGGTTCCCTGGGTGGACGAAGAAGTCTACGAGAACCATACCGAGGAGCAGACGCCCAACAATGCCTTCACCCACGAGGAACTGATGGAAAAGATCGTGGCCGATTTCAAGTTCGCCTATGACAACCTTCCGGCTACCCAGCCTGAGGGCGGACGTGCCAACAAGATCGCCGCTGCCGCCTATCTCGCAAAGTGCTACCTGACCATGGCTTGGGGTGATGGCTATGAGGCCAATACGGGCGTCAGCCACATCAATCCCCAGTACATGCAGCAGGTTCTCACCTACACGAAGGATGTCCAGAACTCCCAGTATGGCTACTTGGAGGACTTCGGCGACATCTTCCTCCCGGAGTACAAGAACTCCAAGGAGAGCATCTTCGCCGTCCAGCATTCCAACTATGAGGATGATAACACCCGCTTCGGCCGCGCCAACTGGAGCAACATGCTCAACGGCTGTTGGGGCATGTGGAGCTGCGGCTGGGATTTCCACAAACCCTCCCAGAACCTGGTGAACGCTTTCAAGACCAAGGACGGCCTGCCGATGTTCGACGACTATAACAAGGAGATCGACTATCCGGTGAACGGTGTCCCGACCGAACAGAAATGGGATCCGCGCCTGTTCCATACCGTCGGCATGCCGACCTTCCCTTACAAGTATGAGGAAGCCTACACCATGACGACGGACAATTCCCGCAACCCCAGCACCTACGGCTACTACGCTTCCCTGAAGGAAGTTCCGCAGCGTTCCAAAGGCGAGTCCTACGACAACCCCTGGCAGGCCTTCCCGATGAACGACTACGTTTTGCGCTACACCGACGTAATGCTCATGCGGGCGGAAGCTCTCATCGAGACCGATGCCCTGGAAGAGGCCCGTGCCATCATCAATGACATCCGTCAGCGTGCTAAGAATTCCGTGGGCAAGCACATCGGGTACGCCGCCAACCAGTGCGAGATTTCCCTGTACTCCGCCAATGATTTCAGCACCAAGGAAAAGGCCCGCGTCCGCCTGCAGTGGGAGCGCCGGCTGGAACTGGCCATGGAAGACGGCCGCTTCTTCGACCTCCGCCGCTGGGGCATCGCCTCCTCCACGCTGAACGGTTTCTTCGAGACCGAGCAAAACAGCGTCTACGAGGGTCAGGCCTATGCCGCTTACTACAAGGATGCCCATTTTACCTCCGGAAAGAACGAGTACTTCCCCCTCCCTTACATCCAGATGTACTACGTGCCCGGTCTGTACACTCAGAATAAGAACTATAATTAATGACGGCCGATATGAAAACACTCTATAAATTCTTCATGGCCTTCGGCGCGGCCCTCTGCGTCCTGAACGCCTGCCAGAAAAAGGAAATCGTGCGGACCGAACCCGTGCTTCAGGCTCCGGACGCCTCGGCGATCAACGGTACCCTCAACGGGGACGATTACGTCTGGACCTGGTCTTCCCAGCCTGAGAAGATGCGGGTGGTCACTTACCGCAACGGTACCCTGTCCTCCGACGTTGTCGTGGACGGAACCAGTTATACCCACAAGGATGTTCCCACAAACGTGCCCTTCGAGTATGTGTTCAAGCGCACAGACGGTACAAACTATTCCGTCGGCGTTGTGAAGCAGTACACCCGTCCCGGCGCCACCAGCATCTCTGGCATCACCATGAGCCAGCTTGACAAGGTGGGCGGCTATGATGCCCTTGTGGAATGGGACCTTGCCTCTGATGCCACCTCGATCAAGTTCAGCGCCACCAGCGGGTCCCGGACTGTCAATGAGACCCTCCCGGGCAACGCCACCAGCTACAAGATTACTGATGTGGTGGATGGTGAAACCTGGACCGTTTCCATCACGGCCGTCAACAACGAGGGTTCCGCCCTTGCTTCCCGGTCTTCGCTCCGTATCGGAAAGACCGCCATCGGTTTCCTGAGCGTGTATGACACGCCTGAGGAACTTGTCGCGAACGGTGATGACGATGAGGCTTCCGCCTGGCTGTGGCTGCATGACACCTATCCGACGGCAATCTTCGTTCCCTTCACGTCCATCACTTCCGCCAGCGACCTGACTCCTTTCCGCGTCCTGTTCTGGCTGCGTGACCTGGAGGGTGTCGGCGAGGCCGATGTCTGGAACATCCCTTCCACCGTCGAGGCTGCAACGCCGGCCATCCGCGAGTGGTACATGAATGGCGGCAGCCTCCTGCTTTGGAGTCATGCCACCGTATATGCCGGTCACCTGGGCCGTCTGAACCTGGACGACATGAAGGGCAATGACCATGCTTTCGGTTTCGGCGTCGGCGGTATCAACAACGATGTCTGGAAGATGGCAGTCCAGCTCAATCCGGGTTCCCGCTTCTCCAAAGACCACTCCACGCATCCTATCTACAAGGGCCTGGAAGTTGAAACTACGGACCGTACGAAGCTCATTGCGTTCAAGGGTCCGGGCTGGACGGAAGATCACAACTGCCTGTACTTCAACCTGCCGAGCCTTCTTACCGGTATTGGCAACCAGGAGGAAGCCTGCTACACGCAACTGACCCAGACCTTCGGCATCTATCCGCTGGGTACCTGGGACAGCCAGATCGACTGGGTGAGCCAGATGAACGTCTGGGAGGCCCAGCAGGGCAACACCGAGTTCCAGGGCACGCTCCTGTGCATCGGCAATGGCGGCTGTGAGTTCTCCATGAAGAATCCGGACGGCACTCCGGACAAGAGCGCCCATCCGAAGAACAACATCTATCAGGACAATGTCCTTACGCTGGCCAAGAATTCCCTCGAATACCTGAAGACCCGTTAAACATGCGTACCGTGAAAAAAGGTCTGCGTCTGCTGACAGCCTCCGTCCTCGTGACGGTGGCTGTCATCGGATGTCAGCCGGATGACAGCTATAAGCAGGACTATAACCCGATGATCGACGATAAGACCGACCCGGATCCCGTGACGCCCTCGGGCGATGGCCTTTGGAGCGAACTTTACCGTCCTCAGATTCATTTTACGCCTGCGAGGAACTGGATGAACGACCCTAACGGCATGGTGTATGCCGGTGGCGTGTATCACCTGTTCTATCAGTATAACCCACGGGGAAATGACTGGGGTAACATGTCCTGGGGACATGCCACTTCTTCGGACCTTGTTCATTGGGAAGAACAGGAGGTGGCCCTCACGCGGGATGACCTGGGTGACATCTTCTCCGGATCTGCTGTCGTTGACAAGGACAATACGGCCGGGTTCGGCGCCGGAGCCATGATCGCCCTTTATACATCGGCCGGCAGCGCCCAGCAGCAGTCCATGGCCTACAGTATGGACGGTGGAAAGAGCTTCACCCGGTATAGCGGCAATCCGGTCATCCGCAACAATGATGACAACCTGCGGGACCCCAAGGTTTTCTGGCACGAGGAATCCGGGAAATGGGTCATGTCCCTGGCGAAAGGCTGGGCGAAGGGAATCGAGTTCTACGGCTCTTCTGACCTGAAGACCTGGAACCATCTGAGCACATTCTTCGTTCCGCTTTCCGGCCGGCCGGACCTGCAGTGGGAGTGCCCGGACCTTGTCCGGATGGATTACAAGGGTGGCAAGAAATGGGTCCTCATCGTGAGTGTGAATCCCGGCGGTCCCATCCTGGGGTCAGGTACCATGTATCTTCCCGGTGAATTTGACGGAACGACGTTCACGGCCGATGACCGGGAGTATCCGCTCTGGCTGGATTATGGCATGGACAACTATGCCGGCGTCACCTGGTCCAATACCGGAAACCGCCTCGTCATGCTGGGCTGGATGAACAACTGGAGCTATGCGGGGAATGTCCCGTGCAGTCCCTGGCGTTCGGCCATGACTCTGCCGCGCGAACTGAAACTGGTGGAATATGACGGGAAGCCGCTGCTCTGCAGCACGGTAGTCAAAGAAATCGACGGCATCGCCGGATCGTGGAAAGATGCAGGTGGTTCCTGGGGCGATATGGCCGCTTATCAACTCAGTGTGACAATTCCTCTGGACAAGAACTCCACTATCACCCTGAGTAACGACAAGGGACAGAAACTGGTCGTGGAGGTCTATGCTGCGGCACGGACTATCGCTTTGAAGCGTTCTTCCGCTACGGGCGATACATCCTTCAACGGCACCTTCTCGGTCCCTTCGATGCAGGGCCCTCTTTGCACGGAGGGTTCCGAGGTGACGCTGGACTTCTTCGTGGACCAGTCTTCCGTGGAACTGTTCACCCGCGAAGGGACCTTGTCCATGACGAACCTCGTCTTTCCGGGCAGCATCTATGACCACCTGGAGGTCACGGGCGTGAGCGCCAAGGCGCAAATCCGTGAGCTGTCCAGTATCTGGAAAAAATAAGTATCTTAGCAGTTGGAACTGATTCAAGCATGAGAAAACTGATAACCTTCCTGACTTTCTGCGCCCTGACGTTTTGTGCGGGAGCCCAGAACCAGAATCTCACCATCCGTCATCTGAGCGACACGCATACGATGATCCAGGTGAACGGGAAAGACCGTTACGTGCTGCTTCCGGTACAGGAAACGGCGCAGGAAGCCCGTGTGAAAGTGATAGCCAACGGCAGCGAAGTCCTGGCTGCCAATGTATCCCTCGCCATTGACAAGACGGATTACCTGGTCCCGCTGGACCTCGGTGCCTGGAGCGGCAGCAGCATCCTGCTGGACGTGAAGATGACCCAGGGCCGCGGCGTACGCAGGGATCCTTCCGACGACGTGTGCTGGAGCGACATGACGACCGCTCCCGTCTTTACCTGGACCGACCAGGAAAAGGCCTATCGGCCCACCTATCATTTCGCTCCGGAATACGGCTGGATGAACGACCCCAACGGAATGGTTTACAAGGATGGGGAATGGCATCTGT
The DNA here is from genome assembly GCA_017439305.1 of Bacteroidales bacterium. GTDB lineage: Bacteria > Bacteroidota > Bacteroidia > Bacteroidales > UBA932 > Cryptobacteroides. Next base: position 8,891 of record JAFSJK010000033.1, on the reverse strand, counting down.
TCTTCCAGTACAATCCCTATGGCAGTTTCTGGGGCAATATGACCTGGGGACATGCCGTGACGCGTGATCTGGTCCATTGGGAACAGCTGGACAATGCCATCCTTCCGGACGCCCTCGGCGACATCTTCAGCGGAAGCGCTGTCGTGGATAAGGAGAATACGGCCGGTTTCGGCCGCGATGCCATCGTGGCCATGTATACCTCCGCAGGGGATAACCAGACCCAGAGCCTTGCTTACAGCAACGATGGCGGCCGTACGTTCACCAAGTATCCCGGCAATCCCGTGATCATGGCCGAGGATACGCCCGATTTCCGCGATCCCAAGGTGTTCTGGGATGACCAGACCCGGCAGTGGAAAGTGGTGCTCGCCGCCGGCCAGGAGGTGCAGTTCTACAGCTCCGACAACCTGAAGGACTGGAAGTACGAAAGCAGCTTTGGCCTGGCCTACGGCAACCACAACGGTGTCTGGGAGTGCCCTGACCTGATCCGCCTTCCCTTCGAGGGCAAGGACAAGTGGGTCCTGCTCCTGAACATCAACCCGGGCGGCCCCTTCGGCGGCAGCGCCACCCAGTATTTCGTGGGCAATTTCGACGGCAAGACTTTCAAGTGCGACGATCTTCCCACCGTCACCCGCTGGATGGACTACGGAAAGGACCATTATGCGACCGTTACCTGGAGCAACGCGCCTGCCGGACGCACCGTCGCCCTGGCCTGGATGAGCAACTGGCAGTACGCCAATTCCGTCCCGACGCAGCAGTTCCGGAGCTCCAATTCCGTTCCTCGCGACCTGTCCCTTTTCCGTAAGGGAAAGGAGGTCATCCTGAAGAGCACCCCCTCTCCGGAGGTGGAAGCCCTGCGTGGAAATCCGGTCCAGTATACGCTTTCCACAGCTCCCGTGGCGCTCTTTGACAATCCGCAGCGTGCGTACGAACTCGTGATCCGCTTCTCCCTTCCCAAGAAGGAAGGTGCTACATTCGTGCTTTCCAACGAAACGGGCGAGCAGGTGGTTTTCACCTATGAGCCGGACAGTCAGACCTTCTCGATGGACCGTCGGGGGAGTGGAAACGTCAAGTTCAGCAAATCCTTCGCCGCGGTAACTACGGCGCCTGCCCAGGTGGGCGGCAAAATGGAACTGCGTCTGCTGGTGGACAGCGCCAGCATCGAGGCCTTCGGCGGGGATTTCTGTATGACCAATCTGGTGTTCCCGTCTTCTCCTTATAACATCCTGAAACTTTACGGCAACCTTAAGGCCGACGTAACCCTTTATCCGATAGCTAAATGAACAAAAAGATACAACTGATCCCGGTGATGTTCTGCTTCTTCGCCATGGGATTCGTGGACCTCGTGGGCATCGCCTCCAACTATGTACAGTCCGATCTGGGGCTGAGCGATTCGGCCGCCAATATCTTTCCTTCCCTGGTCTTCTTCTGGTTCCTGATCTTCTCCGTCCCGACGGGGATGCTGATGAACAAGATCGGCCGGAAGAACACGGTCCTTCTGAGCCTGGTGGTGACGGTCATCTCCCTGCTCCTTCCCATCTTCGGTGAAAGCTACGGACTCATGCTCGTCTCCTTCTCGCTGCTGGGCATCGGTAACGCACTTATGCAGACCTCCTTGAACCCGCTGATTACCAACATCATCAAGGGTGACCGACTGGCCAGCACAATGACTTTCGGGCAGTTCGTGAAAGCCATCGCCTCTTTCATGGCTCCTTATATCGCCATGTGGGGTGCTACGGCTGCCATGCCTTCTTTCGGTCTCGGATGGAGGGTCCTCTTCCCGGTGTACATGACTATCGGTATCCTGGCCTCCCTCCTGCTCCTCCTTTCTCCGATCGAGCGCGAGGCGGCTCCGGACAAGGCCTCTTCTTTCGCGGATTGTTTCCGGCTCCTGGGCAAGCCGGTCGTGCTGCTGTCCTTCCTGGGCATCATGTGCCACGTAGGCATTGATGTGGGAACGAACACTACGGCTCCGAAACTCCTGATGGAGCGGGTGGGCATGACGCTCACCGAGGCGGGGTTTGCCACCAGTCTGTATTTCATCTTCCGTACGGTGGGCTGCCTGTCGGGTTCGTTCATCCTGGCGAAGTTCAGCCACAAGAAGTTCTTCCTGGTTAGCGTCGTGATGATGGCTCTCGCCATGGTCGGCATGTTCTTTGGAACGACCAAGGCTATCTTGTATGTGGCCATCGCCCTGGTAGGCTTCGGCAACTCCAATATCTTCTCCATCGTGTTCTCCCAGGCCATCCTGGCTGTTCCTGAGAAGCAGAATGAGGTGTCCGGCCTGATGATCATGGGTCTTTTCGGCGGTACCGTGTTCCCGCTTCTGATGGGCTTCGCTTCCGATGCAGTGGGCCAGGCCGGTGCCGTCGCCGTGATGGCCGTGGGCGTCGCTTATCTGCTCTATTACATGACTAAAATGCGCAAGTAATCATGGGAAAGTACGTTATTGGTATCGGTGAGGCACTTTGGGATGTGCTTCCCGAAGGAAAGAAGCTGGGTGGCGCCCCCGCCAACTTCGCCTATCACGCCCGCCAGTTCGGCCTGGAAGGGATCGCCGTGAGCGCCATCGGACACGATGCGCTGGGCGAAGAGATCGTCGAAGCCTTCGAAGAGCACCAGCTTCCCTATCATCTGGCCCGGGTGGAGTATCCGACCGGAACCGTTCAGGTGACGTTGGATGCGCAGGGTGTACCGCAGTATGAGATCAAGACCGATGTGGCCTGGGACAATATTCCCTTCGATGACGAGCTGGCCGCCCTGGCCGCGGATTGCAAGGCGGTTTGCTTCGGCTCCCTGGCGCAGCGGAGCGAAGTCTCCCGGGCAACCATCGGCGCTTTTCTGGATGCCGTTCCCGCGGACTGTCTGAAGGTCTTTGACATCAACCTCCGCCAGAGCTTCTACACCAAGGAGGTGCTGGAGGCTTCCTTCCAGCGCTGCGACATCCTGAAAATCAATGATGAGGAACTGGTGACCATTTCCCGCCTGTACGATATCCCGGGACTCAGCCTGGAGGAGAAATGCTGGCATATCTTTGACAAATACGGCCTGCAAATGCTCATCCTGACCTGCGGCACCAATGGAAGCTATGTCTTCCACGCGGGTGGCATGTCCTATCAGGTGACCCCGAAAGTGGAGGTGGCCGATACCGTCGGTGCCGGCGATTCCTTCACCGGAGCGTTCATCGGTTCCATTCTGCAGGGAAAGTCGGTAGCGGTCGCCCATGAAACGGCCGTAAAGGTGTCCGCGTATGTTTGCACCCAGAAGGGGGCCATGCCCGTGGTTCCCGATGAACTTAAAGCTCTTTAGATTGAGAATCAAGCCTTTACTTTTTCTATGTACGTTCCTTCTTCTCTTCGGTTGTACCGGAGGGAAGAAGGATTTTGTTATCGGTGTTTCCCAATGCAGCGATGACATCTGGCGGTCCAAGCTGAACGAGGAACTGTCCCTGGCGGCCCATTCCTACGGCGTTCAGCTCCGGCTGTCATCGGCCGACGACGACAGCGAGCGCCAGATGGCGCAGATCCGTCAGCTGGTGGCCGACGGGGTGGACCTGTTGATTGTCTCGCCCAATCAGAGCCATACGATTACGCCGGCCATCGAGGAAGCCTTCGATGCCGGCGTTCCGGTCATCCTTTTCGACCGGAAAATCGATTCGGACAAGTACACAGCCTTCATCGGGGCCGACAATGTGCTCGTCGGGCGGATCCTGGGCGACTATCTGGCCGGCATCCTGAACGGAAAGGGACGCGTGGTGGAGATCCAGGGACTCAAGGAATCTTCGCCGGCGGCCGAACGCCACCGGGGTTTCATGGAGGCCCTGGAGGCTCATCCCGGCATGGAACTGGTCGCTTCCGACTACGGTGACTGGCTGCAGGAAGGCGGCACCCGCGTTATGAAGCACTGGATGGAGGAAGGTGTGACCTTCGATGCCGTCTTCGGCCAGAATGACCGGATGGCCCGGGGCGCTTGGGAGGCCCTGGGAAAGCCGGAAGGCCTGCCCCTGCTGGGCGTGGATGCGCTCCCGGAGGGAGGACTGCAGGACGTGTTGGATGGCGTCCTGACGGCGTCCTACATCTATCCCACCCGGGGTGACCTCGTGATGAAACTGGCGATGGACATCCTGTCCGGAAACGGTTATTCCCGGGAGACAAAACTGGAGTCTGCCCTCGTGGACAGCCACAATGCGGCGATGGTCCTCATGCAGGAACATGAAATCGCCGATCAGCGGGAGATGGTGGAAAAAGTGAGCGCCCAACTGGACAGTTCCCTGATGGAATATAATTCGCAACGGCTGATCCTGTATCTGCTCATCGGATTGACGGCCTTGCTCATCCTGCTGTTCGTCGGTGCCTTCTTCGTCTACAACCGGATGCGCCGGTTTACGGTGGAACTGGAACGACGGAACGAGGAACTGCACCATCTGTCCAGGAAACTGGAAGAAACCACGGATGCGAAACTGGAGTTTTTCACTTCCGTGAGCCATGAGTTCCGTACGCCCTTGTCCTTGATTGCCGGCCCTTTGGAGCATGTCATGGATACTTCCGCCTTGAATCCGGAGGACCGGGCCTCGCTGGGAATTGCCCGGGAGAACGTGGACATCCTTCTCCGTCTGGTGAACAGTATCCTGGATTTCCGGAAAATCGAGAACGGAAAGATGCCCATGCGGGTGTCCCGCTTCGACCTTCCGGTTGCGGTCAGGCAATGGATGCTGGGATTCAGCGGGCGGAAATTGCGTTATGAGGGGCCCGATTCGCTGATGGTGGAAGCCGACATGCACTTGACCGAAAGGGTGCTTTTCAATCTGCTCAGCAATGCCTTCAAGCATACATCGGCGGAGGACGATATCATCGTCGGCCTTGCTCCGGATGGAAACTTTGTCCGTCTTTGGGTGACCGATACCGGTGAGGGCATTCCTGCCGACAAGCTGGGACAGGTATTCGACCGGTTTTATCAGGCGAGCAACCGTTCATCCGGAACGGGCATCGGCCTGGCTCTGGTGAAAAGCATCGCCCAACTGCACGGAGGAACCGTCGGCGTGGAAAGCCGGGTGGGTGAGGGAACCACTTTTACCGTGAGACTGCCCTTGGAACAGCCTGGCGTGGAGATTGTCGAGGCTGAAGATGCCGGCAAATATCAGGAAAAGTTCAGCAGTACCTATGCCGACAAAGGCTTCTCCCGTCGGGAATCCGAGCAACTGGAACTGATGACCGATACTGAGGAACAGCGTCCCACCGTGCTGGTCGTGGATGACAACGAGAGCCTCAGGACTTTCATCGCCTCGTTGCTGAAAGATGAATACCGGGTCCTTCTCGCGGCCGATGGAAAAGAGGCGCTGGAGGTGGCCGGGCGGCAGCTTCCTGACCTGGTTATCAGTGACGTGATGATGCCGGTCATGGACGGGCTTGCCTTCTGCCAGGCGCTGAAGGCCCAGCTCGCGACAAGCCATATCCCCGTCATTCTGCTGACGGCGAAGAACATGGAGGACCAGCGTGCGGAGGGATATGCTTCCGGAGCGGATGCCTACATCAGCAAGCCTTTCAGTGAGAAGGTCTTGCTCTCGCGGGTCGGAAATCTCCTGAAAAGCCGTCTGCAACTCAAGCAGTACTATCTGGAAAACGGTTCCATCGATGCGCCGGAGCGGGAAAACGACTTCCTGTCCCGCTTCCGTTCCTATGCGAAGAGCCACTTGTCGGATCCGGACCTGAACGTGGAGCAGCTTGCTTCCGAGATCGGTCTTTCCAGGGTCCAGCTCTACCGGAAGGTGAAGGCGTTGACGGGTTATTCTCCCGTGGAAGTCATCCGGATCATGCGGCTTAAGGAAGCGGAAAAGCGTCTGAAGAACACGGACAAGACCGTTGCGGAAATCGCCTACGAGGTGGGCTTCAGTTCCCCTTCTTATTTCTCCAAGTGTTATCGTGAACTCTTCGGCATCCTGCCGGGGACTTCCCGTTAAACGGTATCGGCCAGGGCGGGGAAGGCTGCACGGAGAACGGACACCGGGTCCGTGAACTTGTCGAAGGGCCCGGAGGTCAGGAACCGCCCGTCGCGGGTGATGACGAATACCCGGTCCACGACCTGCAGGGCATCGTGGAGGTCGTGACTGGAAAAGAGGACTGCCGTCCCGGTCTTCCGCGCGACATCCCGGAGCGTCCGCAGGACGTCGATGCGGTTTTCCACATCCAGATGCGCCGTGGGCTCGTCCAGCAACAATACTTCCGCCTGCCTGGTGAGCCCGACTGCCAGGCACGCCTTCTGGAATTCTCCGTCACTTAAGGTCGAGATATCCCTTTTTCGGAGCTCTTGAATACCAAGCAGTTCCAGTGCTTCCTCCATTCTTCCGGCCGCCTCGGCCGAGATTCTTCCCCTCCAGTCGCTATCCCGGTAGCACCCCGTCTCGATAAACCCTTCGACTGTGAACCCCTTGACCTTCGGAATGTTCGTCGGGATGAGGATGATGTTGTCTTCCGGGGGTATAGGTCCCCGAAACTGTGCCACCCTCGGCACATTAGAGGGAGGGGCCCATTTATGGGAGGGACGGAGGTCGCTCTGCGACCGGAGGTTTCGGGGACCTATACCTCCGGAAGACAGCCTCTTCAGCAGGGTGGTTTTGCCCGTTCCGTTGGGACCGGCCAGCAGGACGAGTTCGCCCGGAGCCAACTCAAAGGAGATGTCCCGGACGAGCAAGCGGTCGCGGTAGCCGATAGCAGGGAGTTGAATCTGAAGGACCGTCGAATGTATATTATTGATTGTCAAATCTTTATGAAATAATGCCTAGACATTTTTAACTAGGCAATAATTGGTAAATTATTGTTTATTAATACTTTGCATTCGACGACTGATTGCGAAGCAAGAGGATGAGGACCAAGGGAATGCCGATGAGGGCCAGGGTGGAGCCGACGGGGAGGGGAATCGGCCAGAGGTTCGCCAGGATGTCGGCGGCGAGGGCCAGGGTGGCACCGGTCGCGAGGGACCAGGGGAGGACCTGCTGATGGGCCGATGAGCCTGTGATGCGCCGGGCGATGTGCGGAGCGACGATGCCCACGAAGCCGAGTGGACCGCAGAAGGCCGTGACCGTTCCGGTCATCAGGCAGGCGGAGAGCATCGACAGGATCAGGATACGCCGGGTCGATGCCCCCGAGAGGGTCGCGTATTCTTCTCCGAACAGGATGAGATCCAGGCCTTTACCATTGACTATGGACAGGACCAGCCCGAGGGCCAATGCTCCAGCCATCAAGATGACTTCCATATAGCGGCTGCCGGAAAAACTGCCCGCCATCCAGCTGTAGAACAGTTTCAGGCTTTCTTCTCCGGCCGTATACTGCAACACGGAACTCAGGGCGCTGAAGATGAATCCCAGCATGACGCCGAATACCAGCAGCGTCGTCGTTGAGCGGAACCGGGTGGACACGGCGACCACCAGGGCTGCTGCTACGAACGCCCCCAGGAAAGCAGCCAGCGCTACGGTAAAACCTGTGAAATAGCTTGACGAAACGCCCAGGGCCATTGTGGCGATGGCCGCTCCGAGTCCTGCGCCGCCGCTCACGCCCATAATGTGCGGATCGGCCAGCGGATTCCGGAACACCGCCTGCATCTGCGCGCCGGACAAGGCCAGCGCCCCACCGGCCAGCAAGGCCGTCATCACCCGCGGCACCCTGAGCTTCCACAGCACCGCCCCGCTCGCCCACGACATCCCTCCGCCGCCGACCATAAGGTCAACCAACAGGAGAGCCATACATCCAAAAACCTGTGGCCACCCTCGGCCCCATACGAGGGAGGGACCCAAAGCTGGCTTTGGGAGGGGTCGTCGGAGACGACGGTTTTTGGATGTATGGCTCTCCTGCTGCATCGGAGGACATTATTCCTCCGGAAGGAACATCGGATCCCAGGCGGGGAGCAGGACCGGTTTCTGGTCCAGGTACTTCATCAGAGAGGCGGGGACGTATTTCTTGTCCACGACGAGGCGGAACATGTACTCGTCGAACCACTCGTCGGTCATGATGATGTTTCCCTGATAGCCGGAGTTGGCGCCCCAACTGTTCTCCACCATCCATTTGACCGGCTTGCCGTCCTTCAGGTCCACGGCGATGAGCGTCATCGCGTGCGTGGAGCCGCTGGCGTGTGTATAGACACGCTCTTTCTTGTTCATCCCGAAGGAAACGCCCATCAGCGATTCATAGTCGTAATTCCCGAGGTCGGCGAATCCCTTGTCGCGCAGCAGGAATTTGCCCACGTCGCAGGAGAAGTACATGGCGGTGTTGTCCTTGATGGAGGCGATGGCCATCTGCTTGATGTCGTCAATCGGGAGATTCAGGTAGACCCAGTTTTCGCCATCATACACGTGGCGGTCGTACTCGATCTCATAGACCTTGTAAAACTCGCGGCACGGGTCGTTCATCACCATGACGTAGTTGTTCTCGAGGTCGGTGCCGATATACTTGTCATAGAAGGACTTGGGCGTGTACTTCTCGGTAGAGACCACATTTCCTTTGGAATCGGTCCGTGTCCAGGTGAACTCGGTCGGAGGGACGCCCAGGCAAAGGGCCAGGATGCGGTAGATTTCCTTGAGCTGCTCCACCTTCATCTTCTGGAGGTCGGTGCCCTTGGGTGCCTGGCGGAGGCGCAGGCCGTCCTCGCGCAGCTTGAGGGCGAGCTGGGCGCGCATCTGGCTGGTATTGTTGGCGTTCAGGCTCTCGGGGAAGACCTCGGCAGGAACCACGCCGTATTTCATGATCAGGTTGGACACGCCGGTGAACTGTCCACCGTCACCGATGGGATGGGCAAAGAGCCAGTCCACTTTCCGGTCGTCGTCCGGAAGGTCCTTCGTGTCGATGATGCCCTGCAGGAACAGGTTGGCCTTCTCCAGCTGGTCCCAGAAGAAGTTGTAGTTCTGG
>JAFSJK010000032.1 GCA_017439305.1 Bacteroidales bacterium | reverse complement strand
GTTCCTACCTTTGCATTCCGCAAATGAATGAGGGCTTAGCTCAGTTGGTTTAGAGCGCTTGCTTGACAGGCAAGAGGTCGGCAGTTCAAATCTGCCAGTCCTCACAGAAAGAAAGGCACATGCAGCGATGCAGGTGCCTTTCTTGCGTTATCCGGTTTTTTATCTGAAGATGACCTGGAGGAATTCGTGGAGGCTGCGTCTCCAGGTCTGCCACTCGTGGGCGGTATCCGGAGAGATGTAAGACGTGGCTTTGATGCCCATATCATTCAGTTCCTTCACGTTGTCGATTACCCGCTGGGGATTTTCCTGACTACCCGCCGTAATGAAGATGTGCTTCACGACGTTCCGCTGTATCTGTTCCGGGTGGGAAACGATTCCTCCGCTGAAGATACCGTAATAGGAGAACAGGTCACTGTGCTTGATTCCGACGGCGTTGGTAAGCATTCCGCCGAGGGAAAGGCCGGCCATCGCCCGATGCTGCGCATCCGCGATGACGCGGTAGTGGGATTCGATGTCCGGAAGGGCTTCGTTGAGGAACATCTCCTCGAAGTTTCCGGCCCAGTCCGGGGGAAGGGCCAGACGGCCGCGCGTGTCGCCGGGCCGGTACACGAAGTCATTGTTCATCACGATGACCAGCGGCTCCAGTTTCCCTTCCGCGATGAGGTTGTCGGCGATGATGGCGGCATAGCCGGAATGAGTCCATTCCGTCTCGTTTTCTCCGGCTCCGTGCTGCAGGTAGAGGACGGGGTACCGTTTGTCGGGATTCGTCTCATATTCAGCAGGCGTGTACACATAGGCCCTGCGCCATTTCTGCTCCACGTTGGAATAGAACCAGTGCTCGCGGACTTCACCGTGCGGTACGTCGCGCATCAGATAGTAGTCGTCCTGCGGAGAGGGGACCTCGACGACACCGACCCAGCCGTTGGAATATGAGGCTTCCAGTCCGAAATCCATGAAGCGGACGCCGTCGATGACGAGATAGGTGATCATGTAACCGACCTTGGGTGCCTTGGTGATGACATTCCAATAACCGTCGGCATCCTGCTGGGCAGGAAAGTCTACGCCGCCGAAGTTCAGTTTTACGTCCTGGGCGGTGCCGGGTGCCCGGAAGCGGAACCAGTATTCACCGTCTGCATTGACTTTGGGGAACTCGGACTGGCGCTGGGTGCTGGAAGTGCGGATCCAGCCCTCGCTGGAAGGGGGAGTGAAAGTCCCTTGTGCGTGCCCATTTACCCCAAGCAGGCAAAGGGCGGCAATGGCAATGAGTGTTCGTTTCATATCAGTATGGATGGGTCAATACGGAATTTCTGTCAGATGGCAATGCACGACACCGAGGATCCTGCGGCAGTTCTCCGCCGTATTGGCGGCAATGACCGGGGAGGTCCGGTTCAGGGGAGGGAAGCCCCCGTCAAACCCGCAGACAGTTCCGCCGGCTTCCTGGAGAATCAGCGCTGCGGCGGCATAGTCCCAGGGGTACAGGCGGATTTCGAAGTAGAGGTCGACCTTTCCGGTAGCCATCAGGCACAGTTCCATGGCCGCGGAACCCGTTCTCCGGAGGTCGTTGCATTCCTGGTAGAGGTCATAGATGATGTCGCTGCATGCACGGGCGAGATCCTTCCGGTAGGTACTCATGGCCGTGAACAGAAGTCCGTTCTCGAAGGGCCGCCCTGATACGTGGATGGGCCGTCCGTTACAGAAAGCTCCCTTTCCGGTCTGGGCGCAGTATAGCTCATCCCTCCAGGGGCTGTACACAACGCCCAGCACGGGTTTTCCGTCTTCCGTGAGCGCTACGCTGATGCAGCAGAACTCAATGCCGCGGGCATAATTGGTCGTTCCGTCGATCGGGTCGATGATCCAGACCTGCCGGTGGGAAGTATCGGCATAATCCTCCTCTTCGCACAGGAATCCGCTTCCAGGCAGGAGTGCTTCGAGCTTCCGGGTCAGGAAATGCTGGACCGCGACGTCCGAGGAGGTCACGATGTTTTCCGGTGCGCCTTTCTCCTGGATTTCAAACCCGTCCCGGACCATCAGGCCCGCCGCTTCCCGGACGATGGCGATGACTTGTTCTATGTTGGGACGGTCATTCATGCTGATAAAACATTGGAAAATAATTCGTGGATTGTATGCGAATATAGTGATTTTTTATGAAGATATCATTTATCTTTGCAGGACAACCGTTTAGACATGAAAAGAATCTGCATTTCGATCCTCCTTGCCGTCCTGGCGCTGAGTGCCCGGGCAGGATCCTATGAGAAATATTACCAGAACCTGCCGGTGGCCCTTCAGGAACCGGCTCAACCTTCCATTCCGGCGCTCACCGTCCTGCTGACGGATTTCGGCGGAGTAGGGGACGGTGTGACCGACAATACGGAGTCTTTTGCCAAGGCCCTGTCAGTCCTGGCCAAGCAGGGCGGCGGACATCTGGTGGTACCTGCGGGCGTTTTCCTGACCGGTCCCATCTCCCTCAAGGACCATATCGACCTGCATCTGGAAAAGAATGCGATGGTCCTGTTCACGCCGGACCGGGCCGCCCATCTGCAGAAGGGAAAGGTTGTCCCGTGCATTACGGCCAGCAAGCGGACCGACATCAGCATCACGGGGGAAGGAATCATTGACGGTAACGGCGAATGGTGGCGCGGTGTGAAGCGGAGCAAGGTAAGCGATACAGAATGGAATGCCTTCAAGCGGATGGGCGGTACCGTAACGCCCAAGGGGGACCTCTGGTATCCCTTCGATCTGCATTCATTCGGCAATATCGCCGATACCTACGAGGCTCAGGAGAAGATGCGTACGCACCTGATCCGTCTTACGGACTGCGAACGGATTCTCGTTCAAGGCGTTACTATCCAAAACTCTCCGAAGTTCCATCTGGTTCCGCAGCGTTGCAAGGAGGTGACTATCGACGGGGTGACGGTGCGCTGCCCCTGGAACGCCCAGAACGGCGACGGCATCGACCTGATGCAGTGCAGGAACGTCCTGGTCGTGAACAATTCCGTCGACGTGGGAGACGATGGCATCTGCCTGAAGGCCGGAGCGGGGGAGGACGGACTGAAAAACGGTCCCTGCGAGAATATCCTGATCGTGGACAACACGGTCTTCCATGCCCATGGCGGCTTTGTCATCGGCTCGGAATTCTCCGGTGGAATGTTCCGGATCGTCGTACGGAACAACACCTTTTCCGGAACGGACACGGGACTGCGGTTCAAGAGTGCGCCGGAACGGGGCGGAAAGACCGGAAACATTTGGATTTCAGATATCTATATGTCTGATATCCAGGGAGAAGCCGTTGTCTTCGAGACCTCCTATGCCGACCGTCCCGTCGGCCGGGACGATGCGGTTGCCGCTGATACCGACGCTTTCCTTCCGGACTTCACCGACATCCATATCTCCAACGTCGTCTGCCGCGATACGCGCATCGGTGTCCGGGCTTCCGGCACCCTGAAGATGATCCATGGCATCTCCCTGAAGGACTGCCTCTTCTTCTATACGGAAGAAGCATCCCGGATCGATGATCCCGGGATGCTCCGGCTGAATAACGTCCGTTTCGAGACCTACAGGTAATCCTCGAAATACATCGTCACCTTGTCCATCAGGTGGATCCGGCGGACGCCCATCACGTTGTGCTGGTCCGTCGGATAGGGGAAGTAGTCCACCTGGACGTTGTTCCGGATGCACTCTTCGACGAAACTGAGGGAATGTTCCCAGACGACGGTATTGTCCACGGCTCCCTGGCAGATGAGGAGCTTGCCCTTGAGATCCTTCGCCTTATTGATCAGGGAGGTCTTTGCAAATCCTTCAGGGTTCGTCGCTTCCGTGTCCATGTAGCGTTCACCGTACATGATTTCGTACCATTTCCAGTCGATGACCGGACCGCCAGCCACGCCGACCTTGAACACGTCCGGATAATTCGTGACCAGACTGATGGTCATGAAGCCTCCATAGCTCCAGCCGTGTACGCCGATGCGCTCCTTGTCTACGTAAGGAAGCTCCATCAGGCGCCGGATCCCTACCATCTGGTCGGCCATTTCGGCCTGTCCGCACTGGCGGTTGATGGCCTTTTCGAAGGCGGCGCCCTGGTTGGAAGTACCCCTGTTGTCCTGGACATAGACGAGATAGCCCTTCTGGGCCATCAGCATCTCCCACATCCGCACGTTCCCGAGCCAGGAATCCTGGACCATCTGGGAATGCGGTCCACCGTAGACGTACAGGATGACCGGGTACTTCTTCGCCGGATCGAAATCCTTCGGATAATAGAGCCGGTAGTAGTTGTCGAACTGTCCGTCGGCGCTTGGAACGGTGCCCAGCTCAACGGCGCAGGAGGCGTATCCCGCGAGTGGATCGGCAGCTTCCTGCAAGGTCCGGGTGTCCTTGCCGTCCGTACTGCGCAGCAGGGTGACGGCGGGGGTGTCCAGATTTGAATAGCGGTCGAAGAACCAGGTGCAGGCCCCGTTCATCGAGATGGTGTGCCAGCCGCGTTCCGGAGTGAGAGCGACCGGCTTCCCGAACTTTGCCTTCTTGATGGCGTTCTTTGCGGGAGCCTTGATGCTCATCTTGTACAGGTGGTTCTCGATCGGGGAGACTTCGGCCGAGGTGTAATAGATGTCCATCCCGTCGTTTCCGACATATTCGACATCGGCGTCCACGGCCGTGATACGGCGGATATTTCCCAATGTGTCAAGGAGATACAGATTCCTGAAACCGTCCCGGTTGTCGGTGCGGTAGATCATCAGGTCGCTGCGTCCTTTGACGAAGTGCACCGGGTCCAGCGGTTCCACCCAGGCCTCATTGTCCTCGGTGAGGAGCGTCCGGACGAACTGTCCCGTTGCGGCGCTGTACTGGTTCAATTTCATGTGGTGCTGGGTGCGGTCGAGAACCTGCACATAGACCGACCGGTCATCCGGTGACCAGCTGATGTTCGTCAGGAAGCGCTCCGGGGTGAAATCCGGAACGTCCAGGTAGATGGTGCTTCCCTTGTCCAGGTCGTAGATCCCGAGGGAAACGATTTCGGAGTCCATCCCGTTCATCGGATACTTCAGGAGTTCCAACCCGCCGGTCCGGGTCTCGATGTTCAGGAGCGGGAAGTCCGTCACGCGGGACTCGTCCTTGCGGTAGAAGGCGAGTTTCCGGCCGGAAGGAGACCAGAAGATCCCACCGTCGATGCCGAATTCATTCCGGCTCACGGACTGGCCGTATACGATTTCCCGGTCGTTGGAAACGGCTACCGCTATGGTGTCTTTATAATCAGTGATATAGAGGCTGTTCCCTTCGTTGAAGGCCGTCCAGCCGGAGAAGTCCTGCGGGAGTTCCAGGTTCTCGTCCACCCGGCCGGAATCCCAGCGGGAACCGTCAAAGAACCGGTATTCATTGTCGTTGAACCAGGTATAATAGCGGTTCTCCGGATAGACGGAACGGCTCGCGACGGCTTCTTCCATCGTCAGGAGTTTCCCGTCATGGGCGGGATGCACGCCCAGGATGCGCGGCTGGGCAAAAAGAACGCCGCCCACAAGGGTGGCGCCCAGAAGGATCAGGTATTTTCTCATAGGAAGACCTGTTCTGCGGAGGTGTCATAAGGAAGACGGTGGGCAGGATCCGCCACGACAGGTTCGGCATTGTCGATCCGGTCCACGATGGCCCGCTCGTAGCCGCGCCAGGGAAGGGCTCCCTTGTACTCCTTGAAATGGACGGTAACCCGTTGTCCGGTAAGCTGCTGGAGTTCTTCGGCAACGGCCTTGTCGTCCACGGAGAACTTGAAGATCTTGGACTGGACCGTCCCGCTCTGGCCGGACTTGTTGCCGTAGCCGGAGAGGATCATCTCACCTTCGTACGTTTTCCAGAGGTATCCGGTGTAGGTGAGGGAGTTCAGTTCGCCGGTCTTCGTGCCGTCGCTGAACACCCAGAAGAATTTGTAATAGCCGAAGCCCGCTCCCACGAGCAACAGGATCACGATGATCCAAGCGATGATTTTTCCGGTTGTCTTAGCCATGATGCATACTTGTTGGATGTACAAAGGTAACAATTCTTGGAAAAAAACCGTATATTTGAAAGTTAAAGAATAACCACTCTTTTCCGTAATGAAAAAACTTGTAACGCTGCTTGTCCTTTCCTGCGCTCTTTCCCTTCCCGGTTTTGCGCAAATCCTGCCCAGTGCGAATCCTGCGGCCGACTCCATCGCCTTCGCCAAGGTGCGGGCCCGGATGGACTCCATCCGGCAGTACCGGCCTACGGTGGGTCTGGTGCTGGCTGGCGGAGGCGCCCGCGGCCTGGCGCACCTCGGTGTGATCAAGTATTTGGAAGAGTTGGGCATCCCCGTCGACGTGGTGACGGGGACCAGCATGGGTGGTCTCGTGGGCGGCCTGTATGCGATGGGTTACAAGCACGACCAGCTGGATTCCCTGGTGCGCGCCATCGAATGGCCGGTCATGATGTCGGATAATGTAGCGAACGACTACATCTCCTATAAACTCCGCAAATACCGCGAAAAGTTCGTCATCCGTATCCCGCACCATTATGACGATGAGGACCTGGCTGACCGGCTCAAGAACCAGCGGATCGTCGACAAGATGGCCGCGGAAACCGGAACCAATTCGGCGGACATGCTCAATGAGTCCATCTCCCGGATGGGACTTGGCATGCCCGACGGCTTCCTGTTCGGCCTCAACGTGCGGAACATGCTCAGCTCCGTGACTGTAGGTTACCAGGACAGCATCAGTTTCGCCGACCTCCCGATCCCTTACGCCTGCGTAGCTACGGACCTCTATGCGATGACGCCCAAGTACTGGACCTCCGGCCGCATCATCGACGCCCTCCGGTCCACGATGGCCATCCCGTTCTATTTCAGGGCCGTACGCCAGAACGGCGAAGTGCTCCTGGACGGTGGTATGCGAAACAATTACCCGGTTGATATCGCCAAGGCGATGGGTGCGGACATCCTCATCGGCTCGGACATGTCCATCCACCGCGAACTGAACGAGCTCAACTCTCCGGTGGACTTCCTCATGCAGACGATCACCCTCCTGGCCTCCAGCACCAACGGTCCTGCCCGCGAGATGCTGGACCTGGGGGTCCATCATGAGTTGAAGGGATACACCATGCTTTCCTTCGACGATGCCAGCGTGGATGACATCATCGAACAAGGCTACAGGAATGCCCTTCAGAACAAGGAACTGTTTGAATCCATCGCCGCCTGCGTGGTTGGAAAGACGGATCCTCAGGTTGCCTCACATCCCGCGGCCATCAATCTCGCGCAGCAGAAAGTCCTTGTGGACCATATCGCTTTCAACGGTATCTCTGACAAGGAGCGGAATGCCATCCTGCACAAGGACGACTATCCCAAATCCGCGCTTTACGACCGGGAGATGATTGAGGATATGCTGAAAAAGATCTACGGTTCCAACGCGTTCGAATCCGTTACCTATCATTTGGAAGGGCACGAGGAACCCTATACCCTGGTATTCGATTGCCAGCGGGGCCAGACGAATGATTTCGCCATGGGCATCCGGGCCGATACCGACGAGGCCGTGTCCATCGCCTTGCATTACGGTCTGGGAACCCGCCGGCTCACCGGCATGCGGATGACAGCGGATCTCTTTCTGGGGTCGAATCCCCAGTTGTCCGTAGACTGGGGCACCCGGTCCCGGATTGGGCTTCCTTCCTATGGAATCGTCGGCCGCATGGGTCTGATGAACACGAGGCTCGGCTGGCAGGGCGACACCCATGAACAACTGTTTTTCGCGGCCCTGGACGGTTACCTGGAAGACTCCCGGATCAAGAATGGTACCTTCCGGATCGGTGTGACGGCCGAAATGAATCCCTATGAGAACCGCTTGGAGTTTGCGAATATCAATACGGGTTGGGACTGGAGAAGCTACTGGCTGTCCGGCTTCGGGACTTACAAGTTCGACACTTTCGATGACGGCTATTTCCCCACACGGGGCGTCCGGCTCTCCATCGATGGCCGCTATGTCTTCAAGGGACAGAGGTTGCCCGTGACCTTGGATTACTCTGACTGGGATGACAATGACGGCAGCGAAGATGACGCCGTGGGCTTTCTTCCACGGACACGGTCGGAAGACTCCGATGGAGAACCGTATGTCCCGGACGATTTCTTCAAGAGGAGAGATCCTGTCAAGCCCTATTTCAGCGTCATGGGCAGCATCGAAGCAGCCTTCACCTTCGGGCAGAACTTCACGGTCATGCCCATCCTCTATATCGGATACAACTCGACGGAATCGGTCGACATGAACTTCCGGCACACCGTGGCCGTGGGCGGGTTCATGGCCAACCGTTATATCGAGCGGCAGATCCCTTTCTTCGGCTTCTCCACCGGATTCCGGTCTACCGCCAAGATCACCGCCGTGCCGCAACTGGACCTCCGGTACCGTTTCCTGCGCAAGAATTTCGTGACGGTCCGGGCCGGCATCTTCCAGCGGGACTACGACATGAAGTATATGTTCTGGAAACCTGACCTCTATGCCTTCGGTGCGGAGTACTCGCGCCAGTCGATCGTGGGTCCGCTGCGTTTCGCCGTTCAGTGGTGCACGATTACCGGAGTTACTGCCTATGCTTCCGTCGGTTTTGACTTCTAGATCCCTGTGATGACTATGCGTTTCCGTTCCTTCTTCCGTTTCGCCGCTGTCTTTTCCATTCTCCTGCCGCTGGCGATGCCTTCCCTTTCCGCCGCTCCTGAAAAGGGCGACCAGGAAGTCCTGGCCGGTCTTCTGCAGGAACTCAGGCAGTCCTATGCCGCCGCCCTCGCGTCCGACTCCTTGCTGGTAAGCAATCAGGAACGCCAGAAAGAATTGTCGGAGATCCTCAAGCAGGCCGACGAAGTGACCGTCCTGCTGTATACCCAACGCCCGGAGTTTGCCTTCGACATGGCTTTCGCCT
The DNA here is from genome assembly GCA_017439305.1 of Bacteroidales bacterium. Classification (GTDB taxonomy): domain Bacteria; phylum Bacteroidota; class Bacteroidia; order Bacteroidales; family UBA932; genus Cryptobacteroides. The sequence goes on along the minus strand of JAFSJK010000032.1, from coordinate 22,639 downwards.
TGGAGAACGTTGCCCGGATCTATGACAGTTTCCAGGAGAAAGTCCGGCTTTCCAACCGGTATGTCGTGACTTCCCGGGCGGGCCTTCGTCGCTACATGCTCCTGGATGAAACGCTCCAGGAAATGTATCAGCGTCATCCGGTGGACTCCCTTCAGGTGACCGATTCCCTTCTGATGCAGGTCACTCCCGTAATCGAGCCGGAAGAGGAAGATCCCGAGAAGGCCGCCCTGCTGGACAGTTGCCTGTACTATACCGGCATCCTGAAGAACCTGTATGGGGAGTCCGTCAAGGTAGCCTTGCAGGACAGCATCTATTTTGCCGATGCGGACCGCCGGCTCCAGCAGGCCTACGACTATGCCCAGGCCAATTACGCTGAAACCCAGAAGAACCGCTATATCGGCGGCAACGTGAACATTGTCTATGTCCTCAAGAACTGGCGTACGTTCATCCGCTATGTGAAGGAAGATCTCAGTTTGCGTTACCATACGGATACCGGAATCGACAACTCCGGAGAGGGAACGTCCATTTCCCGGACTTGGAGCGGACGCTATGTCCTTACCTATGCGCTCCTTTCCCTGATCATGCTCCTGGCTGCTTTCCTGCTTGCCGGCCTGATCAGTACCTTGGTTTTCAAGTATGTACGTCGGGAGAAAGTCCGTTTGCTCAGGCCGGTCCTGTCTTCTATCCTGGCCGTCTTTCTCTTCGCCCTCGGCGTCCTGCTCGTGAAGTCGGACCGGAGCAATCCCTACTGGAGGCTGGCCTACCAGCTGCTGAGCCAGTTCTCCTGGCTTACACTCGCCATCTTCATCTCCCTGCTGATCCGCATCAAGGAAAACCAGGCCAAAGCTTCCCGGAACATCTATATCCCCACGCTGCTGCTGGCATTCCTGTGCATCCTCATGCGTGCCGTCTTCCTGCCTGCCAGCGCCGTTCCGCTGATCCTTCCGCCGACATTGCTGGTTTTCATCATCTGGCAGTCCATTGCGAATGTCCGGTACGGGAGTGAGGTGAATCTGGCCGATCTGCGCTACACCTGGGTCTCCGTTGGCGTAATGGCAGCGGCTGGTATCCTCTCATTGGCCGGCTATTCGATGATCGGTGTCCTCCTGCTCACTTTCTGGACCTTCCAGCTGGCGCTCCTGCATACCATCACCACGATTTATTATCTGATGAGGCGGTATTATGAGGACCGGGTGATCCGCAGGAAGGCCCGCTACCACGAAGACAATCCGAATCTTCCGCTGAACGACAAGAATGCATTCATCGAAGTTACCTGGCTGTATGACTTGCTATGGATGGTCGTGGTTCCGCTGACCATCCTCGTGTCCTTCCCGTTGAGCATCCTGCTGACTTCCCACGCCTATCAGCTCTCCCTGACCGGAGCGGACCTGATGCGTCATCCGCTCATCGAAGGGTATGATTCCCTGACTTTGTCCAAGATTCTGCTTGTTGTCGGTCTCTTCTTCATTTTCCGCTATCTGATTTATGTGATGAAGGGCCTGTTCCGGGTATTCAAACTGCGCGGTATCATTGAGAAGAGAGGGGACACCGCCGTTCCGCTCAAGGAATCCGACGTGAACCTGAGCCTTTCGAACACGATCTTCTCCCTGTTGGGCTGGGTCTTGTACACGATTGTCTCCCTGTCCATCCTGAACATCCCTACGAAGGCCATCACCTACATCACGACCGGTCTCGCCGCCGGCGTCGGTTTCGCACTCAAGGACCTGATCAACAACTTCTTCTACGGCATCCAGCTCATGGCCGGCCGCATCCGCATCGGCGACAAAATCTCCTGCGACGGCGTCCGCGGCAGCGTCAGGCGCGTGAGCTACCAGACGACGCAAGTGGAAGATGAGGACGGTTCCCTGATCGCCTTCACCAATACCGACCTGTTCACGAAGAAGTTCCGCAACCTGAACACCGGCCGTAATTACGAGCTCGTCAAGATTTTCGTCTCCGTCCGCTACGGCACCGACTTCGAGGAGGCCCGCCAGGTCATCCTGGAGGCCCTCAAGCCGCTGATGACCAAGGACAAGGTGGGCCGTGAAATCGTGGATCCGTCTTTCCCGATCGATGTCCGCTTCGACAACTTTGGTGAAAGCAGCATCAATCTCGCCGTCGTCCTTTATACCACCGTCGAAACCCACTACACTTTCCCCGCCCGGGCCAAGGAAGCCATCTACAAAGCCTTCAACGAGCATGGAATCGCGATTCCGTTCCCGCAGCGGGATGTGTATATCAAGACGATTCCGGATAATAAATGAGGAGTATGAAGAAATGGATGACCCTGCTGTTTGCAGCTGCGATGGTGCAGACCGTCGGGGCGCAGACGCTTTATGAAGGATTCGCCGATCCGCCTCAGGAAGCGCGGCCGCGGGTCTGGTGGCACTGGATGGACGGAAATGTGTCGATGGACGGGATCCGGAAGGATATCGACTGGATGGAACGGGCCGGAATCGGCGGGTTCCATCAGTTCGACGCCGGCGGGATTGGAGTACGTCCGATCGTAGATGAACTTGTACCCTATGGATCTCCGGACTGGAGAGCTGCGTTGGGCTATGCAATGGATTTGGCCGATGCCAAAGGCATGGAAACGGCAATTGCTTCCGCACCGGGCTGGAGTTCGACGGGCGGTCCCTGGGTGAAGCCGGAGAATGCGATGAAGAAGCTGACCTGGCGGACCATGGATGTAAGCGGGCCCAGTATCCAGATCCTTCGTTTACCCCCTCATTTCCAAACACCCGGCAAATACCAGAATCTTCCGGAAAACAGCGATGTCTCCCCTTGGTTCGAGCATATTGCCACGCTTGCCGTCAAGCTTCCCGACGCGGAGAAGACGATGACAGCCATGGGGGCGAAAGTCTCCTCTTCCGGCGGTCATTTCACGGTGGAGCAGCTGACGGACGGGGATTTCGCCAATGCCGTGGAACTGCCTGTCCACCCGGACGGTTTTGCCTGGATCCAGTATTCCTTCGACCGTCCGCAGATGATCCGCGCCGTCACCCTGTCCGGATGCCCGCTCCGCAGTGAATGGAGGGCGGAACCGCCCGGCTACCGGAACCGCCTGGAAGCCAGCGATGACGGTATCGTTTGGAGGAAGGTCTGCGACATCCCGGACTCCAGCCTTCCCGTGATGACGATGGACATCCCAGCGACCCGGGCCCGTCATTTCCGGCTGGTGGTGAAGAATCCGGAACCGGATAATTCCCTTGCCCGCTTTGGCATCCCGACCCGGATTCCCACGGGTACGGCGATTCCGGAGTTTGTCCTGCACGGGGTGGTCAAGGTGAACCATGCGGAGGAAAAGGCCGGCTTTTCGGCACCGCACGATTTTGCCGATTACCTCACTCCCGACAGTCCGGATCCGATCGTGAAGGTCCAGGACCTGAGCCTGATCGACCAGGACGGGACCATGATCTTCGACATCCCTGCCGGCAACTGGCGCATCTACCGCTTCGGTGTTTCCCTGACCGGAAAGAAGAACCATCCCGCACCTCCTTCGGCGACGGGGCTGGAGGTGGATAAACTGGACCCTGAGGCCTGGGAAACGTATTTCAAGGATTTTTTCCGGCTGTATGAGGGGATGCCGGTCCAATACGTACTGACCGACAGCTATGAGGCCGGACAGATGACCTGGACACGGAATATGTTCGCGGAATTCAAGGCCCGGCGCGGCTACAACCTTCTCCCGTGGCTGCCTGCCCTGGCCGGTGAAATCATCCGGAGCACCGAGGAGACAGAGCGGTTCCTTTTCGACTGGCGGCAGACGCTGGCGGAACTGTTTACGGAGAATTATGACCGTCTGAACGACATCGCCCGTCAAGCCGGGATGAAAGGCCGCTATACGGAATCCCACGAAAACGGACATGTGTATGTCGGTGATGGCATGGACCTTAAGCGGACGGCCACCGTTCCCATGTCCGCCATCTGGATGGATGACGCAGGGGATGGATCTTCCATTCCGATGGCGATGGCCGACATCCGTGAATCTGCTTCCGTCGCCCATGTTTACGGACAGAACATCGTGGCGGCCGAGGCCTTCACGACCAGCGGCGTGGGGGGAAAATCCTATTCCTACAGCCCGGCCAAGATGAAATATACGGCGGATATCGCCCTCTCCTGCGGCCTCAACCGGTTCGTCATCCACGAATCCTCCCATCAGCCTTCAGATTCCCACCGTCCGGGTCTGGACCTGATCGGTTTCGGTCAATGGTTCAACCGGCATGAGACGTGGGCGGAGGAGGCACGCGCCTGGACCGATTATCTGGCCCGGAGTTCCTATCTGCTCCAGCAAGGGAAGTACAAGGCGGACATCCTCTACTATTATGGCGAGGACAACAGCATCACCGGGCTGTTTGGACATCGGCTTCCCGATATCCCGAAAGGCTATTCCTATGATTTCGTGAATCCAAGCGGCATTTTGCGTTCGGTATTCCCGTTCAAGGAAGGCTTGATCACGGAATCCGGAATGAACTACCGGATGCTGGTGCTCGGCCCCCATTGCCGGACGATGTCCTATGCGGTTCTCCAACGGGTCCTGTATCTGGCCCAGGCCGGGGTCCCTGTCTGCGGAACGGTTCCCGAGCGGGCGGCCTCGTTGACGGACGACCAGGATGCCTTCTCCATCCTGGCCCTCCAGTTGCAATCCCTGATGCTGGACATGCCGCTTGCGGAGGCGCTTGCGAAGAAGGGGATCGAGCCGGACTTCATCGCGCCCGACGGGTGGGCCTATGTCCATCGGGAGACGGAGGCGGAAGACATTTACTGGATCCGGAATTTCACGGGGGCGCCGGCGTCCTCCGTCATCCTGCTCCGGGCCGGTCAAGGGCTGCCGCATGTGCTGGACCCTGCCACCGGAAAGGTCCGTTGTGTCAATGCTTCCGTAACGGAGGACGGTTACCGTCTTTTCCGGCTGGACCTGGAGGAGAATGACGCCCTGTTCGTCGTAATCGGCAAAAAGCAGGAAGAGGCCATCCCGGTCGTGCATACGCATACGGTTCCTCTTCTGACGCTGGAAGGTGCCTGGAACCTGTCTTTCGAATCGGGGATGGGTGCACCTGCCACGGCGGTTTTCGACCCGTTGAAATCCTATACCGAATCATCCAACCCCGCCATCCGGTACTATTCCGGAACAGTTGTCTATCGGAAGGAGTTCAACCTGTCCAAGAAGCAGGTCAAGGATATGGTTTCCTATGAAATCGACCTCGGGTCGGTGAAGGAGCTCGCCCGGGTGTCCGTGAACGGCTTTGACTTGGGGGTGGTCTGGAAAGCCCCGTTCCGCGTGGAAGTTCCCGCGGAATACATCCATCAGGGAATTAACGCGCTGGAAGTCAAGGTGATCAATCTTTGGCCCAACCGCATTATCGGAGACCTGCAGCCGGATGCCGTACGGACCTGGACCTATGTGGGGTCTCCGTTCTATACGGCCGATTCACCGCTTCTCCCTTCAGGACTTCTGGGCCCCGTGACGCTGTCAGGCGTCCAGTAGGAAAGCGGCCAGCATATTGTCGGAGAGCCTGTCGAAGCAGTTTTCGACGGGCTCTTTCCGTAAGATTGCGAGCAGGTCCTCCCGCGTGTAGCGGCAGCCTTCCAGGGCCTTCTCAATCCGTTCCGGGGGGAGATTCCCTAGGAAATCCCCGCTGAAGCGGAGACCTGTCATCCGTCCGCTGCGGAGGGAAAATGCGGCCTCTATTGTCCCGCACGGGAATTTCTTCCGGATCCGGAATGCAGCGGCGGGGGAGTGACCGAAATTCCATTCCCAGGTCCTGAACTTGGAATCGGCATACGAACTGATTGTCGCTGACTGCTCCGGAGTCAGGAAGATTTCCCCGTCCCCGTCCGACAGCAGATCCTGCAGGGCATTCCGGAAAGACTGGATATCGGGGAATTGCGGCAGATAGTCCTTGAGGTTGGCGACCCGGCTGCGGACCGATGAGATTCCGGCGGCTGACAGTTTGCTTCCGGGAACGGAGAGAGCCCGGGTGAGCGTGTCGATGTCCACGTCATACATCAGCGTACCGTGGATCATCAGCCGGTCACGGGACATCCGCTTGGCGTAGCCCGAACATTTCCGTCCCTCGACCAGGATGTCATTCCTCCCGCTGAGCTGTGCAGGGACACCGAGAGAACGGAGCGCATTCACCATCGTTTCCACATAGGCAGGATACTCTTTTTCCAGGTCCCGGATCCTGCCGGTAATGGTATAGTTGAGGTTCTGCAGGTCGTGATAGACAGCGCCTCCCCCCGTGACACGCCGAGCCAGCTTGATGCCTTTTTCCTGAAGGAAGGGAAGATTAACCTCGGCGTATGCGCTTTGGTTCAGGCCAATAATGACGGACGGCCGGTTCTGCCAAAGGTAGAAAACCGGCTCGTCCGCTTTCAACTGTTCCAGGCAGAACTCGTCGAACGCCATGTTGAAATGCGGGTCCGTCGAGGTGTTCTGGAGATATTTCATTCTAGCCCAGGAAAGCGAGCAGGATACCGGCCGCGACGGCCGATCCGATGACGCCCGCCACATTGGGACCCATCGCGTGCATCAGCAGGTGGTTCTTCGGGTCGAATTCCCGACCGACCACTTCCGATACGCGCGCGCTGTCCGGGACGGCAGATACGCCGGCATTGCCGATCAGCGGATTGATCTTCTTCGCAGGGTTCTTGATGAACAGGTTCATGATCTTCACGAAGAGGACACCGCAGGTGGTGGCGATGACGAAGGACAGCAGGCCGAGTCCGAAAATGAGGATGGACTTTGCGCTGAGGAACTTGTCGGCCTGGGTGGAGGCACCCACGGTGAGGCCGATGAGCGTCGTTACCACGTCAATCATCGGACCGCTGGCCGTATTGGCCAGACGGCGGGTTACGCCGCTTTCCTTCAAGAGGTTACCGAAGAACAGCATGCCGAGCAGCGGAAGGCCGGACGGAACGATGAACGCGGTGGTGAGGAAGCCGATGATCGGGAAGATGATCTTTTCCCGCTGGGATACGGCACGCGGGGTGGGCATCTTGATCAGGCGCTCCTTCTTGGTGGTCAGGAGAAGCATGATCGGACGCTGGATCACCGGCACGAGCGCCATGTAGGAATAGGCCGACACGGCAATCGCACCCATCAGGTCCGGTGCCAGTTTCGAACTCAGGAAGATGGCGGTAGGGCCGTCAGCGCCGCCGATGATGCCGATGGCACCCGCCTCGTTCGGCGCGAAGCCGAACAGGAGGGCCAGCAGGTAGGCGCCGAAGATGCCCATCTGCGCGGCCGCTCCGATGAGGATGAGCCGCGGCTGGGAAATCAAGGCCGAGAAGTCGGTCATCGCACCGATGCCGAGGAAGATCAGCGGGGGATACCAACCCTGCCGCACACCCTGATACAGGATGTTCAGCACCGATCCGTCCTCGTAGATGCCGATGTTCAGGCCCGGGAACATCGGAATGTTGCCGATGATCATACCGAACCCGATCGGGACCAGCAGCATCGGCTCCCATTCCTTGAGGATGGCGAGGGTGATGAACACGAGGCCGATGCCGATCATCACGATGTTCTGCCAGGAGCAGTTCGCGAAGCCGGTGTATTCCCAGAACTGGGAGAGGGATTGGAAGATGTGCTCCATAGGGGACTAGGCAATCGTTACGACCGGGTCGCCTTCCTGCAGGGTGTCTCCTTTGTGCACGTGGATGTCCGTGATGGTGCCATCCTTCGGAGCGGGGATCTCGTTCTCCATCTTCATGGCCTCCAGGACGGCGACCTTCTGGCCGGCCTTCACGGTCTGGCCTTCCTTGACGGAAATCTCGATGATGACGCCCGGAAGCGGGGAGGCCACCTTTTCACCGGCGCCGGCGGCCTTGGGAGCCGGAGCGGCGGCCGCAGCGGGAGCGGCCTGAACCGGGGCGGCTGCAGGCTGGGGAGCCGGAGCAGCTGCCGGGGCGTTTTCGGCTTCCACCTCGTAGGTGGCGCCGTTCACGGTCACGTCGAAGAACTTGCCTTCCTTGGGGTTGACGGTCACGTTATACTCCTTGCCGCCGATCTTGAACTTGTACTCTTTCATATCGATTCGATTGTTTTATCTGGGTAACTTTCTGAAAATCTGCTTTTTGTCGTTCCAGGCGGAACCGTCCTTGGGACGCATCGTCAGGACGAAGGACTCGGTGTCGTGAACCGTGTCGTTGAAATAGAGGTCCATTGCGAGGGCGATGGCGGCATACACGTCGCCACCCTGCTCCATGTCCATCGCAAGGGCGATGACCGCGGCGATTTCGTCGGAGACTTCACCGGCCTTGACCTGGGCCTTGGCGGGAGCCTTCTTCGGCTTGTCCTTCGCCTGGGCGGCTTTCTTGGCCGGGCGGTCGAAGAACAGCCAGAACAGGAACCAGAGGATGGCCAGGGCGCTGAACACGACGGATACCGCGACGAGGGAGAGGATGCCGCCGTGCGGATCCTTCTCCGCCATGGCTTCGGCCTTCGTGGCGGCGTTCATGTCACCATTGTAGATGCCGGGGCTCGGGACCTGGGGGTCCGGCAGCGGCTCGAACTCCTTCTGGCGGAGGTCGAAGGCCTGCTTCTTCATGGACATGCCCACCGGAACGTTGGCCGGGATGACCAGGGAATCGATGACGGTGCGTCCGTCATTGGAAACGAGGTACACGGTGCTGCCCGGACGGATCTGGAAACCGGCATAAAGGGTACCGTCCGCTCCGTTTCCGCTCGTGAAGATGAGCGTGGTCTGGCGCGGACCGAGTTTGGTACGGAGATCACCCTTGGGGATGATGCTCTTCTTGAGGTCGTTACGGTCGTCCGTCAGGAAGCATCCTGCGAAGTTGACCGTCCCTTGGGAGGTGTTGAAGATTTCAATCCAGCCTCCCCGCCGCCCGTAGTCGTCCACGATGCCGGTGGAGTCCGGAACGGCCAGGGCCTCGGCGATGATGAGGTCGATGACGTTCTGGGCCTTCAGGCTCGTGAAACTGACCGCAAGGGCCAGGATGAGCAGAATGCGCTTTCTCATAACGGCAGGTTGTCGTGTTTCTTGGCCGGGACGTCCTGCTGCTTGCCGGAGAGCTGCTCCAGGGCGCGGATGACGCGGAAGCGGGTGTTCCGCGGCTCGATGATGTCGTCGATGTAGCCTTTCTGGGCAGCCTGATAAGGGTTGGAGAAAAGGTCTTCGTATTCCTTCTTCTTCTCATCGAAGATCTTCTGCGCGTTCTCCGGATCGTCCTTCATCTCCTTGGCGTGGAGGACGTTCACGGCACCGTCGGCACCCATCACGGCGATGCTGGCGGAAGGCCAGGCGTAATTGATGTCGCCCCGGAGCTGCTTGCAGCTCATCACGATGTGCGCGCCGCCGTAGCCCTTGCGCAGGGTGACGGTGACCTTCGGAACGGTGGCTTCGCCATAGGCGTACAGGAGCTTGGCCCCGTTGGTGATGATGGCACCGTACTCCTGCTGGGTACCGGGCAGGAAGCCGGGCACGTCGACCAGGGTTACGAGCGGAATATTGAAGGCGTCGCAGAAGCGGACGAAGCGGGCGGCCTTGCGGGACGCGTTGATGTCCAGCACGCCCGCCAGCACATTCGGCTGGTTGGCGACGATGCCCACGCTGCGGCCGTTCATGTGGGCGAATCCCACGATGATGTTCTTGGCGAACTCCTGGTGCACCTCGAAGAAGCGGTTGTCGTCCACGATGCTGCGGATGACACCGTACATGTCGTAAGCCTTGTTCGGATTGTCGGGAATGATGCTGTTCAGGGCATCGTCGGTCCGGTTGTAAGGATCGTTCGTAGCCACGGCCGGAGCTTCCTCGCGGTTATTCTGCGGCAGGTAGGAAAGGAGTTCCCGGATCGTCGCGATGCCGTCTTCCTCGTTTTCGGCGGCGAAATGCGCCACGCCGCTCTTGGAGGCGTGGACGGAGGCTCCGCCCAGGATTTCGTGGTCCACATCCTCTCCGGTCACGCTCTTGACGACGGCCGGTCCCGTCAGGTACATATAGGAAGTGTCCTTGATCATGAGGGTGAAGTCCGTGAGGGCGGGGGAGTACACCGCACCGCCGGCGCAGGGACCGAAGATCCCGCTGATCTGCGGTACGACGCCCGAAGCAAGGATGTTGCGCTCGAAAATCTCGCCGAAGCCCGCCAGGGAGTCGATGCCTTCCTGGATGCGGGCGCCACCGGAGTCATTCAGGCCGATGAGCGGGGCGCCGGCGCGGACCGCGAGGTCCATCACCTTGCAGATCTTCTCGGACATCGTCTTGGAAAGCGACCCGCCGCAGACGGTGAAGTCCTGGGCGAACACGTAGACCAGACGGCCTTCCACGGTACCGCAACCGGTTACCACGCCGTCCCCGTCGAAGTGTTCCTGGTCCATCCCGAAGTTCGTGCAGCGATGCTGGACGAACATGTCGTACTCCTCGAAACTGCCCTCGTCAAGAAGGAGTGCAATCCGCTCCCGGGCTGTCATCTTGCCCTTGGCGTGCTGGGCCTCGATCCGTTTCTCCCCGCCGCCGAGCCGGGCCTTCGCCCGCCGCTCGACCAGCTTCTGGATGTTGTCAGTCTGAATGCTCATGATAGAATGGTTTGAAATCATACAAAGATAAGGAATAATCTTAATTTGAACAAAAAAAATCGCCGGGGCGGAAAGGCCTCGGCGACGGTTTTTCAGCAGGCGGAAATTACTCCTCCGCGGGCTTCATGGTCGTGTAGACGTTGGTGACATCCTCGTCGTCCTCCAGGAGGCCGGTGAGTTTCTCGAGGGTGGCACGCTGCTCGTCGGTAACTTCCTTGAGATCCACGTTCGGAATCTGCTCAAAGCCGCCGGAGGCGAGTTCGTAACCGTTTTCCTCGATGTACTTCTGGATCTGGCCGTAGGAGGTGTAGTCACCGTAGATGACGATCTCGCTGGTCACGTTCTCGTCCTCGTCCTCGACTTCCTGGCGGAAGACCTCGTCGGCACCGAAGTCGATCAGTTCGAGCTCGAGCTCGTCAAGGTCGATGGGCTTCGCCGGATCCTCCTTGATGCGGAAGACGCACTTGTGGTCGAACATGAAAGCGACGCTGCCGCTGGTCTGGAGGGAGCCGCCGCACTTGGTGAAGTAGCTGCGGACGTTGGCGACGGTACGGGTGTTGTTGTCCGTCGCAGCCTCCACGAGGTAGGCGATGCCGAAAGGACCGAAACCTTCGTAGATGATCTCCTTGAAGTCTCCGGACTTGGCCTCGGTGGCCTTCTTGATGGCGCGCTCGATGTTCTCCTTGGGCATCTGCTCGGACTTTGCCTCGGCGATGAGGGCGCGGAGACGCGGGTTGCCGGTCACTTCGGCGCCGCCCTGCTTGACGGCGATGGTGATTTCCTTCCCGAGTTTGGTGAAGGTCTTGGCCATGTGGCCCCAGCGCTTCATCTTGCGCTCCTTGCGGAATTCAAACGCTCTTCCCATAACCTAGAATTCGATGCGGGTGATGTACTTGTCGATATCCATGGCCTCGGGAGCCTGCGGATACTGGTCCTTGATCTCCTTGTAGAGGGAGAGGGCCTTGTCCTTGTCGCCCATCTCCTCGGCCACCATGCCGGCCTTCAGGAGGTAACCGGCGGCGAACAGGTCGTCCACCGTGGCGGCAGCCTTCTCATAGGCGGCGAGGGCGCCCTTGTAGTCCTCAAGGCCTACGAGTGCGTCGCCGATGCCGGCCTGGGCGCGGGAAAGGAGGATCTTGTCGCCGCCGTCGTACTTCTTGAAGTACTCGATGGCCTTGTCGAACTGGCCCAGCTGGAGGGCGCAGGCGCCGGCATACAGGTACACGGACTCGCCGCCCTTGGTGCCGTACTTGGCGATGATGTCCTCGAAGCCGAGGTTGTTGTCGTCGCCGTTCAGCGCAAGCTCATAGTCGCCCTGGGCGAACTTCTGCTCGGCGCGGAACATTTCTTCCTGGGCCTCGGCCTTCTTGGGCTGGAGGACGAAGCGGTTGTAGGCGAGGATCGCGAGAGCGATCAGAAGGACGGCCGCGACGCAGCCATAGATGATCTTTCCGTACTTCTGGAAAAAGAGTTCGGATTTGGAAACCGCCTCAGCGATGTTCTGCTGGCGGATTTCCTGCTCGGTAGGTTTGTTTGCCATATCTTGTCGTTTGTTTATATTTCTAAGCCGCTGGTGCCCCTTCGGGCATAACAGACCGCAAATTTAGTAAAAAAAATGTATATTTGCAATCAAGAACGCCTTTGCCATGCCCACTCTGAAGAAAATCGTCGTCCAGGATTTCCGCAATATCGCTTTCCAGGAGCTTTCCTTCTCTCCCAACGTGAACTGCATCAGCGGGAACAACGGGGAAGGGAAGACCAATCTCATGGATGCGGTCTACTACCTGTCGATGACCAAGAGTGCCTTCCCGTCGCCCGACCGGTACAACTGGCGGTACGGGACGGAAGGGTTCAGCATCGGCGGCGTCTACCGGATGGACAACGGCCTTGAATCCCGTTTCTCGATCAAGGTGTCGGACGGGGAGAAGAAACTGGTCCGCGACGAGAAGACCTATACCCGGATTTCCGAACATATCGGCGTCCTTCCGGTGGTGATGGTCTCGCCGGGCGACGGCTCCCTGGTGAGCGAATCGGGGGAGGAGCGCCGCCGGTTCGCCAATGGCGTCCTCTCGCAGATGGACCGCAGCTATCTCGATGCCGTCCAGACATACAACCGCCTCCTGGCCCAGCGTAACAAGATGCTTAAGGAAGGGTCTTTGGACTGGGACCTCATCGCCGTGTTCGATGCTCGGATGGCCGCTGCCGCCCTTCCGGTGTTCGAGGCCCGCAAACGGCTGGCGGAAGGCCTGAGGCCCGTCATCCAGTCTTATTACAAGCTCATCTCCGGAGGGGGCGAGGAAGTTTCCATCGACTACCGGTCCGATCTGGCGAAAGGCTCCCTGGAGGAGATCTTCCAGGCCCAACGGGAGAAGGACCTTGCCCTGCGCTTCACGACCGCCGGCATCCAGCGGGACGACTTCCTGTTCACGATGGACGGCCATCCGATCCGCCGCTGCGGTTCCCAGGGCCAGCAGAAATCTTTCCTCGTCTCCCTCAAGTTCGCCCAGTATGAGATCATGCGGGAACGGTATGGCTATGCCCCCATCCTGTTGCTGGACGACGTGTTCGACAAGCTGGACATGGACCGGATCGGAAACCTGATCGGGATGGTGGCCGGCAGCGGTTTCGGCCAGATCTTCATCACCGACTCCAACAAGGTCCGCCTGAGCGGCATCGTGGACCGGATCACCGACGAAAGCGCCTATTTCGACACAAAAGGCGGCGTCTTCACCCAGGTCGAGTAATGGCAGAACAGAAGAAACGCAGTTACTACATCCGCAGGAAGGAAGCCCTGTCGATGGAGGAGGTGGTCGACCAGTTCATCAAGTCGGCGAAGCTTGCCTCGGGCCTGAACACCCAGCGCATCTTCACGGCCTGGGACGAATGCTCCGGAGCCGGCCCTTTCACCCTGAAGAAGTTTTTCCGCAGCGGAACCCTCTACATCACCGTCAATTCCTCGGTCGTCCGGAACCAGCTCTACTTCCAAAAAGAGGCGCTCATCGAGAAGATGAACGCCTGGCTTTCAGGGGACCGGCTTTTTACGGCCGATGACCGGACGGAAGGGCCGGTCCGCGAACTCGTCCTCCGTTAGGGAATGACGATCTTATATGACTTGTTTCCCTTGTTGGTCAGTTTCTCGTCGCGGAGCCACAGGTTGGCTTCCTTGAGACGGGCATAGGTGACCCCGTGTTCCAGGGCGAAGTCCACCAGGCTGGGGATTGCGTAATTCACCGTGATCACGTTTTTCGGCTCCACATAGGGATAACGTTCCGACATGGGGATGTTGAACCCGAAAGCGGTCGGATTTTCGAAGAACATCTTCGCCGCCAGGATGCGGAACATGTAGCGGGAAGTCTCCTCAGGCAGCCAGAGGTCCAGGGCCGATTTCTGCTTCTGGGTCTCCCGGCGGCGGGAGATGCCGCCCTGCCCGGCATTGTAACTGGCCGCGACGGTCATCCAGTCACCGTATTTCCGGTAGGCTTCCTTCAGGTATTGGCAGGCTGCTACGGTTTCCTTTTCGATGTTGTAGCGTTCATCCACTTCTGAATCCACCTGAAGCCCGTAGGACTGGGCGGTACCCTTCATGAACTGCCAGAGACCGGCCGCCCCGGCGACGGAAAGCGCCTTGGGGTCCACGTTGCTCTCGATGGCCATCAGGTATTTCAGGTCTTCCGGAACACCCTGCTGCCGGAGGATGGGGACGACCATGGCGAAATACCGCTTGGACCGCTTGAGCATCAGGGTCGAGTTGGAATGCATATAAGTAAAGGAGATGAGCTCCTTGTCCAGCCGCTCCTGGAAATCGGTCCGGTCGAAACGGATGGTGTCGCCGGCGAAGGCGATGTATTCGGGAACGGCCGGTGCATGGGGATGCTGGGTTTGCATCCAGGCGGGCTGGGCGTGGATGCAGAGCAGGGAGGACGCGGCCAGAAGGAGGGTCAGGAGGGCTTTTCTCATGGGGATTAGGAAGAGCGGTTGCGTTGATAGAGATAACGTTTGATACTGCCCTTGGGCGTGAGTTCGAAGTCTTCCGGCATCAGCTCCAGGTGGGCGATATGGGAAAACTTCGGGAAGAGATGGTTCACCTCCTGCAGGCTGGAATCCAGCTGCTCGGCCAGTTTCTTGACGGGGATGCCGTCCAGGTTCGCCTGCTTGTAATCGGGATAGACGAGCCCGATCAGCTTGCCATTGTCGTCAATCACCAGGGAATGGACGACATAGGGAACATTGTTCAAGGCAGCTTCGATCTCCTCCGGATAGATGTTCTGGCCGTTTGCGCCCAGGATCATGCATTTCGTGCGGCCGCGCAGGTACAGGTAGCCTTCGTTGTCCAGGATGCCCACGTCACCGGTGCGGAGCCAGCCGTCCTTCGTGAAGACCTCGGCGGTCGCATCCGCGTTCTTGTAGTATCCCAGGAACACGTTCATCCCTTTGACCTGGACTTCGCCGGGGATGAGATGGGGGGCCTTGGAATCGATGCGGATCTCCATGTTCGGGACCGTGGTCCCGCAGGAGTACATCCGGCTGTCGAACCAGCGGGAATAGGAGATAATCGGAGCGCACTCGGTCATCCCGTAGCCGACGGTGAAGGGGAACTTGATCTTGCGCAGGGCGCGTTCCACCTCGGGGTTCAGGGCGGCGCCGCCGATGATAACCTCCTCGAAATCACCGCCGAAGAAATTCTTCAGGGCATCGCACAGGTCGTCGCCGGACAGGCCGGTGCGGAGGAGGCTCTTGTAGATCTTCTCCACGATGAGGGGAACGGCATAGACCACATTGGGGCGGATGTCGGAGAACGCTTCGGCCAGGACTTTCGGGCTCGGGGCCTTCGTGAGGAAATGGATGTGGCAGCCCATCACCATTTCGAAGAAGAACTCGAACATCATCCCGTACGTATGGGCGGAGGGAAGGATGACGACCACGTTGGAGGTGTTGTCGATCATCGGCAGGGCGTCGTGCATGAAATATACATTGGACCAGACCGCCCGGTAGGGGATCATCACGCCCTTGGAAAACCCGGAAGTGCCGGAGGTGTAGCTCAGGATGGCCAGCTCGTCGGGCTTGTCCTCATAATAGTTGAGGTCACTGGGCCGGAGGCCGCCCGGATAGGTCTTCCGGAAACTCTTTTCCAGACCGGGGCGGGCATGTTCGGTGGCGCCTTCCTTCAGGTGGAGGACCTGGTAATCCTCGATTTGGATGACGGCGGTGAGGCCGGGCATGTCCTCGGCGTTCAGGCCGTCCCAGATGGTATGTTCCACGAAGAGGATCTTCGCATCGGAGTGGTTCACGAGATAATGGATGTTCCCCGGCTTGAACTCGTGAAGCAGCGGGACGGGAACGGCCCCGTAAGTCATGGCGGCGAGGAAACAGACCGCCCAATGGGTCTGGTTGTGGGAACAGATGACGATCTTGTCGCCGGGGTGGATGCCGTAGTGCGCATAGGCCAGGTGCATCTTGGCGATGCCGCGGGCGAGGTCGCTGTACAGCAGCGTCTCTCCCTTGTAATTGGAAAGGGCCGGACGCCTCCAGTTATTACGGAAACTCTTTTCGAGGAGTTTGTTGACGGATTCTGCTTTCAAGGCTCCAAAATTGTATTAGATTACAAATATCGCGATTTCTGCGAACAATACGAAATCCTGCATCCAAAAATTGTTCCGGAAAGGACGTGGGAACCGTATCTGCGGTCATGGGACCGGATTTGCGCAGTCGGGAAATATTGCGTATATTCGTCGTCCCTATGGCATCGAAAATTGGCAGAATACTGGTCGTGGACGACAACCTGGGCATCCGGCGGACGCTGGAGATCCTGTTGCCCGTCCATTTCTCCGAGGTGAAGACGATACCTTCGCCGTCGACGCTGGTCTCCTCGCTGGAGCAGTTCCGGCCGGACGTCGTGCTCCTGGACATGAATTTCAACACCAGCATCAACACGGGGAACGAAGGCCTCTACTGGGCAGGGGAGATCAAGAAGATGGTGCCCGAGGTGGAAGTGGTGCTGTTCACCGCCTATGCCGATATCGCCCTGGCCGTGGAAGGGATGAAGCGCGGCGCCTTCGATTTCATCGTAAAGCCGTGGGATAACGATAAACTGATCGAGGTCCTGACGGCCGCGAGGGACAAGGCCAGGAAGGCAAAAGGCAGCGTCATCCCCTGCAAGACCGGGGATAACATGTTCTGGGGCACTTCCAAGCCCATGGCGGCCATCCGGAAAACGCTGGACAAGATTGCTCCGACCGATGCCACGGTCCTCATCACCGGCGAAAACGGAACGGGCAAGGATGTCCTCGCAAGAGAGATCCATATCCATAGCCTCCGGAGCGGAAAGCCGATGGTGGCGGTGGATGCAGGTGCCATTACGGAAACCCTGTTCGAGAGCGAGCTCTTCGGCCATGTCAAGGGCGCCTTTACCGATGCGCACACGGACCATGTGGGCAAGTTCGAACAGGCCGACGGGGGAACCCTATTCCTCGATGAAATCGGCAATATCCCCCTGCATCTGCAGGCCAAACTGCTCCGTGCCATCCAGAACCGGAGTATCGTCCGGGTGGGAGGTTCCCAGGCCATCCCGGTGAATATCCGGCTGATCTGTGCGACCAACATGGACCTGGAGGCATTGGTCCGGGAGGGACGGTTCCGGGAAGACTTGTACTATCGCATCAATACCGTCCACATCACCCTCCCGCCGCTGCGGGATCGGAAGGAAGATATCGTTCCGCTGGCGGAATTGTTCCTGAACCGGTTCGCAGAGAAGTACCACCGTCCGCTTGCAGGGATCGCCCCGGATGCGGTGGAGGCTTTGAAAAACGGTTACTGGAGCGGCAATATCCGCGAACTCCAGAACTGCATGGAGAAGGCGGTGATCCTGTCGGAAGGGAAGGAACTGGGTGTAAGGGATCTGGATTTCTCCACTCCGCTTCGTACCGGTCGAACTGACAAAGGAAGTACGTTCGCCATCCCGGTCGAGAATGAAGAAGCCATGGTCCGCGATGCGATGGAGCGGGCAGGCGGAAACATTTCCGCTGCGGCCAAGCTGCTGGGAGTCAGCCGGCCGACGCTGTATGCAAAGTTGAAGAAATACGGCTTGTGACCACCTGGATGATCATATTGCTGGTCGTTTCCGTCGCGGTCGTGGCGGCTGTGCTTGCCGCAGTCCATACCCGCAGGAAAGACATCAAGAAGGTCGCCTATATGATGGACGCCCTGGAGGACGGAGAACTGAACTTCCGCTTCCAGGAAAAGGACAGGTTCAACCGGACCCTGAACCGGATCCGGACCATCTTCGAGAAGCAGCGGCAGGCCCATGAGCAGGATTCCTGGACCAAACTGATCCGGGTGCTCACGCACGAAATCATGAATACGGTGTCGCCGATCGCCTCCCTGTCCGACGCCATGGCCAAATCCGTCGATGGGAACGGCCACAGCGAACTGGACCTCAAGGCCGGCTTGGAAACGATTTCCGATTCTTCGAAGAACCTGATCGATTTCGTGCAGACCTACCGGCAGCTTTCCGGCGTGGCAAAGCCCATCCGCAAGGCGCTGGACCTGCAGGAGCTGATGGATAGCGTCATCTCGTTGAACAGCGAGTTTGCCACATCGTGCGGGGCGCTCTGTACCTATCGTTCCGAGGAGCCGGACCTGATGGTCTATGCCGACGAGGGCCAGATTTCGCAGATTCTGATCAATCTCATCAAGAACGCCCTGCAGGCAGGAGCGAAGCACGTGGACATCACGGCCAGGATGGGAAAAGACGATGACCTTATCGTCCAGGTAGCCAATGACGGAGAACCGATCCCGGTATCGGCCCAGGAGCAGATATTCATTCCTTTCTATACCACCAAGAAAGAGGGCTCCGGCATCGGCCTTTCCATTTCAAGGCAGATCATGCGGAACCACAACGGGAGCATCGAACTGGTCCGCAGCGACGAATCCCGGACCGTCTTCGAACTCCGCTTCCGGTAGTTTCCGGAGGAGAAAAAGTGTAAAGTGTAAAGCCGAAAGTGTAAAGGGTTGTAAAGCCCTTTACACTTTTTTCATGTCTAGATTTTTCGTTTCTAATTGAAAATCAACGTGTTAATGCTTTTGGCACGGCGTGTGCGCGGGAAAGGGCGATTAAACATAATATGTGACATGAAAAACCTTTTCATTCAGAGTGTAGTGATGGTTCTGGCGTCCGCCGCGACGGTGCACGCCAGTGCCCAAACTACCATGGACCTGCATGACTGCATGACGTATGCAATCTCCAATTCCACGAAGATGCGGATCCAACAGGCGGCCACGGGCGATGCGCAGATCGACCGGCGGGATGCAGCCCTGACGCTGTTCACCCCGAACATCAACGCGCAGACCTATGCTTACTACAACTTCGGCCGCAGTATCGACCCGCAGACGAATACCTATTTCAACACGACCTCGTTCCACAACAACTACGGCGTGAGTGCCGGGTATGACCTTTTCGACGGATTCAAGGCCGTGAATAATTACAAAATCTCGAAGACCGGTCTTCTGATTGCCGGCTCCCAGGAGAAGCAGGTCGAGGCCGATATCTGCCTGGCGGTGATGGAAGCGTACTATAACGTCGTGTATTACAAGCGTTTGGTCGATGTGTACGAGGAGCAAGTCTCTGTTGCCGAACAGGCTTTGGTCAAGGCCCGCCGCCAGGAGGAGCTGGGCCAGAAGGGCCACGCCGACGTGGTCCAGATGGAAGCCGATCTCGCCGACCGCCAGTATGACCTCACGAACACATACAATATGTACGAGAGCCAGAAAATGACCTTGGCCGACCTGATGTTCTGGCCGGTGGACGAAGAACTGGTCATAGACACCTCGATGCCGGTCTGGCAGGTGGAGCCCGTATCCACCAGTGCCATCGTGGACTTTGCCCTGGAGCATAACCCGGCGGTCCAGATCGCTTCCTGGAAGGAGCTGAACGCCCGGCGCGAGTTGAATACCGCCAAGTGGCAGACACTGCCTTCCGTGGGCCTGTATGCGGGCTGGAGCACGAGCTATTATACCTATCAGGGCTCTACGACCGCTCCTTTCCAGGATCAGTTCCGCAACAATGGCGGTGAGTATGTGGAGGTTTCCGTGTCCATTCCGCTCTGGAACCGCCTGAGCAGGCAGTCGGCGGTTTCCCGCAAGCGCCATGCGCTGGACAAGGCTACGGCCGAACTGGACCAGAAACGGCGCGACGTGGAGTCCGAGGTCCGCCGGGCTGTCCAGGACCGCGACGGCGCTGCCACCGCCTACCAGCAGGCGCAGCGTAAGTCAGAAGTCCAGTCGGAAGCCTATTCACTCAACCTGAAGAAGTTGGAGCAGGGCCTCATCTCCCCGCTGGAGTTCCAGACGGCGACGGGCAATTATCTGAAAGCCCAGGCCGACGAGATGAACAGCCTGTTCAAATACCTCATCAAGCAGGCGGTGGTCCGTTATTACAATGGTGTTGAATACGTAAATCAATAAGAAACAATGGATAAGATCATCGAGAAGAAAACCGGTTGGCGTGTCGCGTTCACGAAAAAGGCCCTGCCCTGGTGGCTGGGAGCGCTGCTGCTGGCGTTTATCGTGTATCTGATTGCACGGCCGAACAACAAGACGCTGCGGGTGGACAAGGATACATTGACCGTTGCCAGCGCCGTGAGAGGGGAGTTCAACGACTATATCCGCATCAGCGGCCGGGTGCAGCCGATGACGACCATCCAGCTGAGCCCGCAGGAAGGCGGCATCGTGGAGAAGATCCTCATCGAGGAAGGCTCACCGGTGAAGGCGGGGGATGCCATCCTTATCCTCAATAACGACAACCTGGACCTGCAGATCCTGAACTCCGAGGCCGAATTGGCTGAGAAGGAGAACATCCTCCGCAACACGCAGATCCAGATGGAGCAGCAGAAGCTGGACGTCCGCCAGAACGTGCTGGAGTACGGCACCCAGGTGGACCGCCTCAAGCGCGCCTACGAGCAGCAGAAGGCCCTTTACGAGGACAAACTCATCGCCAAGGAAGAGTACCTGAAGGCCGAGGAAGACTACAAGCTCGCCCTGCAGAAGTACGACCTCATCCGCGAGCGTTCCAAGCAGGACAGCCTCTACCGCGGCACCCAGATCGACCGGATGGAAGAGTCCCTGGAGAACATGCTCCTGAATATGTCGATGATCCGCAAGCGCAAGGGCAACCTCATCGTGAAGGCACCCATCGACGGGGAACTGGGCCTGCTGGACGTGGCCCTCGGCCAGAGCATCGCCGCCGGCACCAAGATCGGCCAGATCAATTCCGTGGGCACGTACAAGGTGGAAGCGCAGATCGACGAGCACTATATCGACCGCGTCATCGCGGGCCTGGAAGCCACCTTCGAGCGCCAGGGCGAGACCTACTCGACCGTCATCCGGAAAGTCTATCCGGAAGTCCGTGACGGCAAGTTCAAGGCCGATTTCAAGTTCGACGGCGAGCAGCCCGACAACATCCGCGCCGGCCAGACCTACTACCTCAACCTCCAGCTCGGCCAGCCCGAAGAGGCGGTGATTGTCCCCCGCGGCACCTTCTACCAGAAAACCGGCGGAAAATGGATCTACGTCGTTAACAAAGAAGGCACCAAGGCCGTCAAGAGAGAGATTCGCATCGGCAGGCAGAATCCCCAGTACTACGAAGTCCTGGAAGGCCTGGAACCGGGAGAAAAGGTGATTACCTCCGGGTATGACACCTATGGCGACAGCGATGTATTGGTGTTCTAAGCAATGAAAGTATTCAGAAAGACAGGCGTTTCAACGCTGATCAATATCCTGGGGATGAGCGTCGCGTTTGCGGCGGCGATGATCCTGATGGTGCAGGTGCGGTGGGACACGACCTATGACGCCAATTTCGAAGGGCACAAGCAGGTGTTCCGGGTGGAGAACAATTGGATGGACAAGGGGTTGTTCAGCACGTCCTTTTCCCGGCCGATGATAGAAATCGCCAAGACGGCCAGTCCCAATATCGAGGCTGTGGGGACTTACTGGACTATGCCCCAGGAGGCTACTCTAAACAAAAATGGTGAACAGACGATAATATCCGTTCCCTCTGCAAGAGTCGACAGTTCCATGTTCTCCGTATTCCCCTTTGAGTGGGTTGAGGGCTCGGCACGGGAATTCACCGCCGGCGAGACGGCTGTCGTGAGCGAGGAATATGCGAAGACCTTCTTCGGAGACGAGAGTGCTATCGGCAAGAGCTTTAAGGCCGGGAACGGAATGGAGGTTCGAGTTGTTGGCGTTTTCAAGGATATGCCCAAGAATTACAGTATGCATTATGGCGTTCTTGTCAATCTCGGTGACGATTTTCTTGATGATTCCAATGAGTGGTCCTTCCCCGCATATGTAAAGCTGAAGGACCCTTCCTTGGCCAAGGAGACGGAGGATGCGATATATACGGCTCTCGGGGAATACATATCGTCCGATGAAGAGCGCCGGACCGAATACCGCAACGGGTTCAGGATTTCTCAAATCCACAAAGCCCACTTTGAAAGGGATGTGAGGGCCAATATCCCCAGCGCAAACAAAGCCATTACCATTACGCTGGCCGCCATTGCCATCCTGCTTATCCTCAGCGCCAGCATCAATTTCATCAACTTTGCTTTCGCCGAGATTCCTTTCCGCATCAAGAACATCAATACCAGGAAAGTGTTGGGCGAAGGACGTGGCTCGCTGATTGGACGGCAGCTTTTGCGCGCCGGGCTTATCGCACTCACTGCATTTGCGATTGCCTGCCTCATCATGCACGTGGTGGCAGGGACATCCTGGGCTTCGTATGTGTCAGACAGCCTGGCGCTGAAGGACAATATCGGAATCCTTGCCCTGTTGCTGGGCGTGGCGCTGGTCTCGGCAGTCATCGCGGGCTTTGCTCCGGCCCTGTATTCCACTTCCCAGCCTGCCGCACTGGTTTTGAAAGGCTCTTATGGAACCAGCGTGAAGGGACAAGCCCTTCGCAACATGCTTGTGGGGCTTCAGTTCGTGCTGTCGTTCCTTTTCATCCTGATGGCCTTGTTCGTGAGCGTGCAGACCAAGTTTATGATTGGGAAGGATATGGGCTTTGACGAAGCACGCGTCCTTCAGACCTGGTGCGGATATCCGGCT
>JAFSJK010000031.1 GCA_017439305.1 Bacteroidales bacterium | reverse complement strand
TGTCGTTGAGATTCCGATGACACCCAATGACGCAAAGTTCATCGTCTTCTCGAGAAAAAGCCTCTGGAAGATGGATGAAACCATTTGCGAGGGCAATGAGCAAAAAACGCTGGAGGGCCCTTGGCACGTCTCATTTCAGGAAGGCCGCGGAGCGCCCGCAATGGCTGAATTTGTATCTCTGATGTCCCTTACGGATTCTGAAGACCCAGGGATCAAGTACTTCAGCGGCACCGCTTCTTATTCAAAGACCTTTGAACTGGCAGACGCTCCCGAAAAGATTGTACTTGACCTTGGCGACGTGCAGAACATCGCAGAAGTGATTGTCAATGGGAGATCAGTCAGAACGCTCTGGAAAACCCCTTACAGCGTGGATGTGACGAGTTATGTACATCTGGGGGAGAATGAACTGGAAATACGTGTCACCAATCTTTGGCCCAACCGCCTCATCCGGGATGCGCAACTTCCGGAGCAGGAACGCTTGACTCACATTACCTATCCTTTCTACGGCCCTGACGATCCGCTTCGTCCTTCCGGGCTTATCGGTCCGGTTACGCTGGTCATTACGAGGTAAAGATATCTTTTGAATAACATCTTCACTTGTATCGATAGTGTTGACATAAGTGAAGTTCCGCATTCAGCCTGCTCTTTTTTCGTTCTGGGGTTTTGAACAATGATTAATCAAATACCCCCTTGGTCAGATTGACCGCCTCCATCTTCTTCTCCAGATTCACTTTGGCATAGACTTGCGTTGACACCAGGTTCCGATGCCCCAGGATCTTGCTCACCGAATAGAGCTCCGCACCCGCGGAGATGGCCAGTGTCGCAGCCGTGTGGCGGCTGCAATGATAGGTCAGTTCCTTACCTGTAATGCCAGCCTTGTCCCTGATGCTGCGAACGTACTTTGTCACCCTGCCCGGCTCTTTCGGCAGATGAAACACGTTCTCATCATCATTTTCCGGACGTGAGGGCAATAATGAGAGGGCCAATTCGTTCAGAGGCACCGTCACCGGACTGCCCGTCTTGTGCTGGACTATGGACACAGCCCATCCGTCTCCCATCGGCTTGATGTCGCCCCACCTAAGACGCTGCATGTCACCCAGCCGAAGTCCCGTCATACAGGAGAAGCCGAAGGCTCTTTGAACTTGACGCTCAGTCTCCGTTGCCGTCTCCACGGCCAGGAACCGTTCCAGTTCATCCGGGGTCAGGTATTCACGGTGCTTGTCAGCGACATGGAAGCGCTCCAGCTTATTCAGCCCCCGCAAAGGGTTGTACCCGATTTTGCCCTCGCGCAGGGCCTTGTTGAAAATGGCATTGATCGTCTCTCCGAAATGACGCAGGGAATAGTCGGACAGCTGGCCTTCCCGTACCTTGATCCGGATTGGATTCCGGTACTCGTTTCTCATGTAGTCATACAGGCCGCTGACGACTTCCGTGGTCACATCCTTAAGGAGGATGTCCGTCTTGCCGATACGGTCAAGATACTCGTTGATACGCTTCCGGACATTGTTCTTATGCTGCATTGCTGAACTGCCGTTGCCACATCCGGCGGAATACCGGATATATTCATCGCACCATTCCAGCCAGGTAGTCGTACAGTCGATTCCGTCCTCCGGCTTCTTATCTAAATCCGGAGGGTTGAGGATCCTGTCGGACCGGACCGCCATCGCCCTGAGATAGGTCCTCTTGTTGATGTCCTTGGCATCGGGAGCATTGTCCGGTATAAGATACAGGCGAAGGTTCTCCCTTTTGCGAAAGCCCTTCTCGTAGTATTCCAGATACAAGCCCCTGTTTCCCCCTTTCAATGCCCTTTCCTTGATTTCGACTTTCATAATCAGAGTGCGTTTGCGGTTTGTGCTTCGGTTTGTGCTTCGGTTTTTGCTTCGGTTTTTGCCGAGGAATTGGTGAAGAGGTTGTTCACCAGGTTCATGGTCTCGACCTTCTTCTGGTCCACGATCTTTGCGTACACCTCGGTCATCTGGATGCTGCTGTGCCCAAGCAGCTTGCTCACCACATAGAGGTTTGCGCCCAGGGTGAGAAGCGTCGTTGCCGCCGTATGGCGGCTGCAATGGTAGGTGATATGCTTGTCAATCTTGCAGTCCTTCATCCATTCCTTAAGGACGGCTTCCACTGTATTGACCGAGGCCTTCAGTTCATAGAATACATTGTCAACACCCTCCTTCTGCTCCGGTATCCACCGGAGCGCTTCCTCGGACAGCGGGATCGTCACCGTCTTCTTTGTCTTGACCTGCCTGTGCTCAATGTAACGGGCCTTCCCGTCGGCGGTGGTATGGATCTCGCTCCATTTCAGGGACTTCATGTCACTGTAACGCAATCCTGTGAAACAGGAGAACAGGAATGCCTTCTTCACGATGTCATACCGGCAGGGTGTCTTGATCAGGACCTTCAGTTCATCAACCGTAAGGAACTCACGCCTGCCGTTCTTCATCTTCGGCTTTTCCTTCGCTTCCAGAGCCTTGAACGGGTTACTGAGTATCAAGCCCTCAACGACGGCCTTGTTCATGGCCTCGGCAACCCGGCACATCAGCAGCCTGGCTGTGGTGTCACTCATCGTTTTCTTGCCCTTGTAGATCTTGCACGTCCTTAGGAATGCGACGAATCCACGGCAGAAATCCTTGTCCACTTCCGAGAGGAGCAGATCCGTCTTTCCGATGGATGTAAGGTATTCCTTGACCCGATCCTTCGCATTGCGCTTGGGTCTCACGCTTGACGGGGACAGTTTTTCTTCGCAGGTCACAAAGTCCTCCAGCCAGGAGAGCAGAGTTGTCCTCGATTTCTTCAGTTTCTCCCAGTCCACAAGGCCGTCCTTCTGGATGTCGAGGATTCGCTGCGCCTTGATTTGCTCGGCGAGCATGCGGGTGTTCTTGTTCTGCAACTTCGCCGCCGGAGAAGTTCCCGGGATGATGTAGAGTTTCAGCCCCTCTTTCTTGCGGTTGCCCTTGTAATACATGTCAAGATAGAGACTGATTGTCCCGCCGTCGAGGACTTTCTCCCGGATCCGGACGGGTTCCTTCACTTTGATTTCCTTTTTCGTTTTTGCCATTTCCTAACCTTTGTTTTCGTATCGTTTCCGATGTTAATATATTGTGTATCAAGCGATTACGCTAACGATGCAAATATAATACAAACGGGACAAAAACGAGACAGGATCAGCAAAAATGAATGAAAAAATCCGATATTGCAGCAATCATAGGAAACCCGGTGATACTCGCCTAACGTGCTGATGCTTCTAATATTACATCGCCCACTTGGCGTATCGTTTCCGATTGTTTTCCTCGCGACAAGAAATTTTATTCTAATTTTGTACTGGTGCGATGAAACGGTTCCTGATCATATCGTACTGGATTGTATCCATCCTGCTGGTGGCTGTAGTGCTCACCAGCCTGGGATACGGTTTCTTGGAAGCGCTGTTCATCGGGTCGATGTTCCTCCCCGGCGCCCTGGCGGCCAAGTACTTTTTCCCGAAGGTGAAGGGCGTCAAGGACACGGTTTTCCTCATTCTGGGAATCCTGGCCGGGGAGATGCTTCTGTTCCTGGTCGCCCACTTCAGCATCATCACCTTCCGGGGGAACCTTCCCGGTCCGGTTATGGAATGGCCGGATATTCCCCACATCCTGACGAATCCTGTTTTCATCGCCATTATCCTGACCGCCCTGGCGGCAGGCAGCTATTTCTTCGAATCGTGGCTGGACTGGAAACGCCCGACCAAGCCGGTGCCCATCACGTTCACATCGGACCGGAAACCTGTAACGCTCCCGCTGGAAGAAATCCTGTACGTGGAATCCAACGACGACATCACCACCGTCATCGCTACGGGCGACCGCCGCTTCCGGAACAAGACCCCCATCTCCCAGTGGGAAGCCATCCTCAGTCCCCATTTCCTCCGGATCCATCGGTCCTTCCTCGTCAACAAGGAGGCAATCACTCGTGTCGACGGAGACCTTCTTTATGTCGATGACATCGAGCTCCCTGTCTCTCGCAAGTACAAGGATGCGGTCCTGAACGCCTGCTCTGTTTCGTGAGCGACGTCAATACCCGTACCGCTTGCGGTAGGCCAGAATCAGGGTGACGGCGACGAGGAGGCAGCAGAAGTCGGCGGCATCGACGGCGAGCCAGATGCCGTCGGGACCCATGACGGCCGGGAGCAGGAAGACGAAGCCCAGCTCGAAGACCAGATTCCGGATGAAGGAGAGCACGGCCGACACCTTGCCGTTGCCGAGGCCGGTGAACCAGGCCGAGGCGAAGAGGTTGATGCCCGCGATGAAGAAGCTGATCATATACAGCCGGATGGCGTGCTTCGTGAGGGCCGACAACTCCGGATCATAGCCCACAAAGAGCCGCGCCGCAGGGCCGGCGGTGAGTTCCGACACCAGCGTCATCAAGGCGCCCAGCACCAGCAGAAGGATCACCGAATGCCGCAGGAGGCTCTTCAGTTCCACCTTGTTCCCCGCCCCGTAATTGTAGCCGATGACCGGCGTGACCGCGATGTTGAAGCCGAAGAAGACCGCGGCGAAAATGTACCCGTAATACAGCAGGACCGAGTAGGCCGCCACGCCATTCTCCCCCATCATCCGGAGGAGCTGGAGGTTATAGCACATCGCCAGGACGTTCCAGGAGATGTTGCCCACATACTCGGACAGGCCGTTGCTCGAGGCCTGCAGGAGCGGCTCCCGCTCGAGCTTCGCGCGTAACAGCCTGAGTGAGCTCTTGTTATGTCGACTTGAGAAATACCACAGCGGGAAGAAACCGCCCACGCAGCAGGCGAGCATCGACGCGGCCGCCGCGCCGGCGAGCCCCCAGTGGAACACCGCGATGAACAGCGCGTCCAGGACCATGTTCGTGACGGCGCAGATGATGGACATCACCGTCCCGAGCTGCGGGCGCTCCGCCGTCATATAGAACGACTGGAAGCACATCTGCAGCATGAAAGCGGGCAGGCCGACGGTGCAGATGCTTCCGTACACCACGCACAGGCGGGCCGTCTCCCCTTCCGCCCCGAGCAGCCGGGCCAGGGGCTCCATGAACACCAGGAGCGGGACCATGAACACGAGCGAAAGCAGGATCGTGAACTTGACGAGCATCGTGAAAATCTGGCTCGCCCGGTAATAGTCCCCTTCGCCCATCGTCTTGGAAACCAGGGCCGATCCGCCCGTTCCGACCATCAGCCCGAGCGACCCCACAAGCATCACCGCCGGCCAGATGATGTTCAGCGCGGCGAAGGCCGACGTCCCCACGAAATTGGACACGAACAGCCCGTCCACCACGCTGTATATGCTCCCCACGAGCATCATCAGGATGCTCGGAATGGAGGATACGGCCAGTCTCCGGTATCCGTAATGTCCTTGCAGGGCGATTTCCATAAGAAGTGCAAAGATAGAGTTTGTTTTTGTAAAAAACACAAATAAATGCTATCTTTGCATAATCGCGAAATTATTAGGTTACCTCAGATATGTACGACAACAAGCAACTCCAAGAGATCTCGACGCAGGTGCGGCGGGACATCCTGAGGATGGTGTGCAGCGCGAAGTCCGGGCATCCGGGCGGATCGATGTCATCGACCGACATCCTCACAACCCTGTATTTCAACGTGATGAAGCAGGACCCGGCCACGTGGACCCGTGACGGCAAGGGACAGGACATGTTCATCCTCTCCGCCGGCCACATGACGCCCGTGTACTACTCCGTCCTCGCCCGCGCCGGTTACTTCCCGGTGTCGGAGCTCGCGACCTTCCGCCAGTTCGGCGCCCGCCTGCAGGGCCACCCGTCCATCCGCAAGGGCCTCCCCGGCATTTTCCAGGCCTCCGGTTCCCTGGGCCAGGGCCTGTCCGCCGCCTGCGGCCTCGCCCTCGGCAAGAAGCTGGACAAGGACGACAACTTC
>JAFSJK010000030.1 GCA_017439305.1 Bacteroidales bacterium | reverse complement strand
GCCACCCGGGGTGAAACATTCGAAGGGAAGACCGTTGACATCTCCGGCTCCGGCAACGTGGCCCAGTACGCCGCCCAGAAAGCGATGCGCCTGGGAGCGCAAGTCGTCACCCTGTCCGACTCCAACGGCTTCATCCACGATCCTGAAGGACTGGATGAGGAGAAGATGGCTTACGTATTCGAGCTCAAGAACTTCCGTCGTGGAAGAATCAAGGAGTACGTCACCCGTTACCCGCAGGCGACCTATTATCCGGACGAGCGGCCTTGGCGCATCCCCTGCGACATCGCCCTCCCCTGCGCCACGCAGAATGAGATCGGAAAGGAAGACGCCGAACGGCTTGTCGCCGGCGGCTGCTTCTGCGTAGCGGAAGGCGCCAACATGCCCTCCACCCCGGAAGCCATCCGCGTCTTCCAGTCGAACGGCCTCCTCTATGCGCCCGGCAAGGCGTCCAACGCCGGCGGCGTCGCCACCTCCGGCCTGGAGATGACGCAGAACTCCATCCGCCAGAAATGGACCGCCGAGGAAGTGGACTCCTACCTACACCGCATCATGTCCGACATCCACGCCGCCTGCCTCAAGTACGGCACCGGCGAAGACGGCTATGTGAACTACGTCAAAGGCGCCAACATTGCCGGCTTCATCAAAGTCGCCGACGCCATGGTCGACCAGGGACTGGTGTAGGGCGGCACCGATCGGAATTCCCGAAAAAACGCTGCTACCACCCCAAAACTGCGCTCCGGGAGGAGTAAGGCTCGGCTTCGGAGGCGGTCAGGATCTTGCAGGAGGAGTTGTGGCCGGTGATGGCCTTTCCCGACGGGTCCACGGAGCCATACTCACGCCAGCCGGAGGTGGCGGTGGGAGTGGACGGGTTGGGGGCCGGAGAGGTGTGCCAGCCGGCGGGGGCGATGACGGAACCCATTGTACATCCGACGAATACGACGTTGTCGTAATCGTCCGCAGAGCCGCCGGAGCGCGCAAGGTACATCTTTCCGTCGGCAACGCCGTCAGAGGCCGTCAGGCGGCAGTTCAGGAAAACGAATCCCTTGTCGGTGACCTTGTTGACGCGGGCCTGGACGATGTAGCCGCCCGCGCGGGAGCGGATTTCGCAGTCCTCGAACAGGCAGGCTTCGGGATAGCCCCAGATGTAATCCACATGGCCGGCAATCAAGGAGTTGTGTACCCATACCTTTCCCTTGCACAGGAAGGTGTCCTGCCAGGAAATCAAGGAACAGTTCTCGATCGTGAGCCGGTACTGGGAATTGAAGTAGATGGTCTCCGCCTGGCCCTTGTGCGAAGGGATGGAATACGTATTCTCGATGGTCAGGTTCTCCAGGACCAGGTTGTCGCAGCCTTCGACGAGGAAGACGCTGCGTCCGCCGGATTTGCCGATAGACTTGCCCAAAGTGGGCCGGGCCGATACGGACGCGCCGGAGCCGGTCTCATAAGAGTCGTTGTTGGGATACGCAATGACAGTCTTCTCCCGGGACAAGCCCTTGATGGTCACGTTGTTCTTATTGCGCAGGAACAGCAGTTCCCGATAGGTTCCCTCGCCCACCTCGATGGTAACAGCGTTATCCTTCCCTACCGCACGGCTGACGTGGCTCAGCGCCCCCTGCACGGTGCAGAAGTCGCCGGAGCCATCGGCCGCTACCGTGAATACTTTCCCGGAGGGCGCAGCCTTCACGGTGAAGGGCATGTCGTCCTTCCCCACGGCCTTGCCGGCCACGGATTCGTCGACCGTCACATAGTAGCTTTCGCCATAGGACAGGGCCCCGTTGTGCAGCTTGATTATCAGTTTCTTTCCTTCGATCCGGAAAGGCGTATAATGGACAATGCGATACTGGTTGCTATGGAGGGCATCCATGAAGGTATGGAAAGGAGTATCGTTCTGAATCGCGATGAGCCCGGCGTCGGCATCGGCTCCTTTGGGAACCATCGTGCCATCGGAGAGCGTCTCCACCTTGGCGATATCGGCCAGGTCAATCTTATCCACCAGAGTCCCGTCGGCCTTGAATACCTGCACGAGGCCGGAAGTTCCCAGCATGGGACCTT
Organism: Bacteroidales bacterium; assembly: GCA_017439305.1. Lineage (GTDB taxonomy): Bacteria > Bacteroidota > Bacteroidia > Bacteroidales > UBA932 > Cryptobacteroides. The sequence continues at coordinate 34,316 of JAFSJK010000030.1, read as the reverse complement.
TGTCAAAAGTGAGTTCCAGCGGTGCATCAATGCACAGAACAGTGGCCGACGGATCCGGCGGCGATGGTTTGCTGCCTTCCGTCTTCCCTTCCACAGGAGAACTGTAGGCCGATGCGCCCGCCGAATTCACCGCACATACGGAGAAACTGTACGTAGTTCCCTTTTCCAAGGAGTTTATGGTGACATTCCGTGTACCGACGGAACCGTCGGACACGTCCGTTCCCTCGCAGGTCAATCTCCAACGATAGGATGTGGCACCTTCCACGGCGTCCCACTGAAAGGTCAGGCTTGTCTCTAAAGACTTGTGCAGTCTCACGTTCTGCGGTACGGAAGGAACCGGCTGCTCCGGAGTCGGAGCAACCGGTTCCTCACCCTTACCGCAGGAACTGATGGCGAGAAGCGCCAGCAGCGCTGCGATTCCGCTTCTCATTACACCTCCACCGGTTTATACTTGGGCACCAGCGACTTCATGATGCTCCAGGCAATCAGGTACGCCAGACCGCAGAAACAGAACATGATGAAGTAGCCCGCAGGCTTGCCTTCGAAGCCCATGAAGCGGAAGGCGGAGCCGGCATTCTCGGCATAGGTGAACAGGTTACCCGCCACCTTCTGGATAATCATCGAGCCGATACCGCCCGCCATGGCGCCGATGCCGGTGATGGTGGCGATGGTGCTCTTCGGGAACATATCACCGATGGTGGAGAACAGGTTCGCGCTCCAGGCCTGATGGCCCGCACCGGCGAGACCGATCAGGATCGCCGGCCACCACGGGTTGTCGAACTTGATGCCGAGAGGCTGGGCGAACAGGGCCGCAATCGGGAAGAAAGCGAAGATGAGCATCGCCAGCATACGCCCGCTGTACGGGTGCATGCCCTTCTTCTCCACGAACAGCTTCGGCAGATAGCCGCCGAAGATGGAAATCACGGTCACGATGGCATACAGCGTGAAAATAAGCCCCTGTCCCAGACCGGAAGTGGCCGGAGCATGGAACTGGTTGCTGAAATACGAAGGCGCCCAGAACAGGAAGAACCACCATACACCGTCCGTAAAGAACTTACCGGTGATGAAGGCCCAGGTCTGCTTGTACTTGAAGCACTGCATCATCGGGATCGACTTCTCGGAAGCGAGGGCGGCTTTCTCCGCAGCCTCGGCCGCGTCATCCTGATGGATGTACTCGATCTCGGCCTCGTTCACATGCTTGGAATCCTCGGGTTTGTCATACATGAAGGCCCAGAAGAACATCCAGATGAAGCCCAGGCCGCCGATGATGATGAAGGCCCATTCCCAGCCGAACGCCTTGGCGAGCGGCGGAATGCACAGCGGAGCGGCGAGCGCGCCCACGGAGGCGCCGGCGTTGAAGATGGACGTCGCGAAGGCGCGGTCCTTCTTCGGGAAGTACTCGGCGGTCACCTTGATGGCCGCCGGGAAGTTGCCGGCTTCACCGAGGGCCAGGATACCCCGGCACAGGAGGAACAGATAGACGGATGTAGTGGATATCGCCAGGGCCGCATTGGACCCGACTTCCACGGCGCGCATGGCAGCCACGGAATCCATGCCGGTCAGGTGGGCGGTAGCCCAGCCGCAGGCCGCATGCAGGACCGCGCCGCCGGACCAGACGCCGATGGCGATGAGGTAACCCTTCTTCGTCCCCATCCAGTCCACGAACTTGCCCGCGAACAGGCAGGCGATCGCATAGAAGATGGAGAAGAACGAAGTGATGGTACCGTAGTTGGCATCGGTCCAGTGGAATTCCGGCTTGATGAACTCCTCGTACGTGAGGGACAGGACCTGGCGGTCCAGGTAGTTGACAGTCGTCGCCACGAAGAGCAGCGAGCACAGCCACCAGCGCCAGTTGGTCATCAGTTTTTTCTGTGTTTCACCCATAGTATTAAGCGATTACGTTTTTCACGGCAGCGCGCATTCCCTCGGCCTGGATCAGGGCCAGGTCGGCGCACAGAAGGTCAGTGAGACCCGGGATGGCATTGAGGTCCTCGCCCCAGATGAAGTCGTCGGCCAGGACGCCCTCGGCCACCTTGCGGACATCACCGGTCGCCCAGAGATCCTTCAGGAGTTGCATGATCTTCGGGTCGTCGTTCGGGACAATCTCGTCCTCACCCCGCTTGCCGCCCTTGTAGTAGGTGCAGATGGCGGCGAGGCCCAGGACGATGCCCTTCGGCAGTTCGCCCTTGCGCTCCAGGTAGGTCTTGAGCCCCGGGAGGTCACGCGTCTTGAACTTCGGGAAGGAGTTCAGCATGATGCTGGTAACGAAGTGCTTCACAAACGGGTTGCGGAAGCGCTCCATCACGTCATGGCCGAACTTCTCCAATTCCTCCTTCGGAAGGTTGAGCGTCGGGAGGAGTTCCTCAAACATCACTTTCTTCACGAACGGGCCCACTTCGGGATCCTCGCAGCACTCTTTCACGGTGTTCAGGCCGCTCAGATAGCCCACGGGCGACAGAACGGTGTGGGGACCGTTCAGCAGCGTCACCTTCCGCTCGTGATAAGGGGCCTCGGACGGCACGAATAGCACGTGCAGGCCAGCCTTGTCGGCCGGGAACTCGGCGGCAACCTCCTGCGGCGCCTCGATCACCCACAAGTGGAAGATCTCGGCCTTGTCCAGCAGATGGTCGTCATAGCCGGCGCGCTCGCAAAGCTGTGCAGCGGTATCACGCGGATAACCCGGAACAATGCGGTCCACGAGCGTCGAATACACGCCGCAAGCCGTCTCAAACCAATTCCGGAAGCCTTCTCCGAGACTCCACAGGTCGATATACTGGCGGATGCACTCCTTCAGGTGCTTGCCATTTTCGAAGATAAGCTCGCACGGGAAGATGATGAATCCCTTGTCCTTTGCACCGTTAAAGTGCTGATACCGATGGTACAGCAGCTGCGTGAGCTTGCCGGGATAGGACGATGCAGGAGCGTCATCCAGCTTGCAGGCAGGGTCGAAGGCGATGCCCGCCTCGGTCGTGTTGGAGATGACGAAACGCATCTCGGGCTGCTCAGCCAGTTTCAGGTAGGCCTGGAAATCCTCATAGGGGTTGATACCCCGGCTGATAACGTCGATGAGGTCCACGCTGTCCACAGGCTGGCCGTCCTGCAGGCCCTGGAGGTTCAGATGATAGAGGCCGTCCTGCTCGTTGAGCCAGCCGACCATGCCCTTCTCGATGGGCTGGACCACCACCACGGAGGCATTGAAGTCCGTCTTCTGGTTGGTCTTCCAGATAATCCACTCGATGAACGCCCGGAGGAAGTTTCCTTCGCCGAACTGGATGATTTTCTCGGTGTACTGTTTTGCCTGCGGGGCGGTGGTTCTGTTTAGTCTTTCCATATTGTATTGATTAATAGTTTATTCGCTTTCCGAGACGACGACCAGGATAACAGCCTGTTCACTCGATTTCTGCTTGATGGTGTATTCGGTTCCCCGGGCCAGTTCGATGGCGCCGGAATCCCCATAGGAAGTAAAAGGCGTACTGAACACCTGGGCATCGCCACCAGTCGGAATGAGCTGCATCTTGGCGCTTTCGTCCGCCTCTTTCCGGCGGGCGAAATAGAACCGGACCGTCGTCTGGCAAGCAGAGGACGTCGTGAAGGTAATGAATCCCTTGCTGTCCATCTTGAAACCGCGCTGATAAGTCGTTCCGTCGATTTCGAACGGGCCATTGTAGGCGTCGGAGGCCGGCTTGCGGAAATCGGCGGCCGAAGTGGAATACGTGAAATACGTGCTTCCGGACTTCCCGTCTACCGTGGAGACCACCGAGGCGGAATCATTCATATAGATGACATACGTATGGGCCCCGGAGGGATCGTCCGGATTCTCGGGATCGTCCGGATCCGGATCCACGGGATCGTCGTCCGAACCGTTGAAGTCCGTAATGCCGCCGTTGTTCACGGAGACAGGGGCTTCCGTCCAGCCGAGCTTGCCGTAACCGGCACCGCCCCGGACCACCTCGGGCACATCTTCTGCCGGGGTGACGACATAGCTGTACGCCGGCTTGAAATCGGCATAGGTCAACGGAGTGATGGTCTCACCGCCGTACGACTTGTACTTGACGTTCGTCAGCGGATACGGGTCCTTGGCCTTGGCCGGACGGTTCACGAAGACATCCTGCGTCGCATACAGATAACCGGCCACGGATCCCTGGAGGTTGGACTCGTTGCTTTCCTTGGCGGGATAGGTGCAGATGTCGGTCGGGAGCTGGACCGCGTCGAAATAGTTGTATTCAACCAGCACCTTAGCGCCATAGGCCGATCCTACGCCGTAGGTCGTGCAACCGTCGAAGAGATTGTTGTACACGTGGGCCCTGCCATAACGCACGCGCGGATGACGCGAACTGGACTGGTCGAACCAGTTGTGATGGAAGGTCGCAGTGATGGCCACATCGGCCGATGCGCTGTTGGAATGGCCCACCAGGCAGGACTTCTGGGTCTTGATGAACCGGCACCAGCTCACGGTCACGTTCTTGGACTCGTGGGTAATGTCACAGGAGCCGTCCTCGTAGTCCTTGGTCTGGTTGAGGGAGGTGAAGGTGCAATGGTCCACCCACACGCCGTCACAATCCTGCATGGACACGGCATCGGCACCGTTGTTGGCCTTCGGCTGCTGGAAGTTGATGTTCCGGATGATGATGTTGTTCGCCCGGACACAGAAGATGCCGATCCGGTCCATGACGAAATCATCGGTGCCGTAGAAGCTCAGGTTGGAGACGTCCTTGACGTCGAACCAAGGGTGGGCCTCAGAGAAATCGCGGCCGTCATCCGGCTTGAAAGTACCGCTGAGCCAGATGGTTACAGGCGTATGGTCACCGTTCTTCTCTGCCTTGGTACGGGCCAGGAGCCAGGTCTGAAGGGCCTTGCCGCTGTTGAAATGGAGAATGTTGGCCGATGTGGCCGCATCGCCGCCGGTAACGCCCGTGCCATAGCCGTAGAGCTTGTCCAACTCCACCGTACCGGTCTGGGGCGGATCCGGGCATTCGAGCTCGGCCGTCTCGCCGGGATCCACAGGCTGGTCGGGGTCGTCCGGATCCTCACCGGAGCCACCGGAGACATAGACGAACTTCCAGAAACGGATGCCGGCATCGGGATAGACCTTGACACTCCCCTCTTTGACGGAGAATACCAGTTCTCCCTTGGAGCCGTCGGTAGGAACGGACTGACTGTCAGTACCGACCACACAGACGTTTCTGACGGCATCTTTGGTCGGCGTGGAGGCCGTCACCTTCAAGGTGCCGTCCGCGGGAGCCGTGAACGAGAATACGCGTTCCGTCGTACTGCCGGCGCCATTGGGCTGGATGTAGCCGTCCGTGCTCCACTTGCCATTCTTGCTGCCGGAGGTATAGGTGAGGCCATTCAGGCTGACACTCCAGTTCGCCTGATTGGTTCCGTTGGCACCCGGAGCCTGCTCGGCCAGGGCGTCCTGCCATTCCGTCGTGGAAAAGTCCCAGGTCCAGGACATCACGCTGGACTTGTCCTGCACATTGTCGTCAGTGAGCGTGAAGTTCAAGGAAGTCACCTTGTTCTCGGCGAAGACAACCTCCTTCGGAAGGGTTACACTCTTGGAAATGAGGAGGTTGTCATCGTCCGTCGTCACATCCACCGTCAGGATGGAACCGGCAGCAAGGGTAGCGGGATTGACGATCAGGAAGGCCGAATGGTTTCCGTCCATCGTAAAGTCATCACCCGCATAATTGCCGGCGACAGTTGCGGAAGGAGTCTCCCACTTGGTGATATCGCCCGTGGTGATTTCCACATTGGCCTTGCCGGTGAGGGTCGCAGCTGCAGTGAGCGCCACGCGGGAAACCTTCCTGCCGGCAAGCAGGGTGGACCCGTCCTTGAGGGCGACCTTCACCACGGTGAACACGCGGCGGAAGCGCATGTTGTCCACATTCGCCTTGCCGTCTGCGACCGTGAAGGTCGCGGGCATACCCACGAGGAGATCCATCGCAGGGTCGAAGGAAGTCAACGACGGAAGCGTCTGTTCCTCAGCGAGTTGGTATTTCATCACACTCTCGCTTCGACCCGCCTTCAAATCCTTGGGGTACCAGGCCGTGAGGACGTGCTCGCCGTCCTCGACATCCTCCAGAGTCCCGGAGAACGTCGCCGTACGGCCATCCTCGGATGTGTTCTTGAGCCCATTGGGCTTGTCATACGCCCCATCGACCATCACGGCCAACACGTCGTCCTTGTTCCATGAAGGAATCCAGGCTGTGCCGTCGTTCTCGATGAAAGTACGCGTCTCGGGAATACCGGCCGTCACCGTAATGGCGACGCCGTCATGCTGCAAGTCTTTCTCCCGCTGGCAGGAAACCAGCGCAAGTGCTCCGAGGAGAACCGGAAACAGAATCTTTTTCATAGCCCGTTCTCCTTAGAAATCAAACTCATCCCCGGGCTCCAGGTCCGATCCCGGATACCCGTCTCCGCCGAAATCGCTGCTGGCGAGGAAGTTTTGGTCAACATGAACCGGAAGCACACGACACTCCGGGGTTTTGTATTCAATGCGTTTCATGGCAATCTAAAGCTGCGGAGTCTCGGTCACAACGACATAGAACAGACCGACTTCACCGGACTTGGAGAAGCTGTAGACAGCCTCCGGAGTTAAGGTAATCTCCCCGGAGTCAATCAAGTCGGCCTTGTTGTCCGTCCAAGTCAGGGAAAGGGTTTTCTTTTTTGCAGTACCTTCCAATAAATTCATCGTAGCCGTCGTATTGGTGTTCCGGCTGGCACAGTAGAACCGTGCTGTCGAGGAATACCCGGCACGAGCCGTGAAACTGACTCCATTGGAACCGTCAATCTTCTTGGCATACTTGAGCGTGAGATCATCGACGGTATAACTTTCAACTCCGAAATAACCTGATGCCGAGCACTGAAGCTTACTTGACCCGGTAACAGTAAAGTAGTCACAAGCCTCACCATCCTTCAACTGTACGACAGAACCGGAGTCATTATTCATGTAAAAGACATAGGAATGACTGCCCGGCGCTTCATTTGCAAGTTGAGTAACAGCCACTTCCTTGGTTACAGCCTCAGTTCCGTTATATGTATAAGTAAACAGGACCTTCACGGAACGCTCGACAGCATCCGATGCGTCGTTGGCCTCACAAGTGAAAGGAACGGAGGTTGATTCCAGTGTTCCCAGCGTAAACCAATCGGCATCACCGACCGTTTCGACCGTCAGGACACCATCCGAAACGGGATTCTCAACCGTGAATTCGATGGAACCGCTGGTTGCATCGAAAGGAATGGTCTGAGCGGAGGCTGAAATTGCGGGCGGCGGAGTCTTGAGAGGCGGGCAGCCGAAGTCGTACAACTTCCCGGGCACCAAATTGTCATCCCCCATGCTGGTGGAAGTGACACTTTTCTCGACACCGTTGTGCGTATAGGTCACCGTGACCGAGATCATTTTGTTGCCCGTGTTGGGAATCGCGCACAGATAGTAATACGACCCCTTTACAAAAGTGCCAACTGCCTTCAACGTGCTGGTACCGCTATTGTTCGCGGATATACCACCTCCTGCGGCATCATACGCGGGACGCTTTTGGACCGCATTCTTTCCGAACTTGACCGCCAGGGCTGTAATACCGTCGTCCGGAATCTGAATGCCAACATAAGCCACGCCGTGACGGAAAACCAGCTTCCCGTCCGCATCGGCTTTCGCCGTCATGATGGCGAGAGAAGGGTCGAAGCCGTTTTCAACGGCCGCCTGGGACTCCAAGGTGGTGATGCCGGACTTGACCTCAATCGCACCCGGAAGCGCGCTAGGATTGATAGCAATATTGGCCGGATAGAATGCAAAATAGGACGTATGGGAGCCCCCCATCTTCTGGCCTTCGTCAATAGCGAAAACAGCATTGCCGCTACCTTCTCCAGACTGAAGGGTGAAAGTAGCCTGGTCTATAGTGGAAGCATCGGTATAACCAATCACGCGGATCTGGTCACCCGCCGTCCATTTCACGGACGGTCTGTCCAACGTAGTCCGGGTTTCGGGCATCGAAGCCTGGAAGGTAGTAATCCCATCATTTACAGGGTTTTCAATCGGTTTCTCAACTTCTTTTTGGCAAGAGAAGAAAGAGACAAGGCCAAGAATAGCCAAGACAAATCCAAACTTTTTCATGGTTGTTCCTCCTTAATTCCAAATCGAATCGGAATAATCCTCTTCTACCAAATCCGGGACAGTCGAAGTGTCCGTCTCATTGCTCAAAATCAGGAACCCGGTTTCAAACACCGTCTCGATGACTTCTGTCTCAGGAGCCTCATAAGGGATGAGCCCCTGTCGCTTAAATAACTCTTTCATATCTATTATCTTATTAATTATCAAAGCGTTACACCACTCTTAAAGATCGCGATCTCGCGATATCCGTTCTTTTCGTTGTTCACCGGGGCGCCAGAAGCGGCGGCAAGGACGAAGTCGATGAAGCGGGCGGAGACGTCCGCCATCGGTTCGCCCTGGGCGAGGACGCCGGCGTTGAAGTCGATCCAGTTGCCCTTCTTCTCGAAGAGGGGCGTATTGGTGGAAATCTTCATCGTGGGAACGAAGGTGCCGAACGGGGTGCCGCGACCGGTAGTGAACAGAACGATCTGGCAGCCGCAAGAAGCGAGAGCCGTAGAGGCCACGAGGTCGTTGCCCGGGGCGCTGAGGAGATTGAGTCCCTTGACGCTCAGACGCTCACCATACTTCAGGACACCGCGGACGATGCTCTTGCCGCATTTCTGGGTGCAGCCGAGGGATTTTTCCTCCAGGGTGGAGATGCCGCCGGCCTTGTTGCCCGGAGAGGGATTCTCGTACACGGGCATTCCCTGCTTCATGAAGTATTCCTTGAAGTCGTTAATCAAATGGACTGTCTTGTCGAAAGTTTCCACATCCTGGCAACGGTTCATCAAGATGGTTTCCGCACCGAACATCTCGGGGACTTCGGTCAGGACCGTAGTGCCGCCCTGGGCGACGATCCAATCGGAGAAGACGCCGAGAAGCGGATTCGCCGTGATGCCGCTGAGGCCGTCGGAGCCACCGCATTTAAGGCCCACACGGAGTTCGGACACTGGAACGTCCTCGCGCACGTCCTTCGAGCACACGGCAAAGATCTCGCGCAACTGCTGCAAGCCGTATTCCACCTCATCATCCACTTCCTGCGTCTTGAACATCCGCACGCGGCTTTCATCCACCGGGCCGACAAGTTCGCGGAAAGCATCCAGCTGGTTATTCTCGCAGCCGAGACTCACCACCAGCACGCCGCCAGCATTGGGATGATGCACCATATCCGCAAGGACGGTGCGGGTGTTCTCGTGGTCATTCCCGAGCTGGGAACAGCCGTAGTTATGCGGGAAAGCGACGATGGCGTCGACACTCCCCTCACGACCGGCGACCTCCGCCTTGAAGCGGTCCACAATCTGCTGGCAGATGCCATTGACACATCCCACCGTAGGGATGACCCAGATCTGGTTGCGGACACCCACCTGCCCGTCCGTACGGCGGAATCCCTTGAAGGTCCGCTTCAATTGAGCATCAGGAATATCCACCAGGGCAGGCTGGTAGCTATAATCCAGCAAACCTTCCAGGTTCGTCTTGATGCAGGTATGGTCCACCATCGTGCCGGCTGCCGCATCACGTGTCACATGACCAATCGGGAAGCCGTACTTGATGACGTTCTCCCCTGCCTTGAGGTCTTTCAGGACGATCTTATGTCCCCGGGGAATGTCCATCGACAGGGTCACACCCTCCACGACCTCGCCTTTCACGAGATCCTGCAGCGCGACCGCCACATTGTCCGACGGATTGATCTTGATGTAATTCATTAAAACTGAAAGTAATTCTTCGCGTTATTGTAGGAGATGTCCTCGACCATCTTGCCGATGAAATCGAGTTCGGAGACCGGGAGCTTGCCCTGCTCGACATCCTTTCCGATCACATCGCAGAGGATGCGGCGGAAATACTCGTGGCGCGGGTAGCTGATGAAGCTGCGGCTGTCCGTGAGCATGCCCACGAAACGGCTCAGGAGACCCAGGTTGGAGAGGGAGTCCAGTTGGCGGCGCATGCCCACTTCCTGATCCAGGAACCACCAGCCTGATCCGAACTGCATCTTGCCGGGAACGGTGCCGTCGTTGAAGGTGTAAGCCATCGTCATCATGACGGCGTTGTCCTTGGGATTCAAGCAGTAGAGGATGGTCTTCGCAAGCTTTCCTTCCAGTGTGAGCCGGTCGAAGAAGCGGTGACCGGCAGCCGCGATTTCCGGATCGTGGATGGCGTCGTAGCCCGTATCCGGACCCACGGCGTTGAACATCCGGGTATTGTTGTTCCGAATGGCACCGATGTGGAACTGCTGGGCCCAGCCGGCCTCGGCGTCCATCACGGCCTGGTCGTGCAGGAAGGCACTGCGGAACTTCTCCAGTTCCTTCGGATTCGGGGCGATGCCCATCAGGACCTTCTTGAAGATCAGTTCAATCTCGAGATCCTTGTAGTCGGCGCTGTAGAAGTTCTCCAGACCATGGTCGGAGAGCTTGCAGCCCATGGAGGCGAAGAAGTCATGCCGCTTCTGCAGGGCCTCGCAAAGGTCGCGGTAGGAGTCGATCTCCATTCCGGCAGCCTCGCCAAGCTGCTTCAGATAAGCCTTGTAGGCGACCGGGTTCTCGATGGCCATCGCCTTGTCCGGACGCCAGGCGGGAATCACCTTCGTGCCGAAGGGCTTCTCCGCAATCATCTTGTGCCAGCGAAGGTCGTCGGCCGGATCGTCGGTGGTGCACACCACCTCCACATTGAACCGGCGGATGAGGGCCTGGCCCCGGAATTCGGGCGTCGCCAGCTTCGCGTTGCACTCCTCGAAGATCTCGCGGGCCGTCGCCGGGCACAGGAGCTTGTCGATGCCGAACACGCGACTCAACTCCAGATGGGTCCAATGATACAGCGGATTACGCATCGTATAAGGTACCGTCTCCGCCCATTTCTCGAAGGTCTCCCAAGCGGTGTGTTTGCCACCGGTGAGGTAATCTTCGGAAACACCGTTCCCGCGCATCGCGCGCCACTTGTAATGGTCGCCGTAGTGGCCGTCCACCAGCCACAGCTGGGTGATGTCGCGGAACTGGATGTTCTCGGCGATCTGCTGCGGAACGAGGTGGCAGTGATAGTCGATGATGGGCATCTTTTCCGCGTGCTCATGGTACAGTTTCTTGGCGGTCTCCGTCTGGAGCATGAAGTCAGGGTTGATGAAAGTCATATCTGTTTGTGTTTTAGAATCTTGGAAGAGAGTCGGGGTATCACCCCCGGCTCCCTTTGCTGACCAGTTTACTGGTTGGTGTAGTAGATGTTGTAGAAGCGCAGGCCGTTCTCCGGAGCGGTGATGACCACCTCGCCGGCCGGGACACTGAACTCCAGGTCACCCGGGGTGTTCGAAGAGAAGCCGCCAGGCTGGGCCTGGGCGTCATCCCCTACCGTCACCTTCACCGTGCGGTCGAGCGCCTCGCTGCTGCCGGTGTTGGAAACCTTGATCTTCAGGGTTCCCTGGTCGGGAGCCGTGAACTTGAAGTAACGGTCCATGTCACCACTCTTGCCGCCGAACTGGATGTAGGTCGTGTTGTACTTGCTCTTGGAGCCGGAATGGAACGTCAGGCCTTCCACCGTCAGGTCGATGTTGGTGATGTCCGTGTTGGCGGCACCCAGCGTACCGAGGGCATCCTGCCAGTCGGAGGCGGAGAAATCCCAATTATACTCGACGGCCGCAGCCGCACCGGTGGTGTAGGTGAACTCGATCTTGTAGAAACGGAGGCCGTTCTCCGGAGCGGTGATGATCACCTCACCGGCGGCGACGCTGTACTCGAGCGTACCCGGAGTGGTCGAAGAGAAGCCGCCAGGCTGGGCCTGGGTGTCGGTACCCACCGTCACCGCCACCGTGCGGTCGAGCGCCTCGGAGCTGCCGGTATTAGAGGACGTGATCTTCAGGGTTCCCTGCTCGGGAGCCGTAAACTTGAAGTAACGGTCCATGTCACCGCTCTTTCCACCGAACTGGAAGAAGGTAGTGTTGTACTTGCTCTTGGAGCCGGAGTGCAGGGTCAGGCCATCATAGGTGATATCCCAGTTGGTGATATCCGTATTGGCCGCACCAAACTCGGCAAATTTCTCCTGCCAGTCGGCCGCGGAGAAATCCCAGGTAAGGGTGACCTCAACCACTTCGCCGCCACCGCCCTTCGGCTGGATGGCGAAGGAGGCGTTGCCCTTCTCGGAAGCGACATAGTAGAGGTCGGTCTCGGCCGGGAAGGCCTGGACCGTGAAGGTGTACAGGCCGGCCTTGAGGGCTGCGATATCCTCGGCAGGAACGGTGAAGCTGGTCTCCGTCTGCGGATCCTGGGTGCGCTTGTTGAACACGACCACATAGTGATCGGCGTTCGGGATGGCATCCCAGGTGATCGTCACGGCCGTTTCGTCACCCTCCGTGAGGGTAACGGGCTCGACGGCCGGTTTCGGGGTCTCCAGGACCTTGTCAAGGGCCAGGGTATCCTCGCTCCAGGCAAGTTTCACGATGGAAACAGGACCGGTGGCATAGAGGTAGACGGTCCCCACTCCCTTGACTTCGGGAACGACGATCTTCTGGACTTCCGGATTGGCGGAAGAAGCGACGGCACCGCCCAGGACGGTGAGGCCGTTGTCGTCATACAGGGCGACGACCACGCTGGCACCGGTCTTGTCCGGATCGCTCAGGAGCATGTCCACGGAGCCGGGGGCGTTGACCTTGAAGGAAGCATAGCCTTCGGTCGGGACACCCTTGCGGGTCAGGACGGAGGCCTGCTTGAAGGTGATACCGCCGTCCGCGTTGAGCGGAGTAGCTTCGGTGCCCACAAGCATCAGCTCATCCCGGACGCGGGAATTCTTCACGTCGCCGGCGAACAGGCTGGCATCCTGGAGATTCCAGGTATGGGCCTCGGTAATCACGTTCTGGGTGAGGTCTTCCGGCTTCTCCACGTACTGGACCCACCACTTGGATGCGCCCACCTTGTTCTCGATGAGATCCTGGGCGGCGAGCTGGAAGAAGTTGCCCTTGGAGTTGTAGCACGGATCAACATTCATCACGACGAAACCGGCAGCCTGGGCGGATATCTTCCTGAAGAAGTCCTTGCCATGCGCGTAGCTGTAGTTGCCGGAAGCATTGCGGAAGGTCGGCTCCACGGTATTGGTGTTGTCCTGGAACAACTGGGCCTTGTCGACATCATCGCCGGTCTTGCCGCCGTCCTCGAACAGGAACAGGTTGTTCTTCAGGGTCATCTCGTGCGGGACACGGATGGCGAAGACACCGCGGTTGTTGCCGTCGTCCATCGTGGCGATGTTCTTGACAGTGTTGTTCTCAAAGTCGATGTGGCCGATCTTGATGGCGTCGGAAGCATCGATGCGGAACAGGGTGCGGATACCGTCGTACATCGTATTGTTCACGAAGACGACCTCGTCAATCTCGGTGGTCTTGCGGATGTCGAACGCGTCGCCGCCGCTGCCGATGATGCCGTACATGTCGCAGGAGTCGAACTTGAACGTGCCTATCTTGACGACATTGTCATTGTTGCCGTAGAAGAAACCGGCCAGGAAGTTCGTGATCTCGCAGTTTACGAAAATGATGCTGCCGATGACCGGGGAACCGCCCGTGTGCTCCACGATCCGGGAGCCGGCGGCACCGTCGAACTTGATGTTCTCGAAGTAGAGGTCGGCATTGGCCTCCGTGAGGTCGGCGGTGAGTTCCACCTTACCGGCGACAACCGGCTTGGAGCCGTCGGCAGCGAGCTCGCCGATGAGGGTGAGGTCGCCGGCCGGCTTGGCGGTACCCATGGAATAACCCGCTTCGTTGTAAGGCAGATAGTAGCTTCCACCCGCGGACACGGCCGTCTTGAGCTCGTCGGAAGAGGTGATGGTGATGGCACTGCCCGGCTCAGCCTTGGTCCAGGTGTCCACGGTACCGCGGGAGGCGCTCATGTAGAAGAGCGTAATCTGGTACTCGGTGGAAGGATCCAGGCCGTCGATGGTCGCGGCGGCGGCGGAAGCCTGCGCGTCGGTAAGGTCCATCTTCACGGTCTTTCCGCCCTTCACGGGGACGGCGGAGAGGTTGGTAACTTCCTTATAATCGGAGACTTCGTTACTCCAGGCAAGGGAGATGGAAGACATGCTGCGGCCGGTGACCTCCAGATAGAGGTTGTCCTTCACCGCATAGGTCTTCACGCTGCCGTCATAGACCGCGATGTGGGACAGGGTGCTGGTCACCCGCTCGCCGTTCGCATCCACCTTGTAGGCCTGCACGGTGAACCAGTATTTCTGGTCCGCGGTCAGACGGGTGGTCAGGGGGACCTGGCCGGGCTCGAGCGCCCAGCTGTTCTCCATCTGGGTCATCGCCTCGTCGGTGTATACCACGAGTTCATACCCGCCGGCGTCTTTGTTCACATCCCATCCGAAGGTGATGACGTCACCCGCGGAGGCATCCACCCGGGCGGTGAGGTTCTGCGGCTCGAGGCAGCGGGCAAGGGAAAGGTCAGTAATCTCCTCAAACTCCTTCTTGACGCAACCCGAGAGCACGGCAAGGCCGGTCAGGGCCGCCAGGGAAACTTTCAGTATATTCTTGTAGTTCATAAGGCTTCGGTATTAAAGGCTCTCGTAACCGTAGTCATTCTTGATGCGACCCTGACTGTTGGTCATGGTGTCGTTGTAGATGGGCCAGAACATGTACTGCTCCGGATCGCGGGAATAGATACCCTCCACCAGCGCGTCATACAGACCGGTGTCGGCACCCTTGCTGTCCACGGTCTTGGTGAAGTATTCGGCCTTCTTTTCCCAGGCGCCGGAAGGCTTGACAGCCTCGCCGGTGAAACCGTAGATGATGATGTTCTTTCCGTCCACCTGGTAGTAGACGTCGCCACCCAGCATGTTCACCTGGGCGTATTCGCCGGTGAGGTCACGCAGGTCCTTCATCTTGGCCTTGGCTTCGTCCATCTTCTGCTTGAGCATGCCCCAGCGGATGAGGTCGAACTTGCGGGTCATCTCGCCGCAGAACTCGAAGGCGCGCTCGTCCACGATGGCGTTGAACATCGCGTCCTTGGAGGAAATGCGGGACACATAGTCCTCAGCCTGGTCCTCGTGGCCCTTAAAGGCACGCTCGCGGACCTCGAGGAGGTAATCCTTGGCAGCGGCCAGGTCGCCCTGTTCGTTGGCAATCTCGGCGGCCATCAGGAGGATGTCGGCATAACGGAGGACAACAGGCTTCACGCCGTCATCGTTACCGCCCTTGTAGGGGTCGCGGGTCATCCAATCCCAGCGATACTTGCCGAAGTACCACCGCTGGATACCGACGAGTTCAGGCTCATCCTGGTTGTTCCAGCGCCAGTTCACGCAGGTGATGTCACGACGGACATCGTTGGGATCATAGTCGAACCACATCGTGGGTACCGGACCGGCATCGCCGCCACGGGTGACCGTGGCACCGCCGGCAAAGCTGGAACCCTCGGAACGCACCGCGAAAGTGTAGTTCCAACGGCCACGGCCGTCGGAGAACGGGATCACGAACAGGCTCTCATGGCCAGGACCGGCGACGAGGTTGTCACGGTTGCTCTGGTTCTTCCACAGGGACTCGAAGTCTTCCAGGGAAGCGGAATTGGAAGAGATCGCATCCTCCAGATAGGCCAGGGCCTTGGGATAGAGGACGCTCTTCTGGAGGTCGGGATCGCTGGTCATGCGGTTGGTACCCAGGTCACCGGTTCCCACCATTCCGTCGTCCGGACGCTGGGCATAGCCGGAAGCCATCAGGGCGATGCGGGCATACAGGCCTTCCGCGAACAGCTTGTTTACGCGGTCGGTGCGGGAAGTCGTCGCATTGGCGCCCGGGTAAGGCAGATACGGGATTGCCTCTTCCAGGTCGGCAAGCAGCTGCTTGAAGATGACGTCACGGCTTTCCTTGGCCTTGTAGATCGTCGTGCTGGTGGTAGACTCGAAACGGGCGGGGACATCACCCCAGGCACGGACGAGGTCATAATAGATCATCGCACGGAGGGTCAGCGCTTCGCCCAGAAGATAAGCCATGTCGGCTTTCTCCTCAGGGTTTCCGTACTCACGGATGCCCTCGATGCACAGGTTGGCACGTTCGATGGCTTCATACATCTTGGCGAAAGGACCGTTGTTCAGGTTCAGCTGGCTGTTGTTGGGCAGCTGGGAATAACCCGCGATCTGGTACTTTTCGTCCGTGACCTTGAAGGTATTGTACCACTCGATGTCACTGTTCAGACCGATCCAGGGAAGGTACCGGCCGCGATAGTTGTTCGTCTCGCCGAAAGACTGGGCGATGGAGAAGATGGTATTCTCCGTCAGCGCGTAGTTGGAAAAGACAGTCGCCGAATCGAACGTGGACGGGGACTTCGAATCCAGGAATTTTTCACAGGAAACCGCCGAGACGGCCAGGACGGCCGCAGAAAGGATATAAACAATCTTTTTCATATCGGTAGCGGATTAGAAGGTGAGGTTGATACCGGCCACGAAGCCGATGCTCTTGGGATATGCGGAATAGTCCACGCCCGGGGTGAGCGGGGTGGAACGGCGAGTGTCCACTTCCGGGTCATACCCGGAGTACTTGGTGAGACAGAGCAGGTTGGTGCCCGTCACGTACAGGCGGAGCTTGCGGATGTGGATCTTCTTGGTCACGTCCTCCGGGAGGGTGTAACCGAGCGTAGCGCTCTGGAGGCGGAGGAAGGAAGCATCCTCGACAGCCCAGTCACTGAACACGGCGGTGCCGATGGCGGGATTCCACATCGTCCGGCCGGCGTTGACCGAGCGAAGGGTCTCAGCGTCGGTGATAAGCTCGCCGGTGGTCCAGTCGATGTTGGTCCAGCGCTTGTCCACATCCATCATGTTCAGGAGGTTACGGTTGTAGTACTTGCGGGAGGAGGTGAACTCCACCTTGTTGGCATTGTATACCTGGTTGCCGATCATGAAGTTGAAGTTGGCGCTGAAGTCGAAGCCGTAGGCGTATCCGCTGAGGTTGAAACCGCCGGTGAAGTCCGGAGAGGCATTGCCGATGACGGTACGGTCGGCCACGGTGACCTTGTTGTCCTCGGAGCCGTCGAAGTTCTTGTATTTCGGAGCACCGGGACGCATGTAAGCGGCGCCGATGATGGAAGAGCAGTCCACAACCCCATCGTTAAGCACCCACTTGGCGCCGTCCCAGGTGAAGTCGTCGACCGAGTACATGCCGTCGCTGAGGTAGCCGTACATGTTGCCGAGAGGCTGGCCCACCTGGACGATGTAGTCGTCGCCGATTTCGGTGGAAGCCCAGTAGGACTGGGCCATGATGGCCTCCAGGCCGCCCAGGTCGGTGACCCGGTTGATGTTGTAGGCGATGTTGCCACCGAGGTTCAGGGAGAAGTTCTTGTTGGAAACGAGCGGAGCGTTGAGGGTGAGCTCGATACCGCGGTTGCGGGTGGAACCTACGTTCTGATACTGGCTGTCATAGCCGGAACCCGGAATCGGGAAGTTGATGAGGAGGTTCTTCGTATCGTTCTGATACGCCTCGATGCTACCGCTGAGACGGCTCTGGAACAGGGAGAAGTCCAGACCGATGTTGTGCGTGTAGGTGGTCTCCCAGGTCAGGTCCGGATTGTTCAGGACCTTGCCGGCGGTGAAGATGTTCTGGGTCACCGAGAGCCAGGAAGTGGTGGAGGAGGCGTACTGCTTCATCAGCTGACCGGAAGGAATGTTGTTGTTACCGGCGGTACCGAAGCTGTAGCGGAGCTTGAGCTGGTCCAGCCAGCTGTGGGCATTGTCCATCCAGGGCTCGTTGGAGATGGTCCAGGAAGCAGCGGCGGACGGGAAGAAGCCCCAGCGGTGACCGCGGGCGAACTTGGAGGAACCGTCGGCACGGAGTGTGGCTCCGATGGAATAACGGTGCTTGTAGTCGTAGTTCACACGGCCGAAGAAGGACAGGAGTTTGTCATCCGGGCTGTAGTAGTTGTTGGAAGAGGCCGGAATGCCGGAGGCCATGAAATGCCAGGCCATGTTTGCATCGTACTGGACCGGGAAGCCGTCCACCAGGGCAGTGATCGTATTGCTCTTGGTGATGGTCATTTCCTCACCGAGGAGGGCGGTCAGCTGATGGTCCGCATTGTTGATGAGTTCCGCAAAATCGTAGTTGAGGGTATTCGTGTTGCGATACCGGGTACGGAAGGCCTCCTTGTGTTCGGTAGAAGGCGTGTTCTTCACGGTGGACTGGTTTGCCACATAATAGGTGGTCAGGCCGTAGAAACGGTCGTCGCCCTGGCGGTAGTCCTCCAGGCCGCCCTCGATCTTGAGGCGGAGGTTGTCGATGATCGTCCAGTTGAAAGCGGCATTGGCGTTCCAGGTGGAACGGATGCGCTTGGAATCGTTGTCAGCCACGGACACGAGCGGCGGAGCGTTGTCGCCATAGTCCTGCTCCAGGTCGGAATCCGAAGACATCGGAGCCACGGGGATGGGAGCGTAGGAGACGGCGTGCTTGAGACGGCCGTTACCGGAAGTCGTCGCACGGTCGTTGATGCCGTTGGCGCCGGAGCCGCGCGTATTCACGCGGGAGTAGCGGATGTTGGCATCGATGCTGGTGTTGCTGGAAGTCTTGAAATTGGCCTTGAAGCTCAGGTTGTCACGGGTGTAGTTGGAGCCGATCATGATGGCGTCGTCACCCATGTGGGAATAACCCATCGTCCAGTTGTAGTTCTCACCGCTGCCGGAGATGGAGAAGTCCGCACTCAGGGAAGAACCGGTCTTGCCGAAGACGGCGTCCACCCAGTTGTTGCCCTGGAGCCCCTGGTACAGGTCGATATCGTTAAAGGTACCGAAGTAAGGGTAGTAGTTGTTGCTCAGGTTGTCGCGGATGGAGGCCAGCTCATACTGGAACTTCACGAAGTTCTCGGGATTCATCGCCTGGATCGCGCCCGCGTTGGCCATCTTTTTGAGGCCGTAGTAGGCATTGAACTTCACGGAGACCTTCTGTCCCTTCTCGGCGCTCTTGGTCGTGACGATGACGACACCGTTCGCACCCCGGGAACCATAGATGGCGGTGGAGAAGGCGTCCTTCAGGACGTCGATGGACTGGATCTCGGAGGACGGGATGTCGTTGATGGATTCCACCGGGAAGCCGTCCACGATGTAGAGCGGGCTGTTGTCCTGGGTGATGGAACCACCGCCGCGGACGCGGATCTTGACATCGGCGTCCGGGTCACCTTCCGTCGTGACGACGGAGACACCCGCCATCTTACCGGAAAGGGCCTGGGAGACGGAGGTCACCGGCTGTTCGGTGAGCTTGTCGGAACCGACGGAAGCGACGGCGCCGAGGAGGTCGCGGCGCTTGACCGTCTGGTAACCCACGACGACCACTTCGTCGAGGAAGGTCGAGTCTACCTTCAGGACGACGTCGATGACGGTCTGGCCGGCGATGGCCACCGTCTGGTCGCTCAGTCCGATGAAGGAAAACACCAGGTTCACTGCGTCAGCAGGCACGGTCAGCGTGTAGTCGCCGTCGATGCCGGTGATGGTGCCGATGGTCGTGCCTTCGACAACCACGCCCGCTCCGATGAGCGGCTCACCGGTCTCGTCCGTCACGACGCCCGTGATGGTCGTCTGGGCGGACAGGGACCAAGCCGAAACCAGGCCGAGAAGCGCAAGTGCGAGTTTCTTGACTGGATTTTTCATGGATGGTTGATTTAAGATTGGTTATGAATTATATGTATTACAGTTGCAGGTAGGAGGCGCCGGCGTTCTGGGCGGCGACGATGTCCTTCACGAGGTAGTGCAGATACATTTCCAGGTTGGTGTAGCGGCCGTACTTGTCCAGGGTGGACTGGGCGGCGTCGGCCCTGTCTTTCTTGCCCAGGCCGAACTGGTCCTCGAACCAGTCGGGCATGCCGTCGGAATCGGAATCCCGGACCGGGTCCCCGGAAAAGCCATAGACCGGCCAGCCGTTCACCCAGGTGCCGTCATTGACATCGGTCTGGGTGTCGATGAGGCCGTTCTTGGAAGGATCCTTGGCGGACGTGTTGCTGCCCTTGTAGGTGGAAGTGCCGTCCTTGGTCTCGCGGGCGATACGGGCGTCGATGTTGTCCCGGGCGAAACTGGCTCCGGCATAGGCGAGGACAGGATCCAGGCAAGCCTGGCCGGTATGGACACTCTGGTATATGCCGGTGGCGAAACGGTCCGTTTCCTTGATCTTGGCCGCATTGGCCTCGCTGATATAGACCGATACCGGAGAGCTCGTGCCCGCCTTCCAGTTGTCGGAGGTCAGGGCGCTCTGCCCGTACATCACATTGCCGTCCATGTAGAAGTGGCCGGGAAGGATAGTGCCGCCGCAATTGCTGCAGGAAGTCGTGGGCTGCAGGAACCAGATATGGTTGGACGGGGTCGCAGGACCGGGTTTGTAGTAGTTGTTGAAGAAGTTGTACTTCCGGTAATCGGTTCCATGGTCCGAGGAACTCTCACCACCGTAGCAGGTATTGCCTTTCCAGTTGTAGACCACGTTGTTGGAAATCGTGACCGGACCTTTCTGCGTGGACACGTAGTCGTGGTCGATACGGGGGTTGCGGCTGTCGTGGTGGGCCAGCAGATTGTGGTGGTAGCTGGCATTGTTGCCGCCCCATATGCCGCCGTACCCGTGGGCACCCTTGTCGTGGATGGAGTTGCGGAGGCTCTCGGAAACGATGTTCCATTGGAAAGTGAAGTCCTTCATCCCGTAGAAGGAAGCACACTCGTCGGTGCACCAGCTCACGGAGCAGTGGTCGATGATGATCCGGTCGTACTTGTCATCGTCGTGGCTCATTACCTGCATGGCGTCGTCCTCAGTCTTTGTCTCGTCGCCCATCCGGCAGCGGATGAAACGGACGATCACGTTGCTGGCGCCGATCCGGAACGTATAGTTCTTCAGGCAGATACCGTCGCCCGGAGCGCTCTGGCCCGCGATGGTGAGGTCGCCCTTGGTGATGTTCAGTTGTTTCTGCAGGGCGATGGTTCCGGCCACGTCGAACACGATGGTAAGCGGGCGCTCCCCTTTCTCGATGCCGTAGCGGAGCGTGCCGTTCGTGCTGTTATCCTCCAGGGAGGTTACGTGGTAGATGCTCCCTCCACGGCCGCCAGTAGCGTACATTCCGCCGCCTTCGGCCCCCGGGAAAGCCAGCGCTTCGTGCGCCGCGTCCTCGTAAGCAGGAATGGAGAACTCGTCATAGTGTTCCGACGGGGTGGGAGTCGGGACAACCGGCTCGTCCGTACCTTCCGTGCGGGCATCGACCCAGGTCAGGGAGGAAGATCCTCCGGAATTCACGGCTTTCACGCCGAAACGGTAGTCCGTCGCCTTGGTCAGGCCGGTAACTTCCACGTTGCGGGTGCCGATGGTTCCCTCATTCACCTTAGCACCGTCCTTCTGGATCTCCCAGGCATAGGAGGTTGCATCCGCCACCTGGTCCCACTGGAACTGCAGGCTGGTTTCCGTCGCCTTTTTCAGCTTCACGTTCGCGGGAGCGGAAGGTGCCTTGGGGGTATCGGGGATGACCGGTTCCTCCTTGCCGCCGCAGGAGGCCAGGAGGCAGGCCAGAGCCAGGAGTGTCAATGCTTTCTTCATAGATGTTCGTATTCAAGGGAAGCCCAGATGAAGGGGCCGATGCCCTTCGGATCATTCTCGATTATTTTCTCGTTGATATAATAGTCGAAGGTGCCGCTGCGGTTCTCCTTGCCGCCGAGGCCGGCGACGGCGCAGCACTGCGTCAGGTTCAAAGTCCCGTCCGCATCCTCGCGGATGAAAGTCTTCACGAGACTGTCATAGAGGGCCTTCGGATCGATGCTTTCAGGAATGGCCCAGCCCTCCCGCAACGCCTTCAGGTAGGCGTAAGTGAACATGGCGGAACAGGTGGATTCCAGGTAGTTGCCTTCCCGTTCCGGACTGTCGAGGACCTGGTACCACATGCCGGTTTCCGGATCCGCATATTTCGGGAGCGTGGCAAGGATGCCTTCCAGGATACCCTGGAGTTCAGCTTTCCCGGGATGGTCCTCCGGGAAAAACGGGATCACCTCTTCGAGGGCCATCGTGTACCAGCCGAGGGCCCGGCCCCAGCAGTGGGCGGACTGGCCGGTTACGGGATCGGCCCAGAACATGCTGCGGGTCTCATCCCAGGCATGACGGTAGAGTCCCGTCGCGGGGTCATAGGTCTTCTCGGCAGCGACCTTGAACTGGAGGGCGATGTCGTCGAAAGCCTCGGTCTCGTGGGAAACGTGGGCATAGGCGGCATAGAAAGGCTCGGCCATGTACAGGCCGTCCAGCCAAACCTGGCCGGGATAAACCTTCTTGTGCCAGAAAGCGCCGGCATCGGTACGGGGCTGGCCCCGAAGCTGTTCACGGGCAGTCCCGATGGCTTTCGCATACCGCTTGTCCGGGGTGGCCATATACAGGGAAAGCACCGTCCTGGCCGGACAGACATGGTCCAGGTTGTACTTCTCGAGGTCGTATTTCCCGCCGATGTTTCCTTCTTCATCCAGGATGCCGTCATACCATGCGCGCACATACGCGTCAAATTCAGGAATCTCATACGCGCGGAAAACCGCGAGGAAACTACGGAGTTCCAGGCCGGTGGTATAATTCCACTTGTAGCCACCCTCCTGGCCATCCAGGAAAGTGGCTTCGGGTGCCCGTTTGATCTCGGAGCGCACCATCCGCACGGAAAGCGGTTCTTCCGGTTTCGGGGCGCAGGCTGCAAGGCAGCACAGGAGGAGCGGTAGGACGATTCTCTTCATCTATCGGTTGTCAAAGGGATTCCAGACGATGCCGTCCTGCGGCTGGTACATCACCTTTTCGAAGGTGTAGTCTTTCAGGTCCTTGGCCTTCAGGGCATGGGCCCATTTCACGCGGGCCCCCCTGGCACCGGGACCGGTGGAACCGTATTCGGCGTAATAGGAGTTCTTCTTGGTATCGGGTTTCCCTTCCTTTTCCCAGTCGTGCCAGCCGTCGGGAAGGATATGGCCGCCCAGCTCACAGTCGATGAACACGGTCTTGGCATAGGCACCCCAGGGACGGCCGAGATAGCACTTGTCGATACCGGGGGCGGCCGTCAACTTGCAGTTCTTGAACACATAACCGTACTTCTGCCCCGGGAGGGTGGAAGCAGCGGTCACGTAGCTGTTTTTCTTGCTGTGGATGAGGCAGTTCTCGAAATAGGCGATGCTGGGGCCGAAGATGAAATCGGTCGTGCCTTCGATGTAGCAGTCCAGGAAATAGTTCCGCTTGATGCCGCCTTCCTTGCCGAACCGGCCGTAGGTATAAAGCGTATCCTGGTTGCCGATGAAGCGGCAGCGATGGAAGAACAGGAAGTCACCGTCGGTGAACACGGCCACCGCCTGGCCGATCTCCTTGCCCTCCCCCGCGGTGTTCTCGAAGGTGAGGTCCTCGAAGGTCACGTAGCTGGAGTGGATATAGATGCTTGCGCTGCCGGAAGTGCCGATCTTGAAATCATTGCCGGGCCAGATCTTCTCCGCATAATTGTCGTAGGTAAGGATGGTCCTGTCGGCACCCTGGCCGGAAATCTTCATCCGGAACTTGGTGTGGGGGATGTCGATGCACTCCTTGTAAGTGCCGGCCTTGATGAGGATAGTGGTGATTTTCGAGTGACTGTAGTTGGGAACCGCGTCGATGGCTTCCTGCACGGTCATATAGTCGCCATGGCCGGTCTGGTCCACCACGATGTCATAGCGCACCAGGTGGTCGCCGATGGCGGGAACCTGCTTCTTGAGGGCCTCGCAGACGATTTCCGTAACCTTGCGGGCGCCGGCGGCCACCGTGTGGGTGTTGTCCTCCTTTCCTTCCGGGGCGCAGGCATACTTGCCTTTGGGCAGATGCATGAAGTACGGGCGGGACGCCTCGTCGCCCAGGCCTTCGATCCAGTCGAGGGTGGGCGTGGTGATGTCCAGGAGGGTGACACCCATCTCATCGGCCACCTGCTTCATCGCAGCGGGATAGTCCGTATGGCAGTTGCGGTCCAGCTTGCCGTCCTTGAACCAGCGGCGGGCCACCGGAGTCAGGAGGATCGGGGTCGCGCCCTTCTCACGGGCACCGCGGATGAACGTGCGGAGATTGTCCTGATATGCACCGTACGCAGGAGCGTAGCGTTCGGGATCGTCGGCCTTCGCATCATTGTGGCCGAACTCGATGAAGACATAATCTCCGGGTTTCAAGGCATTGTACACCTTGTCCCAGAGACCTTTGTCGATGAAACTCTTCGTGCTGCGGCCGTTCTGCGCGTAGTTGATGACCTGGAGGGTGCTGTCCACGAAATTCGGGAACATCATCCCCCATCCCCGCTCAGGCTTTCCATCGGAGAGATCCTTCTCCGCCATCGTGGAGTCACCCATCAGGTGGATGGTCGTGAAAGAACTGGCCATGAGCCAGATACAGGTTAAGTAGATGAGTTTTTTCATATCTTTTCTCCGTTCACGATGACATTCTCGAAGGTCACGTTCTCATGGTTATGGCACTCGACGCCCTTGCCGGCGGTAAAGTTGCAGTCATGGAAGGTGATATTGCGGACCGGCAGTTCCGGGATTCCGTTGATGAAGACCGCCTGCTCCGCACCCGAACAAAGGATGTCCGAAAAATGGAAGTCGCGGAATTCCGGCGTGGTCTCGTCGACAGGCTGGATGTCCGGGGTTCCGTCCTTGGACATCTCCGTCGCGGCGACCCCCATGTAATAGAGGTTGAAGACGACGCCATACGTGACGATGTCCTTCATATAGATATGGTCGCACCAGATATCCTTCACCAGGCCGCCCCGGCCGCGGGCGCTCTTGAAGCGAAGGCCCACGTCCGTGCCGATGAAACGGCAGCCCGTCACACGGATGTTCTCCACGCCGCCGGACATCTCGCTGCCCACGACGAAGCCGCCGTGACCGTGATAGACGGTGCAGTCGGAGATGATGAGGTTGCGGCACTTGCGGGCATGACGGCGGCCATCGGCGTCCTTGCCGGACTTGATGCAGATGGCATCGTCGCCCACGTCGAAGGAGGAACCGGTGAGGATCACGTTCTCGCAGGCGTCGATGTCAATGCCGTCGCCGTTGGCGGAGAAATGCGGGTTGCGGACCGTGATGTCCTTGATGATGACATCCTTGCAATAGAGTGGATGCAGGTTCCAGCACGGGGAGTTCTGGAAAGTGCAATCTTGGATGAGGACGCGCTCGCACTCCCGGAAAGAAAGCAGCACCGGACGGAGGAAAGTCTTGATTTCCAACTCGTCCAGCGAAGGGTCCGGATAGTTCAGGCTGCCGGCCGTAGCACGGGCCTTGGCATAGCCCTCGTCCGGGAACCAGTTCTTCCCGTCCTCGGAGACGAGGCCTCCGCGCTGAAGGATTTCCTTCCACTGGTCATCGGAAACCTTGCGGCGCTTGACTTCGCGCCAGAACTCGCCGCTTCCGTCGAAGATGCCGCCGCCCGTGACTGCGATGTCATGCGCACCGGTGGCATTGAGCGGAGAAAGACAGCGGCGAACATCCAGTCCCTCGAAATTCGTATCGATGATGGGATAGAGATCCTGGTCCGGGTCGAACACCACGATGGCGTCCTTGTCCACGCTCAGCTCGATATGGCTCTTGAGCTCGATGGGGCCGGTCCGCCAGATGCCGGCCGGGACGACCAGCTTGCCGCCCCCCTGTTTCTCGAGCGACGCGATGGCATCGGCAAAGGCGGCGGTGTTCAGGGCGACGCCGTCACCCACTCCGCCAAAGTCGGTCAAGACGACGGTCCGGGCCGGGATGGAAGGCATTTCCACACGGGGCATTTCGAAGGGAAGGTCCTTATACAGAGCGTCAAACGTGTCGGTATTTCCGCCCTTGCAGGCGACCGCCAGGACAATCAGGGAAAGGAGGGTGAGGCGTGCTTTCATCTGTGGTTACTATTGTACGTCTGCAAATATAAAAAGTATTTTTGAATTTCCGTGCACGGTAACGGAATTTTTTTCAACAACTCATGTGGATAAACGCGAGAGCCACCGTGCCCGTGCACGATTTTTCCGATTTTTCTTGCAATGGTTCTTTTTTTTTCGCAGATTTGCAGCCGGAAACCACATCGCATGGCACAGAACGAAAAGATCACCATCAACGACATCGCCCGTCGTACCGGCCTCTCCAAAGGGACGGTGGACCGCGTGCTGCACAACCGGGGTGAAGTTTCGCGCAAAAGCTATGCACGGGTGATGGAAGCCATCCAGGAACTGGGTTACGAACCCAACGTATTCGCCTCACTGCTGGCAAAAGGGAAAAAGCATCTGATCGCCATCCTCCTCCCCGCACATGAGCCCGGTACTTTCTGGGACCTGGCCGTTTCCGGCATCGCCCTCACGACGGATTCCGTGACCTCCGCCAGCCTGGAAACCAAGCTGTTCGAATACGACCAGTATGACATCGATTCCTTCCGGACCGCCAGTGCGGCCGTCCTGGAGGCCGCTCCTTCCGGCGTCGTCCTCGCACCCATGTTCCAGGAGGCGACCCAAGCCGTCACGGAGCAGTTCCAGGCGCGTGGAATCCCCTATTGCTTCATCGACTCCAGGCCTGAATCAAACGGATATCTGGCGTATTTCGGCATGCCTCTGCACAAGAGCGGTTACCTGTGCGCGGACCAGCTGACGCGCGGACAGGATATCTCCAGCGTCCTGATCATCCGCGTCCGCCGCGACCGTTACCAGCAGTCGGACCCGACCGTGAACCGCCGCGCCGGTTTCCTGGACTACATGCTGGAGCATTCTCCCGAGTGCAAGATCGACAACGTGTTCATCGACCCCAACGATCCGGCCGGCATCGACCAGGTTCTCGAGTCTTACTTCACCGGGCATCCTGACGTCCATCACATCGTGATGTTCAATTCACGTATCCACCTTGTCGTTCCCTTCCTTCGCCGCCATCCGGACCCCGGCCGCCGCGTAGTCGGTTTCGACAACCTGAAAGCCAACATGGAAGCCCTTCGGGACGGCACCGTCTCCGTCCTCATCTGCCAGCGCCCGGAAGAGCAGGTCCGCCTGGCCATCGAAGCCCTCGCCGAACATGCCATCCTGGGCAAGATTCCCCCGCGCAAGGACCACTTCATGCATATGGACATCCTTACGCGCTACAATGTGGAGGATTACTAGGATCAGCCGTTATTTCAAGAAGCGGTCTGCGAAATCCAGGTACTGCAACCAGTCGTAGAGAAGGATTTCATGCCGGCCGGAACGGATGTGGTAACCGGTGCGGCCTTTGATGACGGGTTGCTCCACACCAGGCCGATCTGAAGGCGTAAACGCCTCAAATCCATAGAGTTCGTACACTGGAGAGGCATAAGCCAGGCCCAGGAATTCTCCCTGCGGGTCGGACCAGCGGTCTTCGCTGCCGCTTTCCACGTAGAGGGGACGCGGGGCGATGAGGGCAAGAAGTCCGTGCTGGTCGAAAGGCAGGAGGTCTTCGTTGTCGCCGTATTTGTGGAAGGCATCACAGAACCAGTACGGGTAAGCCGTGTTGATGCGGCGGACCGTCTCACCGAAGCGACGGCGGGACAGGGCCGCTCCCCCGCAGCCGGATGCATTGGAAACCACCATCGCAAAGCGGGTATCCCGGGCACCCGCCCATACAGCGGCCTTGCCCATCCGCGAATGGCCGAACACGGCCACACGGGCGGCATCGACATCGGAATCAGTCTCCAGATAGTCCAGGGCACGGGAGAGTCCCCACCCCCAGGCGGCCAGGGCGCCCCAGCTGTATCCGTCATAGCGTGCGCGGACCCCGGGATAACCGGGCGCATCGGGAACGACATCCTCGCAGCAGAAGGTAGCGACGGCATAACCGCGCTCCAGGATGGTCCGGACCGGCCAGCGCTGCTGCTGGGAACCGCGGGCGTCCAGCTTGTAATCCTTCCGGTAACGGAGTGAATCCGGAAAAAAGATCCCCGGATCCGTGTCAATGGTATGGTTTCCAAAGAAGTTTACGCCGAGGAAGGCCGGCACAGGACCGTTCCGCTTGTTGGGGACATAGATCAGAAGGTCCTCGTATTCAGATTCTTCGGCATTGAGAAAGATGCGGACCTGCCGCCGGGTAGCGAGGCCGTCAAAAGCGTCCGGGGCATCATCCCGGACCTGGAAATGCAGGCCCCCCGGCTTGCCGGGAACGCTGCCGAACATCTCTTTTTCAAAAAGCCCGGCCAGTTGCGGACGGCGCCACTTTTCCCAGTCCTTCACCGTCCGGGCACCTGCCAGCAGGTCCGGAAGCGTATAGTCCGGGACCTTCGATTCGTCGTAGTTGAATCCCTCCAACGGGTCGAATGCGGGTTTGACAGTCAGATCCGTGACATCCAGGCAGCCGGCATCGTTCTTGGACGCAAACCGGTTGCACCAGAAGCCGAACTTCGCGCCGACCCACATCTCCGGCTGCGCCGTAAACGTCCCTTCCACTTGCGTGAAACGCTTCCCGTCCAAGCTATAGCGGAATCGGCATACGGCGTCGGGAACATCCCCCTCCACCGCCTTCGCCCGGACGTCCAGCTCCACCCAGACGACCACTTCGGGCACATCGGGATAGGACACCAGCGGAACATTCTTCGACTCCCGCCCGTGCGGAAGCGGGATGAAATGGTACGGAAGGACGGCCAACGTCTTCGCGACCTCGGCTTTTCCTTTGGAAGCGCCTTGACACTCAATAAATTCCAGCCTTGCACCTTCGGCGGTATCGGTCAGCCGGAGCCCGGCATAATCGTTCCCCATCACGGCGAAACCCGCCTGTTCGCCGCGCTCCTTGAGTTGCGGGTTAGGCCGGAAAGAGAGCTTCGCCCGGACGGTAAACCGCTCGGCCGGAAATTTCTGAGCCAGGAAATTCGGGCAGTCCCAGAGGTTCCTGTAAGGCCAGGTCTGCTCCACGGAATAAAGCCGCACACCGTCCGGAAGCGCAAAATGCCAATAGGGTGAAGGAACGGCAGGATACTGCCACTCAGGACCGATGCCATACGGCTTGTAAACCGGGATGTCCTCCGAAGGCCCGACACGGGGGCACACGGCGCTTGCAACAGGCTGTCCGCAGCCATCCCCGTCCGGATCCTCGCCGATGACCGGCCAGCCGTCATCCCCCCAGCGCATGGGCTGCAGATGGACGATGCGGCCATAGGCGCCTTTGTCCTGGAAATGAAGGAACCAGTCCTCCCCTTCCGGCGTCTGCACCCAACCACCCTGATGGGGGCCGTTGATGGTGCCCGGGGCCCAGGCCATCACGATGCGTTCCTCGTACGGGCCCATAGGGTTGTCCGCCCGGAGAACCGTCTGCCAACCGGTGGCGACACCGCCGGCAGGCGAGAAGATGTAATACTTCCCGTCCCGCTTGTAGAACTTCGTTCCTTCGATGGTGGGCTGGCTCAGGTGCCCGTCATACACGATGCGGGAAGGCCCCAGGAGGCGTGTCCCGTCCGGCGTCATCGGCGCGACGAACAAAATACTTTTGTTCCCCGCCCGGGAGCCGGCGCAACCGTGTGACAGATAAGCCTTTCCATCCTCGTCCCAGAAGGGGCACGGATCGATGAACCCCTTCTCCCGGACCACCCAGACGGGCGGCTCCCAAGGTCCTGTCGGGTCTTGCGTCCGGACCATGAAGATGCCCCGGTCGGGATCCCCCACATAGATGTAATACCAGCCTTCGTGGTAACGGATGGCCGGCGCCCACACGGCCTTGCCGTGGTGCACCACTGTCCGGAAATCATGCTCCGGACCATCCCACCCTTCGCCCGGATACGCCGTCAACGCCGCACCCACCAGCTCCCAGTGTACCAAGTCCCGCGAATGCAGGATCGGCAACCCGGGAAAGCAGTTGAACGACGACGCCGTCATCCAGTAGTCCTCCCCCACCCGGCACACGTCCGGATCGGAATAATCGGCATGCAGCACCGGATTCTGGTACCGGAACTGGGCAAAAAGGCCGCCGCAAACGAGCACGGCAGCCAGGAGAGAGAGGATTCGCTTCATATTTACGCTTTAAACCAGGTGAGGCACTTTGCGCAGAGGGCGGAGACCGAGGCCCAGTCGCCGGCCTTCAGGACTTCCTTCGGGAAGAGCTTGGAGCCCATGCCCACGGCGGTGACGCCGGACTTGGCCCAGGCCGTGAGGTTCTCTTCGGTGGGTTCCACCGCGCCGGTGCACATGATCATCGCCCAAGGAAGCGGGCCGAGGACATTCTTCACGAACGCGGGACCGCCCACGGTGCCGGCCGGGAACACCTTCACCAGGTCGCAGCCCAGCTCCATCGCGTGGACAATCTCCGTTACGGTGCCGCAGCCGGGGCTGTACGGCACGCCGCGACGGTTGCACAGCGGCGCAACCTCGTCTACGAGGCACGGCGACACGAGGAAGTCCGCGCCAAGCTGCAGGTACAACGCAGCCGTGGGGGCATC
Organism: Bacteroidales bacterium; assembly: GCA_017439305.1. Lineage (GTDB taxonomy): Bacteria > Bacteroidota > Bacteroidia > Bacteroidales > UBA932 > Cryptobacteroides. Next base: position 3,924 of record JAFSJK010000030.1, on the reverse strand, counting down.
CAGAATGGTTCCAGCGCCGAACGCCATCTCAGGGCACTCGGCCCGCACATAGGAGACTACCTCCTTGAACACGCGGTGCGCACCGTCTCCCCGGTTCGTGAACTCGAAAGCACGGATGCCGCCGTCATAGCACGCCTTGACCACCTTCTTGGTCAGTTCCACATCTGCATTGTAAAACACCGGCACGATTCCAGTGCCCTTGATGATACCGACGGTATCGAATTTCTTGAACTTAGCCATATTCCAATTATCTGCTGACCCGGCCGGAACCGCCGCCGGCGATGAGACCTTCGACTTCGGCGACGGTGACGCGGTTGTAGTCGCCGATGATGGTGTGTTTAAGGCAGGAAGCCGCCGCCGCGAACTCGATCGCCTGCTGGTCGGTGTCGTAGGCCAGGAGGCCGTACAGGAGACCGCCCATGAAGGAGTCGCCGCCGCCCACGCGGTCCACGATGTGGGTGATATCGTAACGCTTGCTCTGCCAGAGAGTCTTACCGTCATAGAGAACGCCGCCCCAGGTGTTATGGTTCGCGTTGATGGAGCCACGGAGCGTCACCGCGACCTTCTTGCAGCGCGGGAAGCGGTCCATCAGCTGGCGGCAGACGCTTTCGAAGCGGGTCTGGTCGATTTCGCCGCCCGTCTTCTCGGCGTCGAAGCCTTCGGGCTTGATGCCGAATTCCTTCTCCGCGTCCTCCTCGTTGCCGAGGATGAGGTCACAGCCTTCCACGAGGGCGGGCATCACCTCGGAAGCGGACTTGCCGTACTTCCACAGCTTCTTGCGGTAGTTCAGGTCGCAGGAAACCTTCACGCCCATCTCGTTGGCAACCTTGATCGCTTCCAGGCAGGCATCGGCCGCGCCCTGGCTCAGAGCCGGGGTGATGCCGGTCCAGTGGAACCAGTCGGCACCCTCGAGGACCTTGTGCCAGTCCACCATGCCGGGCTGGATCTCCGAGATGGCGGAATGGGCCCGGTCATAGACGACTTTGGAACCGCGCGCGACGGCGCCGGTCTCCAGGTAATAGATGCCCACGCGGTCACCGCCAAAGACGATGCCGTCGGTGCCGACGCCGAAGCCGCGGAGCTCCGCGATGCACATCTCGGCGATGTCGTTCTTGGGAAGACGGGTGACGAACTGGGTGCCGATGCCGTAATTGGCCAGGGAGACGGCCACGTTGGCCTCGCCGCCGCCGAAGGTGGCGTCGAACTGATGGGCCTGCGAGAAACGCAGGTAACCGGGAGTGGAGAGGCGAAGCATCACTTCGCCGAAGGTAACTACTTTAGGCATATGTTGATAGGTTTTGTTGCTCGTTGCGGCTGGAGGATTCCCGGACTTTCAGTTCCATGGGTACTACGACGGTACCCTCTTCTCCGGAGAGGAAAGCCTGGGCGGCCTGACGGCCCATCTCGAAGGGATTCAGGGCGAGAGAACTCATCTTCGGGGTCATCAGGGAGGTGAAGGCTTCATTGGCCGTGCCTACGATACCGAATTCCTCTGGAATCCGGAGTCCCTTGGAGCGGGCGGCTTCGATGGCGCCGAGGGCGGAGAAGTCGCCGGCGCTGTAGAGGGCGTCACACCCTGCCTCGATGGCTTTCAGGCCCGCGTCGAAACCGGTTTCGCGGACGATGGTATCATAATGGACAAGGGATTCGTCCACCGGAAGGCCGCAGTCCCGAAGCGCCTGGCGGTACCCTTCCAAGCGGGCCGCATACGCCTCCGAGTTCATATATCCCGCAAGGGTGCCGATGCGGCGATACCCTTGCTCCACCAGATGCTTCGTGGCGGCATAGGCACCCTCGAAGTTGTTGCTCACGACTTTCGCGCCGGGCAGGTCGCTGAACACGCGGTCGAACTGCACGAGCGGAATCCGGTCGCCGAGGACTTCCTGGATGTGTTTTCCATTGTCAGAGCCGATGGCGTGGGACATCAAGACACCCGCCACCTGGTTGTTTCTGAGCGTCCGGAGCGCCTTGACCTCCGCGTCGAAACGTTCGTGCGTCTGACAGATCAGGACACAGTAGCCGGCCGCTTCCAGGATGGATTCGGCGCCTCCGATGACGTTGGAGAAGAAATTGCGGTGGATGCGCGGGACGATGATGCCGACGATGTCGGACCGTCCTTTCCGGAGATTGGATGCAACGATATTGCGCTCATAGCCCATCTCGGCAGCCATCCGTTCGACAGCGATCCGGGTTTCCTCCTTCACGCGCGGGCTTCCTGAAAGCGCCCGCGAAACCGTGGACGGAGTCACCCCGAGGGCGGCGGCTATGTCGGATATCGTAACCATTCAAGGGGCAAAGATACGGAATCCAAACGAATAATACAAACGTTTGTACAATGATTCCGAAAAATCCCGGACACCAGGGCCCGGGACTGATGGATTTACTGCATGACCTCAGCCAACTTGGCTTCCAAGTCATCCCCACGAAGGCCGCGCGAAACGACGGTACCCTCCGGATCGATCAGCAGATTGTCCGGAATGGAATTGACAGAATAGACATCGGAGGCCACGCTCTGCCAGTATTTCAGGTCGGAAAGGTGGATCCAGGGCATCTCCCACTCGGTGATGGCCTTCACCCACGGCTCTTTTTCGCGGTCGAAGGAAAGACCCACGATCTCGAAGCCTTTGTCGTGATACTTCTTGTAGGCGTTGACCACATTGGGCATCTCGCGCTTGCAGGGGCCGCACCAAGAAGCCCAGAAATCGACCAGGACCCACTTGCCCTGTCCGACGAACTCGCTGAGTTTGTGCATGTTGCCATCCGGATCGGCCTCCTCGAGATCCAGGAACTTCTGGCCGATGACGGCCTGCTTCTTCTCCTCCGCTTCCTGCCGCTTGGCGGCGGATTCATCCATCCGGCGCTTGAGGTCCAGCACATACGGATGCCGGGCAAAAGGAGCGCCCGAGGCCAGGAGTTCGTTGAATTTCTCCTCACCGGCCATAGCGGGGACCTGGCTGATGAAGACGACGGGGATGAGATTGTCCTTGTTCTCCTCGATCATGCCCATATAGAAATCGGTATACTCCTCCATCCTGGCCCGATACTGCGGAATCCATTCCGCGGAGCGGGCTTCCTGCTCCTCGTCGGAAAGAGCCATGAAATCCTGCAGGAAACGGTTGTACCGGTCATATTCCGCCGCATTCCGCTTGTCGCATTCCGTCAGCCTGACATTCAGGTCGGACGCGATCATCGAACTGTCCGCAAGGTTCAGCTGGACCAGCTTCCCGTCATTGAACAGCGGGAATTCCCAGTCGAAACCGTCGATGGAGACGACCAGGTAAGCATCCTTGGGAGCGGACCCCGTCATCTGGAAGGCATTCTTGCCCACGACGGCGCTGTCGATGGCTTCCTGGCTGATCTGGTCCACCAACCGGACGAGCACCCCGTCCTTGGGAACATTGATTCCCGTTATGTCATAATCAACCTGGTCTCCGGAGCACGCAAACGCCCCCACAGCGGCAACCGCCAGCAAAAGGAATGATAACTTTTTCATATCCGTGAAATTTCCGCAAAGATACAAAATCGGCGGAATTGCCCAAGCACGATCTTCGCCAGAAAGATTTTGAAATGAATACAAACGTTTGTATATTTGCAGCGACCAAAGAAAAACAACATGAACAATCCTTTTTCCCTTGAAGGCAAGAACGCCTGGATCACCGGCGCCTCCTACGGCATCGGCTTCAACATCGCCAAGGCGTTCGTCGCCGCCGGCATCAAGAACATCATTTTCAACGACATCAACGAAGCCGCCCTGCAGCGGGGCCTGGACAACTATAAGGAAGCGGGCATCACGAACGTGCATGGGTACGTGTGCGACGTGACCAAGGAGGACGATGTGAAAGCCCTCGTGGAGAAGATCCACGAAGAGGTGGGCCAGATCGACATCCTCGTGAACAACGCCGGCATCATCAAGCGCATCCCGAT
>JAFSJK010000002.1 GCA_017439305.1 Bacteroidales bacterium | reverse complement strand
TCCAGGTTCTTGAGTCCGAAGGAACCGAATGCGAGCTGGTTTCCGCGACCGGAATTGCCCTTCATGCGGTTTTTCTGTTCCCTTCTGAATTTTGTTCTTTTAGGCTGTAACATTGCTGTAATGTTTTAAAATTTTCCTTTACTGCCCCTAAGTCGTTGATAATCAGCTGGTTGGGTGCTATTCGTCCCGATTTAGGGATTGCAAAGTTACGAAATATTTTTGAATCAGCAAGTTTTTTTACAACTTTTTTCAAACTTTTCTACCGCGGTTTTTGAAACTTAACTGCTTGATTTTATCGGTAGTTACGTGTTTTGTTGAAAAAAAAGTTCGTCGCATTTTCGACCGGAGGATCCAAGGCTCTTTCCGAAAGATTGAAAAGTCTTTGGCGAAATATTTGCAAAGCAGTATCTTTGCGACCTGAAATGAGACGCTTCCTTGTCATATCACTTCTGCTTGCGACGGTTTTCCCCGCCGCCGGCCAGCACGTGGAAAAGGCCATGCGCCAGGCACGCGAGAAACAGGAAGCGATGGCCCGCCGCATCATCATGGGTGAGGACGGCAAGGGGAACAGCGGGTATCTGACCTACCGGGTGATGGACGGGGACACCGTCTACTTCGATACCATCGAACCGGTCTGGATCTTCGCCCGCAAGCAGCAGAAGGACTGGAAGAAATACTACAAGCTCGTCTATAATTTCGCCCGCGTGTACCCCTACGCCCAGGCCTCCGGCCGGCTCCAGGAAATCGTGGACAGCACCATCGCCGTGAACAATTACGGCCGGATGAAGAAGGACCGTTACATGAACGAAGTCCAGGGCATGCTGTTCAAGGACTTCGAAGGGGCGCTCCGCAAGATGACCATCTCCCAGGGCGCCGTGCTCCTCAAGCTCATCGACCGCGAAACGGGCCAGTCGCCCTACTCCATCATCCACGACTACAAGAACGGCATGGCCGCCGGCTTCTGGCAGGGCATCGCCAAGTTCTTCGAGAACGACCTCAAGTCCGAATACGACCCAGAAGGCGCCGACCGTGAACTGGAAGGCCTGGTCCAGGCCTGGCAGGACGGCACTTTCCCGGCCCTCTACCGCTCCATCTTCTGGGAAGACCCCCCGGAAGTGAAAGTCCCGGATTTCTACAAGAAAGACTCGGAGCAGCCAAAAGGCTGACACACAACGAGATACAGAAAATTCCCTGGGAGAAATCTCCCAGGGAATTATTTATAACCTGCTGATTGCAAGCACCTTAGGGGCACCGATCAATGGTTCCGCCGGCCGCGTCGTACACCATCCAGTTCGATACGGTGATCCAATCCTGCAGCAGCAGGAGGCGGGCCGGACCGACGGGCATGTCCACGGCACAGTGGTAGTGGCCGAAAAGGAAAATGTCCACAGGAGGCTCTCCCTCGGCAGCTCGCCGGGCGGCAAAGGAGTCGCAGAACTTGTAGAGCGGCTCCGATTCCCCCTTGAACGTATAGCCGACGCTCTTTCCCAGGCGGGAGCGGTGCGACCAGCCGTTTCCCAGCCGGAAGGCGAACCAGGGGTGCAATGTGCTGAAGCAGACCTGGAGGAAGCGGTTGTGGAAGATGCCGCGCAGGAACTTGTAGCCGCGGTCGCCGGGGCCCAGGCCGTCACCGTGTCCCAGGCAGAAGGTTTTCCCGCCGATCCGCGTCACATAGGGCTGTTCCAGTTTCACCATCCCCAGTTCCTCGAAATAATGGTAGGTCCAGATGTCGTGATTCCCCTGGAAGAAATACACCTTCACGCCCGCGTCCATCAGGTCCTGCAAGGCGGCGAACACGCGCGTGTACCCTTTCGGGACCACGTCGCGGTATTCGTACCAGAAATCCCAGATGTCGCCGAGCAGATACAGGGATTCCGTCTCCGCAGCGGGAATGCCCCGCAGGAAGGAGACGAAACGCGCCTCCCGGTCCGCCGGGTCGGAGACCTGGAGGCCCAGATGCACGTCGGAAACGAAATAGGTCAGGTGCCGGGGCATGGATTACGCCAGGACGAAGATGAGCACCGCCACGAGGAGGCAGTAGGCTGCGAACCAAGTGAGCTTGGCCTTCCGGACGATGGCGATCATCACCTTGCAGGCGAACAGACCGGCCAGAAACGCCGTGATGAAACCGCAAACGAGGGCGACCGGGCCCACACCCGCGCCGAAGACCTCCTTGCCCATCGCCACTTTCAGCAGGTCCAGCGACTGTTCGCCAATGATGGGAATGAGGACCATCAGGAAGGAGAACTGCGCCATCACCTCCCGCTTGACGCCCGAGAGCAGGCCGGTGGCGATGGTGCTGCCGCTCCGGGAGACGCCCGGAACCACGGCGAATGCCTGCGCCACGCCCACGAGGGCGGCCTGGCCGTAGGAGATGCCGTTGCGGGTGTCCTTCGCCCTGGGCGCCCGGATCCGCTTCCCGATCTGGTCGGAAAGGATCAGCAGCGCGGCCGTGATGCACAGGCCCACGGCCACCTGTTTCAGCGATCCGCTGAACAGCGCGTCCACCTGGTCCTTGAAGAAGAAGCCCACGATCATGACGGGGATGAGCGAGACGAGGATCTTGCAGATGTAGTCCGTCTCGTCGTTATACTTGAACTTGAAAAAGCCCTTCAGCAGCTGCCAGATGGCGCTCCAGAACACCACGATGGTCGCGAGGACCGTGGCGAAATGGACCGTCACCGTGAAATCGAGGAAACCTTCCCCGTCCACACCCAGCAATTCCTTGAAAATCATCAGGTGTCCGGAACTGGACACCGGGAGGAACTCCGTCAATCCCTGGACGAGGCCCAGGAGAATCGCCTGCCACCACTCCATCGCCTACTCCTCCTTCTTCGGCCGCCGCATGATGGCGACCACTTCCACGACGATGCCGGCGACGATTACGATGGGCGCCGCCACGAGCCGCCGGAAATTGAACATCGAATAGTTGAACACCTGCGGGTCGTCGGACCCGCCGCCGGCGAGCAGGACGAAGCCCGCCGCCATCACCAGGAGACCGGCGATCATCAGTTTCAATCCGCCGGCCGTCATGGCCATCTTACCGTTATTCTTTCCCATAATCAAAATGCATAAAGCTGGTCCCGGTCGAACCGGACCAGGCGTCCGACGACGATCCAGGTGCTCACCACGCAGATCAGCACACCGGAAACCACGACGATTCCCATCGTCAGGAGCAGGGTCTTCAGCTGGAAGATCTCGAACAGCTGGACGAACTCCCGGCGGAGGATGAATAGCCCGCCGACGAGCAGTCCGATCGCGATCAGGGCCGCAAACAGCCCCTGGACGGCGGACTGGCCGATGAACGGGGCGCGGATGAACCCGCGCGTAGCCCCCACGAGCTGCATCGTGTGGATGGTGAAACGCCGGGCGAACACATTGAGCCGCACCATGTTGCCGATCAGCACGAACGAGATGAACAGGAGCAGGGCGATCAGGACGCCCAGCACCAGGCCGATCTTATGCAGGTTCGCGTTCAGGGCTTCCACCAGCGAAGTCTGGTACACCACCTCGTCCACCAGGGGCGAGGCCGACAGGAGCGCCTTGACCGTTTCCAGGCTGTCCAGGGAGACATAGTCCGCCTCCAGGTTCACATCGATGGAAACCGGTACCGGGGCCGAGGAGAACACGTCCAGGAAGTCGCTTCCGAGCATCTTGGCCATCTCTTCGATGCCCTGTTCCCGGGAGATGAACGTGGTGGAGCGGACGCCGGGGACCGAAGCCAGGGTGGACTGGTAGGCCAGGGCCTGCTCCTCCGTCACGTCCTGCTTCATCAGGACGGACACCTGCATGTTTTCCTTGAAGTAATCGGATACGCTCCGGGCGTTCAGGAGCAGGATGGAAGCCACGCCCACCAGCAGCAGCACGAGGCTGATGCTGATCACGGTGGACACCCAGGCACCGAAAATCCGGCGGCGCATCAATCTGTTGTTCGGATACGGCATAACACCCCAAATTCGCCCCAAAGTTAGTCATTCGCACCGAATCTCAAAAAAAATTCTTAACTTTGTATGTTAAAATAATGAGTTATGGCTGATTCCGTCAAGAAAGTCCTGTTCGTCAATTCCGAGATGTATCCCTACCTCCCGGAGAGCCCCATCGCCAACCTGTGCCGGCAGCTCCCCCAGGGCATCCAGGAACGCAAGAAGGAGATCCGTGCCTTCATGCCCAAATACGGCTGCATCAACGAGCGGAAGAACCAGCTGCACGAGGTCATCCGCCTTTCGGGGATGAACATCATCATCAGCGACGTGGACCGGCCTCTCGTCATTAAGGTCGCTTCCATCTCCTCCGCCCGCATCCAGGTCTATTTCATTGACAATGAGGACTATTTCCGCCGGAAGCAGATCTACCGGGACGACGCCGGCCAATTCTTCGCCGACAACGGCGAAAGGGCCATCTTCTATGCCCGCGGCGTCCTGGAAACCGTCAAGAAACTCCGCTGGGCCCCGGACATCATCCACTGCCACGGCTGGATCTCCCACGTCCTTCCCCTGTACCTGAAAAAGGCCTACAAGGACGACCCCGTCTTCTCCGGCGCCAAGGTCGTGCTCTCCCTGTACGACGATACACCGGCGGAGCCCTTCGCCGAAGGGTTCGCGAAGACCATCCTCTTCGGCGGCATCAAGCCCAAGGACGTGACCCTTTCCGAAAAGGCCGATGGCATGGAACTTGCTCAACTTGCCGCGCAGTATTCCGACGGCATCATCCTGGGTTCGGAGAACGTGGCCCCGCAGCTTGTCGACGCCTGCCGGAAGCTGGACAAGCCCCTCCTTCCCTTCAGCGCCGCAGCCCTGGCCGACGGAAGCTACATGGACCAGTACAACGTATTTTACGACAGCCTGTTATAATGAAAACTGCTTTCCGCAAAGCAATCCTTTTCGTCCTTCCCCTCGTCCTTCCCGCCTGCGTGAAGACCAGCACCGAAATCGGGAAAGACCTCATTGACAAGAGCCTCCTCTACGATACCTATACCGTCGAATTCCCGATCGAGGACATCCGCCTCCGCCGGGCCGACGACCTGTCGGGCTTCTCGGACACCCGGATCACCATTGGGGCCGTCCGGGACGAAACCTTCGGCCTGACTACCCGTGCGAGCGCCTTCACCCTGGTCCCCGCCCTGGACACCCTGGACATCGGAGACGATCCCCGGTTCGTCAAGTTCAGCGTCCATTTCGCAGCGGACACCGTCTCCACCCCCTATCCCGGCGAGAAGAACATCTTCCAGAACCTGTACGTCTATTCCCTGACCGACACCCTCAGCAGCAAGCGGTCCGGGACGAACCTGAACGTCCCGCACGGCACGGAGATCATCACCCGGGGCATCCCCGTCTATGACGGCAAGGATTCCCTCTGCCTCGAATTCACCCCCGCCTTCGGGCAGCGGTACATCGACATCCTCAAGAAGCTCGGTCCCGAACTGGTCAACCGTTCCAAGGGATCCACCGTCAACCGCTACAAGGAATTCGTCAAGGCCGTCCCGGGCATCTATATCGAGACCGACATCCCGGAAGGCAACGGCGGAAGGATCAACATGTTCGAGCTGTCCCTTCTGTCGGTCAGCAACAACTACTACTATCGCAACAACAACATCGCGACGCTGACGGTCAATTCCGTCTACGACGGCGTCCGGAAGGATACCTCCTTCATCTTCATCCCCGGCGAGCCGGCCTTCTACAACGAGGCCGAATACCTGGACAAGAACCAGAAGTTCTACCAGTACGCCTTCAACCACACCACCCACGAAGCTCCGGAGGGCGTCGCGGTGGATGACATCCGGATCGAGGGCGGCGGCGGACTGAAGCCCGTGTTCCCGATGGCGCCCATCCAGAAGAAGGTCCTCGAAGCCATCACCGCCCGCGGCGGCAATCCCGACAAGGTGGTCATCAACAAGGCGAGCATCATCCTCCCGTTCGAAATGCCGGAGGACGAGACGCTGGTGGACCTGTTCCCGTCGATGCTCAGCCCCACCATCCGCATGACTTCGGACGAAGACGTCATCTCCTTCGCCGGCCTCACCGACGCGAGCGCCTCGTCCGAGAACCAGGGCGACCTGGACCGCGCGAACCTGATGTACGCACCTGACATCACCTACCACCTCCAGGAAGTCCTCCAGCGGGACGACCTCGACATCGAGGACGACGCCGACATCTGGCTCCTGACCGTCCACAGCGAGACGGTGGCCAATGCCAACGGCAACGCCGAGCAGGAAGCCTATTACCAGCAGATGATGTACGCGATGTACTACAACAACCTGTACGGCGGTTATGGCGGCTACGGCGGCTATGGCTACGGCGGTTACGGCTACGGGTATGGCGGTTACGGCGGCTATGGCGGCTATTCCAACTATTACAACTACATGATGATGGCCCAGATGTACGCTTCCATGAACCAGACCACCTACAGCACCACGCAGGAGCTGGACAAGGACCGCTACTACCGCGCCATCCTCAACGGCCCCGCCGCAACGACGGTCAACACCTATACGGGTGCCCGGCGCGTCCCGACCTTCCGGGTCACGTTCTCCGTCCCGAAGGGATGATCCCCGGCAGGACCAGACACAAAAAAATCCGGCTCGGAAGAGTCGGATTTTTCATTTGTACCAGGGAAGGCGCTTAGGCAAGCTTCTCGGTAACTTTGGCGATGGCGTCGCCAACGGTGGCGATACCGGCGGTTTCCTCATCGGGAATCTTGATGCCGAAGACCTTCTCGAATTCCATCAGGAGCTCGACAGTGTCCAGCGAGTCGGCACCCAGGTCATTGGTGAAGCTGGCGGTCTCGGTGACCTCGGACTCCTCCACGCCGAGCTTGTCGACGATGATGTCTTTGACCTGCTTTACGATTTCTTCATTAGTCATAACAGTCAGATTTTAGTTTATAGTTTTATTACCGTATTCGCAATATCTGCGCAAAGTAAGGAAAAATTTTCCAAAAATGAAAGCAAACCCGCCGAAAACCGACATCAAGCGCCCTCCGCACGGCTCAGGTTCAGCCAGATGCGAAGCCCGTTGAGCGAGTTCAGAAGGTAGAAACTGTACTTCACGATATAGATGTGCGCGAAGGCGGAATCCGGATCCTGGCGGATGGTCAGGACCCACATGATGATGGTCGATATGTTTACCAGAATCCAGAAATACCATTGTTCCATATAGGCCGTGGACAGGAGATACTGGCCCAGGATGTTGCACATCATCGAGAAGGCATCGGCCATCGCCACCCACTTGATGACACCCGCCGCCTCGTTCTTGTCCAAGGCGGCGAGAATGAAGTAAGCGGCAACGAGGCCCACCAGGAAGATGCCGCTGTACAACAGCCACTGCTTTCCGCTGAGCCGCCTGGCCTGCACCTTCTTCTCCTCGTGTGCGCCCCGGTTCTTCCACTGGAAATACCCCACGAACTGCATCGGCAGGAAATACAGCAGATGCAGGGCCGCATTCCCGTACTTGGTACCGATGAGACACATGATTCCGTAGATGGACACGTCCAGGATTCCGAACAGGAACGTCAGGATCCGGCCGTTGGCCGCCAGGACCGTGCACAGGACGCCCATCAGCGACCCGAAGGCCGATATCAGGAGCATCGCCCTTCCGCTGTCCGCATCCTTGAACTTGATGGCCGTCACGACAACCGTTACCACCGCCATCCCTACCAGGATGAAGGTGTTGAACCATTTGTTGAAAGTCTTGTCTGTCATTCGTTCAGATAATCATGGATTTTCACCGCCAACTCCGCACCCACAAGGGCCGACAGGTCCTCCAGTGGTGCCTGGGCGATCTTCGCCACGGAGCCGTAATGGAGAAGCAGCCGCTGCTCGGTTTTTTCACCTACGCCCTTGATTTCGCGGAGGGCGCTCTGGATGGCCGCCTTGGACCGGAGGTTCCGGTGGAAGGTGATGCCGAAACGGTGCGCTTCGTCGCGGATATGCTGCAGAACCTTGAGTGCCTGGGAGTTGCGGTCGATGAAAAGGGGATACGGATCGCCCACGCGGATGACCTCCTCCAGGCGCTTCGCCAGGCCGACCACCGTCAGTCTCTCCGTCAGTCCGAGTTCCGCCAAGGCCTGGTACGCCGCATCCAGCTGGCCTTTGCCGCCGTCAATGACAATGAGCTGCGGAAGGTCGTCCGGGGCTTCGGCCAGCATCCGCGCATAGCGGCGGTTCACGACTTCCTTCATGGAAGCGAAGTCATTGGCCCCGATGACGGTCTTGATCTTGAAGCGGCGGTAATCCTTCTTGGAGGGCTCCGCATCGCGGAACACCACGCAGGATGCCACCGGATTCGTTCCCTGGATGTTGGAGTTGTCGAAGCACTCCATATGATGCGGCAATTCCTTCATCTCCAGCGCTTTCCGAAGTTCCTCCATCACACTCAGGCGGAACTGGTCCGGGTCCGTGTGCTCCCGTTGCTTGATGCTGTGGAAATGGAACTCTTTGGCGTTCTTCGCGCTGAGCTCCAGCAGGGCGAGCTTGTCGCCCCGGACGGGAATCCTGAACTCCACGCCGTCGATCTCCACATCCGGGAGGAAGGGAACGATGACTTCCTTGGACAGGTCGCCGAACTTGGACTCGATTTCCGCGATGAAGGCCGACAGGATGGAGGCCGGCTCCTCCTCGATGGCGCAGCGGAATCCCAGGTTCAGGGACTGGACGATGGCCCCGCCGCGGATGCGGAGGAAATTGCCGAAAGCCTCATTGGCATCAAGGACCAGCGAGAAGACATCGGCACTGGTGTCAGCCGCGGAAGTGATGATGGACTTGGCGTAGTGCTTCTCCAGCGACTGGGCCTTCTCCTTGAACACCTGCGCCTCCTCGAAGTCCAGCCGCTCCGCCGCCTCGGCCATCAGGGCCTTGTAATGGCGGATGACCTCCCCGCCCCGGCCCGTCAGGATCCGGACGATCTCCTCGATATTGTCGGCATATTCCTTCTTCGAGATCTTACCCACGCAGGGGGCCTTGCATCGGCCGATATGGAAGTCCAGGCACGGCCGGAACTTGCCCTTGAGGATGGCCTCGGAAGTGATGTTGAGGTTGCAGGTACGCAGGGGATAGGTCTCGCGGAAGAACTCCACCAGGTTCCGGGCGTGCATCACGGAACTGTAGGGACCGAAATACCGGTTCCCATGCGACTTGTCGATCCGGCGGGTGATGAATACCCGCGGGAAGTCGTCCCCGGTCACGCAGATCCACGGATAGGTCTTGGAGTCCTTCAGCAGGATGTTGTACCGGGGCTTGTACTGCTTGATGAGGTTGTTCTCCAGCAGCAGGGCGTCGGCCTCCGAATCCACCACCGAATACTGCGCGTCGGCAATCTTCGACACCAGGATACGAGTCTTGGTCGTGAGCCGCTCGGGCGGCACGAAATACTGCGCGACCCGCTTGTGCAGGTCCTTCGCCTTCCCTACATAGATGACTTTTCCCTCGGCGTCATAATACCGGTAGACGCCGGGGGAATGCGGAAACAGGGCTATTTTCTCCTTGACCGTCACAGGCCCAGGGCCTCCTTCACGGCCTCGCCGATCTTCTCGCCGCGGATGCCGCGCTTGAGGATGGTGCCGTCCGGGCCGAAGAGGATGATGTGCGGAATGCCCTCGATACCATACAGGTCGGTCGGGACCTGTCCGGCGTTCACGATCTGGTTCCAGACGATGCCCAGCTCTTCTGCAGCAACTTTCGTGTTCTCCAGCTCGTCCCATACGGCAACGCTGAGCATGTCAAACTTGTCGCTGTGATAGGTCTCATAGACGTTGATGAGGTTGGGCATCTCAGCCTTGCAGGGGCCGCACCAGGAGGCCCAGAAATCGACCAGCATGTACTTGCCCTGGCCGATGTAGTCGGAGAACTTGACGGTGGACGTCTCCGGATTCTCCGGGTCCTCCACGACGGTGAAATCCACGAAACGCGTGCCTTCGGCGGTCTTGGCCTTGGATTCGAAGGCCGTGCGCAGGGCGGTGATCTCAGGGAGGGCCTTCATCTCGTCGGACAGGCCGTCCAAGAGGCCGGACAGCACGCCGGTGTCCTCCATATCCATCTGGGACAGGGCGAGGAGGGCCAGGATGTTGTCGGGATTGGCCTTGACCGTCTGCACCTGATAATCATTGAACTGGGCTACGACTTCATTGTAATAGGCCTCGGCGGCCTCCTCGTCGCTGCCGAATCCGTTCATCTTTTCGCGGTAGTCGGCCATGAACTTCTCCATCCACTCGTTATAGGCCGCAAAGCGGGCGTTCGGCCCCTTCTTGTTGGAGGAAACGGCGGTACCCGCATCCGGGTCCACGGTGATGGTGGAACCGTCGGCAATGAATGCAATGGGCTCCGAACCGGCATCGATGACGGCCATCGTAGTCAGATTGGTCGGGATGACGGCCTCGAAGCGGCCGTCCTGGACATAAATGGTGGTATCCAAGGCTTCACCCATCGAGATCTCCACGAACTCGGGGGCATCCTCGCCGAACTTGCCCACGACCTTGGTGGTATTTCCGGCTTTCGGGGAACAGGCGGCCAGCAGCGCCACGGCTGTAGCCAGGTACATCAGTTGCTTCATATCGTTGATTTAATGAGTATCAAGATGGCAGTCTCCTAGAACAGGAATCCGATGCGATAGCCCACGCGGGGAGTAGCGATGAAGGTCGGGTAGCACAGGAGGTCCGCCCCGGCCGTGAACTCGTGGAACCAGTGCCGGGCAAAAGCCCTGCGCACGCCCAGGACGGGCGACACGGCCACTTCGCCCAGCCCCTTGCCGTTCTTGCTGAGCGTTACCGAGGTGGGAATGCCCAGGAATTCGGCCGAATTGCCCGAGGTATATTTCCCGTGGCGGTCCCGCCAGTTCATCAGGAAATAGTACCGCGGCTCCAGGGTCACCGCCGGCGACATCGTCGTACGCCACTGGAAATTGTCCAGGGAACTGCCCAGAAGCCAGTCCTTGGAAACCATTCCGATGCGGGCCACGACGCTCGCCTGTCCGGCGAAGGCCCATTCGAAGCCGTACTCGAGGCCGGCCCCGAGGGTCGTAGAGACCGTATGATTGTTTTCCGGGCGCACCTGCGCGGCCATCGACAGGGTCGCCACCAGCGCCACCAGGCTCAAAATCACTCGTTTCATCGTCAATCGTATTAATCCCCGCAAAGATACACAAAAAAACACTCCCCGCAAGGAGGAGTGTCTTTCTTAGCGTGTCGCAGCTGGAATTAGCGACGGTCGCGGTCGTCACGGCGCTCGCCGCGGTCGCGACGGTCACGGCCTCCACGGCCTCCACGGCGGTCGCTACGGCCACCCTCACGGCGTCCGGTGGACGGAGCCTGGGAACCGGCGGCGTAACCGGCGTTCGGGGAGAGGTCCTGCTTGCCGTACTTCTCACCGTTGCAGATCCAAACCTTGATACCCATGGTACCCATCTGGGTGTGGGCCACGGCCAGGGCGTAGTCGATGTCGGCACGGAAGGTGTGCAGCGGGGTGCGGCCTTCCTTGAACATCTCGGAGCGGGCGATTTCGGCGCCGCCCACGCGACCGCTGATCTGGACCTTGATGCCCTCGGCACCCACGCGCATGGCGGTGGCGATGGCCATCTTGATAGCGCGGCGGTAGCTCACGCGGCCTTCGATCTGGCGGGCGATGCTGTCCGCGACGATGGTGGCGTCAACCTCGGGGCGCTTCACCTCGAAGATGTTGATCTGGACATCCTTGTTGGTGACCTTCTTGAGTTCTTCCTTGAGCTTGTCGACCTCCTGGCCGCCCTTGCCGATGATGACACCCGGACGGGCAGCGTGGATGGTGACGGTGATGAGCTTCAGGGTGCGCTCGATGATGATGCGGGAGAGGCTGGCCTTCGCCAGACGGCTGCCCAGGTACTTGCGGATCTTGTAGTCCTCGGCGATCTTCTCGGCATAGTTGCCGCCGACCCAGTTGGAGTCCCAACCCCGGGTGATACCGATTCGGTTGCTGATAGGATTAGTCTTCTGTCCCATAGTTTATTCCTCCACTGCTTTTTTGACGTCAAGGATGATGGTAACGTGGTTGGAACGCTTGCGGATGCGTCCGGCACGGCCCTGCGGGCACGGGCGGATGCGCTTGAGCGTGCGGCCTTCGTCCACCATGATGGTCTTCACGAAGACGTTACCGTTCTCGAGTTCGCGGGTCTGCTCCGCGTTCTTGGCCTCCCAGTTCGCGATGGCGCTGCGGAGCAGCTTCTCCAGGCGGATGGAAGCCTCCTTCTTGGAGTAGTGCAGGAGGTCGAGGGCGTGGTTCACCTCAACACCACGGACGGTGTCAGCGACAAGGCGCATCTTCCGCGGGGAAGTGGGTGCATCTTTCAATACGGCGATAGCGGTCTGCTTCTTGGTCTCTTTCAGGCGCTCGGCCATCAGTCTTTTTCTCTTACCCATAATGTCAATCCTTTAAACATTACTTCTTATTGTTGCCTGCGTGGCCTCTGAAAGTTCTCGTGGGAGCGAATT
>JAFSJK010000029.1 GCA_017439305.1 Bacteroidales bacterium | reverse complement strand
GTAAGCCTCCGACCAACCACGTGGTGACACCGTGATATGCAAGCAACGGCAACTTTCAGGAAGTGACCTGTCAGTTGCCGTTACTTGCGTGTAGTGACATGCTACTTGCTGTCAGTCGCAGCGGGGGGTCCAGTGGGCGGGCAGAAGATCCCGCCAAGGGCCCTTGTAGGAAGGGATCCGTCCGAGAACATCCACGAGCCATGTGCGGACATCAACGTTGGCGGCCTTGCAGGAGGCGATGAGGGAGTAGGCGATGGCGGCCCGGACCGCGGCTGCGTGGTTGCCGGCGAACAGGAAGTTCTTCCGGCCGAGGGCCAGCGGCCGGATGGCGTTCTCGATTCCGTTGTTGTCAATGTGGTACCGGCCGTCCAGGACATAGCGGCTGAGCCGGGGCAGCAGGACATAGGAGTAAGAGACAGCCTGACCGATCAGTGATTTGGGACTCATTCCGGCGCTCACGGCGTCCAGCCACCTCTCGAAGTCCTGGATGATGGGATAGGATTCTTTCTGCCGTCGTTCCTTGACGGCCTCTGCGTCCAGCCCGGCCTCCCGCATCTCATCCTCGATCCTGTAGAGCTTCCCGATATAGACCAATGCCTCACTCGCGTGTTTCTTGTCTTCGTCGAGAGCCTCGGCGAACTTGCGCCGCGCATGCGCCCAGCATCCGATCAGCCGTTTCCCCGGTGCGTTTTCATAGGCCTCATACACGTCATAACCGTCCACCTGGATGGTCCCGGAGTAGCCGCCGATGAGTTTGCGGCACACCTCCGCCCCGCGCGAACCACCGTCGTAGTGGAAGTAGACGGGGCCCTGCACCGCATCGCGGATGGTCCACATGTATTCCTTGGCCGCCTTGCGCGGCTTCTCCTCCTTGATGACCGGTATCGTGCTCTCGTCCATCTGGATGTAGTCGGATGCCAGCACCTCCTCCCGGAGGGCGTCGTACAGGGGCCGCAGTTTCGTGCACACCGCGGCGAACCAGTCACCGACCGTCGCATCGCTGAACACGGCACCCATCTCCTTGTACCGCTGGATCTGCCGGTAGAAGGGGAGATGATAGGCGAACTTGCTGATGAAGATGTCCGCCAGAAGGCTGTCGGCCGCCATCCCTTTCGGGATCACCGAGTCGGGGAGCGGGGCGATCAGGAACACCTGCCGGTCGGGATCCTCGATCTGAAGGCTGGACCTGAGCACGAACTTGTGGCGGACGGTCCGCTCGATGTAGAGCTGCCCGGGGATGACCGCGACCTTGTCGGTCACTTCCGTGCCGATCTCCACGTAGTCGGGATTGTCCTGCACACCCTCCGGGTAGAGATGGCTCTCCTTGACGGGAAGGTTGCCGGAGAGGACGGGCCTGCGAACCTCGCGCCGGTGGGCCGCGACCTCGATCGTCCTGGCGTTCTGGTCCTCCATCTGACGGACTTCCTCGTCCAGTTTCTTCTGCTCCGCTTCCGGAAGCTGCGTGTCGAACAGGGTGGGCTCAAGGACGTTGGGGTCCAGTGGAAGGTGGCTCTCGCTCATCGAGCTTCCGAAGACCTTCCGGCGGAGCCAGGCATTCTGGGCCTGAAGGGAGGCAAGGGCCTCTTCCAGTTCCGTCTTCTTCGCGGAGAGAGTGTCCCGTTCGGCCTCCAGGCAGGATCGTTCAGCTTCCAGCCGGGATCGTTCGGTGGAGAGCCGGGCTATCTCCTCCATCTTCCGGAGGATCTCCTCCTGGAGGTGCTGGTTTTCGGCCGTCAGCCGCTGTATTTCGAGATCCTGTTCTGACATTTTTCGTACCTCTTTCTAAAGATAAAGATACGAAAAAGCTGTCGATTATGCAAGAAAAGATCGAGCTATTTTGCTGATTTTCAGCAATTTTTTGCAAGCAGTTTCATCCGCCTCACATAGGGGCTGTCAAGGGCCGAACGCACCATCCCGATGACGCTTTCATACGCCAGAGAGGATGAGATGATGTCCTCTTCGTCGACGGACGGAACCCGCATCCTTCCCATGTCAAGGCGAATGGAGTAGAGCACCATGCCGCCTTCTTCGTGACGCAGCATTTTCATCATGTTCCGGCTGGCGTTGATGAAGATATAGACGTCCCCGTTGCGCTGATTCCCGCCCATGGCGTTCGTCACGATGCCGCCGAGCCCGTTGAAGCTCTTGCGCATGTCAACAGGCTTGTTGTAAAGCCAGTACCGGCAGGTCCCGTCCAGACTGAACATCATCCGACCGAGATGATCTCGCGCAGATGCGCGGCCGTCATGTTCCCCTGGATCCGCATCGCCGTGCCCGATGCCGTGCGCAGTTCTATCGTCAGGAAGCTCTGCTCCTCCGTTCCGGCCTTGCCTTTCGCCTTCCCGGATGTCCGGGCCGGAGCCATTTTGGGAGACAGGAACGGATTGCCCGGCGAAAGCTGCACGAAAGATCCTTCCTGAGAGGAGCCGGCCTCATCTTCTGCCCGGTATTTCCGCTTCCAGCGGAAGTATTGGTGACGAGGGATCTGCAACTCGTCCAGCCTTGACTGGAAGGACACCCCATGTTCTGCACAGAAGGAGTCTATCTCCAGGATTTGTTCTCGTGTAAGCATACCTGCAACTTTTTTT
>JAFSJK010000028.1 GCA_017439305.1 Bacteroidales bacterium | reverse complement strand
TCGTCGATGTACGTGAAGTCCCGGATCATGTCGCCGTGGTTGAACACCTTGATGGTTTCGCCTTTGGAGATGGCGCGGGCAAACAGCATCGGCGCCATGTCCGGCCGTCCCCAGGGTCCATAGACGGTGAAATACCGCAGGCCCGTCATCGCGATGCCATACAGCTTGCAGTAACTGTGGGCCATCAACTCGTTGGATTTCTTGGTGGCGGCGTACAGGCTCACCGGATTATCCACCTTGTCGTCCTCGCTGTACGGCACTTTCGCGTTCATACCATATACGCTTGAGGATGAAGCATATACAAGGTGTTTCACACCATTGTTCCGACAGGCTTCCAGGATGTTCAGGAACCCCACCAGGTTGCTCTGCAGGTAGGAATACGGATTGGTAATGCTATACCTCACCCCCGCCTGCGCAGCAAGGTTCACCACCTTGTCGAACTTCTCCTCGGCGAACAACTGGTCGATGGCGGCCTTGTCGGCCAGATCCATCTTCCTCACCTCCAGCCCGAAGGCCTTCACCCGCGCCTCCTTGAGCCGCACATCATAATAGTCATTGAAGTTATCGATCCCAACAACCTCATCTCCCCTCTCCCTGAGGGCAAACATCAACTTGGACGCAATAAACCCTGCCGCCCCGGTAACAAGAACTTTCATAGCATTTCGTATAACATACAAATTTAGGGATTATTCCCGAGAAGGCAAAACATGGCCTCCATCTGAAACGAAACGCCTCGTCAAAGCCAACCTGTTTGGCTAATTCAACCTCCTGTGTATCAACCATATAAGCAAAGGTCTATGTTCCAAAAAGGACATAGACCACAAGCTAAAAGGTTGATAATCAATCAAATGAGCGCCAAAAAGAGCGCCAAGCCCCCTACCAGCCGACGAACACGGGCCGCTCGACAGAGAGGGCGCTTACGTAGGTAAGCAGGCCCGAAGAGGATGAGCGGGCGTAGATCTCGACGGAATCGTTGTCGCGGCAGGCGACGAGGACGTACTTGCCGTTCGGGGTGATGTTGAAGTTGCGGGGGTGCGGGCCGGTGGCCTGGTAGCCGACATAGGTCAACGAGCCATCGGACGCAACGGAGAAGACAACGATGCCGTCACCCTTGAGGCGGAGGCTGGCATAGAGGAACTTGCCGTCCGGGGAGAGGTGGATGTCGGCGGCGCCGCGGGCGTCGAGGCGGTCGGCCTGGATGACTTGGCGTTCGGTCAAAGAACCGCCCGCATAATCATACACGGTAATATCGCCAGAGAGCTCACCGATAACGTAAAGGTGCTCCCCGGAAGCATCGAACAGCAGGTGCCGAGGGCCGTAGTCCGGATGCAGGGTGGCTGCCCGGCAATAGTTCCGGACACCACCGGCAACGACATCAAGCCGACCGATTTCATCGGCGCTGAACTCGCTGAACAGCAAATACTTGCCATCGGGTGAGAAGACGGCGCAATGCGCGTGGGGCGTGCGCTGACGGCCCATGTCAGGACCGCCGATACCGGTGATCAACAGCGAGTCCAGCGGGGCGATGCTCCCGTCCTCGCGGAGGCGGTAGGTCGCGACCGTGCCGCCGGAATAATTGGCGACGGACAGGACATTTCCATCGGTAGACACATAGCACGGATCCTCACCGCGGAAGGGCGCCCGTTCGAGGTCGGAACCCTCAGCCTCGGCCAAAATCCCCGTCGCCTCTTTGTTCAAAAACTCAAAGCCATTTCCCAGCCACTTCCATGCCCACACAGAAGCCGTGGTATCGTGCATCTCCGAGACTGCATAAACCCGGTTGTCACGGATCGCGAGGTACGACGGATTGGGCATCGAGGCCTTGGCGATGGGCCCGTCACCGACAAATACGCCGGCGTTCTGGTCGAACTCGTAGGCGTAGAACCCGTCGGAATACGTGCCGACGAACATCGTCATCACGTCGGGACGGCTGCAGGAGGCGAGGCACAGGGCCAGCAGAAGGCCGGTCAACTTCCTACTCATCTTTCTCTTCATCCTTGGCGGAACCATACTGCCCGTAACCATACTGGCCATAGGAGCCATACCGGCCGTAACCGTACTTGTAGCCGTACTTGTAGCCGAAGCGGCCATTGCTGTCGGTGCCGTTGAGCAGGAGCGCCATACCGTTGTATTTCTTCTCCTGGTAGTACTTGTCTACCTGACCCAGCATGGAGCGCTCCAGGAGGCCGGCGCGGACGATGAAGACCGTGATGTCGGCCAGCGGGGCGATAAGGTCGGAGTCGGTGACGATCTCGATGGGCGGGCAGTCCATGACGATGTAATCATACTCGTTCCGAAGCTCGTTGATCAGCTGGGCCAGCGTAGGTTCCGCCAGCAGTTCGGCAGGGTTCGGCGGCATCTTGCCCACAGGAATCATATCCAGTTCGTTACCACCGATATTGTGGACGACGAGCGAGCGCCAGTCGTCGTTATTGCCGGCCAGGTAGTCGGCGATGCCATGCTTGGGCTGTCCGGCGAAATGGCTCAAAGACCGTTTGCGGAGGTCGAGGTCCAGCATGATAACCCGGCGGCCCTTGACGGCCAGGACGGTGGACAGGTTGGAGGATACGAAAGTCTTTCCGGAGCCCACGTTGAAGGACGTGACCATCAGCACTTTGCTGCCTTCTGCTTTCTTCCGGATGAACTCGAGGTTGGTGCGGACCACACGGAAGGCCTCGTTAATGAGGTTACGGTTGTGCGGCTTTACCACGATCTGCCGGTCCTCGGGAAGATCGGTGATCTTCGCCCGCTCGTAGAACTTCCGCTTCTTGTACACGGCAGGAAGTTCACCCAGGAACGGAACAGACAGATTCTCAAGGTCTTTACGTCCACGGACGGTGGTGTTCATAACCTCCTTCAGGTAGAACCAGGCGAACGGGATGGCCAGGCCCAGCAGCAGCGCCACGAGCAGGATCATCTTCTTGTTCGGAGCCACAGGACGAGGTGAACCGCTAGGAGAAGCGATCACGCGCGTCGCATAGGCCGTGAAGGCCTGCGACAGCTCGTTCTCCTCGCGCTTCTGCAGCAGGAACAGGTACAGGGCTTCCTTCACCTTCTGCTGACGCTCGTCGCTCAGGAGCTGTCCCGCCTGCAGCGGAATGTCGCTCACACGGGCCTGGGAGGACGACTGGACGCGCTGGGACGACTGGATCCGCACGTTCAGGGCCTTGATGTAGTTGTCCAGGGAGGTCAGGACGGCGCTGCGCAGGGAGGTCAGCTGCTGGTCCAGGTCCTGGACCAGGACGTTCTCCTCGCTGGAGCTTTCCACGAGCCGGTTGCGCTGGAGCATCGTCGTATTGTACTGGGTGATCTGCGATTGGGTGCTGGCATCGTTCAGGCCCACGTTGGCCGGAAGGAGCACGCCGTTCGCCGCGTTACGGATGTCGCTCTGGAGGAAGCGGGCGATGGAAAGCTGGTTGTTCAGGTCCATCACCTCCTTCCCTGCCTCGGCGGAGATTTCCATGTCCATGCGGGCGGCGGAAGCGTAGTCCGGAAGCCGGTGCTCGGACCGGTAGGTCGTGATGGTCCGGTCCACATTGCCCAGTTCCTGCTCGATGATGTTCAGACGCTCGGCGATGAACTCGTTGGTGGAGATGGTGATCTGGTTCTTGTCCTTGATCCAGTTCTCGTTATACACGTTGATGATCATCCGCAGCACGTCCTCGGCGCGCTGGGTGTTCACGTCGCGGTAGGTCAGGTCGATGACGGTGGTCTGCTTGTCATGCAGCGAGGCGTTCAGCCGGGCGCGGCAGGCGCGCGTGGCGGCCTGCAGGCCGGAGCGGTACACATTGACCGGGAAGTCGAAGTCGCCGGCATACTCGGCCCGCTCCACAATCAACTTACCCATAGCCGTTTCCAGCGTATCGCCATACGCAGTCTTAAACGAACCCTTCACCTTGTCCCCGCGGAAAACGATGTCCGACAGCGTGACGGAGCCGGAGTCAGCCGGCGTTACCGTGAAGGAAGCACCCGCATTGGTCGGGATGTCCAGGAAACTGACCTTCACCGGCAGGGAGCTGCCGTAGAGGGTATGGTCGTGGAAGAAACCATCGCGGAGATAGCTCACATCCAGGTTCAGGTTCTTCACCACCTGCATAAGCAGGTCAGGCGAGGTGAAGTTGACCAGCTCGTTGCTCACGTTCACCCAGGTCTGGCCCACGCCCAGGTCGGCAAAAGCCGCGGAAATGTCGGAGACGGAGCCGGAGCGCCGGTCCTCCTTGATCATCACGGAAGAACTCCGGGTGTACACCGGAACGCTCCGCACGATATAGAAGGCGGCGGCCGCAAGGCACAGGATCACCGACAGGGCGAACCATTTCCAATGGCTGATACACAGGTTCCAGATGTCCTTGAGGGTCATCGGGGTCTCTTCCTGCTGGATATTTTTCTTGTCGTTTTCCATAGATTATTTGCGGGCAACGTTGATGATGAGGGAAGTTACGGAAGTCACGAGGGAGGACAGCGAAATCCAGAAAGAGGTGGAACGGACGTTGTTGCCGTTGATCGTGGATTCGCGGATCCGTTTGTCATTGGGTTTCACGTAAATAACGTCGCCCTGCTGGAGATAGAAGGCGGGCGACTGGTACACTTGTTCGAGGTCCAGGAGGTTCACCTTGTACACGTGGTCCTTCTTGCCGTCGTGGCGGACCAGGGTCACGCTCTCGCGCTCACCGTTGATGGTGAGGTCCCCGGCGAGGCCGATGGCATCGAGGAGGGTGAAGCGGTCCCTGTCGATCTTGTAACGGCCCGGACGGGCCACCTCGCCTAAGACGCTGAATCCCAGGTTCATGAACTCGACGGTCACCACCGGGTCCTTGATCTGCTTGCTCTCGATGAGGAGTTCCTTGATATGGCGCTCCGCTTCCTCACGGGTGAGCCCGGACAGGTGGATCTGGCCGATGACCGGGAAGTCCACGTTACCGTCGGAGTCCACGGTGTAGCCGGAGATGCTGCTGGCCGTCGACAGGGTCGATCCTGTTCCGGCGGAGGAGGTAAGCGTCTGCTGCGTGCCGATCCGGTTCGTATAGTACGGCAGGTTGAACATCGCCGTCACCTGCGGATCGCGGCTGTTCACGATGATGGACACCTGGTCCATGGGCTTGAGCCGGATGGTCTGCGGGTGGGCCGGAGTCAGGACAGCGGCGTCCGTAGCATCCTGAAAATAAGCGATATTGGTAGGGGTTGAACAGGAAAGCACGAATGCCACGGCCATCCCGAAGAAGGCGGCACGCACGATGTCTTTGGTCATGATCATGTCAACGTTTGTTATAAGTGAACAAAGTTACGAATAATATTCGGGATTACTGCAAATTAAGCAGATACTGGCCGTACTGGTTCTTCCGCATCGGGAAGGCAACCTCCCGGAGCTTTTCCCGGGTGATCCAGCCGTTGCGCCAGGCGATCTCCTCCAGACAGGCGATCTTGAGGCCCTGCCGCTTCTCGATGACCTCGATGTAGGTCGATGCTTCCGCGAGGGACTCGTGGGTGCCGGTGTCCAGCCAGGCGAAGCCGCGGCCGAGGGTCTGGACGAGGAGTTCCCCGTCGGCCAGGAAGGCCTGGTTCACGGAGGTGATTTCCAGTTCGCCGCGGGCGGAAGGTTTCACCGCCGCCGCTACGTCCACAACCTTGTTGGGGTAGAAATACAGGCCCGTCACGGCGTAGTTGGACTTGGGCTCGGCCGGCTTTTCCTCGATGGAAACGCATTTTCCGTCGGCATCGAACTCCGCTACGCCGTAGCGCTGCGGATCGGACACCCAGTAGCCGAACACCGTGGCGAGGCCGCGCTCCGCATCGGCCACCGCCTGCTTGAGCTGTCCCTCGAAGCCGGAGCCGTGGAAGATATTGTCACCCAGCACCATACAGGCAGTGTCATCCCCGATGAATTCCCGGCCGATGATGAAGGCCTGGGCGAGGCCGTCCGGGGAAGGCTGCTCGGCATAGGAGAAGTTCACGCCATAGTCGGAACCGTCCCCCAGGAGCCGCTTGAAACCAGGCAGGTCGTACGGTGTGGAAATGATGAGGATATCCCGGATGCCGGCCATCATCAGGACGGACACCGGATAATAGATCATGGGCTTGTCATAGATGGGCAGGAGTTGCTTGGACACTCCCTTCGTGATGGGATACAGGCGCGTACCGCTGCCGCCGGCTAAAACGATTCCTTTCATAATTGATGCATAAAACAAACAAATATATGAAAAATTAGTAACTTTGCCTTGCGCTGAACCCGTTTTTATGCTGAGCATCATCAAGACCGCCACCAAGGAATCCCTCTTCTACAAGCTTCCGACGCTTGTGGGCGAAATCGCCATCCAGTGCGGCGTCCTGTCCTTCCTGCTATACGGAACGGAGATGGTGCGTGAGAAGAACCTCGCCATTTACGAGAATACGGGATCATGGTTCCTGCTGGTAGTCAGCTGCATCCTTACCGCCTGGATCCTGGGCATCAAGGTGAGCGAGCGCGGCCGGTCCGCTGTGAACATCGCGAACCGGGCCATCCTGTCCGCCGCCCTGACCTTCATCCTGTACAACGGCCTGATGGCCATCATCTACGAGCTCGTCCTCCAGGGCAAGCTCCTGGGCCTGCAGGCCCTCCTGACGGGCTTCCTGTACGTGGTATGGGTGCTTCTCGTCCGGGCGCTCATCGGCCTCTACCGCCGGAAGGGGGCCAACAACTACACGGTGGTTCTGGTGGGCTCGGAGCCTAACATGCAGCAAGTCTGTCAGTTCCTGACCGGTTCCTATACGGACAAGGGCTACAAGGTCCTGGGCATGTTCACCGACAAACCGTGGGAAATCCCCGCCGGCGTCTTCTGCCTGGGGAATCCGGAAGACGCACTCCCCTACATCGACAAGCACCGCGACCTGGTGAAGGAAGTCTTCTGCAGCCTCAATCCCGCCACGGAGACGGAATTTGTCAACCGCCTGGTTTCCACCTGCGAAAGCCACATGGTCCGGTTCACGTACGTCCCGGGTATGGAAGGCTATCCCAAGCGGAAGATGAACATCTCCCAGCTGGGTTCAGTCAATGTCATCAGCCTTCACGAGGAGCCGCTGAACACGCCGCTGGCAAAGCTTCTCAAACGGTCGGCGGACGTCTTCTTCTCCGGCCTGTTCCTCATCACCCTTTTCCCGCTGATCTGGCTCATCTGCGCTATCGGCATCAAACTTTCCTCCCCCGGCCCGGTGTTCTTCAAGCAGAAACGCACGGGATACGAGGGCAAGGAGTTCTGGTGCTACAAGTTCCGGTCGATGCACCAGAGCGCCGACGCCGACACGAAACAGGCCGTCAAGGGCGACAGTCGGGTGTTCCGCTTCGGCGAGTTCCTCCGGAAGAGCTCCATCGACGAGCTTCCGCAGTTCATCAACGTCTTCCGTGGCGACATGTCCATCATCGGCCCCCGCCCCCACATGGTCCACCATACCGACATCTATTCCGAACTCATCGGCGACTACATGATCCGCCACCTGGCCAAACCCGGCATCACCGGATGGGCGCAGGTGAACGGCTGCCGCGGGGAAACCAAGGAACTGTCGGAGATGAAGGACCGCGTGGAAAAGGACATCTGGTACATCGAGCACTGGTCGGTGGAACTGGACGTTTCCATCTTCTTCACGACCATCTGGCAACTCCTCCGCCACGATGACCAGAAAGCCTATTAAGCCTATGAAAATCAGAGATTTGAGCCTGGTCCGATCCCGTGCGGAAATGGCCTCCTGGCCGGAAGGGAAATTCCTCATCGACACCATCAACGCGCACTCCTTCGTCCTCGCCCGGAACGACGAGGCCTTCGAGAGCGCCCTGCTGGACGCCGATGCCCTCCTGCCTGACGGAATCAGCATCGTGAAGGCCTGCCGGTGGCTCAAATGCGAAAACGCGCCGGACGAGAAAATCGCCGGCGCGGATTTGTTCGCGTATGAGATGGAAAAGCTGAATGAAAAGGGCGGAACCTGCTTCTTCCTGGGCAGCACCCCGGAGACCCTGGCCCTCATCGAGAAGAAAGCGGCGGAGGTCTACCCCCATATCACGGTAAAATCCTACTCACCCCCCTTCTCCGCCAGTTTCAGCCGCAGCGAGAGCCAGGCGATGGTCGACGCCGTGAACGCCGCCAACCCGGACCTCCTCTGGGTAGGCATGACGGCCCCCAAGCAGGAAAAATGGCTTTATGACCATTGGCGCGACCTGGACATCCACTGCCACGCCGGCGCCATCGGTGCCGTCTTCGACTTCTTCGCCGGCACGGTCTCTCGCGCCCCCAAAGGCTGGATCAACCTCGGCCTGGAATGGCTCTACCGCCTCTTGAAAGAACCGCGGCGCACTTGGCGCCGCTATCTGGTGAACAACCCCGTCTTCCTCTGGCTCGTCCTGAAGGAAAAGCTCTCCTAACCGAACAGCTCCTGCTCCACGATGTAGCAGAGGATGTGCCCGATGAGGGTCTGGCATTCCTGGATGCGGGGCGTGACCGTGGAAGGGACGTGGATGACGTAGTCGTAATCGTCCATCGGACAAGGATTTGCGCCGACGATTGCGACGGAGGTGATGCCCTTGGCACGGCAGGCGGCCAGGGCGTTCACGAGGTTCGGCGACTTGCCGGACGTGGATATCCCGATGAACACATCGCCCGGGCATCCCTGGGCTTCCACCTGGCGGGCGAAGAGCCGGTCGAAACCGTAGTCGTTGCCCACGGCCGTGATGATGGAAGTGTCGGTGGAGAGGGACAGGGCAGCGAGGCCGGGCCGGTCGAAGGTGAACTTGTTCACCAGTTCCCCGGCCATGTGCTGCGCGTCGGCTGCGCTGCCGCCATTGCCGGCCCAGAGGGTCTTGTGACCGGCCTTGTAGGCATCAACCATTACTCCGGCGATCTGGGCGATCCGGTCCATCAGGGCTTCGTCGGCGAGGAGCATCTGCTTGGTCCGGACGGACTCTTCGATATGACTGCGGATGTCTTTCAGAAAATCATTCATGGGTTCCATTATTTGATGGGTGTCACTTCATAGGGTTTGAGGCAGGCCTGGTGCGCCGCCTCGCGGCAAATATTTGCTATATCTTCCGAGACCGAGGAAGGTCGATAGGGATTCTCCCGCACATCCTTCCCGGAGAACGTTTCATACCAGACGCAGGCGGCAAGGAACCGACCGTAGGTCAATTCCAAATGCAGTCCGTCCCGGTTGAGCTTATCACCAAGAACAAGCCGGGCATTCTGGACGGCCGTTCCGACGGGGATGACGATTCGGATGTCGCACTCTTCCGTAGCCCGTTTTACGGCATCCATAATCGCCTCATACATCGTCTGTTGGTCATTCCCGTAATTCGCAAAGGCTTCGTGTGTCGAGTTCGCCGGATAGGCCCAGGTCTGATGAAAGACGATCTCCGCGTCGGACCGCTCTCCAATCCAGGTCATCAGGTCAGGAAGATACGGGAAATAGGTATCATACAGGCCAGACAGGTCGCTCGCTTGCTGGAGGGAAATGAAGTCCCAAGGCTCATCCTTAACGCCCTGCAGCAGCGTCTGGTTCTCCAAGGTGGCACTCCCTTTATCCGTGCGTTTGAAATAGCGGTATTCCGGACTGTCGGCCACGGCCCGCTTCCAATGATGGACGAGATAACTTCCCGGAGCATAGACATTTCCGATGACGGCGGGAATGCCGGCCTCATAGAAAAGTTCCCAAAGGTTCTGCTCCACCGCATCGGAGGAGAAGCTGTTGCCGATAGCCAGGATCCGGAGGGTGTCCGGAGGCGTCGGGGCGGGCGGATCCGGAGTAGGATTGTCCGGAATAACCGGGTCATCGTGGACAGGAACGTCCGGCCTCGAGCAACTGCACAAGAGCGGCAATAACAGCAGGATGGACAGGAGTTTTCTCATCGTAATTCCTTCAAAAGGGTCGCGAAACTGGTTGCGAACCGGTCCGGATGCAGGTTCGCCCGCAGGGTCAGGGGACGCCCGTCAGGGAATCCGTCCAGCAGGGAGGAAAGGTATTCGGTCATCATGGGAACATCCATAGGATCAACGTCATAGCCGTTGAAACTGACGCGCACAAGGGAGGATGAGCCGGCCTTCCGGGACACGATGACCTTGGCCCCGGCCATCAACGCCTCCCCCGTCACGGCACCGTAAGCTTCCTGTGTGCTGGGGAGCACGAGGATGTCGATCAGGTTGTACCAGGCGAGCAGTTCATCGCCGGACAGCATTCCGGTGAAAAGGGCCTCCGGGGCCATGGCCTCCAGGGACGCCCGGTCCGGGCCATCGCCAATGATTACCAGCGTCGCCCGATCCTTCAACGGTTCGAAGGCGCGGATCAGGGTCGGGACATTTTTAAGCCCCACCAGCCGGCCCACGAAGGCGACAACAGGCTTTTCCGAGGGCCTCAACCGCTCCGACAAGGGCAGGACACGCTCGAGTTCCGGACGGATGCGCCGCTCGTCGGCCAGGATGGGCATCACCAGGCCTTTCCCGTAATGCTTCCGGTACCATTCTGCCACCTCCGGGCTGTGCAGGATGATGTTGTCCAACCGCTTGGGAACGATCCGGCGGGCCAGGTGGTGCTTCCATCCGAAGTCGTGGCCCCGGATCATGTCCATGCTGTCGTCGCAGAAAGATACCACCTTGAATCCCAAACTTTTACGAAGCCGTAACGCCACGATGGCCGCTGCGGAGAACTCCGGAACGAAGACTATCTCAGGCCGCGCTTGACGGATGAGGGCCGGCAAGGTCCTAAGGGACCACCGCTGCACGTCCAGTCCGGGGATTCCATCCCGGACTTCCTCGAAGCAAATGACACAGTCCAGTTCCTGCGCCAGCGAGCGGTACAGGTCCATCCGGTAAGGGGCCGGCATATTCGACAGGTACAGGTTAGGCATCGAGTTCTTGTTTCAGGATTCCGATCAGGCGGGATTCGAAGGCATCGGCCGTGAACGCTTCCTGGAAGCGTCGATGGCCGCACTCTCCCATCTCTTTTCTCAAGTCTCTATCCATCAACAGCTTGCGAATGGCATCCGCCACGGACTGCGGGTCATGGACCGGGCAGATGAACCCGTTCCCGCCATCCTGGACGATGTCGGGAATGGCTCCCTCATCCGTCGAGACGACAGGCAGTCCGGCCGCCATCGCTTCCAACAAAACCAGCGGGAAGCATTCGGCCGAATACCAGGAAGGGAACACGAAAACGTCGGCGCAGGACAAGGAGGACCACTTGTCCGCACCGTATTTCGGGCCGGCATAGCGGACCCGGCCATCCAGGCCTTTTTCGTGAATCTCCGCATCCAATGAGGCCGCCGAATAATCTTCCGTCTCCTTCCCGACCAGTTCGCAGTCAAAGTCAAGTCCTTCATCCTGAAGGATTTTGCAGGCATCCAGCAGGACCGGAACGCCCTTGGAGCGGATCAGGTTGGACAGGAAAAGCAGGCAGGGACGCACAGGCTCATCGCACTGGGGAATTGCCGGCACGGCTATGCCGTTGGGGCAGAAAGACACCCGCTCTGCGGGGACATACTTCTGCATATCGGGATATAACCGAGGTGAGAGAAGGATGACACGCGCTCGACGGAACAAACGATGGTACAGGAAGTTATCCAGTAACCGCCCCTGCCGCTCCGCCACGCCTTTGTTGTGGAAATGCAGCACGACCTTCGCTCTCTCCACGCAGCGTTTCACCAGCACATCTTTCAGCAGGCCGGGCATCGTCGACGAAGGCGTAAGATACACCAAGTCCGGCTTCCATTCGCGGACTTCCCTCCGCACCTGACGAAGCAGGCGGAAGAGGACCGTCAGTTTCTTCCAGGCAAAACGGCCGACCTCTTCGATGGATTGCGAGGCGGAAAGGTTGATATACCGCGTCTCGAAGGCCTCGTTCACCCGTGCGCTTTCCCGGATCAGACGGCCCATCTCCGCCGCCCCGTGACAGGGTGGCGGGAGATGCAGGATAAACAGGACCTTCGGCTTACTCATCGCGGTTCCAGAAGCGGATGTCGCCATCTACTGTATTGTTTTCCAATGTATTACCCACATTGACCTTCCGGATGGCCGAGGCGGGATCACTCTCGATGGAGAGCATCTTCCGCAGGTCGATGCAATAAAAGTTCCGGATCCGGAGCACCCGGTTCCCGACGATATGGACATTCACGGTCCCGTCGTCGCAGAAGATGCCCCGGTTCTGGCCGTAGCCGCCGATGTCGTGGATATAATTGTCCCGGATGGTGACATCGCGGTTGATGGTCCAGGTGTACACGGCGCCGGAATCCATCAGGTAGCGGTTGAACGACGGCGTGCAGAACAGCTCGTTCTTCTCCATCACGCCGGACGCGGAAGCCGGCATCGGGTCCTTCCAATGGGTTCCGATACCCACCGCCCCATAGGTGAAATCCTTGAACACGTTTCCATGGACCAGGAAATGCCCGCCCCGGAGCTGGAGGCAGAACGAATTCTCCATCAGTAACCCGGTGTCTGTGAACCGGTTATCTGCGAATTCCGCACCCGAAGAGAAATAATCCACGGTGATGCCTTGCCGCCAGCTATGCTCCACATCGTTGTCCCGGAACAGGAAGTTGTTCGTCCGCTGGACATGGATGATGTCGCTGTGGATATGCTCGAACCGGCAGCCGGAAACTTCGATGGAAGTGGCGTCATTCGCATAGAAGTGCATCAGGCAATCCTCTCCCCCATTGCCGAGGAAACGGGCTCCGTGGAGGCGGAAGGAACCGATGTAGCAGTTGAACATCGTCAGGAACTTGCAGGCCGTACCGCGGTGCAGGTTCGCGGGAGCCTTGCGGGAATCCAACAGGGAGTAGCGGGGCAAAACCTTCTCGAACTTGAAGTCCGCATCAATGTCGTGATTGGGATCGCCATCAGAGGTTACCCCTTGCGCAGTGAAATAGATATACCCGCCCTGCATCTTCTGAACCGGATACCGGCCACTCCGATACCACTGAGTCAGAATCACATACAATCCATTTGCATCTTTCTCCGACAGATCCTTTCCACCGGTCATGACTCGGCAGAGGCCCGATTTCCGGTTGACGATTTCGGGGCGTTTCTTCACCTGGATAGGAGCGCTCAGACGGTCCTTGCAGGAAAGGTCCTTAAGCGAAAGGAGTACGTCCCCGTACGAATGGAACCCCAGATCGGCAGGAATGAACACGGCACCCTCGCACTCCAGTGAAAGTCTCAGGGTCGATGCGGACAAGTTCTTGAATTCCAGCTGATTCTCCTTGAACTGATACGTTCCTTTCGCGAAACGCACCGTGATCTCTTTCGCTCCTGATTTCGCCAGGGTCGTGATCCGGGCGGACAGGACATCGAAATCGGCCTGGGAGGACACGGTCACCGTCTCCGCGGCAAGGACGGCCGGGAGCAGGAGAAGCAGGAGGGAAAGGAGTCGCTTAACCATAGATCAGATACATCAGGCGGGACCAGGCCCGGCGGACCGGGGAATGATAACGGAGGGCGGAACGACGGAGGGAAGGGACGGTTTCCACCGCGGACGGGAATCGGAAAGACTCCTTTTCCGCCGCGGCCATGTCGAACTTGAAGCGGCTGTATTTGTGGCAATTGGTTCCGTCCCCTTCGAAGCCGGCGGACGGATCCACGAGGCTCCGGACCGGGAACAGGGAGGCCTTTCCTTGGATGAACTGACTGTAACAGAAGCGGATAGCCCACGACTGGTTGCGTCCTTCCATCCAGTCCCGGAGCATTTTCGCGCAGTCGGAGCCGCCCCAGCGGTTGAAGGCCCGGGCGTTCTTCTGCAGGGAGGCCGGCGTCGGATTCCAGTCCACGGACTGCCAACGGTCCCGCCAGGTACCCCAGCCCCAGGAGGAGCTGCGGGGGCCGAAATAGGCATCGAAACCGTATCCTTCGGGAACGGTAACGCGGTTCGTATAACCGCAGACCGAGAAGACTTCCGGTTCCGAAGCGTAACGCGCCAGCGCCTGGTTCATATAGGCCAGGAAAGCCGGATGGACAAGGAGGTCGTCCTCCACGACAATCACGGTATCACTGACTTCCAGCACGCGCTCGACACCGGCGATGACCGAGGCGGCGAGGCCGCGGTTTTCCGGGGCACAGCTAACCTCTACGTTGCGGAAACCTTTGGCCTCCCGGGCAATGGCCCGGACGGCTTCCACCTTCTCCGCATCCGCCGGCACCTTGGGTCCGTCGATCCGGACATAAAGGTCGGTACCGGCAGCCAAGTCATTGGCAGCCAAGGCTTCCAGGGCCTTTCTCAAGGCCTCCGGACGGTTATAGGCGACGAGGACGACTGGGGTCATGCTTGCATCAGTTTACGGAGGCGTTCCACGCCCGCCTCAAAGGAAAAGAGCCGGTCATACAGCTCCCGGCACCGGGCAGGGTTACTGTCGCAGGAAAGGAGTCCGGAAAGCGCCTTCCGGAAGCTGGCCGGGTCGTCATACACGAATAGCGAAAGGCCCTCAAAGGCTTCATATCCCCGGGCGGACACACGGTGCACCAAGGCCGGCAAACCTTCGCGGAGACCGTCCATCACGCGGAGTTTCACCCCGCCCCCGCAGTTTACGGGACACAGGTAATACCGGGCCCGTGCAAGGACGGCGGACATATCGGACGGGGTGTCGACAAATTCAGCACCCACCTCGGAAAGTCGTTGCTGCAGGGCCGTGGAAGCCTCTTTTCCGGCGACGAGAAGCCGGGCATCAGGGACCATTTCCTTCAGGATGGGATAATAATCGGACAGCCAGGGAAGCAGGGACGAAACGGTCTGCCGGGCACCCAGGTTGCCGGTGATAGCGAACACGGGTTCGCGCACGGCCGCAGATGCCCGCGGCTGGGAAGGGCCGTATTCGAAAGTACCCCACAGGGCGATGTTTCCTCCATACTTCGACTCGAACAGGCGGGCATCGTCCGGGGTCAGGACCAGATTGAGGTCTGCCGTACGGACAGCCTCCCGCTCGGTCCGGACCGTCGCCGGAAGCAGGATCGGACGCAGCAGGAACGGCGTATTGTCCCGGGTGTACTCCTGCTCAAAATTGTCGTGGACCACGACGATCCGGGCTCCCGAGGCGCGGGCGTCCCGGATGATGCGGGAGGAGCACTTGCTGTTCTGGAACACGATGAGGTCGAAGTGCTCCCGGGCCAAAAGCTCCCGAAACGGTTTCTCGAAGCGATGCAGGATGTCTTTCAAGAAAATGCGGGCCAGTTTCGCAGGACGCGAAGCCGGATCGGTGATACCGACCTTCCGGATTCCTTCCCGAAGCCCGTCTGGGCCAGTCTCCCCTTCCCGGACAGGATACAACAAGGTAACATCCTCATACAGAGCCGAGAAGGCGTTAATATACGCCCGGGCTCCGAAGGCGCCGCCCCCGTATCCGGTCAGGTAATTGTATGTGACGATCAGGACTTTCATCGGTTCCTGCTTTTCCATTCGCGGACCACCGTTTCCCGGTCATAACCCTCGGAGAGATGGATGTTTTCTCCCTTGAAACTGGTCGGATCATCCTTGCGGACATAGAACCGGCCCGGTCCGTCCAGGATGTTCCCGTCCATGCGGTTTCCCACATTGACCCGCCGGATCATGCTGTTCCGTTTCCGTTCCACCCGGAAGGCGCGCCGCAGGTCGATATCCCTTCCGCCGGGGATGTTCAGGAGCAGATTCCCGGACACCTCCACATTCACGGCCCCGTCGTCGGCAAAGATGCCGCGGTTGCCGTGCGGCCCGTCGATATCGTGGATATAATTGTTGCGGATGACCACATCCTTGTTCTGCGTCCACACGTAAATGGCTCCTCCGTCAATCAGTTCCCGGGGAACCCCGCTCCGGAAAGCTTCGGACATGCAGATCTCGTTGTCCTCCACCACCCCGGAGGTGATGCAGCCGGTACTGTCCGAAAAATGCAGGCCCACGCCCACGGCGGAATAGGAGAAATCTTCGAAATAGTTTTCCCGGACCACGAAGCCTTGTCCCTTGCAGTCCACGATGGGGGTATTGGTCATTTGGAGACCGTTGTCGATGAAGCGGTTCCCTTCCACGAGGGCGTCATCCACGCCGGCCGAAAGCCGGACCGCACCCAGGTAACAATCCTGGAACAAGCTGTTCCTCAAGCGGATATGGTCGGTACTGTCCGCCTGGAAAACTTGGGATCTCATTCCTTCGAACCGGCAGCTGTCCACCCGGACCGAATCCGCATGGACATCGCGGAAATCCAGCAGCGGCTTCCCGGCGCCATTGCCCAGGAAATGGAATCCATCCAACAGGATTCCGCCCAAACGGGAGTTCTCCACGGACAGGAAATTCGAGGCGGCGCAGGGATAGGCCGATGCGGCCTTCCGGGGCGCGAAGAGCATATAGCGGGGCAGGCAGCGGCCGAACCGCAACTCGGACCAGATGCGGGTCCGGTAAGGGACACGGCGGAACCAGACCCATCCCCGGGAAATCTTGACCACGTCATAGACGGCTCCCACAAACCACTGGGACAGAATGAGTTTCATCCCAACCGCATCGGCCTCGGAGACATCGGATTCTCCCTTGCAACGAAGGATGTACAGCCCTTTCCGGAACGGAATGCGAACCGGCCAGAAACCGGCCTTTCTCACGGGAGGCAAGGCGTCGACGGCCTTCCGTTTCTCCAAGTCCACGAATCCGTTCTCGAACTTCGGCTCCGTCCCGTCCCGGGCTCCCACCAGGACGGCACCGTTTCCTTGAAGGCGCAGGACCATTTCCGGTGCCTGGACCCCCGAAAAGCACAGGTGGTCTTCCCGGAAGAAATAGGTTCCCGGCGCAAAACAGACATCCATCTCCCGCTCCCCTGCTACTAAGGCGGAGTCAATCCGCTCCCCCAGCCGGTCGAAATCCTGCTGGCCGGTCACGGAAAAGACGACGGAAAGAAGAAGGGTCAGGAGCATCTTATCGTTTTACGCTGAGTATCAGGCGATAAATCCATCCGGCCAGCGTGGTCTGCCAGGCCGGATAGCCTTTGTACCGACGATAGAAATAGGCGTCGCTCTGGAACCGGAGCCAGGCAGCCTTCGTCCGGTCGATATGGGAGCGGATCGTCGCCCCGTGTTCGTGGACAACGGTGACGGACGGCAGGAAATAAACCTTTTTCCCGATGGCATTCATCCGCTCACTGAGGATGGATTCTTCGGCATACAGGAAGGTGTGCGGGTCCATCCCGCCGGCCTTCTCCCAGTCCTTCCTTCGGCAAAGGAAGAAGGAACCCATCACGCGATAATGGTACCCTTCCCTGGCCTCCTCAGAGGCATCCAGCAGGAACTTCCGCCGTTTGGCCTCTTTGGAAAGGAAAGGGGTGCTGAGGTACATCCAGACATAGCGGTCCCAAAGGCCCATATAGGGCTCCGGTGACTGCCTGCGGCCGTCCAGGCCCACGATCTCCGGACCGATGACACCGATCTCCGAATCCGCGTCCAACTTCGTTACCAAGGCTTCTACGACGTTGTCGGAAGCGATGTGCAGGTCGGAATTCGTAAACAGAAGATACTCAGCATCTTTTAACGCCTGCGCCCCGGCATTGCAGCCAGCGGCGAACCCGTCGTTGGGCCGCACCAGGACTTCCGCCCCGGTCCGCTCCCTCAGCGTCCGGGCCTGCGCTTCATCGCCCCCGTTATCCACGACCACCAACAGGTACGGCATCCGGATACGGGAGATTTCCTCCCGTATGAACCGTTCCGTGCGGTCGTACTCACGATAGTTGACGATAATGATACCGAGCATTGAACTTGTTCTGTTGATAGCGCACCCACTTCCAGCTCTCGTTCTGGATCAGGCGGAGGAACATGCCCAGCACCAACAGCGTGGGCGGCAGGCTCTTCAGCTCTCCGGTCATATGGGCGAAGGTCATGTACATCACCAGCAGGCACAGGGCGGCGGATGCCTCTTCCCGGTTGGACTTCCGGTGCCGCCAGATGTAGGAGAAGAGCAGGAGATAGAAGATGAGGTACATCGTATAACCGATGATACCCCGCTCCAGAAGGTATTTCAAGTGCACGCCCTCCAATCCAAGTAATTCAGGATCAAGTGAATACTGCTGTCCTTCGGAGAACTGGAGGTCGATCCAGAAGAAGTCGTATCCCCGGCCCATCCAGAGATGGTCCTGCAGGTAGTAGAATACTCGAACCAATTGGACCGTGCGGCTCTCAATGTCACTGCCGCCGATCTCATTATCCCGGTCGGTAAAGACGCTCATCGCAAATTCAACCTTGGACCGGAAAAAGGAGGAATAGGTGTAAAGCAAGGATATGGCAATGATCGTTACGCCAATGTATATTGGTACACGGTTTCCCTTCAGGAACAGGAAAGCATAAGCCAACGCGCTCAGGACGAAACAGTAGATGACGGTCCGGCAGCCGCAGGTCAGGACGCCGAACATGCTCATCAGGGCGACGGCGATCAGGCGGTTCTTCCCCACCAGTCCCCGCGTGTACCCATATACCGTTACCAGCAGGATTATCAGACACATATACCCGTAATCGAAGGGCTGGATGAAGAGGGACTGCGTCCGGAAACGGGTTTCCGAGGTGAAGAGGCCGCCCACGGAGGTCTCACGCTTGGTGGCGCCGCCCGTAATGAGGTCCAGCATCGTGGACTCCTTCGTGATGTAGTTGATGGCGCCGAAGACCGTCAGGATGATCAGGGAGATGAACGCAACCTGGAGGAAGGGTTTGAACGTCTTCACGCTCTTCAGCGAGAAGAAGCCCACCACCAGGATAAAATACGTTGTGATGCATTCCCGGAACAGGAGAGTGACGAACTGCGGCACGCTTCCCCAGTAATGCGGACTGTTCGCGTAATTGTACAGGAAGGAGATGAGGAAGACGATAAGTGCCAGCACCAGCTCCTTGATCCTGAAGCTCTTGATCATCTCCTTGAAACGGAGCCCTTCCGTGAAGATGTAGAAGATGGGCAGGAAGAACACCGTGTTGCCCATGGGCAGCGGAAGGGACACTTCCGACAGCACCGCGTAGCCGAAGATGAACACTGCCGGCTTGTACTCCCGCTTGAGCACGAGCATGCACAGGCAGCAGAGGATCAGGATGGCTTTGAACAGGGCGGCTACCATCGGCGGTGAAGGAGCGACAGGACGGTTTCGTCCTTCTTGACGAAAAGGACGTAGACGGCGGTATAGATCCCCATCACGGCGGTGACAGCACCGAAGCGGATCCAGGGATCAGGAATCAGGTAATACAGCAGGGCGCACAGGACGGCGGCCGGAAGATAGGCCAGCAGGCCGGTTCCGAGTTTCCGCCACGGGAAGGCGATCCCGTCCCCCGTGCGGGAGAAATGGGAGGCCAGTACAAGCACGGTCGTCTCGCAGGAAAGCCACACGATGGCTGACCCGACGGCTTGCAACCGGCTCACCAGCAACAGGTTGAGAAGGATGCCCATCGCCGCTCCCGCACAGGAGTTGAGGAAGATGGACCGGTCCCGCTTGTTGGGCATCAGGATCTGGATGACGAATACCTGCTCCAGGCCCACGACCAGGATGAGCGGCATCATGATCCGGGCAGGCACATAGGCACCCTCGTAGCCGGAACCGGCGAAGATCCGGACAATCTCCGGGGCGCACAGGCAAGCGTAGATCACCAGTGGGATGGCGAAGGTCATCAGGATTTCGAAGGTCTTGTCGATCATCCGCCGGAACTCCCCGATCCGGTTCTCCGACACCAGGGAACTCATCCGCGGCAGCATCACCCCCGTGAAGGCAGAGAAGAAGGCGATGACGATGCTGTACAGCTTGGATGCGGTGGAATAGTACCCTACCTGCTCATCACCGGCCACAAAGCCCAGGTAGGTCACATTCAAGGTGACATACAACGAGGTCAGGACCATGTACATGCCCAGCATCAGGAAAGGCTTCAGGTAGTGGGACGGCGTAAGCCCCTGGAGGGTCAAAGAGACCGAGCGGCGGGCATAGAACAGGTTGATCAGGGCGTTCCCGACCAGCATCAGCACGGTCAGGAGGTAGTACACCGGATAGTCTTCCGCTTTCCGGATGAACAGGAAAACCGCCGCTACGTACAGGATCTTCACAAAGATGGTCCGTCCGGTGATGTACCGGAAATCCTCGGTTCCCCGGAAGTACCAGTCGATGCAGAAATAGTTGGCGAACAACTTCAATACGCCGATATACAGGAGCTTCCGGTAGACGAACAGTTTGGGCACCGTAAAGATGGCGACCAGGAGTCCCGCCGCGGCCAGCACGGTGGTCGCGAGGTTGAGCAGCATCAGTTCCGAGAAGGAGCGGTTGCGCCGTTCCCGGTCGTCCCCGATCGCCGCCATCTCTCGGTTTCCCAGGATGGTCATTCCCATCATCGAGATCAGGATGAACCAGTGGACGATGCTGTCCACGAAATTGCAGATGCCGATGTTGGACACGCCGAGCACCCTCGACACGTACGGGTATACGATCAAGGGGAAAATGTAGTTGGACAGCGTCAGGACGCTGTTATACAAAAAGTTGCGCTTGACGCCCGGCTTCCCGTCTTTCAATAGATCCGCTTGCTTTTTCCGTTAAACTCATAGCGCAGGTCGCGCGGACGCTCCCCCACCTGCTTCGCCGGCACGCCGGCCACCACGGTGTAGGGTTCCACGTCCTTCGTCACCACGCATCCGCCGCAGCACACGGCACCCTCCCCGATGACGACGCCGGGAAGGACCATCACGTTGCTGCCCAGCCAGGCCCGGTCCCCGATCTCCACGGAGCGCTTGCCTTGCTTGCTGCGGAAATAGGGGTCCCGATGGTCGTGCTGACCGGTATAGATGACCACGTTGGAGGACAGGTTCACGTTCTTGCCCATCGTCAGCCCGTTATGGGCATCCAGCAGGGCGTTGTCCCCGATGACCGTCCCCTCTCCCAGTTTGAGGAGGAACGGATCCCGGATCTCCGTCCGGAAATGGAAAACCACCTTCTTGCCGCATTCGCAGCCCAGGCCCCGGTACAACGCCTTCCGCAGGTGGTTGGAAGGGATCGTCGACATCTGGTACAGGCTGAAACGCTGCCATCCTCCCCGCCAGATCTTCTCCCACAGGGCAAACGGGGCGCCCAGGACCTTCCAGACCGTTTTTTTCGTCTTCCGGTACTGGTA
This sequence comes from Bacteroidales bacterium, assembly GCA_017439305.1. Classification (GTDB taxonomy): domain Bacteria; phylum Bacteroidota; class Bacteroidia; order Bacteroidales; family UBA932; genus Cryptobacteroides. Next base: position 1,130 of record JAFSJK010000028.1, on the reverse strand, counting down.
ATGGAAGGCCTGCCACGGATACACCAGGGCGATGAGGATCCATTTCAGGTACAGGATTCCCACCAGGACGGACAGGATGAGGAGGGCGGTTTTCATCGGCCTTTGTACATTTCGTCGTAATACTTCTGGTAGTCTCCGCTGGTGACGTTGTCCAGCCATTCCTGGTTGTCCAGGTACCACTGGATGGTCTTCTCGATGCCTTCCTCGAACTGGAGCGACGGCTCCCAGCCCAGTTCCCGCTGGAGTTTGGTGCTGTCGATGGCATAGCGGAGGTCGTGCCCGGCACGGTCGGTCACGTAGGTGATGAGGTCGTCATCGGCACCTTCCGGACGGCCGAGCAGCCGGTCGGTCACGCGGATGAGGGTCTTCACGATATCGATGTTCTTCCATTCGTTGAACCCGCCGATGTTGTACGTCTCGGCCACCTTCCCTTCATGGAAGATCAGGTCGATGGCGCGGGCGTGGTCCTCCACGTACAGCCAGTCGCGGACGTTCTCGCCCTTGCCGTACACGGGCAGCGGCTTCCGATGCCGGATGTTGTTGACGAACAGCGGAATAAGCTTCTCCGGGAACTGGTACGGGCCGTAGTTGTTGGAGCAGTTCGTGACGATGGTGGGCATTCCGTACGTGTCGTGGAACGCCCGCACGAAGTGGTCGCTGGACGCCTTCGCGGCGCTGTACGGGCTGTGCGGCTGGTACTTGAGGTCCTCCGTGAAGAACTTTTCGCCGTAGGCCAGGTGATGCTCGCCGCTGGACGCCTTCGTCGTGAACGGCGGCTCGATCCCTTCCGGATGCGTCATCTCCAGGGCGCCGTACACCTCGTCCGTGGAGATGTGGTAGAAGCGGCATGGAACAGATGCCCGGTCGGGGCCGGGCATGACGTAGCCCATCGGCTCCCAGTACGCCTTGGCGGCCTGCAGCATGGACAGCGTGCCGATGACATTGGTCTGCGCGAAGGTGAAGGGGTCCTTGATGGAGCGGTCCACATGGGACTCCGCCGCAAGGTGGATCACACCGTCCACCTTCTCTTCCTGCATCAGGGCGAGCACGCCCTCGAAGTCGCAGATGTCCATCTTGACGAACCGGTAGTTCGGCCGGTCCTCGATATCCTTGAGGTTCGCGAGATTGCC
>JAFSJK010000027.1 GCA_017439305.1 Bacteroidales bacterium | reverse complement strand
GTCGGAGAAGTAGGCAGGTACTGTGATCACGGCCTCGGTCACCTCCTGGCGGAGGTACTCCTCGGCGGTCTTCTTCATCTTCTGGAGAATCATCGCGGAGATTTCCTGCGGAGTGTAGAGCTTGCCGTTGATGTCCACACGCGGGGTGTTGTTCTCGCCACGGACCACCTTGTACGGCATCCGCTCCACTTCCTTCGTGACCTGCTCGAAGGTTTCACCCATGAAACGCTTGATGGAGAACACGGTGTTGTTCGGATTGGTGATGGCCTGGCGCTTGGCCGGGTTGCCGATCTTGCGCTCGCCGCCGTCGGTGAATGCCACGACGGAAGGCGTGGTGCGCTGTCCCTCGTTATTGATGATGACGGTAGGCTGGTTGCCTTCCATCACGGCCACGCACGAGTTCGTGGTTCCAAGGTCGATACCGATAATCTTTCCCATAATATTGTTCTGTTTTATTGTTTCTGTCAATACCGTCCACCCTGGACGGCGACTCCTTTTTATCGAACATTGTGCCAATGGAACAATTCTGCCAAATTGTCACTATCTTTGCGGAAAACTATGACAGCGATGATCTACCGGCAACTCGACGACCAGGAATTCCAATCCATTGAAGGACGCATCCTTTATGAGGACAACCACCTGCTCATTTTCAACAAGCGGGCGGGCGAGATCGTCCAGGGAGACAAGACGGGCGACGAACCGGTGAGCGAAACGCTGAAGGCTTTCATCGCGCAACGGGATGCCAAGCCCGGCCAGGTGTTCATGGGAGTTCCCCACCGCCTGGACCGCCCGGTGAGCGGCATCGTCGTCCTGGCCAAGACCTCCAAGGCCCTGGAACGCCTGAATGCGATGTTCCGGGAGGGCGAGGTCCACAAGACCTACTGGGCATTGTGCTGCGCCAGGCCCGAGCCGTCCGAGGCACTCCTGACCGACTGGATGACCCGGAACGAAAAGCTGAACAAGTCCTTCATCGCCAAGGGACCGGGCCGCGAAGCCAAGGAAGCGAAACTCAAATACCGCTATCTGAAAAGCACCGAGCGTTATCATCTCGTCGAGGTTGAGCTGCTTACCGGCCGCCATCACCAGATCCGCTGCCAGCTCGCCCACATCGGCTGCCCCATCAAAGGCGACCTCAAGTACGGAGCGCCCCGTTCCAACCCTGACGGCGGCATTTCGCTCCACGCCCGTTCCATCCGGTTCATCCATCCGGTCAAGAAGACGGAAATCTCCCTCGAGGCACCGGTCCCGTCCTCCTGGAAAGGTATCTAGACGGTGAACCCCGCCTCCAGAAGGAGCCGGGGTCCGGGTCTTTCCCTGACGGGCGGGGTCTATTTGGATGACTCCCTGTTTTTCTTTCTCAACCTCGCGCACCAGGTGCTCGGCGATTCTTCCATCACGGTCTTGAAGGCCTGGTTGAAAGTCGTGCCCGAGTGGAAGCCGGCCAGGTTGCCGAGTTCCGTCACCTTGAGCGACTTGTTCTTCCGGAACAGTTCCATCGCATACATCACCCGGTAATAGTTGACGTAATTCCTGAAGTTCTTTCCGGAAAAGTAGTTGATGGTCTTGGAGAGATACACCCTGTTGGTAAACAGCGCACGCGAAAGGTCTTCCAGGGAGAAGGACTCCACCAGGAAAGGTTTCCGGTCCGCCATGTACCGGCAACACCTGTCATACAGGAACTGGTCGACGCCAGCAGGCCCGTCTGCCTGTGATTCGGTGTTGACGCCCTTCGGAGGAAGGGCTGCCGGCCGCCGGGGACGCCCGCGGAGGGCGTGACGGCGGCCCAGGAAGTATACTCCGGCCAGGAGGGCCGCAGCGAAAAACAAAGACAGGACTATCTTCATAGGCTGACTGTCTTCCGCCCGGCAGGGAAAGGACGCTCCCTACTTCCCCTTGATCGTATCGAAGCCCTGGCCGTAGACTCCGTTTACCGAGGATACGGACAGGAACGCTTTGGGATCGATGGCTTTGATATATCGGAGGAGAAGGTTCAAGTCGGTTTTCCGGGTGATTACCATCAGGATCTCCATCGATTCCTGGGTATACCATCCCTTTCCGTCCAGCACCGTGACACCGCGGTGCAGTTCATGGGTGATGGAATCGGCAATCTCCGCATAATGCTTGGACAGGATGAACAGCTGGACGCTCTGCTGGGAACCGGACAGGTAACTGTCAATGACCTTTCCGTTCACCGTCACCAGGATCAGGCCGTAGATGACCGTCGTCACCTTCTCGGCAAAGGGCATCAAGTGCGTGGAGGGCTGACCGTCCGGACCAAGGAGCTGCCTCCCCGTCTCGGGATCCAGGTCCGGGACGATGGAAGGGATCAGCAGGGAGGACAGGATGATGACGAAGTCCAGGTACAGGATCACCTTCCCCGGCGAGACGTTGCGGTACTTGGTATAGATCAAGGCGATGATATCCGTTCCGCCGGTACTTCCACCGTTGGAGATGGACATGCCGATTCCGATGCCGGCCATCAGGCCGCCGCACAGGGTGGACATCAGCTTACCGTTCTGCAGGGCCAGCGTCTGGATAATCTCGAGCGGAATGATTTCCGGAAGGAACCGCAGACCGACGGATGCGAGGATGATGGCGTAGATGGTCTTCGCACCAAAGCCCATTCCGATCACCACGACGGCCGCGACGATCAGGATGGCGTTCAGGGTGAAGTAGGAATAGCCCATCTGAATCGCACCGCCCGTGGCATACTGGATCATGGAGGCGATACCGGACACTCCCCCGCCCACCAGGTTGTTGGGCATCAGGAAGATGGCCCAGCCCGTCACATAGATCGTGATACCCAGGGAGACGAGCGCCCATTCCTTGGCCTGGGCCCAGAAGGATTGTTTTAGGGAAGGCATAGCTTACTCTTTTTTCTTTTTACGAGGGATTCCCACCTTCATCTCGTCGAAGCCTTCGCCAAACACGTTGTTGGCGGGGACCACGGTTACGAAAGCCTTGGGATCCAGGTCCTTGACGGATTTAACGAGTTCAGGGAGCTCCGTCCTCCGGAGCATGACCATCAGCACCAGGCGGTCTCTCTGGGTATACCAGCCGATCGCCTTGAGGGCGGTGACCCCACGCTCCATGCCCTTGGTGATGTAGTCTCCGATCTCCTTGATCTTATCCGAGAAAACGATCACCTGGACGGTGGAATCCTTGCCCAGCATGATCAGGTCCAGCACATAGGAGCAGACACCCATGGTGATATAGCCGTACACCACGTCCGTGAAGCAGTGCCCCGGAACCAGGATCAGCAGGGTGATGACCACGAAGTCCGCATACAGGTAGAACCGGCCGACGGTGATGGGCCAGAACTTGTTCACGATGAGCGCCAGGATGTCCGTTCCGCCGGTAGAGCCTCCGCGCATGATGATCATGGCCAGTCCCACAGCCTCCAGCAGGCCGCCGATGACCGGTACCAGGATGCCCTCCTTGACATGGAGCGCATTCCCCTCCACGGACCAGAGCCAGGACATGCTCTCGCTTCCGAGAAGCCGGAAAAGGGCGGTGGACAGCAGGATCGCATAGATCGTCTTGATGCCGAATCCCCGGCCGAGGATGATCCAGGCCAGGACCAGCAGGAGCACGTTGATCCCGAAGTACCAGATATCCACGGAGATGCCGGATACCATCGAGAGCAGGGCGGACGCACCGGTCAGGCCGCCGTCGATCATGTTGTTGGGAAGGAGGAAGCACTGCCAGGCCATCACGAACAGGATCACGCCCAGGGTGATGACGACATAGTCGTAAATGCCTACAAGGACCTTGCTCTTTGCCATGGCTACTTCTTGAGGACGACATTGACGATGCGGCCCGGAACGACGATCACCTTGGCGATGGTCATATCGCCGACATATTTGGGCGTCATTTCATGGGCACGGACGGCCGCTTCCACATCTGCAGGCGCGGTACCGGCGGGAACGTCGATGAGGAAACGGGTCTTTCCATTGAAGGAGACCGGATACTTCACGCTGTTTTCCACGGTATATTCCGCATGATACTCCGGGAAATGGGCATAGGTGATGGATTCCTCGTGACCCAGCTGATGCCAGAGTTCCTCCGCGATGTGCGGGGCGAACGGGGACAGCAGGATGAGGAGAGGTTCCAGAACGGCGCGTTTGTGGCAGTTCTGGAGATCGTTCAGGGCAATCATGAAGGCGGAAACCGTCGTGTTATAGGAGAAGTTCTCGATATCCTCCTGTTCCTTGCCGATGAGCTTGTGCAGGGCCTTGAGCTCTTCCGCCGTAGGTTTCTCCTCCGTGACAAGCCAGTTTTCACGGTCCCAGAACAGGCGCCACACTTTCTTCAGGAAGCGGTTTACACCGTCGATGCCGTCGGTGCTCCAGGGCTTGGCCTGTTCCACCGGTCCCAGGAACATCTCATACAGGCGCAGGGTATCAGCGCCGTACGTATCGCAGACATAGTCGGGATTCACGACGTTGAACATCGACTTGGACATCTTCTCAATCGCCCAGCCGCAAATGTATTCGCCGTTCTCGAGGATGAACTCGGCGGTGGCAAACTCCGGGCGCCAGGCCTTGAAGGCTTCGAGGTCCAGCCGGTCGTTGCGGACGATGTTCACGTCCACATGGATCTCCGTCGTCTCATACTGGTCCTTGAGGCCGTAGGAGACGAAGGTGTTCGTGTTCACGATCCGGTATACGAAGTTCGAACGGCCCTGGATCATGCCCTGGTTGATAAGCTTCTTGAACGGCTCGTCCTCGCAGACATAGCCGAGGTCGAAGAGGAACTTGTTCCAGAAACGGCTGTAAATCAGATGACCTGTCGCATGCTCGGTGCCGCCGACGTACAGGTCCACGTTGCGCCAGTACTCATCGGCCTCCCGGGAAACGAGAGCCTCATCGTTGTGCGGATCCATATAGCGCAGATAGTAGGCGCTGGAGCCCGCAAAGCCCGGCATCGTGCTGGTTTCCAGCGGATAACCGTCGTAAGTCCAGTCCTTCGCACGGGCGAGCGGCGGGTCGCCGGCCTCCGTGGGCTTGTACTCGTCAATCTCCGGCAGGGTGAGCGGGAGCTTGTCGAAGGGAATCGGGGTGGCGACGCCGTCCTTGAAATAGATCGGGAACGGCTCACCCCAGTAGCGCTGACGGGAGAAGATGGCGTCGCGCAGGCGGTAATTGACCTTGCGGCGGCCCAGACCATGCGCTTCCACATAGTCGATGGCGGCGGGAATGGCCTCCTTTACGGTCATTCCGTTCAGGAATCCGCTGTTCATCATGATGCCTTCCTTCGCGTCAAAACTGGCCTCCGACACATCCGCGCCCTCGATGAGCGGGACGATGGGAAGGTCGAACTTCTTTGCGAAAGCATAGTCGCGGCTGTCGTGGGCCGGAACGGCCATGATGGCCCCCGTTCCATATCCTGCCAGCACGTATTCGGAGATCCACACCGGGACCTTCTCCCCCGTAAGGGGATTTGTAGCATAGGAACCGGAGAACACGCCCGTTACCGCCTTGCCGGCGATGCGCTCGCGCTCGGTCTTCTTCTTGACCTGGTCCAGATAAGCGTCCACGGCCTCTTTCTGTGCGGCCGAGGTCAATTTCTCCACCCACTCGCTTTCGGGGGCGAGAACCATGAAGGTCACGCCGAAGACGGTATCGGCCCGGGTAGTGAAGATGGTCACGTCATAGGCGCGGCCGTCGCACTCCATCTTGAACACCATTTCGGCGCCCTGGGACTTGCCGATCCAGTTGCGCTGCATCTCCTTCAGGGAATCCGTCCAGTCCAGACGGTCCAGGCTCTCCAGCAGGCGCGGCGCATAGGCCGACACGCGGAGCTGCCACTGGGTCATCTTCTTCTGATAGACAGGATGTCCGCCACGCACGGAATAGCCTTCCTTCACCTCGTCATTGGCGAGAACCGTTCCGAGGGCCGGGCACCAGTTCACGGTGGACTCACCCTGGTAAGCGATGCGGTAGTGCATCAGGACATCGGCTTTCTCCTTGTCACTGAATGCGTTCCATTCAGCGGCGGTGAATTCGGGGGCCTCATTGTTCGCCGCGTCGACGGCGGCAGAACCGCCTTCCGCGAAGGCCTTCTCCAGTTCCTCGATGGGACGGGCCTGCTGGAGCCGGTTGTCGTACCAGCTGCCGAACATCTTCAGGAAAGCCCACTGGGTCCACTTGTAATACCCGGGATCGCAAGTCCGGAACTCCCGGTCCCAATCATAGGAAAAGCCGATGCGGTCCAGCTGGGAACGATAGCGGGCCACATTGTCATGCGTGGTTTTCTCCGGATGCTGACCGGTCTGGATGGCGTACTGCTCGGCGGGAAGGCCGAAGGCGTCATAGCCCATCGGATGCAGGACATTGAACCCCTTCAGGCGCTTGTACCGGGAGAAGATGTCGCTGGCGATATAGCCCAGCGGGTGTCCCACATGCAGGCCCGCACCGGAAGGGTACGGGAACATGTCCAGGACATAGTATTTGGGTTTGGCAACGTCCGTCACGGCCTTGTATGTCTTGTGCTCGGCCCACCACTGCTGCCATTTCTTCTCGATTTCGATAAAATTATAGTCCATACGTATAGTTAAGTTTTTATTTCAATCGTACGCCGTTGATGCCGAGGACGGGCTTTCCCGTCTTTTCCAGCCGGAAATCCACCGGAATCGTCATCGCGACCTTCACTTTCTTGCCCCGATGGCGACCGGGACGCCATTTCGGAGATGCGGAGATGACCCGCAAAGCCTCCTCGTCCAGCGCAGTGTGCGCGCTGCGGGACACTTTCACGTCCCGGACATTTCCGGATTCATCGATGATGAAATCCACGAACACACGGCCCTGGATCCCGTTCTCCACGGCATATTTGGGATATTTCAGATAGGCATATACCCATTTTTCCAGGAAGTAGGAAGGGTCGCTGGAGGTCAGGAACACGGGCTTGACGTCACAGTCGTTCCAGGAGATGGCTCCGGCTTCCCGGGTCGGGGCCTTGGAACTGTCCTGCCGGAATACCGGTCGCGGTCCGTTGCACAAGGACACCGTATAGGTATAGATGTATTCCAGTTCCTTCTCCATCCCGTCGAAATCGACGATTCCGTAAGAATCGCGGCCCGTGGCATGCTCGGGATAGCGCCCCGTCGTGAAAAAGACGGAAGGGATTTCCCGGTCATAGAAGGCCCGGTGGTCGGAAGAATAAGGCTCTTCGTCCGTGAGTTCCGCCTGGATGGGCAGCAGTTCGCCCTGAAGGGCCCGGACGCTCCGGTTCATATCCTCATTCGCAGAAGTGTACGCATAGAATCCCCGCTCGGACGTTCCCAACATGTCCAGATTCACCATCGCATCGATCAGGTCGGCGTCAGAGAAGGACCGGTTCAGGAAGTACCACGAACCGGCCAGGGTTTCCGTAGAAGCACCGAAGGCCACGAAAAGTACGCTGCGGCGCAGCAGGACACGGTTCGTCGAAAGACGGGATGCCAGTTCGAGAAGCATCGCCAGGCCGGAGGCGTTTCCGTTCGCCCCGAAATAGATGCGCGGGGTCTCCACCCCATCCACCAGGTAGGTGTCCATTCCCAGGTTGTCCAGACGGGCGCCGATGACGATGTACCGGCCGTTCATGGACTTATCCCATCCCTGGAGAAAACCGACGACATTGCGGGAAGTCAGGGTGTCAGCCCCTTCGCGGGCGATGCTGAACTCCTGTCCGGAAGAAGGGCTCAGCAGGTCAATACCATAGCGCTCCAGTAAACCGCCGACATATTCCGCCGCTTCCCGCTCCCCTTCCGATCCGGGCTTCCGGCCTTCCAGGGCAGCGGATGACAGATAGGAAACGTGCTCCTTGAGGGAGCGGACCGTTTCGGAATCATACAAGTCGTCATACGGTCCGGTACCGGTCCGGAACTGGGCCGGAAGGACCGTTGTAAGCAGCAGAAAGGCCGCTGCGAGGAGAAAATGCTTGCTCATGCCTTCATTCATTGATCAGAATCCAGGCATCTTCCGGGCAAATTCCGTTCCCGCGCAGCTCGCGGAGCTTCTTCAGGGTATCATTCAAGCTGTCCGAGGGGCAGACTCCGACCGCCAGCAGCCCGTTCCGGAAGCTGATGATGGTGGTGGTGAGACCGGCCTCATTGCATTTTTCCAACTTACGCTCGGCATAGGCACGGGTCCTGAAGGCACCCACGACGATATAGTACTTCGCATCCAGCTTGGTGGTGAACAGACCGCCCAGCTTGGAGGGATTGAGAATCGTCCCCTTGGTCTGTGAAAGGGAATCCAGCAGGTGGCCTTCCAGTGCGGCCAGGGAATCGGCCATCCGTTGGCGGACCTTCTCCATGGAGTCCAGCCGCGCCTGAAGCCGAGCCTCTTCCTCCAGTTGGAGGATCCGCTCACGCTTCTCCTCCAATTCCGCAGACGTGGGCTTTCCGGCCAGGGAACGCAGGAAATCGCAGCCGCTCAGGATCACGGCGGCAAAGGCAAGGGACAGGACGACAGACCGTTTCATACTTTCTCTCTTTTGGCCGGTGCAACGGTTGAACCGG
>JAFSJK010000026.1 GCA_017439305.1 Bacteroidales bacterium | reverse complement strand
GCCGGCGACAAGCCGTTCGGCGTCTTCCTTTCCGATCTCATTCTGCGTGGCGCAGGGGAGGGCGATGTCGCAGGGGATGCGCCAGGGCCGCTCGTCCGGATAATAGGTCGCCTGCGGGTAATGGGTGACGTACTCCTTGATTCTTCCACGACGGAAGTTCTTGAGTTCGAATACGTAAGCCATCTTCTCCTCATTCAGTCCTTCAGGATCGTGGATGAAGCCGTTGGAGTCGGACAGGGTGACGACTTTCGCTCCCAGGCGCATCGCTTTCTGGGCGGCGTACTGGGCCACGTTGCCGGAGCCGGAGATGTCAACGGTCTTCCCTTCGAATGTTTCACCCCGGGTGGCAAGCATCTGCTCGGTGAAGTAGCACAGGCCGTAGCCGGTGGCTTCCGGGCGCAGGCGGGATCCGCCCCAGCCCTGTCCCTTGCCGGTGAGCGTTCCGGTGAATTCGTCCCGGAGCCGCTTGTACTGGCCGAACAGGTAGCCGATCTCACGGCCGCCCACGCCGATGTCGCCGGCCGGCACGTCCGTGTCCTGGCCGATATGACGCTGAAGCTCGGTCATGAAACTCTGGCAGAAGCGCATCACCTCTGCATCGGAGCGTCCTTTCGGATTGAAGTTGGAACCTCCCTTGGCCCCGCCCATGGGGAGGGTGGTGAGGCTGTTCTTGAAGGTCTGCTCGAAGGCGAGGAACTTCATGATGGAAAGGTTCACGCTCTCATGGAAACGGATGCCGCCCTTGTAGGGGCCGATGGCACTGTTCATCTGCACGCGATAGCCGCGGTTGATGTGGATCTCGCCCCGGTCGTCCATCCAGGGGACACGGAACATGATGACCCGTTCGGGCTCCACCATCCGCTCCATGATCTTCAGGTCCAACAGGTGGGGATACGCCGTGATGTAGGGAGCGACGCTCTCTACCACCTCGCGCACAGCCTGATGGAACTCAGGCTCTCCCGGGTTCCGCGCGAGCACGCCCGCCATAAACCCGTCGATGTAGTTTTGGGTGAATTTGTCCATTTTATATACACTACTAAGATTAACCGCTTACAAACATAATAAAAATTTTTAATAGTTGATGCGTTTTGTGATGAAAAAACATGAAGAAATTATGAACAATTATCGTATATAATTGATTATAAGTATTTTAAGTTATAAAGGACTCGCTCTCTTTCTGTCGGACCCATCCCTATCAATTTGAAAGTCCCTTGCGGATATCCCTTTGTGGAGTGAAAACAGAACGTACAAATCTGGCTTGTACACGGAAAACAATCTCCAACGCCATTTTTCTGTTCAAGTCTCCCGATATTCAGCCGATACCCTATCTTTTTGCCGAGACTTGAACATCAAATCACCTTTCCAGGTCAGATTCGTTGTACAAATGAGATTTGTACACTCTTCCGGAAAAACACCACTTTGGACAGGTTTGGGGGGTGCAGTGTCCATGTCTGGAACGTGGCGCTCGGGCGGGACTCATGTAACTTCATATAGGGATGGGTGATGTGAGGCAGTTTGGTGACGGTCCAAGGTTGCTGGAAGTCCTTGTGAATCTTCGGCATTTTCCGTACATTTGCCAAAGAGAAGCACAATCAAATGGTATCCGAACTGATCGACAAGTATATCTGGCTGGTGCAGACCTTCATCGACGCCGGCCCGCAGGGCCTTTCGTTGCAGGAACTGTCCCGCCGCTGGACCGACCGGTATGGCGGGAGCGAATACCCGCGCCGCTCGTTCAATAACCACCGCGCAGCCATCGCCGAGGTATTCGGCATCGAAATCTCCTGTAACCGAAGCACGAACTGCTATTACATCGACGCGGGGGAGAGTGCCGTGGACAAGCGCCAGTCCGTGGACTGGCTGATCAATACCTTCACGGTAAACAGCCTCCTGTCCTTGGGCAAGGAGCGCCTGTCCGGCCGGGTGGCCGTGGAGGATATCCCCTCAGGGCAGAAGTATCTTGTTCCGGTGATGCAGGCGATGCTGGACGACGCCGTTATGGAACTGCGGTACCATAAGTATATGAGCGAGGACGAGGAGGTCCGCCACATCCGTCCGTACGCCGTCAAGGAATACGCCAAGCGCTGGTACATCGTCGCCTTCAGTGAGGAGGCTGATGCCCTCCGCGTCTATGCGATGGACCGCATCATTTCCATCGTTCCGACGGGGGAGAAGTTCAAGATGCCGCGCGAGTTCAAAGTGGACGAAATGTTTGAGGCAAGCTATGGCATTTACCCGCCTGAAGACGAGCCGCCCGTGCTGGTAACGGTCCGGACGACGCCCCGCGAGGCCGCCTACCTCAAGGACCTCCCGATCCACCCCAGCCAGGTGTATCTGGGGGAGGACAATGACGGCCGCAGCCTCTTCATTTTCCGCGTAATCCCGAATCCCGACCTCGTGATGGAGCTATGCAAACGGGGATCCAGGCTGGAAGTCTTGTCTCCGGAGGCTTTACGGCAGCAAATAATTGACGATCTCCATAATGCATTGAAAATGTATGAATAAAACAAATATGTTTAATATGAAAACAAAAATGTTAACCCTCGCGGCGGCGGCTTTTGGCCTCCTCGCGTGCACCCAAACTGCCATGAAACCAGAGCAAGGTTACATCGGACCCTCCGACATCCAGGTCCAGGACGGCCGGATGTCTCCCGAGGTCCTGCTGTCCCTCGGACGGCTGTCGGATCCCCAGCTTTCACCCGACGGAAAGACCATCCTTTACGGCGTCAGCTATACCTCCATCCAGGACAACCGCAGCGTCCGCAACCTCTTCACCATTCCGTTCGACGGTGGCGAAAAGACCCAGCTCACGATGGACGGAAAGAGCATCAATAATGCCCGTTGGGCTCCGGACGGCGAGTCCGTCTTCTTCCTTCAGGGAGGCCAGGTCTGGAAGGCTCCTTACAAGGCCGGCAAGCTCGGCGCCCGCGTCCAGGTCACCGACGTTCCCAAGGGAGTCGATGAGTTTTCCCTCTCCCCGGACGGCTCGCAACTGATGTTCGTGAGCTCCGTCCACAGTGCCGTCGAACGCCCCGTCGACACGGACCCGATGTTGGACAAGGCCGATGCCTACGCGACCGAAGACCTGATGTACCGTCACTGGGACCATTGGGTGGAGGACATCAACCACACCTATGTGGCCCCTTTGGCCAATGGGATCATCAAGGAGGGACTGGATATCCTCGGTGGACCGGACGTGCTGTATCAGCTCCCGAACGGCCCCTTCGGCGGCATCGAGAACCTCTGCTGGAGCCCTGACGGCCGTTACATCGCCTATTCCTGCAAGAAGAAGGTAGGGAAGGAATATGCCTTCTCCACCGATACCGAGATCTACATCTACTGCATCCTGACCGGGGAAACCACCGTCATCCCGATGGGCGGCGGCTACGATACCGTCCCTGTCTGGAGCCCCGACGGCAGCAAGATCGCCTGGCTGTCGATGGCCCGCGACGGCTATGAGGCCGACAAGGTGCGCCTGATGGTTGCCGACGTCATCTACGAACCGGAAGGGGAGGGCCAGACCGCCAATCCCGCTATCGAGAACATCACCGACCTGACTGCCGACTTCGCCTACAATGCCGACGGACCCGTCTGGGCTGCCGACAGCAAGTCACTGTATTTCAATTCTCTCGTGGAGGGTGTCCAGGGCATCTTCAACGTAATCGCCGACCCGGAGACGGCTTTCTTCCGCCTCACCGCTCCGACCCTCTGGTTCGATTTCGGTTCCCCGTTCGCCGTCCTCCAGGACGGAACCCTCCTCACCACCTACTGCTCGATGGACTTCCCGACCGAACTGGTTTCGGTCAATGACAACTCCATCCAGCAGCTCACCTTTGAGAACGCCCACATCCTGGACCAGCTGGACAAGCATGAGACCGAGGCCCGGATGGTCCCGACCGCCGACGGCGGCGAAATGCTCACCTGGGTCCTGTATCCTCCGAAGTTCGACCGGACCAAGGAATACCCCGCCATCGAGATCTGCCTCGGCGGTCCCCAGGGCACCCTTTCCCAAAGCTGGTCCTACCGTTGGAACTACTGCCTGATGGCCCATCAGGGCTATGTCGTCGTCCTTCCGAACCGCCACGGCACGACCGCTTTCGGCCAGCCCTGGTGCGAGCAGATCTCCGGCGACTACATCGGCCTGAACATGCAGGACTACCTGGCCGCCGGCAAGATGATCAAGGATGAGCCCTTCGTAGGAAAACTCGCTGCCTGCGGTGCTTCCTATGGTGGCTATAGTGTTTATTATCTGGCTGGTATCCATGGCGACCTGTATGATTGCTTTATTTCTCACGCTGGCATCTTCAACGAGGAGCATATGTACATGACCACCGAAGAAATGTGGTTCCCGAACTGGGACAACGGCGGCATTCCGCATGAGTACGCTTACGAGGAAGGCCAGATGGGCGCTGCCGGCGACGGCATCACTTTCGGCGGTCTCCAGCAGGCCGGCTCCCCGTGGTCCAACGCCCCGAAGGCCGTGCGCCATTATGCCAACTCCCCGCACAAGCTCGTCCAGAACTGGCACACCCCGATCCTCTGCATGCACGGCGGCATGGACTTCCGCGTTCCGTATGACGAAGGTATGGCCGCCTTCAATGCCGCCCAGATGATGGGAGTTCCCTCCAAACTCATCGTCTTCCCGGGTGAGAACCACTGGATACTGAAGCCGCAGAACGCCCTCTATTGGCATCGCAGCTACTTCAACTGGCTGGACCGCTGGCTGAAAGAGGCTCCTGCCCAGGAAGGAAAGAACTAGGAAATCTTGGAATAGTCCTTCTGGACGTATTTGTCTTTCCGAAGCTCGGCCGCGAGAACCGCGTTGCCGGGCTTTTCCAATGTCGGGTCAAGGTCGAGGATGTGGGAAGCATAGCCCCGGGCGTCGGAAAGGATGATCCCGTCGCGGGCGAGGGAGGCGATGTTCAGGGTGATGGGGAGGCCGGACTGCTGGGTGCCTTCCAGATCCCCGGGACCGCGCATCTTCATGTCTTCCTCGGCAATCTCGAATCCGTTCTCCGTCGCACACATCAGGTCCAGCCGTTTCTGTGATTCCTTGGAGACCTTGTACCCTTTCATCAGGATGCAGAAAGACCGTTCCGCACCCCGGCCCACGCGACCGCGAAGCTGGTGTAACTGGCTGAGTCCGAACCGTTCTGCGCTCTCGATGACCATCACGGAGGCGTTGGGAACGTCCACGCCCACTTCGATGACCGTGGTGGAAACGAGAATATTCGCCCGTCCGGCGACGAAAGCCGCCATGTGGAAGGCCTTGTCTTCGGCAGACTGCTGCCCGTGGACGATGGCCACCTGGTATTGGGGCTGCGGGAACTGCTTGATCACCTCCTCATATCCCAGTTCCAGGTTCTTGTAGTCCAGTTTTTCGCTTTCGAAGATCAGGGGATACACGATAAAGGCCTGCCGCCCCTTGGCAATCTCGTCGCGGATGAAATTGTACATGGCAATGCGCTTGTTCTCGCCCACGCACAAGGTCTGGACCGGCTTGCGTCCGGGAGGCATTTCGTCAATGACGGAAACGTCCAGGTCGCCATACAGGGTCATTGCCAGGGTGCGGGGAATAGGGGTCGCTGTCATCACAAGGACGTGCGGAGCGATGCCGCCGGCTCCCTTTGACCACAGGCGGGCCCGCTGGTCCACACCGAAGCGGTGCTGCTCATCCACGATGGCCAGTCCGAGCGCCTTGAACACGACCGTGTCCTCAATGAGGGCATGGGTGCCCACGATGAGGCCGATGCTGCCGTCCTGCAGGCCGGCATGGATTTCCCGCCGGGCTGCCGCTCCGGTGGATCCGGTGAGGAGGGCCGCCTTCACGCCCGTGGGCGCCAGATACTTGGAGATATTGTTGAAATGCTGATGCGCAAGTACCTCTGTAGGAGCCATCAAGCAAGCTTGATATCCATTCCCGACCGCTATGAGGGCGGACAGGACAGCGACCATGGTTTTTCCGCTGCCTACGTCTCCCTGCAGCAGCCGGTTCATCTGGTGTCCGCCCTTGAGGTCTTCCCGGATTTCCTTGATGACCCGCTTCTGGGCGCCGGTGAGCTCGTAGGGGAGAGCCTGGTAACAGCGGTTGAACGCTTCGCCCACGCGGGGCATCGCGAGGCCCACGGCATTGCGGCTGCGGATGTATTTCTGTTTCAGGAGCGACAGCTGCAGGTAGAACAGCTCCTCGAACTTGAGTCGGTAGGTAGCCTTGGCGAGGGCGTTCTGGTCTGTCGGGAAATGGATCTGCCGCAATGCGAAACTCAGTGGCACCAGCCCCTTTTCCTGCAGGATGTAATCCGGAAGGCTTTCCTCCAACGTGGGAAGGACCAGCTCGAGGGCCGATGATACCAGCTTGAGCATCAGCTTTCCCGTGATGCCGCCGGTTTTGAGCTTCTCCGTGGAAGTGTAAACGCCGGTAAGCACGCCGGCCTGCGCCGCCTCCGGGGCGTCGAATTCCGGATGGACCATGTTGATCCGTCCGTTGAAGGTCTGCGGCTTGCCGAAGAACAGGAAGGTCGATCCCGGGATCAGCCGGGGATGCATCCACTTGATGCCCTTGAAGAAGACGACCTCCATCTCTCCGCTGTCGTCGCCGATGATGACGGAGAGCCGGTGCGCGAGGTTGTACTTGACCTGTTCGGCGGTGATTTCCGCCCCGTTCTTGGCGAACAGCCTGGCTTTCAGGACGGTGCCGATCACCTGGATGTAAGCCTGGTCGGGATGGATGTCCGCGATTTTCTGGACGGTACTGCGGTCGATGTAACGGAAAGGATACAGATGGACGAGGTCTCCTACGGTGTTCACCCCCAGCTCATTCCTGAGAAGCGTCGCCCTCCGTGGGCCCACCCCCGGAAGGTACTGGATATCCGTATCCATCGCCGTCTTCATAGCACAAAAATAATAAATCTTTCGTAACTTTGCATCCTATGGAAAAGATGGTAGTCGATAACGACACGTTCTTCGCCGATGTGCTCCGGGTCCTGGACCAGGGCCGTCGGGTGACGATTCCCGTGAAGGGGTTCAGCATGCTTCCCTTTATCCGCGGGGGCAAGGACCTCGTCGTGCTGGAGAAGGCCGGAGACGTGTTGAAGGCCGATGACATCGTCCTTTTCCATGTCGGGCCCGACGACGGGGGACGGTACGTGATGCACCGCATCCTTTCCATCGACGGCGATGCCGTGGACATCATGGGAGACGGCGTGCCGGAGAACCACGAGCATGTCCGCCGGCACCAGATTCTCGCCAAGGCCGTGGAAATCCTCCGGGGCGGCAAGCGCTCCGTGGACCCTTACAGCCCGGGGCAGCTCCGCCTGGTACATTTTTGGCAAAGGATCCGGCCGCTGCGGCGGTACATCCTGTTTGTCTACCGGCACCTGCCGTGGAACCGCAGTTGGATCAAAGAAAACGTAACGATATGAGAATCAAGGAAGGATTTGTACTCAGGACGATCTGTGGACAGCACGTCGTCTCGGGAGAGGGAACCGGCAACGTGAACTTCTCCAAGCTGGTGAGCCTCAACGACACCGCGGCCTACCTTTTCGAGGCTGCGCAGGGGATTGATTTTACCGCGGAAACCCTCGCCGACCTGCTCCTCAAGGAGTACGAGGTGGATGAGGAAACCGCCCGCAAGGATGCCGCAGCCCTCTGCGACCAATGGAAGGAGATCGGACTCATCGACTAGAGACGCAGTTTTTCGCGCTCCTGCGGTCCGGACTTTGGAACGAAGTCCCGGACCGGGCGCTGATGGACGGGGGTATCGACTGGGAAGCCCTGTACCGCCTGTCCTTCGAACAGACCGTCGTCGGCCACGTGACCGACGGCATCAACCATCTTCCGCCGGAGTTCCTTCCTGCGGAGCCCGAACGGCTGGATCCCTTCCTGGGGGACCTGATGGCCACTTCCCAGCGGAACACTAAACTGAACGCCTTCATTCCCAAGGTCTTCAAGGCCTTGCGGGAGATTCCCGCCGTCCTGGTCAAGGGCCAGTCCCTCGCCTGCGACTATCCCGATCCCGCCCACCGGATGCCCGGTGACATCGACATCCTGCTACTGCCCGCCTCCTACGAAGCGGCGAAGGCCATCCTGCTGCCCAAGGCGACGAAGATATCGGAAGAGGATTTGGAAACCTTCCATCAGGGAATGTACTTCCATAGCATCGAGGTGGAGGTTCACGGGAGCATTTCTACACTGATGTCCAGGAAATTGGACCGTCAACTCGCGGCCATGCTCGAGGAGCAGTTCGACGGCCGTTCCCTGCCGTCGGTCACCATCGACGGGGCGGAGGTACCGGTGCCGGAGGCCGGCTTCAATGCGGTGTATATCTTCGTGCATTTCCTGCATCACTACTGGTCTGGCGGCGTTGGCCTCCGGCAGCTTGTGGACTGGATGACCTTCATCTCCGTCCACAAGCGCGACATCCATCCTGTCCTGTTGGAGCAGACCCTGGACCGGTTGGGGCTCAAGCGCCTCTGGCAGGTGTTCACGGGTTTCGTCCAGGAGTACCTTGGCTGCCCGGCGGAGAAACTGCCGCTGGCCGTCCGGCCCGACCCGGCGAAAAACGCCCGGATTTGGAACTATATCCGCCGCTCCGGCAATTTCGGCAAAAACACCGACCGGACCCGGAGCGATGAGTCTTATCTCATCCGGAAGATCCATTCGTTCTGGCGGCTGACAGTGGCCGACCGATTGCGGCATTTCCGGGTGTTCCCCCAGGAATCCATCCGCTTTTTCCTGGGAGCTTTCGGCTATGGACTTCAAAGACTTGCAAACGGCGAATGAAAGATATACTTAAATACTTGCGCTGGCTTTGGTCGCACTCCGTCGGAGCGCGGGCGGCGGTCGTCGTGAACATCCTGCTCGGCTCGCTGAACGTCGGCCTCAACCTGGTTTTCATCTTCCTGTGCAAGCGCCTGGTGGACATCGCCACCGGGGTCGTCCCGGGAAGCCTGGGCTGGTACACGGCCGTCGTCCTGGCCGTCGTCGTCCTCCGGCTCGTCATCTCCGCCGTCAACGTCCGGGTGGAGAACCTCACCAATTCCAAGATGAACTTCATCATCCGGAAGGGTCTTTATTCCAACCTCCTTTACGCCGAATGGCTTGGAAAGGAAAAGCGCCATACAGGTGACACCGTGAACCGCCTGGAGTCCGACGTGAGCAATGTCACGAACGTCATTGTATCGGACGTTCCGCAGATATTCACCACGTCGGTCCAAATGGTCGCCGCCATCATCTTCCTCTGCACGATGGAATGGCGTCTGGCCGCGCTGTTGGTGCTCGTTACGCCGCTTTTTATCCTGTTCAGCCGTGTCTTCGTACGGCGGCTCAGGGAGATGACCCGCGGCATCCGGGAGACCGAAAGCCAGGTCCAGAGCCACCTCCAGGAGAGCCTCCAGCACCGGATGGTGATCCAGTCCATGGAGAATGAAGGCCGGATGGAAGACCGCCTGGACGACCTTCAGGACCGGGAATACGGGCAGATCAAGGAGCGCACCCGCTTCAACATCTTCGCCCGGACGATGGTGAGTGCCGCCTTCTCCTTTGGCTACATCGCCGCCTTCCTGTGGGGCGTGTACGGCATTTCAAAGGGCTCCCTGACCTTCGGTGTCATGACAGCCTTCCTGCAGCTCGTGGGACAGGTGCAGCGTCCGCTGGTGAGCCTGACCCGTCAGATCCCTTCCCTCGTGTATTCCACCACCTCCATCGACCGTCTCATGGAACTGGAGGACGCCCCCAAGGACAATTCGGTGGAATCCATCAGGCTCGCCGGGCCTACCGGCATCCGCGTGGAAGGGCTGGCCTATCGGTATCCGGACGGTAAACGGATGATCCTGAAGGAGATGACCTTCGATTTCCCGCCCATGTCCCGGACGGCCATCGTTGGTGAAACCGGGGCGGGGAAGAGCACGCTCATCCGGCTGATGCTTTCCCTCCTCAAACCCGTGGAAGGAAGCGTGACCCTGTATGATAGCGAGCAGGAAGTGCCGGCATCCGCCGCCACCCGATGCAACCTGGTCTACGTTCCGCAGGGGAATACCCTGTTCAGCGGAACCATCCGCGAAAACCTTCTGATGGGCAATCCCGAAGCGACGGAAGAGCAGATGTATGAGGCCCTTCAGACGGCCGTTGCCGGCTTCGTCTTCGAACTTCACGACGGCTTGGACACCCTTTGCGGGGAAGGAGGCGCCGGCCTGAGCGAAGGCCAGGCCCAGCGCATCGCCATCGCCCGCGGCCTGCTGCGTCCAGGCAGCATCCTGTTGCTGGACGAGTTCAGCTCCTCGCTCGATCCAGAGACCGAGGCGAAACTGATGGAGAACCTCACGAAAAAAGCGGCGGGCAAGACGATGATCTTCATTACCCACCGCAAAAGGATCGCGAACTATTGCGACCGGACCTGCCGGATCGACCGTCTGGCCTAACCGTGCAGCTGGTCGTATTCCAGCCTGTGATTGAAAATGTCGATGGCCATGTAGATGGCGTGCAGCATGGAATGCGGGTCCGCCTGGTCGCGGCCGGCCATGTCGTAGGCCGTGCCGTGGTCCGGTGACGTGCGGACGACCGGAAGACCGGCGGTGAAATTCACACCCTCCGCAAAGGCGAGCGCCTTGAACGGGGCCAGGCCCTGGTCGTGGTACATCGCCAGGGTAGCGTCGAACCGGCCGTAATTGCCCATGCCGAAGAACCCGTCGGGGGAGTAGGGCCCGAAGGCGAGAATGCCCTCCGCCTGCGCTTCCTGGACGGCCGGAAGGATGATTTCCTTCTCTTCGTCACCCAGCAGTCCGCCGTCGCCGCAGTGCGGGTTGAGGCCCAGGACGGCGATCTTCGGGCTCAGAATGCCGAAATCCCGTTTCAGCGAGGCGTCCATCAGCCGGAGCTTGGAAAGAATGCCCTCTTTGGTCAGGGAACCGGGAACGTCCTTGAGGGGAATGTGCCCGGTGACCACGCCGACCCTGAGCTGGGGGGATACCATCAGCATCGTGATGTCCTTGGCCTGGAAAGCGTCCTGCAGGTATTCCGTGTGGCCGGTGTAGCCGAAGCCTTCGGAGGTCATTGCCCGCTTGTTGATGGGGGCGGTCACCAGGACGTCGATGTATCCGTCCTTCAAGTCCTTCACGGCCGCCTCCAGCGAGAGCATCGCGGCTTTCGCGGAGTCCGCGGTGGACTGGCCGGGTTCGGCGTAGAAGTGGTCCGGCAGGCAGTTGACGATGTTGATCCGTTTCTGGTGGACATCCTTCGCGGAGTGGATGACATAGGTTTCCATCTGGTCGAGATCGTGGACCTGCTTCCGGTAGAACCCGAAGATCTTCGAGGATCCGTACACCACGGGGGTGAAGGATTCCAGGATGCGGGAATCCGCGAGGGATTTGATGATGACTTCATATCCGATGCCGTTGCTGTCACCCTGGGTGATGCCGACGACGAGTTTGGGCTTGCTCATATGATTGTTCCTTGATTTTCAGCTAGATAACCGGTATCTTCCTGGAGATTCTCCCCGTTGTAGGCAGCCACGGCCAGCTGGTCGCAGCGCTCGTTCTCGGGGTGTCCGGCGTGGCCCTTGAGCCAGTTGAAGGAAACGCGGTGGCGATGGTAGACGGCGTCGAAACGGAGCCACAGGTCCACGTTCTTCTTCTTCGCGAACCCCGACCGCTTCCACTTGTCCAGCCAGCCCTCGTTGATGGCCTTGACCACGTAGGAGGAGTCGCTCCACACGTGGACTTCCGCATTGTCCCATTTGATGGCTTCCAGCCCCTTGATGACGGCGAGGAGCTCCATCCGGTTGTTGGTGGTGAGGCGGAACCCTTCCGACATCTCCTTTTCCCGTCCCGCACAGCGCAGGACGACACCGTATCCGCCGGGACCGGGATTGCCGCTGGCGGCACCGTCGGTGTACAGGAATATGGGGGGTCTTTTCGGTTCCATGTATGCAAAGATAGCACTTTCCGGCCAATAATTTGCTTTCCTAAAGGAAAAACCGTAATTTTGTATGCTTTATACGCACCTGAAGGATATGAAAAAAACACTGCTCATAGCGGCCTTGGCCGCCGCCGTCATGGCGCTGGTCTCCTGCAACCCGGAAACCTACAAGAAAATCAACTACCTGCAGGATGTCCGCCGGGATACGACGATGACGATGAAAGTGAACAACGGCATCATCATCCAGCCGCAGGACCAGCTGTCCATCATCGTGACCAGCCGCGATCCCAAGATGGCCGTCCCGTTCAACCTGGCCGTCTCCACGTTCTATACCGGTTCCGAGCTGTCCTCCAGCGGTGGCGCCAGCCAGCGCATCACCGGTTATGTGGTGAACAATGAGGGCGATATCACGTTCCCTTCCCTCGGCTCCATCCACGTGGCCGGCCTCAACCGGTGGGAACTGCAGGAACTGATCAAGGACAAACTTTCGGAAGAAGGTCTCCTCCGCGACGCCGTCGTCACGGTCGAATTCCTGAACTTCAAGGTCTCCGTCCTCGGCGAAGTCACCGCGCCGGGCACCTACAGCGTCACCGGTGACAAGATCACCATCTTCCAGGCCCTGGCCCTGGCCCGCGACCTCACCATCTACGGCCAGCGCGAGAACGTCCAGGTGATCCGCGAGCAGAACGGCCGCCGGCACATCTACACGCTGGACCTCACGAACTCCGAGATCTTCAAGTCGCAGGCCTACTATCTCCAGCAGAACGACGTCGTGTACGTGACCCCTTCCAAGGTCCGCGCAGGACAGGGCGAGATCAATGAGAACTACTTCAAGTCCGGCAGTTTCTGGATTTCCCTCGCCTCCATCTCCATGACCACGATCAACTTCATCATCGCCCTCTCCAACCGGGCGAAGAGCAGCAAATAGCATTATGGCAGACAGCAATCAGAATAATTATCCCGTATTCAACGGGCAGGGGAACTCCGAGGTGGAGCAGACCCTCCAGCTGACCGATCTCTGGGCCCTCATCTGGGACAACAAGTGGTGGTACGTCTTCTGTATCCTCGCCGCCCTGGTCATCGCCGGATTCTACCTGTACAAGACCCCGAAGACCTACAGCCGCACGGAAAAGGTGATCGTGGACGAGGACTCCCAGGCCTCGATGATGCGTGAACTCACCTCCTTCGCCAGCACGGCCCGCCGGATCAACTCCGGAACGAACGTGGACAACGAAATCGAAGCCTTCGGCGCTCCGGACCTGATGCAGAAGGTCGTCACCCGCCTGGGCCTCGAGACTTCCTACGTGGACAACCAGTTCCTCCGGGTGCGGGAAATGTACAAGAACAGCCCCATCGAACTGCAGCTGACCGGGGAAATCGCCGCCTCCAGCTTCTCCTTCAACATCAGCAAGGGGAAGGACAGCACCTTCGTCATCCGCGATTTCTACGTGGGTGCCGACGAGTTCAAGGGCTTCAAGGCTTCCGGCCACGTGAAGGACACCCTGGAAACCCCTGTCGGCAACATCATCATCTACCCGACCCTCAACTTCGACAAGTGGCACAATGACATCACGGTCTCGTGGGTCAATGCCGCCCGCCGGGCGAAGGCTTATTGCGCCCGCCTGTCCGCCGGACTCTCCAGCAAGCAGTCTTCCGTCGTGGTCCTGTCCCTCAAGGACGTGTTCCCGGCCCGCGCCGAAGCCGTCCTGGGCACCCTCCTGGACATCTACAACGAGGAATGGGTGGAGAACAAGAACCAGTCCGTCCGGAATACCTCCCTGTTCATCAACGACCGTCTGAATGTCATCGAACGGGAACTGGGCGGTATCGAGCAGGACCTCAAGGACTACAAGCAGAGCCATAACATCACGAACGTCCAGCAGGTGGGGAACGCCTACATGCAGCAGTCCACGGCCTATTCGGCCCAGGGCTTCGAGGCTTCCAACCAGCTCGCGATCGCCAAGATGATCAAGCAGTTCATCAACGATCCCGCCCACGTGAACGACCTGATGCCGGCGAACTCCGGCCTGTCCAGCGCCAACATCGAGTCGCAGATCCGGGAGTACAACAACGCCCTTCTCGAGCGCGACCGTTCCCTCAACCTCTCCAGTGAGAACAACCCCTACGTCCAGGACCTCAACAAGAGCCTGGAAATGTACAAGCTGGCCGTGAACCGTTCCATCGACAACCTCATCTCCACCCTGCAGCTGCAGGTAAACAAGATCGAGGCGCAGGAGAACGCCATCCTCGGCCGTCTGTCCTCCACATCCGGGCAGGAACTGGAGCTCCTCTCCATCGAGCGTCAGCAGAAGGTGAAGGAGCAGCTGTACATCTTCCTCCTCCAGAAGCGTGAGGAAAACGAACTCCAGGGCCTCCTGACGGTGGGTAACACCCGCCTTATCCAGCGGGCTACCGGCGGCAGCGCCCCGATCGCCCCGAACAAGATGATGATCCTGCTGGTCGCCCTCATCCTGGGCTTCGGCATCCCGTTCGCCATCTTCTACGTGATGAAGGTGCTCGACACCTCCGTCAAGAGCCGCAACGACCTGGGCAAGCTCTCCGTGCCGTTCCTGGCCGAACTGCCGCAGATGGGCGTCACTTCCAATTACTGGGAGCGCCTTCGTCTGAACCGCTTCGACAACAAGAACACCCGCATCCTCGTCGAGCACGGCAAGCGTGATTCGATGAACGAGGCCTTCCGCGTCCTCCGTACGAACCTGGACCTGATGATCCACAAGGAGACGGAGACGCAGGCCATCATGATCACCTCCTTCAACCCGAACGCCGGTAAGACCTTCACCCTGATGAACCTGGCCGCTTCGATGGCCCTCAAGGGCAACAGACGGGCGATCATCCTGGACCTCGATCTCCGCAAGGCCACCCTGTCCAAGGCTTTGGGCAAGAATGCCACCGGCGTCGCTTCCTACCTGAACGCCAAGTACGAGGATCCGTTCGAGCACGTGATCAACATCCAGGAGAACCTCGACCTCCTGCCGGTGGGTTCCATCCCGCCGAACCCGGCCGAACTGCTGGTTTCCGAACGGCTTGCCATGCTGGTGGAAGCGATGAAGCAGCACTATGACTACGTGTTCCTGGACTGCCCGCCCATCGACCTGGTCGCTGATACGAGCATCATCGCCCCGCACGCCGACATCACCATCTTCGTCGTCCGCGCCGGCCTGTTCGACAAGCGCGCCCTCCCGGCCGTGGAGCAGATGTACAACGACGGCAAGTACAACCGGATGGCCATCATCCTTAATGGCGTTGAGTCCTACTCCGGCCGCCACGGTTACGGCTATGGCTATGGCTACGGCTACGGTTATGGCTATGGTTACGGAAACGAAGACGATAAGAAGGCCTGATGTTCGGACTGTTCAACCGACGTAAATCCATCCTGGAAGGCGGACTCCTGAAGGGATCGGTGGATAACCACAGCCACATCCTGTACGGTCTGGACGACGGTGTCAAGACACAGGAGGATTCCCTGGCCATCCTCCGCTTCCTGGAGGAGCAGGGGGTGACCGAGGTCTGGTTCACCCCGCATGTGATGGAAGATGTCCCCAATACGACGGAGGGCATCCGGGCCCGGTTCGAGGAACTGAAGGCCGTCTATCAGGGCGGTCTCCGTTTCCACCTGGCCGCCGAATACATGATTGATACCCTGTTCGAGGAACGCCTGTCCAGCCGTGACCTCCTGACCCATGGAGATGCCACGGTCCTGGTGGAAACCTCGGCGGTCGCCCCTCCCATCAATTTCTGGGAGGTCCTGGAGTCGATGCGCAAGGCGGGTTACCGCCCCCTCATCGCCCATCCGGAACGCTACCGCTATATGGAGAAGGCTGATTACAAGCGCCTTCACGAAATGGGCTGCCTCTTGCAGATGAACCTCCCTTCCATCGTCGGATTCTACGGTGAGTCCGCCCGCGAGCGGGCCCTGGACCTGTTGGACAAGGGCTGGTACAAGATGGTGGGTTCCGACTGTCACCGCTTCCGGGCCATCCAGGCACAGTACGCGGCGAAGGAACTCAAGAAGGATACGCTCCGGAAACTCGCCCCCCTGATGGGCGGTCTCCCGGGCGAAATATAGGCCGGAGAACCCTTTTCCTGGACAGGAAACGGATTCCGGCTTTCCTGCTCCGCTTATGCAAAATAGGCGGAGGAATATAAATATATGCTTTTATGAACATACTGGTTACCGGCGCCAACGGTCAGTTGGGAACCGAGATGCGGAACATCTCCGCAGGCTCGTCCGACCGTTACATCTTCACCGATGTCACCTCCCTGTCCGGGGTGGATACGGTCTATCTGGACATCACCAACCGGGACGCGGTCCGTCTCATCTGCCAGTCCGAAAAGGTGGATGTCATCGTGAACTGCGCGGCCTACACCAACGTGGACAAGGCTGAGGACGACCTCGCGATGGCCGACCTCCTCAACCATCAGGCTCCCGGCATCCTCGCCGCCGTCGCGGCCGAACGGGGTGCACACCTGATCCACATCTCCACGGACTACGTCTTCCAGGGCGATATCGCCCTCCCGTGCCGGGAAAACTGGCCGGTCCAGCCGAACGGCGTCTATGGGGCGACCAAGCTCCAGGGCGAGCAGGCGGTCCAGGAATCGGGCTGCAGCTGGCAGATCTTCCGTACGGCCTGGCTTTATTCCCCGTACGGCAAGAACTTCGTGAAGACGATGCGCCAGCTCACCTCCGAACGTCCAACGCTGAAGGTGGTCTTCGACCAGGTGGGCACTCCCACCTATGCTGCGGACCTGGCGGCACTGATCTGCAAGGTCATCACGGAACGCCGGATGGACAGGCAGGGTATCTTCCACTTCTCCGACGAAGGAGTCTGTTCCTGGTATGACTTCGCCTGCGCCATCCGAGACCTCTCCGGAAACACCTGTGACATAAAACCTTGCCACAGTGACGAGTTCCCCTCCAAGGTCCGCCGCCCGCACTTTTCCGTATTGGACAAGACCAAGGTCAAGGAGACCTTCGGCATCGAGGTCCCGCACTGGTATGTTTCGTTGAAAAATTGTATTGAAAGACTGTAATGGAAGTAATCAAGACTGAAATCGAAGGACTCGTCGTCATCGAGCCGAAGGTGTTCGGGGATGAGCGGGGGTATTTCTTCGAGTGTTTCAATGAAAGGGAGTTCACCGAGAAGGTGGGCCCTGTGCGGTTTGTGCAGGACAATGAGAGCAAGTCCAGGTACGGCGTCGTACGGGGGCTGCATTTCCAGAAAGGGGAGTTCGCCCAGGCGAAACTGGTGCGTGTGGTGCGCGGTGCCGTGCTGGATGTGGCGGTGGATCTGCGCGAAGGATCACCGACTTACGGGAAATGGCATGCGGAAGAACTGACGGGGGAGAACCATCGGATGATGTTCATTCCGAGGGGGTTTGCCCATGGATTCAGCGTGCTGTCGGAGGAGGTTGTGTTCCAGTACAAGTGTGACAACCTGTATTGTCCGTCGGCCGAAGGGGCCGTGGCCTGGAACGATCCCATGCTGGCCATCGACTGGCGCATTCCCGCCGGGGACGTCATCCTTTCCGAAAAAGACAAACATCATCCGTTCCTATATGAGCAATAGAACCATCCTGATCACCGGCGGAGCCGGTTTCATCGGCAGCCATGTCGTGCGGCTGTTCGTGAATAAGTATCCAGACTACCGGATCATCAACCTGGACAAGCTGACGTACGCGGGGAACCTCGCGAACCTGAAAGACATCGAGGACCGGCCTAA
Source organism: Bacteroidales bacterium (assembly GCA_017439305.1). Taxonomy (GTDB): domain Bacteria; phylum Bacteroidota; class Bacteroidia; order Bacteroidales; family UBA932; genus Cryptobacteroides. Next base: position 646 of record JAFSJK010000026.1, on the reverse strand, counting down.
CTACCGGTTCGTCAAGATGGATATCTGCGACTTCGAGGGCGTGCTCGCCCTGATGAAGGAGGAAAAGGTCGATGGGGTCATCCACCTCGCGGCCGAATCCCACGTAGACCGTTCCATCAAGGACCCGTTCACCTTCGCGCAGACCAATGTCATCGGCACCCTGTCCATGCTGCAGGCCGCCAAGGCTTATTGGGAGAGCCTGCCGGAGAAATACGAAGGCAAGCGCTTTTACCACATCTCCACCGACGAGGTGTACGGCGCCCTGGAGATGACCCATCCGGAAGGGATCAAGCCGCCTTTCACGACGAAAGCGTCCAGCGGGGAGCATCATCTGGCCTATGGCGAGAAGTTCTTCACGGAGGACCTGAAGTACCAGCCGCACAGCCCGTACAGCGCGGCGAAGGCATCCAGCGACCATTTCGTGCGGGCGTTCCACGACACGTACGGAATGCCTACCATTGTCACGAACTGCTCGAACAACTACGGTCCGGACCAGTTCCCGGAGAAACTGATTCCGCTGTTTGTCAATAACATCCGGCACCGCAAGCCGCTGCCGGTGTACGGGAAGGGCGAGAATGTGCGCGACTGGCTGTTCGTGGAGGACCACGCCCGCGCCATCGACCTGATCTTCCATGAAGGGAAGGTG
>JAFSJK010000025.1 GCA_017439305.1 Bacteroidales bacterium | reverse complement strand
GAGGGCGGTTGCTCCGGCTGCATCGAGGTGGGCGCCTTCGGCAAGGAAGCCTATCTGCTGACGGGCTATCTGAACACCCCGAAGATCCTGGAAATCACCTTGAACAACGGCGTGGACCCGGAAACCGGGAAGAAGATCGGCCTGGAGACCGGCGACCCGCGCGGCTTCAAGACGTTCGAGGAACTGTACGACGCCTGGCACAAGCAGATGACGTACTTCGTGAACATGAAGCTCAGCGTGAACAACTACATCGAGCGGATGTTCTCCCTGTACGCCCCCGCCACCTTCCTGAGCCTGTACATCGAGGATTGCATCGACAAGGGCAAGGACTACTACAGCGGCGGTGCGCGGTACAACACCACCTACATCCAGTGCACGGGCCTCGGCACCATCACGGACTGCTTCACCACCCTGAAGAAGCACGTGTTCGAGACGGGCAAGTACACGATGGACCAGATGCTTCAGGCTGTTGCTGAGGACTGGAAGGGTCACGAGCCCATGCGCCTGTACATCCGCAACCACACCCCGTTCTTCGGCAATGACGACAAGTATGCCGACGACATCGCGGTGCGCGTGTATGACGACCTGGTGAAGGCCATCGAAGGCCGGCCCAACACCCGCGGCGGCAAGACGCAGCTGAACATGCTCTCCACCACCTGCCACAACTACTTCGGTCAGGTGTGCGGCGCCTCCGTGAACGGCCGTTTCGCCCACTTCGCCATCTCCGACGGCACCTCGCCGGCCCACGGCTCCGACACGAAGGGCCCGACCTGCGTCGTGCGTTCCCTCGGCAAGCTGGACCAGACCAAGAGCGGCGGCACCCTGCTGAACGTACGCTTCATCCCGGCCCTCCTGAAGACCGACGAAGAAGTGGCCAAGATGGGCCGCCTCATCCGCGAGTACTTCAAGTTGGGCGGTCACCACATCCAGTTCAACATCGTGGACACCGAAACGTTGTGTGAAGCGCAGGAGCATCCGGACGAGTATCGGGACCTCCTGGTCCGCGTGGCCGGCTACTCCGACTACTTCAACGACATGACGGCCCAACTCCAGAACGAGATCATCGCCCGCACGGAGAACGACGAACTGTAAGCCTTCTCGGGCAAGGTCTGCAACACTTTTGGGCATGGTTTGTTTTTATGCGACAGACCATGCCCATGTTTTATGCCCTGGAGGTTGCTCAGGGCCGGATTCAGTGGGCAAGGTCTGCGTCTCAAAAATAGACCGTGCCCAACTTACCCGCAGACCTTGCCCAAAGCCCCCGTGAACCTTGCCCAAAGCCCCCGTGAACCTTGCCCGCTAAAAACGTTGAATGTTTTTTGTTGTTTCAAAAAAACGTAAAAAACTGCGCCATTTTTTTTAACGATGCTTGGATAGCCGGGCGGGATGTCCTATGTTTACCGCGAGTGATTCGGCTGTCGTTCCAATCGGAGTAAATGATTATGCCGGGTCATTGGGGGAAAACAAGACATGATGGAAAGAAGTGTTGTCAGGAAACTGCCCGATGGGAGCACGATGCGCGTGGAGCCATATCACGTCTGCTTGAAAGGGTTGGAAACGGCGGTCTTATGCCGTGACGAAGAGGACTATGACGTAATGGTGAAAGTACTGGCGGTATGTGCCAGGCGGAACAATGTGATTATTGTTACCTATTCCGTCGTTTCCAACCATACCCATACGGCAGTATTGGCCGCAACGTGGGATGACGCGCAGGCGTTTGGCGAAGAGAGCAAGAAGGTTTATTCCATGTTTTTTCACCGGAAGTACGGGGAGGAAGGGATTCTTCGTCGTGTCAAGGTGAAGGCGCTCTGGCTCGACAATCCGTTCTACTTGCGGAATGCATTGGCTTATATTCCCCGGAATGCGTTGGACAATGGTGGCGACATCGCCGATTACCCCTGGTCCGGACATCGGGCGATGTTCCGGCGTGACCGTCCGACCGGGATGCCGGTTTCCGCCCTTACCAAGCGGGAACGACGAAAGATGCTTCATACGGGCGAGTCGCTCAAAGGTGTTCCCTGGCTGCTGGACGGTGAAGACCGTTTGGTCCCATCCAGCATTTGTGACAATGCCTACCTGGAGCAGGTGTTCAATGGTGACCCCGCTTTTTACCTGAAAACCATCGGCGGGGTCAATGTGGCGGAGATGCGCCATCTCCTGGAAGAAAAGCCTTATGTCATGCAGACGGATACGGAATTCTACAAATCGGTGGAAGAACTGTGCCAGCGCTGGTTCAAGACCGGCCTGCCCACACTCTCGCTGGAACGCAAGATCCGCCTTCTCCCCTACATCTACCGCACCTCGAAGACGACGATTCCCCAGCTCGCCCGTGTCTTCGGCCTCAGCCGCGACCGCGTCGCCACCACCCTGGGTAAGGCCAAATGAGCCATGGCAAGTCCCGCGAGGTTCGGGGTCATCGGCCAGGGTCTGTTGCTCTTATGGGCTAGGTCTGTCATCCTTCTGGCCAAGGTCTGCCAAATATTTGGGCACGGTTTGCTTTTTAGCGACATACCGTGCCCATGTTTTATGCCCTCCACCCACCCCTGAGGCTGATTCAGCGGGCAAGGTCTCCAGCCAACGGACCTTGCCCAAAAATCCCTCAGTCCTTGCCTGGATAGGCTCATCCGCGTCCCGGTCCATCCAAGCCATTCTGCCATTCGACGTGCCTGCACCTCAGATCCGGGGCTTCTGGATCACGCGGATAAGGAGGGAGAGGAAATAGACGACGAGGCCGTACAGGACGGGGATCAGGGTGACTTTGAGGCCGCCGCAGACCAGGGCGGGGCTGATGTCGCCGACCATCTGGAGGACACCGAGTGCCTGGGACAGGCCGCTCAGCATCCAGAATATGCCGACGACCAAGGCGCCGATGCCGATTTCCTTGACCCAGCGGGGCGCTTTCCAGGCGGCCAGGAACAGGGCGATGAGCAGGAGGGTGATGGCGATCATGCCGGCCATGCCTCCATCGACAAAGGTTTGGGAGAGGGACCATCCGGCCTTCTCGAGGGTCTCCGGGTAGGACACGCCCAGGGAGTCCGTGACGTAAATGATTTCTTCTTTCATGACGAGCGGTGTTTGGGTTTGTTGCAAAGGTACGGCAACCCCGCCGGAATCTCCAAAGTTGAAACCCTTTCCAGCCCTGTCAAATCCCCTTGCAGGGCGTCCGGGCTTGCAGGTCCTGCGGAAATACCCTATTTTTGCGGTGAAATGAGCATTGCAGGACGCATCGGATACTGGCTGGCGGCCGTCGCCCTGGTGGCTGCCATCCTGGCCAGCCTGGACTATTCGCCGGCCCAGGCCGTGCTCGTGGGCCTCATCTTCTGTCCCTGTGCCCTGGTCCTGGAGTATTTGATGCCCAAGGCCCGAAAACCGATGGACAAGGTCTATCTGTCCCTGGCGGTCCTGGTATCGGTCATTCTCGTAATCCTGATCCTGCATCATTCCGTCTGGGTGACCCTGACCCGGGAGGGCTATTCCCGGCCGGAGAAAGAGGTCGCTCCCATGCTTGTCAACCCCGCTTTCCTGGGGCTCATCCTCACGGCGCTTGCCATCGGCGATTACTTCTGGTCCAAGTGGTTTACGGCGCGTTTCAAGGCGAAGGGCAGGACCGTCACGTTCTTCTCGGAAAGGAAGAGTGTCACGCTTCCCGTCGACGAAATTGCCTATGTGGAGTCCAATGACACGGAGGTCCGCATCGTCACCCGGTCCGGCGAATCTTTCCGGAACAAGACCGGTATCAGCCAATGGGAGAATCTGTTGGGTGACGGTTTCCTCCGGATCCACCGGTCCTATCTCGTCCACGTGTCCCTCGCCGCCCCTTCAACGCCGGACACCGTTCTGGTCGCCGGCAAGGAGCTGCCGGTGTCCCGGAAATACAAGGAAGCGGTCAAAGCCGCCCTGCAGGAGGGCTAGCCTCGCCGCCGGTCTTGGACCGTGCCCGATTTACCCGCCGGCCTTGCAGGTAAGCTAGCCGCCGATCTTGACCTTCAAGCCGGCTTCTTCCAGTTGCCGGACGCAGCGGGCCTGATCCTCCTTGGAGGGGGTGGAGAGGGAGAGGGCGTTGGGGTTGTAGAGGGTGCCCAGGCGCTCGTGCTTGCCTTTGCCGATGTCGTGGTAGGGAAGGAGGTCCACTTCGTCGGGCTGGCGGTCCAGGCTTGTGAGGAAGGCGGCGGTGGCGGCGATGTTGGCCTCGGTGGCGTTGACCTCGGAGATGAGCGGGATGCGGATCCAGAAGGGCTTGCCCAGGGAGGCCACCTGCCGCAGGTTCTCCAGGATGCGTTCGTTCGGAACGCCGGTATAGCGCTGATGGACAGCGGAGTCCATCACTTTCAGGTCCACCAGGAACAGTTCGCAAGCGTCGGCGACAGAGCGCACGACGTCAGGCGACGCAAACAGCGTCGTGTCCACGGCGCGGTGGAAGCCCCGCGAGCCCAGTTCGCGAAGCAGTTCCAGCGTATAGGAAGGATGGAGCAGCGGTTCGCCACCGCTCAGGGTGACGCCTCCGCCGCTGTCTGTCATGACGCCGCGCTCCTTTTCCACTTCCGCCATCAACTCGTCCAGCGGCCATTCACGGCCGCAGATCTCCATGGCGAGGGCGGGACAGGCCTCGGCGCAGCTGCCGCAGACGATGCATGGCTTTCCAGTGGGCCTGATGCCTTCCGGCGTGAGCTTTAGGGCTCCCTCCGGGCAGGCTTCCACGCAGGAGGAGCAGCCGATGCATTTGCCTTGTTTATAGAGTCTTTGCTTACTGGAGGACCAGCTTTCGGGATTGTGGCACCATACGCACCGGAGGGGGCATCCCTTCAGGAAAAGGGTGGTCCGGATGCCGGGACCGTCGTGGATGGCGTATCGTTTGATGTCAAATATCAGAGCCATGTTGCGAAGATACGGAAAAATGCCTATCTTTGGAAACAAAGGTTTGATCATGCATCGATTTTTCTCTCATGCTCTCCTTGCTGCCGCCCTGCTTGCGAGCCCTTCGGCCTGGGGACAGCGTACCGTCACCTTGGATGATTTCCTGAACGGTGAACGTGTCTCGGGAGTGGAACTCTCCCACAACGGAACTTACGCCCTGGAGCATTTCACCGTCACCGACGGTCCCAAAACCCAGCACCACAGCATCGTGAAAAGGCTTTCCGACGGTGCGCAGGTGGCCCGGTACGACTCCGTCCGCGTGGAGTGGATGCCCACGACGGAGGCGCTCCTCCTGCATCGCGGCGATTCGCTCGTCCGCATCGACCCGAAAACCGGCGATACCGCCGTCCTGGCCCGGAACCTGCCCAAGCGCAGCCGCATCTCGATGGCCCCGACGGAGGACTACCTGATTCTTTCCCGCACGAAAGTGGGCCCGAAGGAGGATCCGGACGTATTCCGCATCCTGGAACCGGAGGACCGGCAGCCGGGTTGGCGCGACCGCACCTATCTCGTGAAATGGGATCTTGCCACGGGCGACACGCTCGTCCTGGCCAAGGGTCGCTATTCCAGCCATCTGGAGGACATTTCCGCCGATGGCCGGCATATCCTCATCGCCAGTCCCCGCTCCCGTCTGGAGAAGCGGCCCACGACGGTGGAGGACGTCGTTGTGATGGACGTGAAAACCGGCCAGGCCGATACCGTCTTCCATGACGCCGAATTCCTGGAGACGATGTGTTTCTCGCCCGACGGGAAGCAGCTCCTGGTGCGCGCTTCGCCTGAGGCCTTCAACCGGATCGGCGAGCATATCCGTGCCGGCCAGACCTCCAGCATGATCTTCCAGGTGCTTTACCGGGTGGATGTCGCTTCGCGGAGAGTCACTCCACTGACCGACCGCATCCCCCAGTCGGTCCATACTTTTGAGTGGTCCCAGGATGACGGGCAGGTATATTTCATGGCGGAAGACCGTGATTATCAGGCCCTTTTCTCCCTGAATCCCAAGAACGGCAAAATCCGTCGCCTGGGCGTGGAGGAGGAGATGATCACCGGCTTCAGCACCGCCGCCGGCAAGGTGGCCTATGTGGGTGAGGGTGTGTCCAATTCCATGCGCTGCTGGCTCCTGGACGTGAAGAAGGGGAACAACACCCTGCTGGAGGATTCCTCCGCGAAACTGCTCGAAGGTATCGAACTGGGCGAAGTCCACGACTGGAATTACAAGCACAGCCGCGGGGAGACCATCTACGGCCGTTACTACCTCCCGCCGCACTTCGACCCTTCGAAGAAATATCCGATGATTGTCAATTACTACGGCGGCTGCTCCCCGACCGGGCGCAACTTCGAAAGCCGCTATCCGCACCATCTGTATGCCGCCCAGGGCTATGTCGTGTACATCGTCCAGCCTTCCGGCGCGACCGGCTTCGGCCAGGAATTCGCCGCCAGGCACGTGAACACCTGGGGTGAAGGCGGCGCGGAAGACATCATCGAAGGCGTGGAGAAGTTCTGCGCGGCCCATCCTTTCGTGGACAAGGACAAGATCGGTTGCATCGGCGCCTCTTTCGGCGGCTTCATGTCGCAGTACCTCGTGATGAAGACCGACATCTTCGCCGCCGCCATCAGCCACGCGGGCATCTCCGACATCACCAGTTACTGGGGTGAAGGCTACTGGGGCTACTCCTACTGCGAGGTCTCCACGGCCAACAACTATCCTTGGAACGCCCAGGAGATGATTTTCAGCCAGAGCCCCCTGTTCCATGCCGACCAGGTCAACACCCCCATCCTCTTCCTCCACGGCATGGCCGACACGAACGTCCCCGTGGGCGAAAGCATCCAGATGTTCACAGCCCTCAAGCTCTTGGGCAAGGAGACCGCCTTCGTCGCGGTGAAGGACCAGAACCACCATATCCTGGACTATGCCAAACGGCAGAAGTGGCAGAAGACCATCTTCGCCTGGTTCGCCAAATACCTGCAGGACGACCCGTCCCTCTGGGACGAAATGTACCCGCCTGTAGAACTCTAAACCATTACATATGAAACGTTTTTTATTGTGGGCGGTACTGCCGCTGCTCCTGTTGTCGTGCCAGGAGAAGATCAATGATCCCGGCAAGGAGAACAAAGGGAACCAGGATCCGGAGGAACTGGTCGCCGTGCAGGGATTCTACACCCTGGAGCACGAAGGCTTCAAGTTCAAGGTCCGGGAAGGGGTATACAATACCCCCGCTGCGCAGAACGCCATCTCCCACCTGAAGGAGGACCTGACGGAAATCAACGGCCTGATTCCGGAAGCCGCCCTGAAGGTGATGAAGAAGAACCCCATCTGGCTGGAGAAGGACCTGACCGACGGTGCCGCCTGGTACCATAGCAACCAGGACTGGTTGGCGGAACAGGCCTTGAAGGACTCCCGCTACATGACAGCCAAGTGGCACTGCGTGGAACTGTGCAACTATGTCCATTATGTGAGCTGGTCCGACCAGAACCAGCCTTATATGGTCCTTCACGAACTCTGCCATCTTTATCACGACCAGGCCCTGCCGGGCGGTTTCGAAAACCCGGATGTCAAGGCTGCCTACAAGCACGCCATGGAAACGGGCCTGTATGTGAACACACCCTACCGCCTGGACAAGAATACGGTCATCCAGCACTACGATGATTACTATCACGCCAAGGTGTACGCCACCAACAACCAGATGGAGTACTTCTCCGAGATCTGCGAAGCGTACTGGGGCGAGAACGACTACTATCCCTTCAATTACGAAGACCTGAAATCCTATGATCCCCAGGGGTTTGCCGTCATGGAAAAGGTCTGGGGAAAGCGCGCAGGCAAATGAATCCTTAATCAATAAACCCTTAAAACTTCCAGCCAATGAAAAAGATGAAGATCTTATTCACTGCCTTGGTATGCCTGGTGGCCACCCTCGCCGCAACCGCACAGAACATCGACGTGCGGGGTACGGTGAAGGATGCTGCCGGGAACCCTGTCGTGGGTGCGGGCATCGTGCTCCGCGGCAACAACAGGGTGTATACCATGAGCGATGCTGCAGGTGCGTTCCACCTCTCAGTCCCGCAGGACGGGGCCCTGGTCGTGACGTGCCTGGGGTATCAGGAGCAGACGGTTCCCGTCAGCGGACGCCGGGCTATCGACATCGTCCTCGTGGATGATTCCCAGATGCTCGACGAGACCATCGTGGTCGCCTACGGTACCGCCTCCAAATCTTCCTTCACCGGTTCCGCGACCGTCGTGAAGAAGGAGGACATCCAGAAGATCGCCACCTCCAACGTGACGCAGGCCCTCCAGGGTCTCAGCGCCGGTGTGCAGGTGATCAACTCCAGCGGTCAGCCGGGTGACGGCGGTTCCATCAACATCCGTGGTATCGGATCCATGAACGCCTCCAGCTCCCCGCTGTACGTGGTGGACGGTGTGGCCTACTCCGGCTACATCAACGCTATCGCCTCCAGTGACATCGAGTCGATGACCGTCCTCAAGGACGCGGCCGCTACCTCCCTTTACGGTTCCCGCGCCGCGAACGGCGTCATCGTGATTACGACCAAGAAGGGCCAGAGCGAGGAGGGCAAGATCAACTTCCGCTCCAACCTGGGCTTCGCGTCCATGGCTGTTCCGCTGCCCCGCCAGCTGGCTCCCACCGAGTATGCCTGGATGGCCTGGCAGGCCCTGTACAACGCGGCCATCGACGGCGGCAACTCCCGTGCGGAAGCCGGTGCCATCGCCGCGAACAACCTGGCCAACGAGCTTAAGATCAATCCTTGGAATACGCGCAATATCATCGACGAGACCGGCAAGTTGCTGGTTTCCGACGACGATCTCCTGTGGTACGGCGACTGGCGCGGCGAAATGCTCCAGGTCCGCCCCCGTCAGGAATACAACATCGACCTGAGCGGCCGCAAGGGCGACACGAATTACTTCTTCTCCGGCGGTTACCTCAACGACAAGGGTATCTTCACCACCCAGCAGTTCGAGCGTATTTCCGGCCGTGTCAACGTATCGACCAAGGTCAAGAAATGGCTGGAAGTGGGAACCAACACTTCCTTCTCCCACTCCCTGACCGACGCCCCTGCCGGCGACTCCGTCGTGTGGTTCCTCCGCACGGTCCCGTCCACGTTCAACATCTATGAGTATGATTATACCAAGGGCGGCTATGCGACCGATGCGAACGGCAACTATATCTACGAATATGGTTCCGACCGTCCGAACTGGTCCGGCTGGAACATGCTGGCCGATGCCGCCTACAACAAGTATATCACCAAGGTGGACCAGATTTCCACCCGTAATTACGGCGAAATCACTTTCTTCCCGGGCCTGACCTTCCGCAGCACCGTCTCCATCGACTACTATATCTCCAAGTACGACGGCTACGGCAGCGCCGAGCACGGCTATTCCGCCGGTGAAGGCGGCAATGCCCAGAAGAGCATGGACCGCAACGTCGCCACCACCTGGACCAACATCCTGAACTTCAACAAGAAGTTCGGCGAGCACAACGTGGGCGTGATGCTGGGCCAGGAGAGTTTCAGCCGCAATGTGGCCGGTGTCTCCGCCGGCCGGAAGGGCTTCCCGTTTGCCGGCCTGTACGAACTGAGCTCCGCTGCCGAGCCGGACTATTCCTCCTCCTATGTGGATGATTACCGGCTCCTCTCCTTCTTCAGCCGCCTGGAGTACGACTATGCCGACAAGTACTACCTGTCCGGCTCGGTCCGTACCGACGGTTCCTCCAAGTTCTCCCCGATCTCCCGTTGGGGTACCTTCTGGAGCGCCGGTGCGTCTTGGCGTATCAACAACGAGAACTTCCTGAAGGACGTGCGCTGGATCGACAACCTCAAACTCAAGGTGAGCTATGGCGCCGTGGGTAACGACAACCTGTCTTCCTGGTACTGCTACCAGGGTCTGTATGCCGCCGGCTACAATGACCTCTCGAATGCGGGTGTCGTGATTTCCCGTCTCCCGAACGAGACCCTCAAGTGGGAGACCAACCTCCAGTTCAACACGGGTATCGACTTCGCCCTGTTCCGCCGTCTTACCGGTTCCATCGAATACTTCGACCGCAAGTCCAAGGACCTGCTGTTCACCATGCCGATGGCCCTTTCCACCGGTTTCTCCGGCATCGACCGCAACATCGGCGACGTGAAGAACTATGGTGTGGAAGCCACCCTCGACTGGGCCGTCGTGAACCGCGACAGCTTCCGTTGGAACATGAACTTCAATGCCACCCACTACCGCAACGTCATTACCTCCCTCCCGCAGAAGGAGATGAATTCCGGCGTGTTCAAGTGGCGTGAAGGCCAGAGCCGCTACGACTACTGGGGTCCGGAGTATGCCGGTGTGAACCCGGCCAACGGTAACGACCAGTTCTGGATGAACGTCTTCGATACCGATGCCGACGGCAACAGCGTTGTCGTGGGCCGGGTCATTACGGAAAGCACCTCCGATATCCAGGGTGACGAGCAGAAGAAGTATCTCGGCAGTTCCATCCCGGCTGTGTTCGGCGGCTTCACCAACACCTTCCAGATCGGCGGCGTGGACCTGTCCGTAATGCTCTACTACAGCATCGGCGGCCTGATGTACGATACCGACTACTCCCAGATGGCGGCCTACCGCCAGGGCTTCCAGCTCCATCCCGACCTGATGACGAATGCCTGGACGCCGGAGAACCCGAATGCGACCCTTCCGCGCATCAACCGGAACACGGTGGACGTGTTCTCCACCAAGTATCTGTTTGACAACACCTTCCTCCGCCTGAGGAATGTCACGCTGGGCTACACCTTCCCGAAGCGCCTGATGAACAAGGTGGGCATCGACGTGCTCCGCCTCTATGTCCAGGGCGACAACCTGATGACCTTCGGCCAGGCTGCCAAGCGGGGCACCGACCCGGAGCAGAGCGTTTCCGGTACCACCGGCAACCGCTTCCCGACCACCAAGAATGTTTCCTTCGGCGTTCAAATCACTTTATAGGAGGACCAACGTATGAAAAAGATATTGATTTGGGCCCTTGCGGCCATCGCCACTCTTTCCGTCGTCTCCTGCAAGGACTTCCTGGAAACCAATCCGACGAGTTCCGTTTCCGACAACCAGGTCTTCACGTCCATCCAGGGCGCGAACGCTGCCTTGAACGGCTGCTACAACCTGCTGCACTTCAATGACGAGAACTACGGCCGCGGCGACGTTTCGGGCTATATCAGCCAGATCTGCACCTTCGACACCACCGGCGAGGACATCATTGTCAACGGCGGCTGGTACGGCTACGACTACAACTTCTGGGGCCACCAGCGGGGCGACATTTTCAAGACCTACACCCTCTGGAACTACTACTATGTGCTCATCAACAACCTGAACAGCGTGATCAAGTACACGCCCGAGATCGAGGGTGCCTCCGAAGCCGATGTGAATGCGATCGTCGGCCAGGCCCTGACGATGCGCGGCTGGTCCTACTTCATGCTGGCCCAGCTGTTCCAGCACACCTATCAGCTCTCCCACCCGCGGAACATGCCCGGCGTGCCCATCTACACCGAGCCCACCACGGATGAAACCGAGGGCGCTCCGCGCGGCACCATCGACGAAACCTACGACCAGATCCTGAAGGACCTGACCGAGGCCGAGACGAAGCTTGCCGGTTACAACCGCCTGGCGAAGAATCACGTCGACCAGTCCGTGTGCCAGGGCATCCTGGCCCGTGTCTATCTGGTGATGCAGGATTGGAACAAGGCGGCCGAATATGCGGCCAAGGCCCGTGCGAACTATCCGCTTACGACCAATGCGGAGTTCACGTCCGGTTTCAACGACATCAACACCCCGTCCTGGATGTGGGGACTGATGCAGGACAAGGAGAACAAGCTCTACGGCAACGGCGACTACGGTCCGTTCGCCCTGTGGGCCAACTGGGTTACCCGCAACGGCGGCGACCTGTGGTCCTTCAACTGCTTCTTCCTGCCGGACGCCTTCGTAGACCTCTTCGAGGACGGTGATATCCGGAAGGCCCAGATGTTCTTCCGCGCCGACCAGGGCAACGGCCTCTGGTGCTCCTCCAAGTTCTATGACAATCTGGACCTCACCGGCTCCTTCGTCTACATGCGTGCTGAGGAGATGCTCCTCATCGAGGCCGAGGCCAAGGCGCAGAGCGGGGACAGCGAAGGCGCCCAGGCGCTTGTCGGCCAGCTCCAGACCATGCGCGGAGCCACCCCGACCACCCGTACAGGAACCTCCCTCGTGGAAGATATCCTCCTGGAGCGCCGCAAGGAACTCTATGGCGAGGGCTTCGGCTGGCTGGACATCGTCCGGAATTGCAAACCCCTTGTGCGGGAAGGCAACCACGACGAGTACAGCGGACATACGCCGATTCCCGCCAAGTCCTGGGCCTTCGTGTATCAGATCCCGCAGAGCGAGATCCTGAACAATCCGAACATCAACGGCGACCTCTGGCCCAATGGCGACCAGAATCCTTTCGCCCAATATTATGACACTGATAAAGTCCTGGAGTAAGTTATGAGAACGATTAATTATGCGCTGGCCCTTGCGGCCACCCTGCTGACGCTGTCTTCCTGCCTGCAGAAAGAAGCGGAACTTCCTCCGCTCACCCAGCCTACCCAGCTTACTTACGAAGCGACGACCAGTGAGATTTCCCTTTTCTGGGCACCTGTCGCCGACGCCGGCCAGTATTACTACCGGTTGGAGAATGAGCATCATATTGCCGTCACGAAGGGCCTGGTCAAGACGACGTCCGTCACGATCTCCGGACTCAAGCCGGCTACTACCTACACGGCTTACGTGAAGGCGGTCCCTTCCGTGGATACCTACAAGGACAACGGCAACTCGGAGTATGCTTCCTTGGAAGTGAAGACCGAGACGCCGGTGGTCCGGCAGTACGAATGGGTTTACGACAATGCCGAGGTCTATTTCGGTGACGGCCAGAATTTCTATTCTTCCAAAGCCCGCTTCGGCCTGGAGAAAGGAACCGGTTATTATGTCGTCGAAGGATATTGCAGCGTGTCCGGCTTCGACTTCGAGTTCACGACCGACGAAAAGGGTTTTGTCCATCCGGTCCGGACCAGTTCGATCTTCATCAAGGAAGATCCGGGTTGGGACGGAGCCGTCTATCTGGCCCACGGCCTGGGCGGAACTGCCCAGGAGTATGTCGTTTTCTTCGACAACTACAAGGACGGCTACAACAACTTCACCGGCAACGAGACCGGCGGTATCGCCTACTACTGGTGCATGGACCCGAACAACGAGTGGACCTACTGGCAGGTGACCTACGGCAACTACACCCCGCCGGTGCCGGAGCCTGATCCGATCCAGGAGGATGCCGTCGAATCCTGGGAGAAGACGGCGACGGCCGCCTTCAACGGGGAGATCCTGGGAACGGCCGAAGTCGCCTTCAATGCCGAGACCGGCGTCTATACCGTGGACGGATGGTTCGGTGCCGGTGGCTATGGCCTGAGCTTTACCCGCGACGCCGAGACAGGCCGGTGGGTCCTCGATCCGGATCATTCCTCCGCCTGCATCAGCGGGCCGGATGCCGACGGATACATGGACATGGCCCACGGCCTCGTGGGCAAGGACTGGTACACGACCTGCCTGTACAATATCAGCGGAGAAGGCAGCGGCCTGGCCCTGGGCAGTGACGAGCGGAACGGAACCCTGTTCGCAACGGTTCTGAATCCCGCCCGGGTGTCCGGCCAGTATACGCTCACCTGGGAATCCGGACCCGAGCTGGACGGCTTCAGCCTCCCTGGCGTCATCACCCTGGCTGGCGTGGAAGTCGGTACGGCCCAGGTTACCTATGACCCGGAGACCAAGCTCTTCACCATTGACAAGTGGTTCGGCGTGGAAGGGAAGAATATCGTCTTCCGCATCAAGAACGACATCTGGCAGATGGATTTCGACCTGACGAATTCCGACATGACCGAGCCCGATATGACCAACAACGGTGCGACCGCCATGGATTCCGGCATCGAAGGGGCGGCCACGGTCTGGTACTATACCGAAGATTCCCGCAGCGGCATGGAAGGAGACGCGCACGCCGGCTCCGTCTGGTGCGAGATGTGGGACATCAACGGGGCATGGAGCCAATACCGGGTTACTTGGAAGGAGTCTTCCTGGAGCGTCACCGGCGATGCCTGGCATGACGGCGACAAGATGGGTCAGGCCACCCTGTCCTACGACCCTGATACCCGGAATTACACGATCAGCAGCTGGCTGGGCGTGGAAGGCTACGACCTGGTCTTCAAGATTGAGAACGGCGGATGGGTGCTGGACTATGTCAATTCCTCCGCCTGCATCTCCAAGGACGGTCCCGACGGTAACGGTGCCCTGGGTCTGCAGCACGGCGTTGCCGATGCCACCAGCTCCACCTGCTGGTACTATCCGGCCGACACCCGCAGCTGGTTTACCGGCGGCCCCGAGGGCGGTTCCACCGGCTTTGAGATGTGGGGTATCTGGAGCGGCACCTGGTCCAGGTACACCTTCTCCTGGCCCGCGGAATAGTTTCCTTTGACGCAGGGAATCAAGTTTTCCTGCGTGTGAAATGATGGAGGTGTCCCTTGAATGGGGACACCTCCTGCATTTTACCCCGGTTTTTGCCGGAGATGTCCCCGTTTCAGGGACACCTCCGACAGTCGGGGTTGCTCCTCCGCGATTTTCTTGCTACATTTGTGAAAATATCGACAAGAAACCATGAAACGATTCTTTGCTATCCTGGCGGCTTTGAGCCTGACGCTGACCGCCGCGGCCGACGAGGGAATGTGGCTCCTGCCGCTCCTGCAGAAGATGAACGGCAAGGCCCTTCACGATGCCGGCTGCAAGCTTTCGATGGATGACATCTACAGCATCAACCATTCTTCGCTGAAAGACAATATCGTCCATTTCGGCGGCGGCTGCACGGGTGAGATCATCTCCGCCGAAGGCCTCATCGTCACCAACCACCACTGCGGCTACAGCAGCATCCAGGCCCTGTCCACCGACGAGCACAACTACCTGATGGACGGCTACTGGGCGATGACCCGCGACGGGGAGCTCCCCGCCAAGGGCCTCAGCGTCACCTTCCTCCAGTCGATGACCGACGTTACGGAAGTCCTGGCCAAGGCCGAGAAGAAGATCGCGAAGAAGGTAAGCGACCCCGCCCAGGTGGATTCCCTGATGCAGATCGAGCGCAAGGCGCTCCTTGACAAGGCGCTCAAGGGCAACAAGAACTGCAAGGCTGTCTTCACCACCTTCTACAACGACAACTACACGTACATCATCGTCACCAAGACCTATACCGACATCCGCTTCGTCGGCGCCCCGCCGGCATCGGTGGGCAAGTTCGGCGGTGAGACCGACAACTGGATGTGGCCCCGCCACACCGGCGATTTCTCCATGTTCCGTGTGTACGCCGGCAAGGACAACGAGCCGGCCGACTACAGCCCGGAGAACCGTCCCTACAAGGCCAAGAACCACCTGAAGATCTCCCTTGACGGCCTCCAGGAAGGGGACTTCGCGATGATCATGGGCTACCCGGGCCGCACCCAGCGGTTCCAGACGGCCGCCCAACTCAAGCAGATGATCAAGGGGCAGCGGATCGCCATCGACGCCCGCACCGTCCGCCAGGACATCATGTGGGAGGCCATGTGCGCCGACCCGTCCGTCCAGCTCAAGTACGCGAACAAGTATGCCGGTTCCGCCAACGGCTGGAAGAAATGGCAGGGCGAGGAACTCGCTTTCGAGAACCTGGACATCATCGGCCGGCAGGAGCAGAAGGAGCGTGATTTCATGGCCTGGGTGAACCAGAAGCCCGAGCGCCAGAAAGCCTACGGCGATGCCCTGCAGAAGATCGAGGACGCCGTCACCGCCTCCGCCGAGGCGGAAAATGCCGTCACCCTCCTTTCCGAAGCCCCTTACCGCATCGAGCTGGTGGGCCTCGCCGGCCGGCTGACGCAGGCTGTCTCCCGGGGCGGACAGGATCCGAAGGTCCTGGAGCAGATGCAGTCCGCCTACCGCGATTACGTCGTGGACCTGGACCGCAAGGAGGCCGTGGCCCTGCTGGACTTCTACCGCCAGCGGGCTTCCGAGGAGGACTATCCCAAGGGCCTTGGCCTGGATTTCGAGGATTTTGGAACCATGGACATTCCGGCCTATGTGAATTACCTGTTCGACGAGTCCGCCTTCACCTCCTATGACAAGCTCTCGGGCCTCGTGGAGGCCGGTGAATGGGACAAGGTATGGGCCGATCCCGCCTATCGTCTGTACACCGCCCTCATCACCGAAATCATGGAACGCTATCCTGCGATGCTGGCTCCCTCCAACGCCATCGACGAGGGCGCCAAGGCCTTCACCGCCGGCCTCCTGGAGTGGGAGAAGGGCAAGCCTTCCTATCCGGATGCGAATTCCACGATGCGCCTCACCTACGGCCACGTGCTTCCGTATTCCCCGAAGGACGCCGTCCTGTACAAGCACTATTCCACCGTCAAGGGCGTCCTGGAGAAGGAAGATCCGACGAACCCGGAATTCATTGTCCCTGAGCGCCTCAAGCAGCTCATCGAGCACCATGCCTTCGGCCGCTATGCCGACCCTTCCGACGGCCTTGTGCATACCTGCTTCCTCACGAATAACGACATCACCGGCGGCAACTCCGGCTCCCCGGTCCTCAACGCCCGCGGCGAACTCATCGGCCTGGCCTTCGACGGCAACTGGGAGTCCATGTCCTCCGACGTGATGTTCGAGCCCGACCTCCAGCGCTGCATCTGCGTGGACATCCGGTACGTCCTCTTCCTCACCGAGCGCCTCGGCGGTGCCCATCATATCATCCGCGAACTGGATATCGTACAGCGATAATATGACTGAAAAAGAAGTATTCCAATGGCTGGCGGAGGTGACGCACCCCGCGAAGGACGACAAGGATATCGTAAGCCTCGGGATTGTCGACGAGGTGGTCGTGGACGGCGGAAAAGTCATCGTGACACTGGCGTTCGGGAAGCGGCCGGATCCGCTGAAGAATTACCTGGAGGGGGCCGTCAGGGCCGCCATTTACCGGAACGCCCCCGGCGGGACGGAGATCGAGGTGAAGTCTGTCGTGAAGGAGGCGCCGAAGCCCAAGAAGCCGGCGCTGGACCTGAACCTGGACCAGGTGAACGAGGTCGCGCACATCATCGGCATCGCTTCCGGAAAGGGTGGCGTCGGGAAGTCCACCGTCGCGGTGAACCTGGCCATCGCCCTGGCCCGCCTGGGCTACCGGGTTGGCCTCGCGGATGCCGACGTCTATGGTCCGTCCGTGCCCATTATGACGGCGACCGAGGACGTCCAGCCGGAGGCAGAAGAAGGCGAAGAGGAGGGCAAGGAACTCTTCATCCCGATCGAGAAGTACGGTGTCAAGTGGATGTCCATCGGCTATTTCGCCCAGCCGGGCCAGGCCCTCATCTGGCGTGGCCCGATGGCCTGCAGCGCCCTGAAACAGATGATTTTACAGGTCAAGTGGGGCCCGCTGGACTACCTCCTCGTGGACATGCCTCCGGGAACCGGCGACATCCATATCTCCCTGGTGAACGACATCCCGATGGAAGGCGCGGTCATCGTCACGACCCCGCAGCCCGTGGCCCTCGCCGATGTGGAGAAGGGCGTGAACATGTTCCAGAACCCCTCCATCAACCGGCCCATCTTCGGCCTGGTGGAGAACATGGCCTGGTTTACGCCGGAGGAACATCCCGACGAGAAATACTACATCTTCGGCCAGGGTGGCGGCGCCGCGATGGCGGAGCGCTTCGGCATTGACCTGCTGGGGCAGATTCCGCTCGTCCAGTCCATCCGCGAAGCCGGCGACAGCGGCGAGCCCGTCGCCCTGGGCACAAGGCCTGACAGCCTTGCGTTCCTGGATCTCGCGCAGAAGTTGGTGGATGCCGTGAACCGATGAAACTATTCCTTGACCAGCACGATCTGGGCCGTGTAGGCCTTGTTGACGGCCCGGATGAAGGTGCGGAAACGGTCGTAGCTGTCGGGCGATTCCCGGAAGGGACGGATGCGTAAATCCTGGAGGACGGTAACCATGCCGCCCTCTTCTTTTGCCTCGACCGTGAGGCTGCCCCATTCCGTGTCCAGGGAGACCGGTGCGGGAAGGCTTTCCACCTGGTAGCCCTCCGGAATATGGAGGCGGATGCGGTCCCGGGAGCGGCTCCCCCGCTTGAACACGAGGTCGTTTTCCCGCTTGGACCGCTGAAGCGCGGCGTTCATCGGGTAGGGATTGGCGGGAACGAAGAGCCGGTCCTTTCCGGTGGTGGCGTATTGACGGGTGTCGAAGGAATAATCGACCTGCATCCAAGGGCAGTAATCCGCCCCGTCATAGTTCCGGAAATTGTCCTGTACGCCGGTGAGGGTGACGGACTGCGGCTGGACGGAGAGGCCGGCGGTGAGCCGGCTGCGCAGCGTCTCGTTCTTCCATTCCCGGATCCCGATCCAGCTTTCCGTATGGTCAAGGTATAAATCTCTCCGGATGGACGCCTTCGCGGAGCCGTCGGCGGAAAGGTCGATGTCCATCTCGGTGAAGACCCGGCTCAGCGAATCCGCATAAGCGCTCACCCGGACCGGGACTCCGCCTTCGGCCGTGACCAGGACAACGTCGTGTCCGGCGACGTCCTCGTGCCGATAACCCAGCGGGAGGGTCGGATGGGTACATTCCAGCCAGAGGGTGTCGCTCTTTTCCGGAAGGGGAACGCACAGCATTGCGTGGTTCATCTGGCCGATGCCGGAATAGCCGGGCAGGAAACGCTCGCGGTCGGTGTTGACGATCGTGTAAAAGGAGGGGATGCCCACGGCGTGAAGCATTGCCTGCATATAGTTGGAAAGGCCCTTGCAGTCCCCGAAGCCGGACTTGTGCACCTGGGAGGCCGGGAAGGGTTTGTAACCGCCGATGCCCAGCTGGATGCTCACATACCGTGTCCGCTCCCGGAGGTCGTCATAGAGGATCCGGATCTTCTCCAGGTCGGTAGGAGCCGATGCCGTCATCTCTTTCAGTCGGGCGATGACGTCTTCCGGAAGGGCTTCCGTCCCTTTCTGGAGCGCATGGCAGAACGCGCCCACATCGGCCCAGGTACCCTGGCTTCCCGAAACACCGGCATAGGAAAAGTCGACGGGACAGGCCATGACAAACGGGACCATCTCCTGCCAGGACGGCATCAGGCTCTCCTCGGTATACCCTTCAAAGACAGGAAAATCCCATTGGTAGGAATCGGTCATGCCCGTTTGCATCCGAAGTTCACCGGCTTTCTCGGTGTAGGTCTTGATCCGCGTTCCGGCCGGGACCTGCAGGGTGTAAGAGGCTTTCTCCACCTTGACTTTTTCTCCGGAAACCGGGAAGAAGGCAGGGAAAGAAGCGATACCTTTCCGGAAGGAAAGCGTGTATTCGTATGTCACCGTGAAAGGATAGGATGCCGTCGGCCTGTAGCCGTTGACAAAGCCGTCCTCGGCCAGGCCGGAGGCGAGGGAGACGGTCACGAGATCATCCTTTTTGATCCTCACGGGCTTTCCTCCATCCCGCGCGACGGTGCCCTTGAACGAGGCGATTGTGCGGAACTGGTCCGTATACTCCTGGAATACGGCATCTTCCAGGCCGGCGTCGTTGAAGACGCGGACGCTTCTACGCACGGTCAGGCTGGCGGAGGTGGCGGAAGACATCGTGAAGGTCTCGATGTCCTCCAGCACGACGGCGTTGTACTTCTCCTGCGCGGAGAGGAGGCTTTGCCCCAAGAGCAGGAACAGAAGGAGGCGGTATCTCATTGCTTTTTCAGTACAATCATGCTTTTTTCGATGCCGACGGCCGTTTCCCAGAAGAGGCGGAGGTCCGGGTAGGCTTCGGGAAGAATCAGCACCTTGTCCAGGGAGACACGGTAGGCGGCGGTGATGGTGTTTCCGGACTGCTGGACCAGGAATTGGATGCGCCCCCCTACGGTAGGGACACTCAGGTTTGTGTTCTTCGGAAGTTCCTCCACGGTGTAACCGTCCGGTATTTCCAGCGAGAACGAGTAGGCGATGGATTCGGGATAGGGGAAGTCCACGGGCAGTTTCCGCTCCTCCTGGCGGAAGGTCGAGGGGGAGTGGAAGGAGCTCAGGACCGGCCGGATGTACAGCCGGTCGCCCGCGTCGTTGTCCTTTTCAAAATCGTAGGAGACTTCCACGGCGGGGCCATACTCTTTCTTGATCTCGAAACGGGTGATTTCGATATCCTCCTCCGATTCAATGTCTTCGATGAAAGCGTCCTCCGAGTCAAATCCGTTGTAATGGGACTTGATGGCATAGGAGTCCTCCAGGAAGCCTGAAACCGAGGCGCTCCCCGTCAGGGTTCCGTCCGGGGCCATCTGCATCTTGACGATTTCCGCGACCCGGCTCCGCGTCAGTTTGGTCAGGTCCACCCACTCGCCGGGGGAGCCGTCGAAAGGTATCAGCCGCGCATTTTCCACGAGGAAGCGGGGGTCCAGCACGTTCAGGAACGCTTCGTCGCGGGCTGCATCCAGGTACCAGGACTCTCTGCCGTCCGGTGATTTGACACGGAGGATGAACGTGTCGAAGGAGCGCAGGGAGATATGGAAGTCGATCAGCATCCCGCTCGTGCGCAGCTTGACCATCACCGGCTCCGCTGTGTATCCGAGTGCGTTCAGGGCGCTGGCCGTCAGTGCGTTGATGTCCGCGTCGGTGCCGGACCCCTGTTTGAGCACCGTCCGCGCCTCGGCGGGCACCAGGCGGCTGGTGCCGTCCCATTTCACCTTTCCGGCAACGTGGTTCCGGACTGCGGCGATGCGGGCGGCGTCACCTTCCACGCCTTCTAGTTCGCTTTCCAGTTCCTTGACATCCCGGAACCTGGATTTGCATACGCGGAAAATGTCCGATTCCCGGATGGCCTTGTCCACGTCGGACCAGTTCATGCTGATGCTCTCGTAGACGGCGCCGGGGATGACCACGCCGGACAAATCGTAACTGATCGCGCTCCGGTACTGTTCCGGGCAGAAGGAGTGGGATTCCGACGGAAGGGCCGGCACATCCACGGCATCATAGATGTCGATGTTCTCCCGGTAGTTCGTCGGACCGGTGCCCAGGATCTGGTTGCGTCCGTCCTGCCGGTACCGGGTGGGCACGGCTCCGCGCTGGGTGCGGTTTATGGTCAGAAACTCCGCCGTTCCGACTTCCACGTGCACCATGTTGACGGGAATCGACAGCTGGATATCCACATCGGCAATGTCATAATAGCGGGGAGAGGAGAACTTGTAGAACACCTCGATGACCGACCCCACCTTCACGTTCTCCGCGGAGAAGGAACGCCGGCGGACGTCCTCGGAAAAGACTTCGTCGAAATCATATTTCCGGGACATCTTCGTCCGCACGACCTTGCCGTTCTCCCGGTTGTATGTTTCCACCTTGACGCCGGAGTACGCCTCTTTCAGGTTGCTGGAACTGATATACCGGAAACTGTAGTCGCCGAATTTCTTCCCTTCCTCCTTGAGCACCTTGATGCGTTCGTGGACGGTGATCTCCTTGCTGAAGTCTCCCGTAATGTGGCTGATGGTCAGGCTCATCGTATATTCCCGGTACAGCATGACCGCCACGGCCGAGGTGTCCGGCGCATAGGTGGTCATGTCGATTTCGGCGTCCGAGACGGCACCGAATTTCGGATTGACCGGAATGGTCTGGGCTTTCGCCGCGAGGACGAAAGTGAGGATGATAAGGACAGTGGTAAAGATCCGTTTCATTGTCTGCCGATGTTTTTACAAAGAAAGCAATTTAATCGCCGGGAAACAAGGGTAAGGCCGGTTCCAGCTCCTTGACGTGGAAGGATTTCCGGTGCCAGGGCGTATAGCCGTGGCGCCGGATTGCTTCGATGTGCTCCGGGGTAGGGTAGCCCATGTTGCGGTCCCAGCCGTACTGGGGGTATTCCTGCGCGAGCTGCCGCATGAATTCGTCGCGGTAGGTTTTGGCGAGGACGGAGGCGGCGGCGATGCTGGCGAAGGTGGCGTCGCCGTGGACGACGGTGCGGAAGTCCTTGAAGCCGTACCGGCCGAAAGGGCGGAATTTGTTGCCGTCGATGAGGAGGAAGTCCGGTGCCGGATCCAGCTTTAAAACCGCCCGTTGCATCCCTGTGACGGAGGCCCAGAGGATGTTGAGCTGGTCGATTTCCTCGGCCTGGACGGCCTCCACGGCCCAGGCGACCGCCTCGGCTTCGATGATGGGCCTCAGCTCCTCCCGTGCTTTCTCCGTCATCTGCTTGGAGTCGTTCAGGAGCGGGTGGTGGAAGTCTGGGGGAAGGATGACCGCCGCGGCATACACCGGTCCGGCGAGGGGGCCTCTTCCGGCCTCGTCGCATCCTGCCTCCAGGCGGCCCGGTTCCTGGCAATTAAGCAGATGGATTTCCTTCATGTAACCAAAGGTACGGATTTTTTATTGTAATTGTACGAAAAATGGCTATCTTTGCGGACTACGCGCGACTTGCGCGTGTAAAGCGCATAAAAATAATAATCCAATATCATTGCAATGAAAAGCTACACAACTGACAAAATCCGCAACGTGGTCCTCATCGGTGCTTCCCGTTCCGGTAAGACCTCGCTGTCCGAGGCCATGCTCTACGAGGGCAAGGTAATCGACCGCCGTGGCAGTGTCGAAGAGAAGAACACGGTTTCCGACAATACCGAGTTCGAACAGACCAACCAGAAGTCCATCAACGCAACTCCCCTTTACGGCGAGTTCAACGGCTGCAAGATCAACTTCATCGACGCGCCGGGTTCCGATGACTTCAGCGGCGGTGCCCTTTCCGCTTTCAAGGTTGTCGAGAGCGCGATCATGGTCATGAACGGCACGGCCGGTGTCGAGGTGGGTACCACCATCTTCTCCCGCTATGCCGACCAGTACGGCAAGCCCATGGTCATCGCCGTGAACCAGATGGATCACGACAAGGCCAACTGGGAAGGTGTCCGTCACGCCATCAGCGAGGAGTTCGGCTCCAAGGCCGCCATCTGCCAGTTCCCGGTGAATCCGGGTCCGGGCCTGGAAGGTTTCGTGGACGTCATCACGATGAAGTTCTACAACGCCAAGAACGAGGAGCTCGACATCCCCGCCGCTTATGCCGACGAGGCCGAGGAACTCCGCGCCGAACTCATGGAGAAGGCTGCCGAAGGTTCCGACGAACTGATGGAGAAGTTCTTCGAGACGATGGAACTGTCCACGGATGAAATCCGCGAGGGTATCCGCGCCGGACTTGTCAAGTGTGAAGTGATTCCCGTCTTCTGCGTGTCCGCGAAGGCCAACATCGGTGTCCGCCGCCTCATGGAGTTCATCGTCAATGTGTGCCCGAGCCCGCTCGGTACGGTCCAGAAGACCATCGACGGCGGTGAAGTCCGCTGCAACCCGGCCGCTCCGACCAGCATCTTCATCTACAAGACCTCCGTCGAGCAGCACCTCGGTGAGGTGTCCTACTTCAAGGTGATGAGCGGTACCCTCAACGAGGGCGCCGACCTCGTGAACCCTGAGACCGGCAACGGCGAGCGCCTCAGCGCCATCTACGCCGTCGCAGGTTCCAAGAAGGAGAAGGTCGCTTCCATCTGCGCCGGCGACATCGGCTGCGTCATGAAGCTCAAGGCCGGCAAGACCGACGTCACCCTCGCCGCTCCCGGCCAGGAGGCCATCGAGCACAT
>JAFSJK010000024.1 GCA_017439305.1 Bacteroidales bacterium | reverse complement strand
GAGGCATCCCGGACGGGCATCAGCGAGAAAGCGCCATAGTCGTTGATCCACGGGGAGGGCTGGTGCGTCTGCTTGAAGCCGCGGATGTGATGTGCATCGTAGGTATAGGCCCATCCGTCCCCGTTCCTGCCCGTCTGCGGGGTCCAGAAATTCATGCCCCAGGGCAAGGCGATGGCCGGATAGGTGTTGCCTGCGGACAGGGTAAAGTCCGACTGGGTACCCACGAGGGTGGACACATAGTCCACGGGTTCGGTGACAAGGGTTTCACGGACCGGCGCCGTGCAGGCGACGGCGAGGAAAACCAGGAGGAGCAGGGTCTTTTTCATCGGGGAAGGCTGTTGAGCAGTTCGACTTTTCCGTCGTTCACAAGCTTCAGGACGAGCTCGCCGAAGAGGGTGTTCGCCCAGGCGAACCAGGAGCGGGTGAAACGGCCGGCGTCATCCTTGTGGAAGGACTCGTGCATGAAGCCGGTACCGGCGTCGGTGTTCAGGAGCTGGATGAGGCAGGCGCGGATTTCTTCGTCATCCCGGGCCGTGAAGGCCTTCATCAGAATGGACATCGGCCAGATGTTCTCCGTGCCGATATGGGGCCCTCCGATGCCTTCGCCGGCCTGGCCCCGGAAGAAATACGGGTTATCTTCGCTCCAGACGAACTTTCTGGTATTCAGGTAGATAGGATCGTTGAACATCTCCGGATCCAGGTAGCCCAGGGAGAGGAGGGAAGGCACGTTGGCATCGTCCATGAGCTGGCGGGAGCCGAAACCGTCGACCTCGTAGGCGTAGATCTTCCCATAGACCGGGTGCTCCACGATGGCATGCTGCCGCAGGGCGGCGGACACTTCGTCGGCGAGGGCGAGGCACTCCAGGGCCATCGCATTCTCCCCGTTGACGGCGGAAAGGATTTCGGCCATCTTCTGCAAGGTCGTAACGGCCATGAAGTTGGAGGGGATGAGGAACTCGAAGGTCGTGGCGTCGTCGGAAGGGCGGAAGGCCGATGCAATGAGGCCAACGGGCTTCACCGGATTGCCCCGGCCGACCACGCACTTGGTGTCCAGCTGGCGGTCGGTCCTGCGCAGGAAGGTATAGCTGCCGTGGCCCTCCTTCCGCTGCTGCTCTTTGAAGGTGGCAAGGATGGTCTTTGCCGTTTTCAGCCACAAGTCGCCGAAAACGGACGTGTCGCCGGTTTTCTTCCAGTAGGCGTAGGCCAGCCTTACCGGATAGCAGTGCGAGTCAATCTCCCACTTGCGCTCGAATACGTACGGACTGGTTTTCGGAAGGTCGGAGTCATCGGCAGGCCCGATGGGTTCCACGTTGAAGGCATTGGCATACGGGTCGATGAGGATGCACTTGAACTGGCGGTTGATGACGCCCGCGATCATCTTGCGGAGGGCCTCGTCTTCATGGACAAAGGCGAGGTAGGGCCAGACCTGGGCGCCGGAATCACGGAGCCACATGGCCGGGATGTCCCCGGTGTAGACATAGGTGTCGGGCTGGCCGTTCTCATCTTCGGAATAATGGACGGTGGTGTCCAAGGTGTTCGGGAAGCACTTCCGGAACATTTCCGCCAGCTTGGGATGGGTGATTTGGGATGCGGTGGCCTCGATGGCTGCGTCGACGGCAGGGGAGACGAAGGCGCGCTCCTCCACGGGAGGACGGTCTGTGTACGGTTTCGAAGCGTTTTCCCGGGGCGGATTGCCGCAGGCGGCCAGCAGAAGGAGGGGGAGGATCCGAATCAGTTTCATGTTGTAACGTGTCATTCCCATTCTACGAGGTTCCGGTCCAGCCGGATGCGTTTCGGTTTTCCGGCCTTGCCGGACAGGGTATAGGCATGCAGCCGGTCCGGCGGGAAATACCGGGAGAGGGCTGCGGAGAGGTTCGAGGCTTTCTCGTGGATGGAATTGTCTTTCGGGTCGATGAGCCGGTCGATGCTGCGCGCCATCTCCTCCCGGTCGCCCCTTCCGGAAACGCCCATGTACAGGTCCATCAGTTCGTTGCGGTAATCGCGCAGGTCCGTGAAACGGATGCCCTCGGGATGGCGGAGAAACAGCAGGAAGACGGTTTTGAGGAGGGGGCGCAGCCGGATTTCCGTATCAAACCTTTCCGGGAGGAGGATGCGGAAATCCCGGGTGATGCGGATCCGCTCGGCCCCGTCCGGCTGGAGCCGCCGGAGCCGCTCCTGCAGCAGTTCCATCGCTTCCAGCAGGGCGGCGGCATCCATCTCGTCCACCCGCTCGGCCAGATAGTCCACGGCCGGGTCCTCGAGGACCCCGCCGCTATCCAGCAGGTACTGGAGCGAGAGATATGCCTCTGCACCGATCATTCTGTGCGAAGATACGCATTTTATCCCGTCTTTGGTGAAAAAAGTCTGCAAGCCTTGCAGGAATTCCGACATTGCAAGGCTTGCAATCTTCAGGCCGTCTCCGTTCTGCTCCCGAACTTTGCAAAAAAACGGAAATGATACAGTTCAGACCTTATCCCCCGATCGGGAGCAGTTCAGAAACAGCGTGGATGGCGCACGTCCGGGAAGCGGTGCGGCAGGATTTGCTTTGGGCCGTGCAGGAGAAAGTGCACGGAGTCCAGGCCTCTTTCCTATGTGACGACCTGGATGTCCGGATGGCCCGGCGGACGGCCATCCTGGATCCTTTGGAACCATTCTATGGCTATCAGGAGGTCCTCGACCGGTATAGCGGGCACATCTATCACATCTTCAACCTGGTCCGGCTGGCCTGCCCGTCCATGACTTCCATCGCCGTTTACGGGGAACTCTTCGGCGGTGTCTATCCGCATCCGGACGTTCCGCCGCGCCCTCGGACAAAACCGGTCCAAAAGGGCATCTGGTACAGCCCTGGGGTGGATTTCTATGCTTTCGACCTGTATGTCTTCACGCGGGAGGGCGGATTCTTCCTTCCCGTGAGGGAGGCGGACTACTTGTTTTCTACCGCCGGGCTCCTGTATGCCCGGACCCTGTTTGCCGGTACGCTGGACGACTGTCTGGACTACCCTAGTGTTTTTCCGGTCACCCTCCCTTCCGAGCTCGGCCTCCCGCCCATCGCGGAGAACTATTGTGAAGGCATTATTCTGAAGCCTCTTGTACCTGTCATCCTTCCGGATGGTACCCGCGTCGCGGTGAAAAAGATAAACCCGGCGCTCTGATGCTTATTGCCACCGGATCGTCCTGGCATTCACCAGGGCGTCGTGGGAGAGCCGGTATTGGGAGACCTTGCGTCCATCGATACGGGCGATGGTTCCCTTGGCGGGACGGGCCTTTGCGGACTTTTCAACCGTGAGGGTTTTGCCGCCGGAAAGGTCAATCTCCACCCGGTCGAAGACCGGCAGGGTTAGGGTGTAGGACGGGTCGCCCGGGCAGTCGGGATAGAAGCCCACCATGGAGAAGACGGCCCAGGCCGACATCGTACCGGTGTCGTCGTTGCCGGGGATGCCGTTCGGTGCGTTGTGATAGTGCTTGGCCAGAAGGTCGTGGACCGTGCTCCAGGTACGCCAGGCTTCCCCCTTTACGCGGCTGTAGAGATACGGGTAGGCGATGTCCGGTTCGTTGGCGGGGTCGTAAAGACCGTCGCCGAATATCCGGTTCAGGCTTTTCACGAAGGCCTTGGAACCGCCTGCGAGGCGGATGAGGCCGTCCACGTCATGCGGCACGTAGAAAGTGTAGTTCCAGGCACTTCCTTCGTGGAATCCGGGCACGTTCTCGAAGTTCTCGCCCTGGCGCGGGTTGAAGGGCGTCAGGAAGGAACCGTCCTTCTGGAGCGGACGCAGGCAACCGGATTCCCGGGACCAGTAGTTCTTGTAACCCAGGGAACGCTGCCTGTACTTGGCGGCATCGTCCGGATGTCCCAGGGCCGTGGCTAGGCGAGCCAACGCCGCATCGGCCATATAATACTCCAGGGCATGCGACACGGAGTTGTCTCCGGAGAAATCCTGGGCGAACCACCCAAGGGGGATGTATCCGCGTTCGATGTAGGGATCCACGTCGGGCCGCATCCGGTTCTCCGGACCCGGCGTGTCGGCGGATTTGAGAAAAGCCTCGTAGGCGGTGGCGATGTCAAAGTCCGTCAAACCCTTCAGGTAGGTGTCCGCCAGCATCGGGATGGCCGGATCGCCTTCCATCGTAAAGGTCTCACGGCCATAGAGTTCCCATTTGGGCATCCAGCCCCATTCGCGGTACATGCTCACGACGGAGCGGGCCATGTCGATCTGCTTTTCGGGGTAGAGGAGCGTAAGGAGCTGATGGAGATTCCGGCAGGTGTCCCACAGGGAGAACACGGTGTAGCGGTGCTGTCCTTCGGGGACACGGCCTACGCCGCGGGCGCGAAGCTTCAGCTGCGCCTGCCCGTTGCGTCCGGTGGCAATCTTATAACTGTTCACGGCGGCCGGATTGCCGAATTCCATCAGCGGGTACTCGCCGTTCACGTCTTCCAGGATATTGGGGTGGATGAGCGTATGGTACAGGGCGGTATAGAAAACCGTCTTCTGTTCCTCGGTTCCGCCGGTCACGCGGATCCGGCCGAGATGGTCTTTCCAGCTCTTTTCCGCGGCGGTCGCGACGGCATCGAAATCGAAACCGGCCTGCTCTTTTTCCAGGTTCTCCCGTGCGTTGTCGATGCTCACGAACGAAACGCCTACCTGCACCATCACCTGCTCACCCTCGGCGAGATGCTCGTACCGGAACCAGTATCCGATGTCGTCACCGGACAGTTCCCGGGCATAGGTCTCATAGAGCTTGTAATGTCCTGCATCAGCATCCCAGGCTGCTTCGGCCGTCATCGGACGCTGCTTCTTCCAATAGCCGCTCCGGTCCGGTGCCTTGCTCACGCGCAGGACGAAATACATCGGAAACACGGCTTCCCGGTTGTAGCAGAAGGTCCCCATCAGCTTCGAGCCTTCGATCTCCCGGTCGGAGACCCGGCGGATGGCGGCCCCGGATTCGTTGGTCAGGCCTTCCCCCAGGTTCACGAGAATGTTGCCGGCTCCGGCGGGGAAGGTGTACCGTTCGAGTGAGGTACGGGTCGTGGCGGTCACCTCCGTCAGGATGCCCGTAGCAAGCCGGTTGGAATAGTATCCCGGGTGGGCCTTTTCCTCTTCATACTCAGAACCATACGCGTGATAGTCGACTTCCAGCGGTCCGGCCGTGGGCATGGTCAGGAGTGACCCCAGTTCCGGGCAGCCAACTCCGGACAGGTTCACGTGGGCATAGCCCGTGAAGTAGCTGTTTTCCGCCACATACGGCGTGGACCACCAGCGGCTGTCCTTGTCCCAGGTGTTGAGACTGGAGCCCATCACGTTGAAGGGGCTCACGCTCATCAGCCCGTTCGGCGTCACGGCACCGGGATTGCACGCGCCGAAGTTGGTCGTGCCGATGAACGGGTTCACATATTCGGTCTGGGCGGCGAGCGGCAGGGACAGGAGCGCTGCGCTCACGAGGGTCAGGATCTTGCGCATGGAATGAATAGCTATGGTGTCTCAAAAATACGAAAAAGCCGTGGAATAACAAAGCAGGAGGCCCTGTAAGGGGTCTCCTGCCTCGAAAAGGGGAAGTAAGGCGTCCTACTTGATGCAGATGCCTTCCATGCCGGCGTCGCCCAGGGTCTTCCAGGCGGCCGCAGCGGCGTCGCCGTTGTCCTTGCGGTTGTCATTGCCATCCCAGCAGTCGGTGAAGTCGAGGCCGAAAGCCTCATTCTTCAGGACCGTATTGGCGATGTACTTGTCCTCCTTGCCGTCGAAGACCCAGTTGGCCTCGAGGCCTTCGGCCTTGTCGGCGGGCACTTCGCACAGGGTGGCGGCGATGTCCTCCACGCCGAGGGCGCGGCTCCAGACACGGGCGTAAGCGATGTAGCCGTTGAAGGCCTGGGAGCGCGGCCACTTGCTGCCGTCATCCCAAGTCATGGACAGGTCGAAACGTCCAAGTTTCCAGGCATCGACACGCGGAGTGGCGGTGTAGGAAGTGACGAGTTCCTCGTCATCATAGATGGAGACGGTGGTACCGTCGCTGACGATGGTGAGGGTCACCCATTCGCCGGTCGGCCAGACATACGGCTGTCCGTCCTTGCCGATCTGCTTCTGGCCCACGCCGAGGAAGTCGGCGTTCAGGCACAGCTGGCCGTCGGCATCGCCGTCATTGGAGAAGCGGAGGAGGAGGGCGTTGGACTCATCGTACTGGGCGATTTCGCTGAGACGGTTGCAGTAGAGGGTGTAACCGCCTTC
>JAFSJK010000023.1 GCA_017439305.1 Bacteroidales bacterium | reverse complement strand
CACCAGGTGGGAGAGTAGGTAGCTGCGGTTCTTCGAGTCCCTGGTTGTCTGACGACAGCCGGGGACATTTTTTTGTGTGTATCGAGTGTCCGGGGCGGGCCTGCGGAGTTCGGCTTTCTGCACCGGCGAGCCGGCGGGAAGGAGCGGTCCCCCCGGGGGATGACGGAGCTTGTTCGACGACGTTCCGGGCTTGCCCGGAAAAGGAGGAGTTGCGACGTCAAGCGACTTCCCGACAGGGTGTAGCGGCAGAAAGACGCATGGAGCAGGACCGTCCCGGACCCTCGGCATAATCAAAAAACTGTGTGGAACAGGCCGTTCTGCACAGTTTTCATTGTTTTTGACCGATAATTGTGTGAAAGCGGGGCTCCTGCACAAAAAAAGACCGGCCCCCGAGGGAGCCGGCCTTGATCGTGTGGTGCACGCCTGGAATTAGCGAAGCTTCTTGTAGCCGTAACGGGCCTCGTCGCCGAGTTCGATCTCGATGCGCATGAGGCGGTTGTACTTGGCGATACGGTCGGTGCGGGACAGGGAACCGGTCTTGATCTGGCCGCTGTTGGTAGCGACGGCGATGTCGGCGATGGTGGTGTCCTCGGTCTCACCGGAACGGTGTGAGGTGACGGTGGTGTAGCCGTGACGGTGGGCCATCTCGATGGCGTCCAGGGTCTCGGTCAGGGAACCGATCTGGTTCACCTTGATGAGGATGGAGTTGCCGGCACCCATTTCGATACCCTTCTGGAGGTACTTCACGTTGGTCACGAAGAGGTCGTCACCCACGAGCTGGCAGCGGTCGCCGATAGCCTTGGTGAGCTTCACCCAGCCTTCCCAGTCTTCCTCGGAGAGACCGTCCTCGATGGAGTCGATCGGATACTTGGTGATGAGCTGCTCGAGATAGGCGATCTGCTCGTCGGTAGAGAGCTTCTTGCCATTCGGATCCTTCTGCTTGCCACCCTTCAGCTGGGAATAGTCATAGTAGAAGGAACCGTCCTCGTTCGTGAAGCAGAACTCGGAAGCGGCGCAGTCCATGGCGATCTTCACATCCTTGCCGGGCTCGTAACCGGCCTTCTTGATGGCCTCGATGATGCAGTCGAGCGCATCGTCGATACCATTGAGCTTCGGGGCGAAACCACCTTCGTCACCCACGGCGGTGGAAAGGCCACGGGCCTTCAGAACCTTCTGGAGGGCGTGGAAGACCTCGGCACCGATGCGGACGGCCTCAGCCTCGCAGGGAGCGCCGACCGGACGGATCATGAACTCCTGGAAGGCGATGGGGGCGTCGGAGTGGGCGCCGCCGTTGATGATGTTCATCATCGGGACCGGGAGGACATAGGCGTTGGTGCCGCCGATGTAGCGGTAGAGCGGAAGTCCGAGTTCGAGGGCGGCAGCCTTCGCAACGGCGAGGGAAACGCCGAGGATGGCGTTGGCGCCGAGCTTGGACTTGGTCGGAGTGCCGTCGAGGTCGATCATGGTCTTGTCGATGGCGCGCTGCATGGTGGCGTCCATGCCGACGATGGCCGGAGCGATGACTTCGTTGACGTTCTTCACAGCCTGGAGAACACCCTTGCCGCAATAGCGGGAACCGCCGTCGCGGAGCTCGAGGGCCTCGTTCTCACCGGTGGAAGCACCGGACGGAACGGCAGCAACGCCGACAACGCCGGAATCCAGGGTAACTTCAACTTCGATGGTAGGATTGCCACGGGAATCGAGGATCTCGCGACCGAAAACTTCAATGATCTGCATAGTTTTATAGAATTAAAGTGTTTTTGCTTAACGAAAGCGTCGCAAATTTACGAAATAATTTGCACATTATCAACGGACGCGGAACACCTGGATTCCGGTTACCGCCTTTCGGCCCGCTACGTACTCTTCCAGCGTTTTCGGCTCTTCGATCACCTTCATGGCGGCACTGGATGCGTGGATGAACCGGACCGGTTTGCCGGCTTCCGCCAGGGCGATCGCACAGTGCGATATGTCCAGCCCGTCCACCCTCGTGTCGAAGCAGATGATGTCACCGCTGCGGATGCCTTTCAGCGCATTCCGGAGCCTGTCCTTGGGGATGTAGACGGAAGACTCTTCGTTGAGCCTTGCCTCGACGGCCGCGATGGCGGCCACGTCCGTCATTCGTTTGTAGGCGTCGGGATGCTGGGACATATAATGGATGGGATGGTCAAGGACGGTCCCGCCCAGGGAAGCGGACATGTCCAGGATGGTTCCGCGACGGACTCCCTGCCGGGCCCATTCGGTCGTGTAGTGCACGCGGTCCTCATAGCGGGTGCAGATTCCGTCCCGGTACCTGCTTTGCAGCAGTTCTCCTGCCAACGTCTCGAAATCACCGTCTTGCCGGGCGGTCCGCACGAGTCCCAGACACGTTTCCACGAACAGGATGCAGTCCGTCCGCGTAAGATAGATGCACAGTTTTTCTTCCGGCAGTTCCTCGAGTGTCCCCGCCACGTACGGTTGCCCAAGCAGGGCCTTTGCCGCCCGGATCATCAGATCTCCCGGTGTCTCGGAAGAATGTGCCTTCAAATCCGTCAGAACCTTTTCTGCAAGCGCCTTGTCATCCGGCGTCGTCACATAATCGATGACGCTCCGCTTCGCCTGGCCCTGGCAGGCAAGGACGGAAAGCAAGAAGACTGCCGTAAACAACCATTTCTTCATATCCTAGAAGTATTTTTTCTCCTGCCGGTACAGGGCGATGAAGATGAATATCAAGACCGTGAAGGCCCAGAGCGACGATCCGCCATAGCTCAGCAGGGGCAGGGGAATGCCGATGACCGGCATCAGTCCCACCGTCATTCCGACGTTGATGAACAGGTGCATGAAAATGCACGCGGCGACGCAGTAACCGTAGATCCGGGTGAAATGCTCCCGGCATCGCTCCGCATCCAGGATGAGGCGCGTGATCATGAATGCGTACAGCAGGATGACTACCAGACAGCCGAGGAATCCCCATTCTTCCCCGACCGTGCAGAAGATGAAGTCGGTGGACTGTTCCGGAACGAAACCGAAGGCGGTCTGGGTCCCTTGCAGGAACCCCTTGCCTGTCAGGCCACCGGAACCGATGGCGATCTTGGACTGGTTCACGTTGTATCCCACGCCCGCCAGGTCCTCCTTCATGCCGAGAAGGACCTCGATGCGGGAGCGCTGGTGGTCCTGCAGGACCTTCTCGAAAATGATGTCGGTTGAAAAGACCAGGATGACGCCCACGATGAAGGCAGCGATGGAGAGCCCCAGGAAGCCGTCCCTTTTCCGGAAAGACTTCCGGCCCAGGAAAGGAAGCGACAGGAAACTCAGTCCCAGCAGGATATAGAGCGGCTCCACCTTCAACAGGAATGCCCACCGGAAATCCTGGGACTCCCTTGCCTGGGGAACCCAGGTGACGTTTTCCATCCAGGTCAGATGTGCCTGCACCGCCTCCTGGACTTGTTCCCAGATCCAGGGCAGGAAAGCCATGATCAGGACAAATCCGCCGCCGAGGCCGATCCGCTTCCAGAACTCTTTCCGGGGTCCCATGAAGGCATTGCACAGGGTGAGGATGCCGATGAGGATCAGGATGGAAGTGAAGGGGCTGAGGGTGAGCGTCGTGATGAACAGCAGGATGACGAGGCCGATGAGACCCAGCCACCATCCCGAGAATCCCTCCCGGTACAGGACGAAGATGAATCCGGCATAGACGAGGGCCGATCCGGTTTCGCTCTCGGCGACGATGATGAGCATCGGGACGCCGATGATGGCGGCCGTCAGGAAGAAATCCTTCCACTGCGAGAGCTTGAAGTTCTGCCGGCTCATGACGTTGGCCAGCAGGAGTGATGTCGTAATCTTCGATATTTCAGCCGGTTGGAACTTGACCGGCCCGAATTCGAACCACGAATGCGAGCCGTTTACATTCTTGGAGACGAAGATGACCACGACCAGCAGGAAACAGACGACGAGGTACATCGGTATGGCCGCCTCCTCCCACAGCCGCGTCGGAATGACGAACAGGATGAGCCCGGCCAGGCCGAAGGCGGTGAGCATCCAGACGAACTGCTTTCCGCTGCGGACACTCCAGTCGAAGATGGAGGAGGGGTCTTCGGAGTGGATGGACGCGTAGATGTTCACCCAGCCGATCAGGACCAGCAGGATGTATACGCCGATCAGTTTCCAGTCGATGGACTGCTTCAGGCCCCGTTGATGTTTGTTCTCCTCGATCATCGCCTTGCTAATCCTTCTTGACGCGGGACATCAGGTTCGCCTCTTTCATCCGCCGCTCCAGGTCTTCCCGTTTCACCTCCCTGTTGAGATATTTCTCCACCATCAGCGAAGCCATCGGGGCCGCATAAGTGGCACCAAAACCGCCGTTCTCCACGTAGGCGGCGATGGCAATCTTCGGATTGTCCATCGGCGCGAAGCAGATGAAGCAGGAGTTGTCGGCGCCGCGCGGGTTCTGGGCCGTGCCGGTCTTGCCGCAGATGTCCAGCCCGTCCACGTGGGCGACCCAGGCCGTTCCGCCCATGCCGGCTCCGGAATTGACAGCCCGCCACATTCCCTTGATCACCTTCGGGAAATGCTCCAGACCCACCTTGGTATACTGTTTTTCGTAGAACTTCGGATCGATTTCCACGCCATCGGAGGCTTTCACGATGTGCGGAATGTAGTAGAAGCCCCGGTTGGCGACGGTGGCGCAGAAATTCGCGAGATGCATCGGCGTCGCCAGGATCTCACCCTGACCGATGGACAGGGAGATGACCGTGGTGGAGTTCCACCGCCCCTTGCCGTAAGCCCGGTTGTAGGTCTTGGACGTGGGGATATTGCCGCTCAGCTCGTTCGGGAAGTCGCTGCCCAGTTTCGTTCCGAAACCGAAACTGGTCACCATGTCGTGCCAATGGTCCATCGCCTCGCCGTAGTCACCCCCGAATTTCTTGTTGTCCAGGATGTTCTTGAGCACGTAGCAGTAGTAGGCGTTGCAAGACATCATGATGGACTCCTCCATGTTCAGCGGAGACTTGTGGCCGTGGCATCCCAGTTTGTGCCCAGCTCCGAAATGGTAGCCGTGGCTGCAGGGATACATCATTTCCGGCCGCAGCACGCCCTCCTCCAGGCCGATCAGTCCGTTCACGAGCTTGAAGACCGATCCCGGGGGATAGGAGGCCTGGACGGCGCGGTTGTACATCGGCCGGTAAGGGTCCTTGGAAATCTCCCCGTAGTGCTTGCCGATGTCAGCCAGCTGGGAGACGTCGATGCCCGGGGATGATACCAGGGCGAGAATCTCGCCCGTTCCCGGTTCGATGGCGACGATGGCTCCCACCTTGTTCTTCATCAATTCCTGCCCGTACTGCTGGAGTTCTGCATCGATGGTGGTGACGATGTCGTGTCCCGGCACGGCCTCCTTGTCGAACTCGCCGTCCTTGTAGGGCTGTTCGATCTGGTTGTGGGAATTGCGCAGGAAGATGTGATAGCCTTTCTCGCCGCGGAGGTCCGCTTCGCGGGCGGCCTCGATGCCGGTCATCCCCGCATAGTCTCCGGAGCGGTATTCTCCGGGGTGCTTGTCGATATAGTTCTGGTTTACCTCGGAGACATATCCCAGGAGGTTTCCGCCGGCATTGATGGGATAGTCGCGGATGCTGCGCACCTGTCCCTTGAAGCCCGGAAAGCGGTATTGGACCTCGGCAAACCGGTTGTAGGTCTCGGCGGGTACCTGCTTGAGCATCGTCACGCTCTGGAAGCCGATTTTCCGGCGGTTGCGGTGGTACTCCTCCATTTTCCCGCGGAGGAATTCCGGGGTGACATCCAGCACGGCGGCCAGGGCCAGGGTGTCGAACGTTTCCACCTCCCGAGGGCTCACGAGGATGTCATAGGCCACCTTGTTGCCCACCAGGATCTCTCCGTTCCGGTCGTAGATGACTCCGCGGGTAGGGTAGATAATCTCCCGTACGGTCGTGTTGTTGTCAGCGTCGATCTTGTAGTGGTCGTCCAGCACCTGGATGGAAAAGATCTTCCCCAGGAGGAGGGCCGCCGCCACCCCCAGGCCGACAAGGAGACGGATATGTCGGCGGTCAGTGTTCATTTACGGGTATCGGGGGCCAGGATGTCGACGACAAGCAGGGAAACCACGACCCCGGCGAACAGCGAAACGCCGAAGCGGATGGCGTTGAACTGGAAGCTGCGGGTACCCGCACCGTCCGCCCAGATGTAAATGAGGAGGAAGAGGGCCTGCACAAGGAAAATGGAAAGCGCCACTTTCCCGAAGCCGTTCTTGCGGAGGGAGAAATCCTCCTTCCGGGCAAACAGTTCTCCACCGAATATCAGGCGGATGACTTCCTTCCGGACGAAAGCGACCGGAACAAGCGCCAGGACGTTGAGCCCGAGAACCCCTTCTGACAGCAGGTCCACTGCGAGGCCCGTGACGAACGCGATGATGAGGGCCCAGAAAGTGGGGACCCGGAGCGGCAGGCACAGCACCATCACAGGAAGGATGGAGAGCATCAGGTAGGGTGACAGGTTGAAATAGTTGCAAATCAGCATCTGGACGACGGCCAGCAGGACGTACACCAGGAAGAAACCGGTCTTTCTCATAGGTTGAAGTCCTCCACTTCTTCAAAGGCCGTGTTGTGCACGACGGTCACATAGCGGATCGCCGTGAAATCCTGGAACAGGTCCACTTTGATCTCATTCGTGGCCCCGTTGATGACGCGGGCTTCACCGGCGATTCCCAGCGGGATGTCCGGCGGGAACATCAGGGAATGGCCGCTGGTGTACACGGTATCTCCGACCGCATACTTGTACTGGAGCGGAACTTCCTGGAGGACAGCCCCGTTGGACTTGATTCCGTCCCAGACCAGCAGGCCGGTCGCACCCTCGTCGCCGAGGCGTCCGCTGATGGAGATGTCGCTGTTCTGGAAAGAGAAGGCGTAGGAATAATGGGCGCTGACCGCATCCACGATGCCCACGACGCCGCTGCGGGTGATGATGCCGGATTTCTCCTGGATCCCGTCTTCGTAGCCCTTGTTCAGGATGATGTAGTTATGCTGCTTGTTGCGGCTGATCTTGATCACCTCGGCCGGGATGTAGTCGAAGCCGCGGAACCGGCCCCGCGCCACTCCGGCCGTGTCCGCCCTATGGGCGTGGGCGAGGGTCCGGTAGGAATCCAGTTCCTCCCGGAGCTCGAAGTTCTCGCGGGCCAGGTCCTCGTTGATGCGCCGGAGGTTGAAATAGTTCGCGACAGCCTGGGTGCTGCCCCAGACGGTTCCCATCACCCCGTGCGCGGCGCGGGCGATCCAGATTTGCTGGAGGTCGGCGTTGCGGGAGAGCATCTGCAGAGCAGCAACCTCCATGAGAATGAAGATTGCTGCATTGAAGATCCGGGGGAGGAACGTCCGCTCTTTCGCCATACTACCGCATCAGGAAGGAGTAGTTGTCCGTGTTCTTGAGGGCGATGCAGGTGCCGCGGGCCACCGCGCGGAGCGGGTCCTCGGCCACGTGGAACGGGATGTTGACCTTCTCGGTGAGACGCTTGTCCAGTCCGCGGAGCAGGGCGCCGCCGCCGCTGAGGAAGATTCCGTTCTCCACGATGTCGGAGTAGAGCTCCGGCGGAGTCTGCTCCAGGACCTGCTGGATGGAGGTTTCCAGACGGGCGATGGACTTGTCCAGGCAGTGGGCGATCTCCTGGTAGGGGATGAGGGCCTCGACCGGATGGCCGGTCATGAGGTTCGGACCGCGCACGAGGAACGGCTCGGGTTCGGCGTCCAGTTCGGGCAGGACGGCGCCGACGGCGATCTTGATCTTTTCCGCCGTGGTCTCGCCCACGCGGATGACGTGCTGCTGGCGCAGGTAGTTCTGGATGTCGGCAGTGAAAACGTCACCGGCCACGCGGATGGAGTCCTGCTGGACGATACCGCCCAGGGAGATGACGGCGATCTCGGTGGTGCCGCCTCCGATGTCGACGACCATGTTGCCCTTCGGCGCCTCGACGTCGAGGCCGATACCGAGGGCGGCGGCCATGGGTTCGAAGATCAGGTAGACGTCCCGTCCGCCGGCGTGCTCGGAGGAGTCACGGACAGCACGGATTTCCACTTCCGTGGATCCGCACGGGATGCCCACGACCAGCTTGAGGTTCGGGGCGAAAAGGCTGCGGTGACGGGAGTTGACCTGGCGGATGAAACCGCGGATCATCATCTCGGCCGCGTTGAAGTCGGCGATCACGCCGTCGCGCAGCGGACGGACGGTGCGGATGCCGGGATTGGTCTTTTCGTGCATCAGCTTGGCCTTCTGGCCGAGGGCGATGCATTTGTTGGAAGTATTGTCGATGGCGACAATCGACGGCTCGTCCAGCACGATCTGGTCATTCTGGAAAATGACGGTATTGGCCGTGCCGAGATCTATTGCGAGCTCCTGGTTGAGGAAACGGAAAGCCATTCTGTTTTTCTTTAAAGAATCGTAAATGAATAAGTGTTCAAAATTACAAAAAAAATCTTACATTCGCATAAAGAATCTGACCTTATGACCAGAAAAAAATACCTCGTCGTCACGGCCGGCGGCAGCGGCACCCGGATGGGCTCCGACCTCCCCAAACAGTTCCTTCCGCTGGGGGGGCGCGCCGTCCTGAGGATGACCATCGAGCAGTTCGTGGAGGCCTGTCCGGACATCCATGTCCTGACCGTCCTTCCGGAGGCCCACGTCTCCTGGTGGCGGCGGTATTGCCAGGAACACGGCTTCAATTGCCCCCAGCGGCTGGTCAAGGGCGGTTTCACCCGCTTCCACTCCGTCAAGAACGCCCTTGCGTACGTTCCGGACGGCGCCTTGGTCGCCGTCCACGACGGCGTGCGTCCGCTCATCAGTGTCCGGCTGATCCGGGAGATGTTCGACCGGATGGAGACGGCGCGCGCCCTCATCCCCGTCGTCCCGACCGTGGATACCCTGAAGGTCCTGGAGAAGGGGCCGGAGGGGGAACTCCGGGAGACGGACGAACGGGTGGACCGTTCCCGCATCTACGGGGCCCAGACCCCCCAGATCTTCCGGTCGGAAGACCTCAAGGCGGCGTATGGACAGGGGTATGACCTGGCTTTCACGGACGACGCGTCCGTCGCTGCCGGATACGGAATTCCGCTCTCCTTCATTCCGGGAGAGCGGACCAATCTGAAACTGACGACGAAGGAGGACCTGCTCCTCGCCGAGGCTATTCTTCGGATTTCCGGTTGAGGCCGGTATAGGTCGTCGACTTGAACTCCTTCACCCACACCTGGCGCTCGATGGGCTCGTCCAGGGAGATCATCGTGTCCGTGGACTGGATGTAGGGAATCTTCTGGATGGTGTTCAGCAGTACCTCCATCAGGTGGTCGTTGTCCAGGCAGTAGACCTTCGCGAGGATGGCGAACCGGCCGGTGACGAAATGGCATTCGACAATCTCCGGGATCTTCTTCAGCTGGGCGATGACTTCGGGATAGCGGGTCGATTCCGAAAGGGAGATGCTGATGAAGGCGCAGACG
Organism: Bacteroidales bacterium; assembly: GCA_017439305.1. GTDB lineage: Bacteria > Bacteroidota > Bacteroidia > Bacteroidales > UBA932 > Cryptobacteroides. The sequence goes on along the minus strand of JAFSJK010000023.1, from coordinate 68,139 downwards.
TTGAGACCGAGGGCCTGCGGCTTGACGAGCAGGCGCGAACCGGTGATGACGCCGTTGGCTTCCAGGCGCTTGACCCGCTGGTGGATGGCGGCGCCGGAAACGCCGCATTCGCGGGCGATTTCGAGGAACGGCATCCGCGCGTTCTTCACCAGGAAGGAGAGGATTTTCTGGTCGATCTGGTCGATGTGATAAGTGGCCATGGCGGTATGGGGATTACTGTTTTAAACTAACCACTACAAAAGTAAAAAATTTTTCAAATAGTTGTTCATTTTCTCCCCGAAAAATTAACATTTTACAAAAAAACGGCGCCCGAAAGCGCCGTATTATAATGTCAGAAAAGGCCGGATGGCTATTTGCTTTTACTTTTTGAAACGTTTCCGTCCTTTGGACGTGGGGTCCGAGGAGGAGATAATCGATTGGCAATCAGCCTCCGTCAGCGAGGCGACATCCGTTCCTTTCGGAATCCGGTAATTGTTTCCGTCCGCTTTCAGATACGGACCGTAACGTCCGTTGATAATCTGGATGTTTCCCCATTCCCGGAGGACCGGATTGGAGGCGGGGGTTCCGGGCGTGCTTTCGCTGAGAAGGGCGACGCATTCATCCAGGCTGACCTTCAACGGATCGACCCCGCGGGGAAGCTTGACGTTGCGCTCCCCGTATTTGAGATAGGGGCCGAACCGGCCTTTGGTCGCAATGACCGGAATGCCCTCATATTCGCCGATGGTGCGGGGCAGTTCAAACAGTTTCAGGGCTTCTTCGAGGGTGATCGTCTCAATCAGCTGTCCTTTCCCCAGGGAGGCATACTGGCGGTTTTCTCCCTCTCCTTTCTGGACGTAGGCACCGAATTTGCCGAAGGCGGCTACGACTTTCTGTCCGTCAGGCGCAGTGCCCAGTTCGCGGCTGACGTGGGTGTACTCGCGGTTGGAGAGGACATCTTCCACCTGCCGGTGGAAAGGGGAGTAGAAGTCGGCGATGGTCGCGTTCCAGGCCTTTTCCCCTTCGGCGATCTCATCGAAGTCCTTCTCCACGTTGGCCGTGAAATCGTAATCCATGATGGTTCCGAAATTCTTGACCAGGTAGTCCGAGACGATGATGCCGATTTCCTGGGGGAGAAGCTTGCCGCGTTCCGCACCGACGGTTTCGGTCCTGGTTTTCTGCGTGATGGCTCCATCCTTGAGGTGAAGGTCGGTCACCGGCACCTTTTCTCCCTCCTTGTCGCCTTTGACCACATAGCCGCGGGCGGTGGTGAGGGTGCCGATGATGGTCGCATAGGTGGACGGCCGGCCGATTTCCAGCTCTTCCAGTTTCTTGACGAGGGTCGCTTCGGAATAACGGGGCGGGGCGGCGGTGTATTTGCACTGCGCGGAGACGCCTTTTTCCGTCATCCGGTCGCCGATGTGGAGTTCGGGCAGGACAACCTCGCCTTCTTCGGGCTCATCGTCGTCCCGGCCTTCCAGGTAGACCTTCATGAAACCGTCGAACAGCATTTCGGTGGCCTGGATGCCATACCGTTCGGCCCGCTTGTCGGAGGCGACCCGGATGGCGGTGTTCATCACGCGGGACTCGCTCATCTGCGAGGCGATGGTCCGCTTCCAGATGAGTTCGTATAGTTTTTTCTCCTGGGCCGTCCCATCGATGGCCGTGTTCTCGATATAGGTCGGACGGATGGCTTCGTGGGCCTCCTGGGCTCCCTTGGCCTTGGTCCGGTACTGGCGGGGATGGGAATACTCGTCCCCGAAATTTTCCAGGATGTACTTCTTGGACGTTCCCAGGGCGAGGGAAGACAGGTTCGTCGAGTCGGTACGCATGTAGGTAATCAGACCGCGTTCATACAGGCTCTGCGCGACGCGCATTGTCGTGGATACCGGAAAGTGGAGTTTTCGGGATGCCTCCTGCTGGAGGGTCGATGTCGTGAAAGGGGCTGCCGGGAACCGGGAGGCCTCCTTCTTTTCTAGGGAGTCGATGCAGTAGGTGGCTCCGATACTGTCTTCCAGGAACTTCCGGGCTTCTTCCATCGATCCGAACCGGGTGTCCAGAAGCGCCTTGACCTTGACGGACGCGGGCGTCCCTTCCGGATGGAAGAGGGCTTCTACCTTATAATAGGGTTCGCTGCGGAACGCCATGATTTCCTTTTCGCGGTCCACGACAAGGCGGAGGGCTACGCTCTGCACGCGGCCGGCGGAGAGCTTGGGCTGGATCTTGCGCCACAGGACCGGGGAAAGTTCGAAACCGACGAGTCGGTCCAGGACCCGGCGCGCCTGCTGGGCGTCCACGAGGTTCCGGTCGATGTCGCGGGGGTGTTTGATGGCATCCAGGATTGCGTCCTTCGTGATCTCGTGAAAGACGATCCGGCGGGTCTTGGCGGGGTCGAGTCCCAGGGTTTCGGACAGGTGCCAGGAAATGGCCTCTCCCTCACGGTCCTCATCGGAGGCGAGCCAGACGGTCTCGGCCGACTCCGCGCGTTTCTTGAGGTCCGCCACGACCTTTTTCTTGTCGGCCGGAACGACATATTCGGGGCGGAAACCATGCTCCACGTCCACGCTGAGTTTCTTCTCCTGCAGGTCGCGGATATGTCCGATGCTTGCTTTGACGAGATAATCGTTTCCCAGGAACTTCTGGATGGTCTTCACCTTTCCGGGAGACTCCACGATCACTAAGTTTTTTCCCTCCATAATCTTTCGCTTTGCCTAAATTTTCTGCAAAGTAAACGAGATTTCGGGCAATTATCCAAATTTTCTGATTAAATTTGTAATTCGGATAATCCGGCAAGACCTATGGTCTTGTAGACAGATTAATTTTTTTGGAATGACGGAACAGAAAAAAAAGAAGATAACCCGCTGGTTCTGGATTCTCCTGCTGGCCCCGGTCGCCCTGATCCTGCTGCTGCTGGGCATTGTCTGGATCTTTGCCGAGATCCCGACCCTGGAGGAACTGGAACACCCCGATACCAAGCTCGCGACCCAGGTCATCGCCGAAGAAGGCGAGATCCTCACGACCTATCACATCGAAAACCGGACGTTCGTCTCCTACGACGAGCTTCCGCAGCATCTGATCCAGGCGACCGTCGCTACGGAGGACGCCCGGTTCTACCAGCATTCCGGCATCGACTTCCGGAGCCTTTTCCGCGTGCTGTTCAAGACCTTGCTTTCCCGTGACTCCAGTCAGGGAGGCGGTTCCACCCTCACCCAGCAGCTTGCGAAGACCTTGTATCCCCGTAAGGAGCACGCCACCAAACTGGACATGATCTGGATCAAGTTGCGGGAATGGATCACCGCCATCAAGCTGGAGCGCAACTACACCAAGGAAGAGATCGTGGACATGTACCTGAACGCGGTCTTCTTCGGGTCCAATTCCTACGGCATCCAGTCGGCCTCCCTGTATTTCTTCGGCAAGAACCCCATCGACCTGAAGGTGGAGGAAAGCGCCGTCCTGGTGGGCATGGTGAACAAGCCCACCCGCTACAATCCGGCCATCAATCCCGACAAGGCCCTGGAACGCCGCAACCTGATCCTCGGCCGCATGCGGGACAAGGATTACCTGACCCGGGAGGAATGCGACTCCCTCCGGAACCTGCCCATCGAACTGCATTCGCGCAATATCGACCGGACTACCGGTGTAGGACCGTATTTCCGGGACATGCTCCGCCGGACGATGACGGCCGAACGGCCTCGGCGCAAGGCCTATGAGACTGTGGAGGACTTCCGGGCCGATTCCCTCCTGTGGGCCGACGACCCGCTGTTCGGCTGGCTGAACAAGAACCTCAAGAACGACGGTACGCGGTATGACCTGGACAAGGACGGCCTCCGTATCTACACGACCATCAACTACAAGATGCAGCGGTATGCCGAGGAAGCCGTCGTCGAGCACTTGAGCCAGAACCTCCAGAAAGTGTTCGACCGGGAACTCCGCAACCGGAAGAACCGGCCTTTCTCCAACGGAACCAGCGACAAGATCATCGATGTCACCATGAGCCAGGCCCGGCAGTGGAGCGACCGCACCCGGATGATGAGGGCTTCCGGCTATTCCGACTCCGAAATCGCGAAGAGCTTTACCGAGAAAGTCCCGATGCGGGTGTTCACCTGGGATGCCCCGGGATACCGGGACACCGTGCTGACGCCGGATGACTCCATCCGTTATTACAAGTCCTTCTTCCGGGCGGCCTTCATGGCGATCGAGCCCAAGACCGGACACATCCGGGCTTATGTGGGCGGACCGGATTACCGCTATTTCAAATACGACAATGTACGTCAGGGAAAACGGCAGGTGGGTTCCACCGTCAAGCCTTTCCTCTATACCCTGGCAATGGAGTCCGGGATGACCCCCTGCGACCGGGTGCAGAATTCCCCGCAGGTGCTTGATATCGGTTACGGACGCACGTGGACACCGCAGGACCCGCATTGCGACGGGTCGATGGTGGACCTCAAGTGGGGCCTGGCCCACAGTTCCAATTCCGTTGCTGCCTGGCTGATGAAGCAGCTGGGCCCCCAGGCAATGGTGGCGATGATGCACAAGATGGGAATCAGTACCAAGATCGATCCGGTCGTTTCCCTGTGCGTGGGCTCCGCCGACCTCTCCGTGTATGAGATGGTCACCTCCTACAACATCTTCCCGTCCGGAGGCCTCTACACCCATCCTCTTTTCGTGACCCGGATCGAGGACAAGGACGGAAATGTGCTGGGCGAGTTCTCCGAGCGGCGCCACGACGCGGTTACCTCGGATGCGGCCTATGCCATGATCCAGATGATGCGTGGCGTCGTGGACGGCGGTACGGGTTCCCGGCTTCGTTCCCGGTATGGCCTGAGCGGGGCCATCGCCGGTAAGACGGGAACGACCAACGACAACTCCGACGGATGGTTCATCGGCTATACGCCTACGATTACGGCCGGTGTCTGGGTGGGTGCCGAAGACCGGTACGTACATTTTACCTCCACCGCCCTGGGACAGGGGGCCAACATGGCGCTCCCGATCTGGGGACTGTGGATGAAGAAGGTCCTCGCGGACGGTACGCTGGGGATTTCCTCCAACGACGCCTTCCCCGACGAGGTGAACAAGTCGTATTGCACCGGTTCCGCCTGGGAAACGTCCACCAAGGACGAATTGGAAGAGTTTTACTTTGAATAATAGTCTATAACCATGTCAAAATACCAGTCTGTCGCCGTCTTGTACGGCAGTGATTCCTCGGAGTGGGAGGTGGCTTGCCGGAGCGGTGAGTTCACGGCTTCCCGGATTGACGAGTCCCGGTATGATGTCTACGAGATTTTCGCCCGCTTCGGCGACTGGAAACTCGTAGCGATGCGGAAAGCCAATTCGATGCGGGTGCCTTTCCCGGTGGGGGCACAGCCTCAGGTGGACAAGACCGATTTCTCCGCCCGGATCCTCGGGGAGAAGGTCAAGTTCGATTTTGTATACATCATGCAGCATGGCGCTCCGGGCGAGACGGGCCTGCTCCAGGGCTATTTCGAGATGCTGGGTATCCCGCATTCATCCTGCAGCGCCTTCGTGACCACCGTGGCTTTCGACAAGTATTCCTGCAAAAGCTATCTTCGCGGCCTGGACTATGTCAAACTGGCTCCCGACGCCTTTTTCCGCAAGGGGGATGACGTGGATGCCTTCTCGGCCCAGGTTTCAGCGCGGCTGCAATTTCCCCTTTTCGTGAAACCGACCAAGGGAGGCTCCAGTTTCGGCATCACGAAAGTGACGCAGCCGGAGGAGCTGCCTTCTGCCATCCGGTTTGCCCTCAAGGAAGGGGATACCATCCTGGTGGAGCAGGGAATTGTTTCCGAACATGAACTCACCTGCGCCGTCTACTACGACGGGACGGAGGTGAAAGCCCTGCCGGTCATCGAAATCATCTCCCAGACCGGCTGGTTCGACTACGACGCAAAATACAACGGCCTCAGCCAGGAGGTGTGCCCTGCGGAAATTCCCGATGCGCTGGCTGCCCAGATCCAGGGCATTTCCTGCCGGCTGTACCGCCATCTGGGTTGCAAGGGATTGGTCCGGATGGACTATCTGGCCGCTGCCGACGGCATTTATTTCCTGGAAATCAACATCATCCCGGGAATGACCAACGCTTCGCTCGTGCCCAAGATGGTCCGGGCCGCGGGACTCAACTTTACGGATTTCCTGACGCAGATCATCGAAAACGCCTAGGTCTATGCTCCTGTCCGAATTCCTGAAAGACGGTGTCGCTTCGCTGGAGAGCCTGTATCCGACGGCGGAGGCCAAGGCCATCGTCCTCCAGCTGTGTGCCGAGGTGCTCGGAACCAAGAGCTATACGCATATCATCGAACCGCAGTACCAGATCGACAAGAAGAAGGTGCAGCCCCTGGCCGAGGCGATGGTCCGGCTCCAGGCCGGCGAACCCATCCAGTATGTCGTCGGCAAGACCGAATTCTGCGGCCATATCTTCAAGGTGGACCAGAACGTCCTGGTCCCGCGTCCGGAAACGGAGCTCCTGGTCCGTGAAGCCATCAAGCTGGCGGCCCGGATCAAGCAGCGCCGCATCCCTTATGGCCGGACGGCCGATCCGGTCCGGATCCTGGACCTCTGCACCGGCTCCGGAAACATCGCCTGGACGGTCGCCCTGGCGGTTCCCGGCGCCCGTGTCGTGGGCGTGGACAATTCCGAGGGGGCGCTGGCTGTTGCGCGGAGCCAGAATTTCTCCGCTGAACTGAAGACCTCCGGCGCCCAGGCTCCGACGTTCGTCAATGCCGACGTCCTGGACACGGAGCAGGAATTCAATTTCGGGGAGTTCGACCTGATCCTGTCGAATCCGCCCTATGTGATGGAGTCCGAAAAGCATCTCATCCGGAAGAACGTCCTCGACTACGAACCGGCATCCGCCCTGTTCGTTCCGGACGAGGATCCGCTCAAATTCTACCGGGCCATCGCCCGCTGGTCCGAGCGATTCCTTGCGGTGGAGGGCAAGGGCCTGACGGAAATCAATGAAGTCCTGGGCAAGGAGACCGAGGCGGTGTTCAAGGAAAGCGGTTTCGCCCAGACCGACATCGTCAAGGACTTCTACGACAAGAACCGTTTCATCTTCTATACGAAATAACAGGGCTATGCGGGCCCTCGAACTCCTTGCGCCCGCCCGGACGGCGGACATCGGCATCGCGGCCGTCGACTGCGGGGCGGATGCCGTCTATATCGCCGGACCGGCCTTCGGGGCCCGGCAGGCCGCCGGGAACAGCGTCGAAGACATTGCCCGCCTGTGCCGGTATGCGCATCGTTTCGGCGTCCGGATCTATGTGACGGTCAATACCTTGGTCTATGAGGAAGAAATCCCGGAAGTCCGCAGGCTCCTTCTGGGACTGCAGGAGGCCGGGGTGGACGCCCTCATCGTCCAGGATGCGGCCGTGACGCGGTTGGCCCCGGAAGGGATGATTCTCCATGCATCAACCCAGTGTGCCATCCGGACTCCAGAGAAAGCCCGTTTCACCGAAAGCCTCGGCTATGGAAGGCTGGTCCTGGAGCGGGAACTTTCCCTGGCGCAGATCCGTGCCATCCGGGAGGCTGTCGATGCTGAACTGGAATGCTTCGTCCATGGAGCGTTATGTGTGTGCTATAGCGGACAATGCTATCTTTCGGAGCATCTGGCCGGCCGCAGCGCCAACCGGGGCGCCTGCATCCAGGCCTGCCGGTCGCTCTACGACCTGGAAGACGCCGGGGGGCGCGTTCTGGCCCGCCATAAAGCATTCCTGTCACTGAAGGACTTGAATCTGATCCATCGCCTGGAGGACCTGTCCGAAGCCGGCGCTGACTCTTTCAAGATAGAAGGCCGCCTGAAGAGCCAGTCTTACGTACGAAATGTCGTCCGGGCTTATTCCGATGCCTTGGACGCCCTGGTCCGGCGGTATCCTGACCGCTACCGGCGAGCCTCTTTCGGAACGGTCCGGGGAGGTTTTACGCCCAGCCTCCGAAAAACATTCAACCGGGATTACACGGAACTGTTCCTGAACGGGGAACGCGGACAATGGGCTGCAATGGATGCCCCCAAGTCGATGGGGGAACTGATCGGCAAGGTTTCCCAAGTGCGTCCCGGTGTCGTGACGCTTGCGCCGGCGGATGCCAGCGTGGTCCTTCACAACGGCGACGGTTTCGCTTTCGTAGGTCCCGGCGGAGACATCGTGGGTTTCCGGGGGGATGTCTGTGAAGGTTTTTCCATCCGCTGCAAACCGGTGGAAGGCCTGAAGCCCGGAACGGCTCTGTACCGGAACATCGATGCGGATTTCGAGCGGAAGGTGGAGGCGGACAGGCCGGTCAGGGAGATCAGCGTGACGCTCCAGGCTTTCCTCTCCGGCGGGCAGTTGAAGGCGGAGGCTGAAACGGAGGATGGCCGGAAGGCGGTCCTGAAGGTCCCGGCCCCTGCCGATCCGGCACGGGATGCAGACCGGATGCTGGAAACGGTCCGGATTCAGCTATCGAAGCGCACCGAACAGTATTCTTTTGCGGTTTCCACGTTGGAAACAGAAGGAGAGGTCCCTTTCATGCCTGCTTCTTTCTTGAATGGCATCCGCCGGGATTTGGCGACAGCACTGGATGCGCAGCCTGTCATCGGCCTTCCCCTGCGGAAGGGGGCCGGTTGGAATCTTCCCGCTCCGGAAACATTGACTTACAAGGACAACGTCGCCAATTCCCTTTCCCGGAGTCTATACCGGGAGCGCGGGGCCGTGGATGTGGAAGACGCGTATGAGCTTTCCCATCGGGAAGGAATCGAGTACATGCGCACCAAGTATTGTCTTCGCCACGAACTGGACCTCTGTCCGAAACAACGTCCCGGTACCCGTCCCGATCCGCTGTTCCTTAGGAACAACGGACGCCGTCTCCGCTTGGATTTCGATTGCAAGGTCTGCGAGATGACCGTCCGCTAAATCAGTTCCAACACGAGGTCCACATCGCCAAAATGCCCTGTATTCTTGCTGTAACGTTCTATGTATGAACGCGTAAGCGCTCCGCGCCAAACGATGTCGTCCCGGGCGTGGAGGGGAATCTCTATGTCGAATCCGTAACTTTTCGAGTTGTACTTGACCATGGCGGAGCATTTCCAGGTTGTTTGTGTCCCGCCGTCGTCCTCCACGATACAGAAGGCGCAGTTGTCCAGCATGGACGTCCATTCCGACACCAGGACGGCGTTGAAGTCCACCGGATTCCCGACCTGGTTCCGCCGGACGACGATGAGGAAGTCCGTGATGGAAGGGGCGTAGAGCCGGAGTTCGGCTTCCGTCGTGGCCGAAAAGTCTTCGATGGCTCCGCACTTGACCCAGAACTCGCTGGCGCCGCAGAACCAGGAATCGAATTGCCGGTTCGCCTGGAACGACCGGAGGATGAGCGTCTTGAAGCTCCCTTTCGCCGCTGCCCGTGTACCGGCCGGCTTCGTCCCTACCAGGATTTCTCCGCCGCCCTTTCCCCAGTCTGGATCTTCCCGCCGTCTCATTTCCAGGGATTTGTATTCGGCGTCCAGATTCCGGCTTACGACCCAGACCGGGCGCTTCCGGGCCATCTCTTCATCCACGAGGATTTCTTCCACGCTTCCGTCTTCCCGGCGCAGGAATCCGGTGTTCCGGACGGAATTGTCTCCGGGATCGAAGGTGATGACGGGCATTTCCTTGCCATCGAAATCCTCCGGGAAAGGCCAATAGATCTGGACGTCTGAACTGGCCAGGGCGTTCAGGAAGGCGTCGGCATCCCCGGCTTTCGTCCCGTATCGGCGGCGTACCGTCTCCGTAAGGAGGTCGCGGAGGGGCTGCGGGTAGGCTTCCACCCGGGTCTCCTGCTGCGAACCGATGCCGGCTCCGGGCATTTCAAACAGGTTCCTCATCGTGTATTCCGTGTCGTATCCGTTTCCGGACGAAGCCGAGACGGCGTCGTGGACTTCTCCGACCTGGTCCTCTCCGAAGGGAACGGCGGAGAGCAGGCCGGCTACCTCCTCGAGGGTGAAATAAGGGTTTTCCTCCTTTACGTGGAGGTTCGGGTCGTCGTCCAGTCGCTCGCAGGCGGCGGACAGGAGGGTGCAGCAGAGGCACCCGAAAAGGATCTTTCGCTTCATGGTTCAATCAGCCGGATATAAAGCCCGGTTCCACCCGCAAAGAACCGCAAAACTACCCGTTTAGGCAAAAAACGCACGGATAAACTCCGGAAACGGCCTTCCAGTGCGCTGGAGGCCTGGTCAAGTCCGGTTTATTTCAGGGAAAACATTGAATTGACCCTGAAATGCGTGGAATCCCCCGAAAAAAGTGGTATCTTTACACAAATTGACCTAATTGATAATGCGAAAACTCATCCTTTCCCTGGCCCTTGCGGCCGCTTTCCTGCCCCTTTCCGCGAAACCCGCCCTGGAACCCTGGCAGGACCCGAATGTCTTTGAGGAGAACCGGATGCCCATGCGGGCGACTTTCGTCACCGCCGAGCAGCAGACCCTGAGCCTGAACGGCCTCTGGAAGTTCCATTTCAACCCGACCATCGAAGGACGCCTGAAGGGCTTTGAAGCCGTGGGCTATGACGACGCGGGCTGGGATGTAATCCCGGTTCCCGGCCTGTGGGACCTCCAAGGTTACTGCGACCCGATGTACGTGAACATCGGCTACCCCTGGCGCGGCCATTACCAGAACAATCCGCCTTATCCGGCCCTGGAACACAACTATGTGGGCCAGTACCGCCGGACCTTTACCGTGGACCGCTCCTGGATCGGGAAGCAAATCTGCCTGATGATCGGCTCCGCCACCTCCAACGTCCGTGTGTGGGTGAACGGGAAGATGGTCGGTTACAGCGAGGACAGCAAACTGGAAGCCCGCTTCGACCTGACGAAGTTCGTCAAGGCCGGAGAGAATACCATCGCCCTCGAAATCTTCCGCTGGTGCGACGGCACGTATCTGGAGGACCAGGATTTCTGGCGTTTCTCCGGCATCGCCCGCGGCGTGGAGGTCTATACCCGTGAGAAAGAGCGTCTGGAGGATGTCCATGTGACCGGATGGGCCGACGGCAGCCTGAAAGTGGCCCTGGAGGTCACCAAAGGCATCACTGCCGTGGACCTGGAAGTCCTGGATGCCAACGGCAGGAAGGTTCTCTCCGAAACCGGCCTCAAGCCGTCCAAGGGGAAGGTCGACTATACGGGCTCTGTCCGGAATCCTTCTTTGTGGAGCGCCGAGGTACCGAACCTGTATACACTCAAGGTCAAGGCTTCCACCAAGAAGGGAGTCGCTGAGAGTACGTGTGTCGACTTCGGCTTCCGCACCGTGGAAATCGTCGGCAACCAGCTCAAGGTCAACGGCCAGCCCATCCTCATCAAGGGCGTGGACCGGCATGAGCTGAGCGCCACCGGCGGCTATGTGGTCACCGAGGCCGAGATGGTCCGGGACATCCGGATCATGAAGGAACTGAATGTCAATGCCGTCCGCACCTGCCACTATCCCGACGACCCGCGCTGGCTCGCCCTGTGCGACAAATATGGCCTGTACGTGGTGGACGAAGGCAACATCGAATCCCATGGCATGGGCTACGGACCTGAGACGCTGGGCCGTAATCCGCTCTTCGCGGCCGCCCACCTGGCCCGCGACAGCCGGATGGTCCAGCGTGACTTCAACCATCCTGCCGTCATTGTCTGGAGCATGGGTAACGAGGCCGGTGACGGCCCCAACTTCGAAGCCTGCTATGACTGGATCAAGGCTTATGACCCGTCCCGCCCTGTCCAGTATGAACGGGCCCTTCAGTATGAGCATCATACCAGCCACCGGTACACGGACGTCTACTGTCCGATGTACTATTCTCCGGACCAGGTCAAGGCTTATCTGAAAGTCGGCACCAAACCCTTCATCCAGTGCGAGTATGCGCACGCGATGGGCAACTCGATGGGCAATTTCAAGGAGTACTGGGACATCGCCCGGGCCGAACCCGGCTGTCAGGGCGGCTTTATCTGGGACTTCCAGGACCAGGCTCTCCGCTGGCCCTCCGACGCCCCCGGTACCGACCACATCTACATCTTCGGCGGCGACCTGAACGACTATGATCCTTCGGACGGTTCCTTCAACTGCAACGGCGTCATCGCCGCGGACCGCACCCTGCATCCGCACGCCTATGAAGTCCGCTACCAGTACCGCAACATCCTGACGGCGGCAGGCAGCCGGCCCGGCGTCGTGAAAGTCACGAATGAGTATTTCTTCAACGACCTCTCCGCTTACCGCCTGGTGTGGTCACTGGAGGCTGACGGCGAAGTGGTCCGCACGGGCGTGACCGAGCAGCTGGAAGTCGCTCCCCAGCAGACGAAAGCCTTCGTCCTGGGCATTGGCGAACTTCCAGCGGGACAGGTTGTTACCCTCAATGTGAACTATCAGCTGAAAGCGGCTGACGGCCTTCTCCCGGCCGGTCATGTCGTGGCCTACGACCAGCTCATCCTCCGGGACGAGCCTTCGCTCCCGATGGGAACGGGTGCTCCTGTGGAGGGTAAGGTGAAAGCCGAAGAATCTGCCTCGGCCTACACTTTCTCCGGAACGGTTTCCCGCAAGGGTACGTTGGGCACGATCCCTGCCCAGTGGTCGGTGACCATCGACAAGTCCGCCGGCGCCCTTTCCTCCTATAAGGTAGACGGCAAGGAGATGCTGGCCGGGCTCATGGTACCCTGCTTCGACCGTGCCCTCAACGAGAACGACCTTGGCGCCCGCTTCCAGGAACAGTTCGCCTTCTGGCGGAACCTGAGCTTCAAGGTGGCCTCTGTCGCCATGAAGCAGGTTGGCAACAACTGCCAGGTGGACGTCGTCTACGCTCCCATCGGCGGCAAGGCCCGTGTCAAGGTCGCCTATGTGGTGGATCCTGAAGGAAAGGTGGGCGTGTCCGAGGCGATGGAGGATGCCGGCGGTCTCGCCGACGCCCCGCACCTGTTCCGGTTCGGCATGCGTTTCGCGATGCCGGGGGCTTATTCCGATCTCGATTTCTTCGGCCTAGGCCCTTGGGAGAACTATTCCGACAGGCACAGTGCTGCCCTGCTCGGCCATTACCGCCAGCGGGTGGAGGACCAGTATCATTACGGTTACGTCCGTTCCCAGGAGTCCGGAACCCATACGGACATCCGCTGGATGCGGCTGCTGGACGCGGCTGGCAATGGCCTTGAATTCACCGCTCCGACACCCTTCTCCGCATCGGCCCTTCCTTTCAGCCTGGAGGACCTGGACGCCCATGTCCACTCCCTGGAACTCAAGGCCAAGGCTTGCGAAGGCAACCGTTCCCGCGGGAAGACCTATGTCCACATCGACCTCGTCCAGATGGGTGTGGGCGGCATCGATTCCTGGATGTCCTGGCCGCTGAAGGAGTACCTCCTTCCGGCGAAGGAACGGGAATTCGTCTTCGTGCTGAAGCCCGTCCACGGAATCGTGGAGTAACAAGGAAAGCGGCCCGCATCCCTGCGGGCCGCTTCCGTTTTTGAAAGTGTTTTGTGTTATAAGGCCTTCAAAAAGGCTTTGGGTCAGAACATCCTGTTCGTCTGATATTTGAGCAGGGCGTCGTCGTGATGGTGTTCCAGATGGCACGTGTTGTCAAAGAACATCACGGCGCCGTTTTCTTCGGTGTAGGCTTCCCACTCGGGCAGTCCCTGTACATTCGGATTTCCGGTACGGAAGAAAGAGATCCAGGACGCGCTCATCAGGTCAGACAGCTTGTAAGCTTTCTCGGAGGCGCGGGTCATCTCGCGCTGGAGGTCGATGTTATGGAACATGAAGGGGAGTTCCATGCCATGGCTGGCCCCCACGTCGCTGCCTTCCGGTTTCCAGGCGAAGAGGAAATTGTAGACGGGAGCGGCCTTCTGGGCACTCTTGGCATTGACCTGGGCGACGGCTCCGGGACGGAAGAAGAAGTCGGTGCAGAGGAGATCTCTCGGCTCCATATAAGGGAAGGCAGCCTTGTATTCCTCGATGTACTGGTCGGCCTTGGACGCATCACCGAACCGTTCGACCAGCTTGGCGCGGGCTTCGTCGAGAGTGGTTTCCGGCTTGGCGGCATTGTAGGAGAACTCGTAGAGATTGGTACCGACGAGCATCGGGACGTTGCGGCTCAGTTCCGGGGCGATGGGCTCTTCCACGATGATTTTCCCGTCCAGGGTCGGAAGGGCGCCGCCGAAGCCGCGGCCGCCGGACTTGGCGGAGGCGCGGCGGGACGCAGCAACCAGTTCCTCATAGGTGAAGGTGTTCATCTTGTCGGTGTGGCCCGGGGTGACGCCGAGCTCCTTCGCGAAGGCGAGGCCGAACGCGATGGAGGTCTCGTTGTCCTGGAACGGCATGTTGGAGCCGCTTTGGACGATGGCTTTCTGGAAGAGGCCGCTGGCCGAAGGCATCGCGAGGGTGTTCGAGACCTTTCCGCCGCCGCCGGACTGGCCGCCGATGGTGACGTTGCCGGGATCGCCGCCGAAGGCTGCGATGTTCTCGTGGATCCACTCCAGGGCCTTCACCAGGTCCTGCTGGCCCAGGTTCACGGATTCGGCATACTTGCCGCCCAGGCCGCGGAGATCGGTATATCCGAGGACGTTGAGGCGGTGATTGAGGGTGACGACGACCACGTCGCCCGTCTGGGCGAGGGCGCGGCCTTCGTAGCAGGGCAGGTCATGACCGGAACCGGAGGAGAATCCGCCACCGTGGAACCAGACGAAGACCGGGCGTTTTGCTGCGTCGTTGATGCCTTTGGACCAGACGTTGAGAACCAGGCAGTTCTTCTCGTCCATGGGTTCATAGACAAACTGGAAGGCGAAGTCATAGTCGCTGCTCAGGTCGCGGTAGTTGAGGGTTTCGCCCTGCGGGGCCTTCGGTCCGTAGGTCCGGCACATCCGGATTCCCTCGAACTTGTCAGGCGACTGAGGCGGCATGAATCGTTCCGCCTTGGCATAGGGGATTCCGAGGAAAGTGTAGACGTCCCCGTCCAGGAAGCCCTGGAGGCGTCCCTGCTGAGAGGAGACGACAGTGGTTTCGTCGGAAATGATGGTCCTGAGCGTTGCCGCGTCAGGGTAAGCCGGACTCTTCGGCCCGCATCCGGCGGACATGGCACAGACCGCCGCCAAAAGGAGAATAGTGCGTTTTTTCATTGAGATACAGGATTATAGACGGCTCCAGCCCAAAAGCCGCAGTGCGAATTACGGGATTATTCCGCGGACGGAGGTCCGTTTTTTTTCTTTTCAGGTGGAAAAATCTTTTGGATGGCTGGACAGGATGGCGGAGGATAATTCCCCTTCAAAAAAAAATGATTCGCCCACGTGTGAGGGCAAATCGGGTAATTTTGCCATCGGATACAACATCCAACCGCATACAGCCCGAAAACACTATTATCAACCAACAACCCAAAATTATGAAACTGTTTTCTTTTGCATCGAACCTGAGCAGGAAGACGGCGGCCATAGCGGCCAGCCTCCTGCTGACGGCATTCGGCCTGCAGGCACAGACGGTGCGTGGAACCGTCACCGATCCCGCCGGCCAGCCCGTCATCGGCGCATCCGTTTTCGTGACCGGTACCCAGAACGGTACCGTGACAGACGAATCCGGTAACTACACTCTGTCGAGGGTCCCCGCTTCGGCCACCCTCCAGTATTCCTGCATCGGCTACAAGACCGTCGATATCACGTATGACGGCCGTGCTGTCATCGACGTCGTTCTCGAGGAAGAGACCGAGATGCTGGAAGAAATGGTCGTCATCGGTTACGGCTCCATCAAGAAGAAGGACCTGACCGGTGCCGTCTCCGTCGTCGAGCCGGAGGAATTCAAGAGCCGTGCGCTGACCTCCATCGGCGACGCCCTGCAGGGTGCCGCCGCCGGTGTGAATGTGCGTACGAGCGGTGAGATGGGCGCACTCCCGTCCATCCAGATCCGCGGTACCGGCAACCTGACGAACGTGGACCCGCTTTATATTATTGACGGTGTCCCGACGGACAACAACATCGGGTTCAATGTCAACGACATCGAGAGCATCCAGATCCTGAAGGATGCTTCCGCCGCGGCCATCTACGGTTCCCGTGCGGCCAACGGCGTCATCATCATCACCACCAAGAGCGGTCAGGAAGGCCGCACCAAGATCGAGTTCAACGGCCAGGTCGGTGTCCAGAACCAGCGCAAGCTTGATTTCATCAACGGTGACGAGTGGAGAGACCTCCGTACCCGGGAATTCCAATGGGGACGGGACAAGGGCTCCACTTCCGAGGAAACGCCGGCCTGGTGGAATAATGACGTGGATTGGCAGGACGAACTGCGGAAGACCGGTATCGTACAGGAATACAATCTCGCTTTCAGCGGCGGCTCCAAGGATTCGAAATACCGTACGTCCTTCGGCTACATGGATAACTCCGGTTATTATATCGGTCACAGCATGGACCGTTTCACCGCGAGCGTCAGCTCCGAATTCAAGCGGGGTATCTTCACCTTCGGCGAGTCCGTCCAGATGGGCCGGACCAACCGGAAGACCCACGGGAACGTGAATGTCGCCCAGGTCATGCAGGTCAACCCGACCATGCCGGTCTATGATGACGTGTACGGCAAGAATGGCTGGGGATACGGCAACCGCGTCTTCTGCTACCAGAACGGCCACAATGTCGTGGCGGATGCCGACGACAGTAATAACTACACCATACGGAATTACCTCTATATCCGCGGCTCCGCGTGGGCCCAGATGCGGATCACGAGCTGGCTCAGCTACAAGCTCAACCTGGGTACGACCATCTCCAATTCCAATTCCCACGGCTGGTCCAACGGTTATGCGTATGCCTACGGCGAAACGGACTCCGCTTCCTCCGCCAGCGCTTCTTCCTCCTTCAACAATACGTTCCTGGTGGAGAATACGCTCAACTTCAACAAGAGCTTCGGCAAGCACAACCTGGCCGGCGTTCTCGGTCAGTCCTTCCAGGACACCAATTTCCGGGATATGGGCTCCGGCTCCAAGGACCTCATCCAGACGGCCGGCGGTCTCTACCTGAAGGAAGTTTCCAGCGGTGTCACCGCCGTTGCCGGCTCCGGTTCCAGCAGCCAGCACCGACTCCTTTCCTACTTCGGCCGAATCAACTATGACTATGACGGCAGATATCTCTTCCAGGCAACGGTCCGCCGGGACGGTACTTCCCGCTTTGCCGCTGCCCAGCGCTGGGGCACCTTCCCGTCCGTTTCCATCGGTTGGAGAATCAGCAAGGAACCCTTCTACAACATCTCCTGGATGAACGACCTGAAGATCCGTGCCAACTACGGTACCCTGGGAAGCCAGAACGTGGGTAACTACGACTATCAGTCCAGGATCAACAGCTACACGGCCTATATCCTCAACGGGGACGGCACCCTCGTGCCCGGCCAGGCCATCACCGACATTTCCAATGCCGACATCGCCTGGGAGAAGAAGACCACGGCCAACATCGGTGTCGACGCCGCCTTCTTCGCCAACCGTCTGCAGGTCTCCTTCGAGTGGTACGACTCCGAGTCCAGGGACGTCCTGTTCGCCCAGCCGATCCTGAAGACCGTCGGTTCCACTTCCAATCCGGTCGTCAATTCCGCGTCCATCAGCAACAAGGGTGTCGAACTCACGCTCAATTACAATGACCAGATCAACGCCGACTGGTCCTATTCCGTCGGCCTGAACGTTGCCCACAATGAGAACAAGCTCCTGAGCCTGGGCTACAATGTCCCTTACCATGACAGCGGCCGTGCCCTTTCCAAGATCGGCTATCCGATCGGACTGTTCTTCCTCGCGAAGACCGACGGTCTCTACCAGACCGATGAGGAAGCCAAGAAGGACGGTCTGATCCCGAATGCCGCCGCCGGTGACATCAAGTTCGTCGACTATAACGGGGATGGGTCCATCACCACTGAAGACCGCCAGCTGATCGAGGACAAGAGCCCCTGGCCGAAAGTGGAGCTGGGTCTGAACTTCAATCTCAATTACCGGAACTGGAACCTCCAGGTCAACGGTTTCGGCCAGCTGGGCCGCTGGGTCTACAACGGACCGCGCACCATGTATGAGCGCCTGTCCGGCCTGCACCAGGTCAGCCGTGACTACTACAACAACATCTGGTCCGAGTCCAACAAGCACAATAACGCCCGTTATCCGAGAACCGGATGGAACTACACCTTCAATGACATTGATTATTCCGACCGCTGGATCGAGAAAGGCGATTTCTTCAAGTTCAACACCATCTCCCTGGGCTACACCATCCAGCCGAAGAGCGGCCTGAAGAAGGTCTTCGAGAGCGCGAAACTCTATGTGACCGCCCAGAACCTCCTGTGCCTGACCAACTACTCCGGATTCGACCCTGACTTCACCGCCGGCCTTTTCACCCCGGGCGAGAACCAGGTTCCGGAATACACCCTCACCAACTTCATCAATCCGGTGTCCTTCATTTTCGGTGTAAACGTCACTTTCTAAACTATCTGAAGCATGAAAACAGTCAAGATATGGACGATTGTCCTTTGCGCCTGCCTGCTCGGGTCCTGCTCCAAGGACGTTCTTGAGCTGAGCAATCCGAATTCCCTGACTACGGCTACGGCATTCGGCACGGAGGCGGATATCAATTCTTCCCTGATCGGTATCTACCACTCCTTCTACAGCAGCTACTACGCTATGATGAACACCCTGCAGTTCTCCGGGCAGAGTGACGAGGCCACTTCCGAGTCCGCCGCCTGGATCCAGCAGTATGCAAAGCATGTGTATTCCGACATGAACTGCCGTTGGAACTTCACTTCCTACAACCAGTTGTATGAGCAGGTTGCCCGTTGCAACCAGGTCATCCAATATGCGGATGAAATCGAAGAGTGGAAGACTTACGACAAGGAGCAGATCATTGCCCAGGCCCGGGCCATCCGTGCCTTCGACTACTACCAGCTCGCGATGATGTACCAGATCCCCCCGTATGTGGACTATGTGGCTGCAGCGGGTGACCAGCCTGAAGCCGGCGTATTCGATGACCTGTGCCAGAAGATCATCGAGGATGCCGATGCGGCCTACAAGGTGCTTCCGGCCTCCTACCAGACTTCCGCCGGATACAACGGCCCCTGGAAGGACTCCTACATGGTGACCAAGTGGTTCGCCGCCTGCGTGAAGGCGAAGACCTACATGAACTGGGGCGATTACCTGAAGGGCGGTTATCACTACGCTGAAGCGCTGGATGTCTATAAGGACATCATCGAAAACGGCCATTTCGTCATGATGGACGATTATACGGACAACTTCCGCTTCACGACCGAGAACAACGCCGAATCCATCTTCGAGATCCAGTTCGAGACCTGCTCCTCCAACTTCGGTAACTACTGGGGCATCACGAACAACGGCGCCAACGTCTCCACCACCTCCTGGAGATGGAAGTTCCTGGGCACCGGCCCTGTGGGCTGGACCGACCAGAACGGTGAATACTGGGTGCTCCCGGCCTTCAAGAACGAGAAGGCGAAGGAACAAATCAACGGAAGTGAATGGGATTCCCGCATCCCGGCCACGATCTTCTATGCCGACATCTTCAAGGATTTCCCGCAGCACGTGCAGTGGCAGACCTGGTCCGCGACGCAGGGCCGGAAGACGGCGGACAGCGAAATCAGCGCGGATGCGGCCGGATTTTCCTTCATCGACTGGGTGGCGAACCGCGTCTACTGCAACAAGTACACCGGCCAGTATCAGGATTATGTCTTCCTGAACGCCAGCGGTGTCGACGCTACCAACCAGCGCATCTTCCGCCTGGGCGAAATCCTGCTGGACTATGCCGAGTGCCTTGCCCAGACGGGTGACCTGAAGGGTGCCGTGGCGGTCATCGACCAGGTGCGAGCCCGCGCCGGCCTGTGCCCGCTGGGTGAGCGCCAGAACTACAAGGTCGAGTCCGTGTGGACCAACCCGGAAACCGGTGGGACGACCGATTTCAACAAGGAGTACGGCTATGCCGCCTTTGAGAACAACAGTACCTCCTACACGCTGGCAGACATCATGAAGGTTCTTGACATCGAGTGCATGAAGGAAAGCTGCTTCGAGACCGAGCGTCTCGTGGACATCCGCCGGTGGGGTCTTTCCCGCGACAACGAGTTCCTCGCCAAGGTGAAGAAGCGTTCCTACAAGTACAATGCGAACTTCACGCCGGTCCGTGCCTGGCTCCCGCTGCCGACCGACGACGTGCAGAACAATCCGAACCTGAATCAGCTGTCCGGTTGGTAGCCGTTTCATGACTTGATGGCAAGTGCAGGGGCCGCCCAGGCCCTTGCACTTTTTTCCGATAACAGACAGACACACGTAATTGATTATGGCTGACTTCTTCCAAAAAACCGGGCTTCCGAAGGCCCTGTCGCTGGGTTATCTCGGCGTTATGATCTTCATGATGAGCGAGGGACTGGAACAGACCTGGCTCAGCAAGTACATCACGGACCAGAACTTCAACTCCGCCACTCTCTTCGCCGTCTACGGCATCGCCGTCACGATTTCCTCGTGGCTTTCCGGTGTCATTTCCGAGACGTTCGGGCTCCGGCGCGCCATGCTCGCCGGATTCTTCATTTATCTGGTGGGCGTTGTCGGTTATGCCGGATTCGGCCTGCCGAACCTGAACTGGCCGGTCCTCATGGCGACCTATGCACTGAAAGGCCTGGGCTATCCGCTCTTTGCCTATTCCTTCGTGGTCTGGATTTCCTACCGGGTGGAACAGAAAACCCTGAGCACCGCCCAGGGCTGGTTCTGGTTCGTGTTCACCGGCGGCTATCAGGTCCTCGGCGCCTACTACGGCGCCTGGTCCTTCGCCCATCTGGGCGTCATCCCGACCGCCTGGACCTCCCTGGTGTTCGCCACCATCGGCATGGTCTTCGCCATCTTCCTGAACAAGGCGCCGGACACGAACCTCTTTGCCGACCCGAATGCGACGAAGGGCAATAAGTTCAAGGAGTTTTTCCGTGGGCTCGGCATCATCCGGCGGGAACCGAAGGTGCTGGCCGGCGGTATCGTCCGGATCATCAACACCATCTCGCAGTTCGCCTTCCTGGTCTACATGCCGCTGTACATGCGCCACATGGGACTGACGGACGCGCAATGGGCCAGCATGTGGGGCATCATCTTCTTCATCAACATTTTCGCGAACCTGCTTTTCGGCTTCGTCGGGGACCGGATCGGCTGGCGCACGACCATCGAATGGTTCGGCGGCGTCGGCTGCGCCGTGGGCGTGCTGCTGTTCTTCTATGCGCCGCAGATCAGCGGCAACTGGTGGTTCATCCTCATTTGCGGCATCCTCTGGGGCATCATGCTGGCCGCCTACGTGCCGCTTTCCGCCCTGGTGCCGTCCCTGGTCACGACTGACAAGGGCGCAGCCGTGTCGGTACTTAACCTCGGCGCGGGGCTTGCCACGTTCGTGGGTCCGCTCCTGGTGGGCCTGTTCGCCACGCCGGCTTCTCCGGTGGTCGGTTACACCCGTGTCAGCTGGGCCCTGGCGATCCTGTATCTCTGCAGTTCCCTCATGACCTGGCTGTTCCTGAAAGAAAAGAAGTAGTCCATGGGCAAGATCGAAGAAGCGCTCCGGCATACCACCGATACGAAACGGCTCGTCATCGGTCCGGGTTGTGTCCGGGAAAGTGCGGCCATGTTCCTTGACCTCTTTCCTGGAAAGAAGGCCATCATCGTTGCCGACCGGAATACCTGGGAAGTGGCGGGAAAGGATGTCCTTCTCTCCCTGCAAGAGACCGGTGTACCCCATGACGAGCCGTTCATCTTCACGGATCCCGACCTGTATGCGGAATGGACCTACGTGGAGCAGTTGAAAGCACGGCTCTCGGAAACGGACGCCATCCCCATCGCGGTAGGGTCCGGGGTCATCAACGACTTGACGAAATACGTGGCTTTCCTGCTGGGCCGCAGGTACATTACGGTAGGAACGGCCGCGTCCATGGACGGCTACACGGCCTACGGATCCTCCATCACGATCGATGGAAACAAACAGACAGTGGACTGTCCCGCCCCGTACGGGTTCGTGATGGATCCCGTCATCGCCGCCGAGGCGCCGAAGGAACTCGCGGCCAGCGGTTATGGCGACCTTATCGCCAAGATCCCGGCAGGAGCCGACTGGATGCTGGCCGAAGCGGCCGGCGTGGAGGCGATAGACCCGCTGTCCTGGGGACTGGTCCAGGACGGCCTGCGGGAGGCCCTGGCCGACCCGGTCGCTGTCCGGAACGGAGACGTCGCCTATACGGAAAAACTGTCGGAAGGACTGCTGATGAGCGGTTTCGCCATGCAAGCATACCGGTCCAGCCGTCCTGCGTCCGGCATGGAACACCAGTTTTCGCATTGCTGGGACATGGAAAACCTTTGCTATCAGGGAAAACATGTTTCGCACGGGTTCAAGGTGAGCATCGGAACGCTGGTTTCCACGGCCTCCTTGGAGTTTCTCCTGGAGGAGGGCTTGGACGGACTGGACGTGGACGCCTGCGTGGATGCGTGGAAGACCTGGGAGGAAACGGAAAAAGACATCCGGCGTATCTTCGAAGGGAAGCCGGGCCATCTGTCCCGGGCCCTGAAGGAGACGAAAGACAAGTATGTGGATAAGGATGGGCTGAGAAAGCAGTTGGTGGCCCTGAAGGCCGCCTGGCCGGCCCTTTCCCGCCGGGTGAAGGACCAGATTGTCCCCTTCGGCACCCTGAAGGAGAACCTCCGGCTGGTCGGGGCGCCCTATGAACCGGAGATGATCGGCGTCAGCCGCGAAAGGCTCCGTACCACCCTGAAGTATATCCCTTACATGCGCAGCCGCTTCACGAACGTCGACGTGCTCTTCCGCTGCGGCCTGCTGCCTGCCCTGGACCGTAAACTGTTTGGAAAAGGAGGAATATGGGAAACCAATATGTAATCGGACTCGACTTCGGCTCGGATTCGGTCCGTGCCCTGGTCGTGGATGCCCGGACGGGAGAGGTCCTTTCCTCGTCCGTCAAAGAATATCCCCGCTGGGCGGAAGGGTTGTACTGCAACCCCTCCGCCAACCAGTGGCGCCAGCATCCGCTGGATTATCTGGAAACGCTCGAATCTTCTGTGCGGGAGGCGCTTGGCGCCTGCCCTGCCGGAGTCGCCTCCCAGGTTGTGGGCATCGCCCTTGATGCGACGGGAACGACCTCTGTCTTTACGGACCGGGCCGGTGTTCCGCTGTCGCTCAAGCCGGAGTTCGCTGAGAATCCGGATGCCATGTTCGTCCTGTGGAAGGACCATTCCGCCATGCAGGAGGCAGACGAAATCAATGCCCTCTGCAAGTCCTTGGATCTGGATTATACGATGTACGAAGGCGGGATCTACAGCAGCGAATGGCTTTGGGCGAAGACCCTGCACTGCATGCGGTCCAGTCCCGAAGTCGCCAGGGCAGCCTACGCCGTTGTCGAGCATTGTGACTGGATTCCCGCTCTGTTGACCGGTGTGACCGATGCCGACAGGATTGTCCGGAGCCGGTGTGCGGCCGGCCACAAGGCGCTCTGGGACGCCCGCTGGGGCGGTCTTCCGCCGGAGGACTTCTTCCGGAAACTGGACCCGGATCTGGTCCGCTTCCGTTATGACAGTCCGACGGTCACGGCCGATACGCCGGTGGGACACCTGTGCCCGGAATGGGCGGCCCGGCTGGGCCTGAAGGAAACGACGGTCGTAGCGGCCAGTGCCTTCGATCCCCACATGGGCGCGGTCGGCGCCAAGATCAAGCCGGGAACGCTCGTGCGTGTAATCGGTACCTCGGCCTGCGACATGGTAGTAGCCCCTTATGAGGAGGTAGGAGACCGTTGCATCAGGGGTATCCTGGGGCAGGTGGACGGATCCATCCTCCCGGGCATGGTGGGAATGGAAGCCGGACAGGCCAGTTTCGGGGATGTCTATGCGATGTTCCGACGCATCCTGGAATGGCCGCTGCGGACCTTGTCGGGACTGACTGGAGATGCACTGGAAAAGGCTGTCGGTCAGATTCTTCCCGCCCTGACAGCCGAGGCGGAAAAGATTCCGCCGGAGGAAAGCCTGCTGCTGGCTACGGACTGGATGAATGGCCGCCGGACCCCCTATACCAACCAGAAGGTGACCGGAACGCTTACCGGTCTGACCCTGGCCGCTTCTGCTCCTTTGGTGTACCGGGCGCTCGTGGAAGCTACTTCCTTCGGCAGCCGGGCCATTGTCGAGCATTTCCGAAGGGAAGGCGTCTCCATCAACCGGATCGTGGGCATCGGCGGCATCGCCCTGAAGTCCCCGCTGGTGATGCAGACGATGAGTGATGTCTTGGGCATGCCCATCGAAGTCCCCGACACCACCCAGGCATGCGCACTAGGCGCCGCCATGTTCGCCGCCACGGCGGCTGGCTTGTACACCTCCGTGGAAGCCGCTTCGGAGGCCATGGGACCGGATATCGCCTGCCGCTATGAACCGGATCCCGACCGCTCCGGGTATTATGACCGCAAATACAGGGACTATCTCGCCCTGTGCCGGTTCACTGAACAACTTGATGAAACCAGAAACAAATAACGAATGACCATGAAAAGAATTGCAGCCCTGGCGGGATTGCTGCTGGTCGTCTGCCTGACCGCATCGGCCCAGCGCCATCCCAGAGCCCCTTACCGTTTCGACCCGGTGGAGCCGGGCGTCCACGACCCCGTCCTCGCGAAGGAAGGGGATACCTGGTATGTCTTCGGTACCGGCCCTTCGGAGATGACTTCCACCGACCTCAAGACCTGGACTTCCGTCCCGGGGCCGAAGGTCGATTTCAAGTGGATCTCGGAATTCGTTCCCGGCTGGCGCGGCGGTGCCTGGGCACCGGACATCATCCACCACAACGGCCTGTGGCATATGTTCTGTTCTCCTTCGGCCTCCGGGCTCCAGACTTCCGTCATCTGCCACATGACCCGCTCCACGCTGGATCCGGCCTCATCGGAACCCTGGAAGGACTGCGGTGAAATCATCCATTCCGTCCCGGACGGGATGAAATGGAACGCCATCGACGCCAATGTCGTCATTGCCGATGACGGGACGCCCTGGATGGTCTTCGGCTCCTACTGGGACGGCATCCAGCTCGTCCGCATGAAGAAAGACCTGTCGGGCGTGGACGGCGTACCCCGGACCATCGCCCGGAGATACACCATCGACCGGCCCGATATCCACAATCCGCTTTCCTCCCTGGCCGGAAAGAATGCCATCGAGGGCGCGCACGTGTACAAGCACGGCGGCTGGTACTACCTCTTTGTCTCCTGGGACTACTGCTGCGTGGGCGTGAACAGTTCCTATAAGGTGGCGGTCGGCCGTTCCCGGAACGTGGAAGGTCCCTATCTGGACGACACCGGGAAAGACATGGCCCAGGGCGGCGGCCGCCTCGTGGCCTTCGACAGCGACCGTTTCGTCGCTTCCGGTCACTGTTCGGCCTATACCATCGACGGAAAGGACCTGTATCTCTGCCATGCCTATGAAAGGTATGGCGGCCAGTCCAAACTCGTCATCCGTGAAATCGGGTGGGAAGATGAATGGCCGGTCGTGTGCTTGGAAGACGCGTCGGAGAAGACCGCCCACGCGATGGTACTCGACGCCTCCAAGAATGGCGCCGCCATCCAGCCGACCATGTACGGGGTGTTCTTCGAGGACATCAACTTCGCGGCGGACGGCGGCGTGTATGCCGAGATGGTCAAGAACCGTTCCTTCGACTTCCCGCATCCCTTCACCGGCTGGACCGCCTTCGGAAAGGTATCCCTGAAGGATGACGGCCCGTTCGACCGCAATCCGAACTATGTCCACCTGGATCCTTCCGGGCATACCGACAAGTACACGGGCCTGCAGAACGACGGTTTCTTCGGGATGGGAATCCAGCGGGGCAAGGAATACCGCTTCTCCGTCTGGGCCCGGGGAGCCGGAAGCAAGGTCCGCGCGGAACTGGTCAACCTGGAATCCGACGTGGAGAGCCAGGTCCTCGTCTCGTCCGAAATCGAGATCGTCTCGGATGAGTGGAAGCAATATGAGACGGTCCTGACCGCGCCCGTGACGATGCAGGATGCCCGCCTGCGGGTATTCCTCGCCTCGGCGACCCAGGGGGCTGACCTGGAGCACATTTCCCTCTTCCCGGTGGATACCTGGAAGGGGAGAAAGGGAGGCTTGCGGAAAGACCTTGTCCAGGCCCTGTACGACCTGCACCCGGGCGTGTTCCGTTTCCCGGGTGGTTGCATCGTGGAGGGGGCTGACATCGATACACGGTACAACTGGAAGAACTCGGTCGGTCCCGTGGAGAACCGTCCTTTCAACGAGAACCGCTGGCACTACACCTATGCCGACCGGCTGTTCCCGGATTATTTCCAGAGTTACGGCCTAGGTTTCTTCGAGTATTTCCAGCTTTGCGAGGACCTGGGTGCGGCTCCGCTTCCCGTGATCAGCTGCGGCATCGCCTGCCAGTTCCAGAACAGTCCGGACAATCCCGACGCCTTCATCCCCGTCTCCGAGCTGCAGCCCTACATCCAGGACGCCCTGGACCTGATCGAATTCGCCAACGGTGCCACCGACACCCCTTGGGGCAAGGTCCGCGCCGAGATGGGCCATCCGGCTCCGTTCAACATGCGGCTCCTTGCCGTGGGTAACGAGCAGTGGGGACCGGAATACCCCAAGCGCCTCATCCCGTTTGTCAAGGCCATCAGGGAGAAGCATCCTGAAATCAAGATCATCGGTACGTCCGGTCCCGGCTCGGAGGGAGAACTCTTCGAGTACCTGTGGCCCCAGATGCGCACGGTGGGCGTGGACCTCGTGGACGAGCACTACTATCGTCCGGAATCCTGGTTCCTCGCCCAGGGAAGCCGGTATGACAACTACGACCGGAAGGGTCCGAAGGTTTTCGCCGGCGAGTATGCCTGCCACGGGGAAGGAAAGAAATGGAACCATTTCAATGCCTCCCTGCTGGAGGCCGCCTTCATGACCGGACTCGAGAGGAATGCCGACCTGGTGCAGATGGCCACCTATGCGCCGCTCTTCGCGCACGTGAAAGGCTGGCAGTGGCGGCCGGATCTGATCTGGTTCGACAACCTTTCCAGCGTACGGAGCTGCAGCTGGTACGTCCAGCAGCTGTATTCCCTGAACAAGGGAACCCATGTCGCCTCCCTGACCCTGAACGGAAAGCCCGTGAGCGGACAGGAAGGGCAGGACGGCCTGTTCGCCTCGGCCGTCTGGGATGCCGATGCGGGAGAGTACATCGTCAAGATCGTCAATACCTCTACCTACTCCCGGAGCGTCTCCATCAGCGTCAAGGGCCTGAAGAAGGGCCAGCGGCTCACCGCTGCCGGCTGCACTTCCTTCCACAGTGCCTATCCGGACCTGGACAATACGCTGGAGAATCCGGAGGCGGTCGTTCCGGAGACCGGGACGTTCGATCTCAAGGACGGGCTTTTCAATGAGAAGGTCCCTGCCAAGACGTTCATGATCTACCGGCTGAAGAAGAACTGATGGAGGCGTTCAAGTATCAGTCACCCATGGATGAATCCCGTCTCAGGGCTGCGTGCCGCAAGATCCGGCACGTGGCCCTGGACATGGACGGGACCATCTATCTGGGATCGGCCCTGTTTCCTTTCACGCCCGCTTTCCTGGAATCGTTGCGGAGTCGCGGGATCGGCTATTCCTTCCTGACGAACAATCCCACCCGGAGCCGGAAGGACTATGTGGGAAAGTTGACGGGAATGGGGATACAGGTTTCAGAGGACCAGGTGCTTACGTCTTCCGTGGCCACCATCGGTTATCTCCGGGCGCAGCTTCCGCAGGTCCGGAGACTGTTCCTCCTGGGAACGCCGAGCATGCAGCGGGAATTTGAGGAGGCCGGGTTCGAACTTACCCGGGACGACCCTGCCGACCGCCCGGATGCCTTGGTCGTCGCTTTCGACCCCACCCTGACCTACGATCGGTTCTGCCGGGCCGCCTGGTGGGCGTCGAAACGCGACATCCCCTATATCGCAACCAATCCCGACTGGGTCTGCCCGACCGACCGGGAGACCATCCTGATCGATTGCGGCTCCCTGTGCAAGGCCTTGGAAGGAGCTGTCGGGAGAAGTCCTGACACGGTAATCGGAAAGCCGAGTCCGCTGATGCTCAACGGATTGTGTTCTTCCTTGGGCCTTCGTCCCAACGAGGTGGCGGTGTGCGGGGACCGGCTTTACACCGATGTCGCTTCCGCGCGGAACGCCGGGTGCTTCGGGGTGTTGGTCCTCAGCGGGGAGACAACCCTCGGGACCGCTCTCGCCGCCGGCCCGGCCCCGGACCTCATCGCCGCCAGCGTGGCGGAATTCGGAGAATTGCTGAAAAACCTATAAACATATTTGTATCATGCGTAAATTGTTATTCACTCTGTTGCTGGTTGCAACGACCATCACCGGCTTCGCCCAGACGGAAAAGAGCTACACCGTCCAGGGGGGCGGCACTGGCCCGTACAAGGCCATGGTCGCCGGGGACGCCTCGCTCCCGAATTTCACGATCTACCGTCCGCAGGACCTGAAGCCGCTGGACAGACTGCCTGTCCTCCTGTATGCGAACGGTGGCTGTGCCAACAGCACCGTCCAGATGCGTTTCCTGCTGAATGAAGTGGCATCCTACGGCTATATCGTCGTGGGCATCGGGCCCTTCGAGGATGAAGATCCGATTGCGAATTGGAAAAACGTGATGAAGGGGATGTATCCGGAAGGAAAGCGCGTCATCCTGGCTACGGGCGAGGAAATCAAGGCGCCCACTCTGGCCGAGGTCAAGGCCCAGCAGGAAGAAACGGAGAAGCGGCTCAAGGCCATCCGGGAGCAGCGGAACCGTGCCCCTCAGGCCCAGCAGCCCATGCGTCCCCGCACCTATCCGCGCCAGCTGCTGGAGGCCCTGGACTGGCTGACGGACCAGAATGCCAATCCCGAGTCGGAGTACTATGGAAAGGTGGACCTTTGCCACGTGGCCGCGATGGGGCAGTCCTGCGGCGGAGCGATGACCCTTGCCGTCTCCCATGATCCGCGCCTGACGACATGCATCTTGCTGAATTCCGGCATCGGTGACATCTCCATGTCCGGGGCGACGAAGGACGCCTTTGCGAGTCTGCATACCCCGATGCTGTATATCATCGGCGGTCCTACCGACATCGCCTACAACAACGCCGTCAAGGATTTCGCCAATATCAAGAACGTTCCGGTCGTCATGATCAACACGCCGCCGGACGGTCACCACGGCACGTATTACGAGCTGTATGGCGGCGGTTATGCCGTAGCCGTCCGCAAGTGGCTGGACTGGCACCTGAAGGGCAAGGTGGGCGAGTCCGCCCTCTTCCTGGACACGGAATATATGCACTGGAAGTATCCGGAGTGGACGGTGGACCGGAAGAACTGGTAATTTTTTGTCAGGCATGGCTGGCAGGTTCAAGTTGGAGGCGCTTAAGCCAGCCCTGCATTTTTGGGGTAGTTTAGAAAGGGGGAAAAGCGGATTGATGTGGCCTACAAGCTCTCCCAGGGCCGGTTTATCCGCTTTTGATTTGAACAAAAGACCATCTCGCTCGTGGACCTGTTCTTCAGTCGTCCTCTTGCAGGGTGGTTATTTTTTAGTATATTTGCGGAAACAAAAGAGAAAGACATAAATTCCTTAATGGAATACTGTTGAGGTAAGTTCTAGGACAAAACTGGGAATTTTCAAAAAGAACGACAACTCCTCGATAGGTTCCTGCGCCATAAAGGCGCAGGTTGCCTGTTGGGTGTGTCGTTCAAGGTTCCCAGCCTTTGTCCAGCACCAATTCAAGATAGGCAGCCTGTGTCCTTTTTTTGTAGGCTGCATTCCTGCAGCCGGAGGTTAATAGTTGCACATTACCTGAAATGTTTGATCATTTTGGAATTCCGGCTGCTTTTTCGTATCTTGTAAGATATAAATGACTCTTGATGAGACACTTTTGTTTTTACTTCGTTCTGGTTCTTCTGACCATTTCCTGTACGCGTAAAGAGACGGTCCTTCGCACGATGACGGCTGTGGAATCGTATGTACACGAAGTCCCGGACAGCGCACTGGCGGTATTGGCTTCTTTGGATACGGTGGGTATCTCTTCGGCAAAAGTGGATGCACGGTATACGTTATTGAACTCCATCGCCCGCTATCGCTTGTATATCGATGAGGATGATGACGCGGCTCTCGTGCGTGCGGCGGACTATTTCCGAGAGCATCACGATGATGACCGCTTGATGAAAGCGCTCTTCCTTGCCGGATACATCCAATTCAACAAGTCCGATTATGGAAAGGCCATTCTTTCCCTGACGGAGGCGGAGAACATTTCTGATGAACTGGAGGATCATTTTTACGGCGGGCTGATATGCAGGCAGATGGCCTTGGTTTTTGAAAGGACTTTCAATCGCATTGGACGATTGGAAAGTGCAGAGAAAGCATGTATGCATTTTCAAAACGGAAATAATGAAAACCATTTGAGGTACTCGCGGTTGCGATTGGGGGAAGCATACTTGGCTAACGAACTGTTTAACGAAGGAGATAGTATCATGCTGGATGTCATTAAAAAAGGGCGTGAATTAAAAGATACCACCCTGTTAGCCAACGCATTATTGAGTTATGCTGAGGGATTGATACTTCGTCCTGTAAAGAATCCGAAAAAAGTATTGGAAATAACTGGATTTGTTAGAGATTCTTTGCAGTACAGACTACCTTTCTTTGCGTGGATCAATGCTGCTTATTCGGCAGCATTACTTGGAGATAAGGATTATTCAAAGAAGTTGTTCGACATGGCTGAAACCATTGCCATAACAGATTATGACAGATACTTGATGGACTATCGAGAATATGAATCGTCGATAGCCCTTCAAGAATCAGAGCGCGCATTGGAAGCCTCACAACGATTTTTGAGTTATTTACAATCAAAGCAATTGGATTGGGAAAGAGAGTCTGTTGTCATTCCTCAACGGGATTATTATCAGAAAGAAAAGGAAATCGAGCGGTTAAATCATTCCATTACTAGACATAAACTTGTTATTACTGTTTTATTATTGTGTATTTTAGCTTTAGCATCTGTCTGGGGAATTAGGAGGCTGATGCAACGGAAGCGCTTATTGAAATGGGAAAACGCACTGTTGAACAGTAAAATACAAGATATGGACAAAGCACACTCTCGTGCATTAAAGATATCATTTGAGTCTGGAATGAAGTTCTTTAACAAGTTGTCAGAACTTAAATGGGTAAATCAGCCATATAAGATTTTGCCATCTTTTGAAAAGATGCTGAATGACTTGGCAAATGACGATCGAACAATTGAAGAGATGATGGAATCGTTGAATGAAACAAGAAGGAACTTAATGGTGCGGCTTGCAGAACAGGTCCCTACTTTGAAAAAAGATGATCTCATGATCTATTGCTATCTGGCACTCCAATTGGATCATACGTCATTATGCACAATCTTGAATAAGACCCCTGGGGCATTGAATGCCAAGATATATCGGCTGCGAGAGAAAATTGGAAAATCCAGTGCCCCCGACTCTGAAGAGTTCTTATCAGTAATAAGTGGCTGAATATAAAATAGTTATCATATTAGTGCGGTGGTATTTCGTAAGTGCTTAATTATGAGTTGCTTATAGATGTCGTCATTTTGAAATGATGACGATTCGTTTTAATCGATTGAAAATCAATATTATGCAATGACGAAAAAGAGTGTTTTCGTCATTTCTTTTTTTGTAATCCAGATAAGTGGTTTGGGAAATATCTTGCAATTTTGTGTTGCACCTATTAACCATTTAATCTTTATCACAAAATGACTAAACATCTTCATGTTTGCTCGGTAGCAGTTGCGTCTTTGGCTGTTACGGGTTTCTTTGAAGGGGACGGTATCCCTATTACAATTCCTGGTAATCATCTCGGGAATCCAGGAAATGATCCTCATTCTCCAGTCCGGTATCTTGCCCAAGGCTACTATGACTTGGAGGCTGATGCGCTCTCATTATCCTTCCTACAATCTGTCGGTCCTTGCACCGTTACGGTGACCAATACGGCTGAAGAGGTTTTTGTGCAGCCTTTTGATTCCGATTGGGGCACATGCACCATGTACCTTACAGGAACACCTGGGCTGTATTCCATTACAATAGAAACGGGAGCGGGCGACCAGTTCCATGGCAGTTTTATTCTGTTCTGACACTCTGCATAGTATTTAAACAGTTTTTAAATAATGAAAAGATTTACTATTATTTCGCTACTTATTTTATACGTCATTCCTTCTTTATGTTTTGGAAAGAACTATGATTATCCTCTAAAACCAGGGGATGAAGGATGGAAAGAGCTGAGGACGTATAATGAGATGGTTCAGGCCTGTCAAATTCCCGAAGATATCTTGCAGTCTTTAAATGCTGAAGAGATTCTTCAAGCGTGTTTGATGCACCCTTTTAGAATTAATATCATTCTATTCCCAACCCTCAATGAAGGATTTCAGTCTTTATTACGTTCATTTCCAGTCTTTAAAAGGATGCTTACTAATCCGGAAGTAAAGGAACTGGCTGTGATTCAGCAGAAACAATTATATCCTTTGGTCAATGAAGACATCTCTTTCTATTTACAAAGCAAAATACTTGAAGCTTTTCTGGGGTCGATCGATGAACAGCAAATGGAATATGGTATTCCTATTTCAGTCTTAACTCCAAATGGGAGTATTGTAAGTGATACCGAGCAAATAACCGATCCGGAGTTTACAGCTTATCAAAGGCAGCAGATAGCTATTGAGTTTAGTAACACTTATCCGTTAGCAACAATTGTTGCTCCCGCTTCTGTTAAGTATAATTGTCATGCATATGCTTGGCATATCTCTGAAGGCGGAAGTAATGTTTGGATGGGGATTTCTACCAATCCCACAAGTATTTACTGGACGGATGGCAGTTATTCATCATCCAATTGTAGAGGAAAAGGGTTAAAGGTCTCTTATATTAACGGGAACCATTCGGCAATTACGACGGAAACGACAGATTACTTCATTTCAAAATGGGGGAATGGCCCTCGTGTCCGCCATCACAAGGATTACGTTCCCTATGTTTATTCAGGGCTCTCATATTATATCAGGAACCTACCTTCTCAAGCCTATATTACTGGTCAATTTGCCCAAAATGCCCAATGGACAACCTTGAACACTGCAAATATGGTAGATAGAACCACCCCGATCACCTTACATGTCTATTATCCTAACGCTTACTTGATTACTTGGGAAAAAACCTCTGGAGGAAGCGATGTTCAATATGGGCCTCAAAACAACGATGGAACATTGGCTGGTCTTACAATGAACAGTGAGCAGTCTGTTTCTTTGCGTGCCACGGCGTACACCCCTTGTGGAACAGTCCAAACAGAATTTTATTTTTTCAGTACACATTAAATCATACCAATATGAATCGAAAGGTTTTATCCATATTGCTGCTACTAAGCAGCCTCGGTGCATTCTCCTTTTGCACTCGTTCTGATATTGATCCGGAAACATCCTCTGTTTGCCTATGTGGTTATCCGTCGTGGGCTCAGTTAAAGCTTAAGGAATTGAATAATCAGGATAGTTTTTATTTGCTGCTGTATAAATCCGGCAGTGATAAGCATTACGCTATTACGGACATTTACGACAGTAACAAATATAATGGTGTTACCTTTTATGATCGGGAGGGAAAAGAAATCTTGCGCGGAAGTGATGATTTTGAAACACTTTTTGACCAATATGCCCGAACTGGAGGTTTTATTGTTTGTAATCACCAGTTCGACGAGCCTTACTTTCACAGAAAATAGGTCCTCTCCCTTCCATTAGGGACACCCCCAAACGAACGACACAGGAGGCGGGCTCCGAAAACAGTCGTAACTTTGAGCGTTCTTTAAATGGCAGACCAGGCCCCAGACACACTGGATGGAACGCTACCTATGCCAGCCCTGCATTTATGAGCCCAACCCCGCTCGCTTCTGTTTCTGCCGAAGTCTTATACACTCCTGAACGGCACAAATGGTTCAGCATCGGGCTTACGATGTCCATTCCTTGTGTTCCTGCCGGTGTCGATGACGGAAGATCCGCTTCTGAGCGGTTCAAACACCGGATGGAGGATTTGGCTGCCAACGGCAGCTATATGCTTTCCTTCCGGGGAAACTGGATCAATCGGACCGGATTCTCCCTCTATTCGGAGATTGCAGGAGGTCTTGGTGTCATGATCTTTCCGGCCTACCAGCTCGTTCCGATCGGCGTCACTTTCGGGAAACGATTCTACGGTTTTGCCGAAGCGGGGTATGGATACCAATACCAGGGAGGCCGCGCCGGAATCGGCTGGAAGTTCTGAACGTAAAGAAAAGAAGACCTCGAAAGAACTGTCTTTCGAGGTCTTCTCCTTTTTATTCCGTCGGATGATTTATTGCGCCAGGCCGACCAGGACCTTGTCGTGGCTGCGCTTGGTGCCGCAAGTGTTGTCCAGCACCATGCTGGCACCGCCGTCCGGGGTGTAAGGCTCCCAGGCGGGACGGCCCGTCGCGTTGGGGTTGCCGGTCTTGATGAAGGAAATCCAATAGTCGCTCACGATGTCGGCGAGCCGGTAGGCGCTTTCGGAGGAGCCGGTCATCTCGCGCTGGCGGGCGACGTTGTTGAACATGAAGGGAAGCTCCATGCCATGGCTGGCGCCCAGCACATTGTTCTCGGGAATCCACTGGAAGTGATAGACATACACTTTCTCGCCCATGCCGCTCTTGGCGTCAGCGATCCGGAGGGTGTTGTTGCGCACGCGGGTGTCGACATACAGCATGTCCTTGGGGGCCTTGTCGGGATAGACCTTCCGGAATTCCTCCATGAACTGCCGGGCCTTTTCCGCTCCCATGCGCTCCGTCAGGGTCGTCAGGACCTCCTCCTCCGTCTTCTGAGGACTGATGTCGAAGAAGAACTCGTTGAAATTGCTGCCGATCATGATGGGTACGTTCCGCGAGAGGGTGGCCGTTTCCGGATCATAAGGCTGCTCCGTGATGACGGTTCCGTCCAGGAACGGGCAGAATCCGCCCCGCTCCCCGGGAGCGGCCTTCATCTTGGCAATAGCCCGGTTTCCGGCGTCGCGCAGTTCCTTATAGGTGAAGGTACCGAGCCGCGCTTCGGCCTGGGCGGGCTTCACGCCGAGCTCTTCCAGGAAGGTTCGGCCGAGCTGCTGCCCATATTCTCCGCTGGTGATCCGGCGGAAGGAACCGCTCTGGATGATTCCCCGCTGGAAGAGGCCCTTGGCGGAAGGCATGGCCTGGAGCGTCGTTACCTTTCCGGCACCGCCGGACTGTCCGGCGATCGTGACTTGATTCGGGTCGCCGCCGAACTTTTCAATGTTGTCGCGGACCCATTCCAGCGCTTTCACGATATCCTGCATGCCCAGGTTCACGGACTGGGCATACTTGCCGCCGAGGAAACTCAGGTCCATGTATCCGAGGACGTTGAGGCGATGGTTGATGCTTACGGTGACAATGTCCCCCTTATCAGCCAGGGCGCGTCCTTCGTAGCAGTCCAGGTCGATGGCGGAGCCGTCGTTGAAACCGCCGCCGTGGATCCAGAAGAAGACAGGGCGCTTCTTACCGTCGTTCAAGCCTTTTGTCCAGACATTGAGGACCAGACAGCCCTCCTCGCTCATTGCCTCGATGTTGAACTGGTTGCCGAAGCTGTAGTCGCGCTGGGTGTCGTCCCGCCAGACCAGGCTGTTCATCTGGGGGGCCTTGGGACCATATAACTTGCACATCCGGACACCTTCATACTTGTCGGGAGCCTGCGGCGGCATGAACCGTTCGGCCTGGGCATACCGGATGCCCTTGAAAGTGTAGACGTCGTCGTCCAGGTAACCCTCGACGGTACCGTACTTGGTCTCTACCCGGGTATGCTCACCGGCCGTGATGGGCCCGGGGTGCGGAGCGGGCTGCTCCGCACTCCCGGAACCGCATCCCGAGAGGATGAAGGTGCACAGGATGGAAAGGGAGAATACGTTCGTTCTCATGGCTTTCCTACTGGCGCATCAGGTCGATCAGTTCGCTGTCGTGGCCGTGCTTGGTCTCGCAGGTGTTGTCCAGGACCATGGTCGGCCGGGTTTCCTCATTGTAGGGTTCCCAGACGGGACGGCCTTCCACGTTCGGATCGCCGTTCTTGATGAAGGCGATCCAGTAGTCGCTCATGATGTCGGCGAGCTTGTAGGCACTCTCGGAGGAGCCGGTCATCTCGCGCTGGACAGCGATGTTGTTGAACATGAACGGAAGCTCCATGCCGTGGCTGGCACCGAGAACGTTGTTCTCCGGCTTCCAGGTGAACAGATAGAGGAAGGATTTCGTGCCCTGACGGCTCTTGAGGGCCGCCTGGTGCTCGGCGTTGCCGCGGGTGCGGGTGTCCACGTACAGCATGGCCTTGGGTTCCTCGTTCGGATAGGCCTTCTTGAACGCCTCCATGAACTTGACAGCCTTCTCTTCACCTATCCGCTCGGTAAGGGCAGTCTTCACTTCCGCCTCAGTCTTGCTCTCGCTGATGTCGAACTGCATCTCGTTGAAGTTGCAACCAACCAGCAGGGGGACATCCTTGGAGATATCCGTGGCGGCCTCGTCGAACGGATGCTCGGCGATGTATTTGCCGTCCTTGACAGGACCGAAGCCGACGCGGGTGCCGCTTTGGGAGAGTTTGGCATTGGCGCGGTTGCCGGCGGCTACCAGTTCCTCGTATGTAAAGGTATCGAGTTTCGTCTCAGCCTCGGAGGGCTTTACACCGAGTTCCTGGAGGAAGACGGGGCCGAACTTGATGGAGGCCTCCGCATCACCGGAACGCGGACCGGAGCCGCTCTGGATGATGGCGCGATGGAAAAGTCCTTTGGCGGAAGGCATGGCCATGGTGTTGGAAACCTTTCCGCCGCCGCCGGACTGACCGCCGATGGTGACGCAGTTCGGATCGCCGCCAAACTTTTCGATGTTGTCATGGATCCACTCGAGGGCCTTCACGATATCCTGATGGCCCAGGTTGACAGACTCGGAGTACTTGCCGCCGAGCGCGCGGAGGTCGGCATAACCCAGGATGTTGAGCCGGTGGTTGATCGTGATGGTGACGATGTCACCCTTGTCGGCCAGGGCGCGGCCCTCGTAGCAGTCCAGGTCGTGTCCGGAACCACTGAAGAAACCGCCGCCGTGGGTCCACACGAAGACCGGACGCTTCTTGCCGTCATTGATGCCCTTGGTCCAGACATTCAGCACGAGGCAGGCCTTCTCGTCCATCGGTTCGATGACGAACTGGTTGCCGAAGTTATAGTCGGTCTGGGTATTGTCACGCCATTCGAGACTCAAGTTCTGCGGTGCCTTGGGACCGTAGAGCTTGCACATCCGGACGCCCTCGATCTTGTCGGGAGCCTGCGGCGGCATGAACCGCTCGGCCTTGGCGTACTGGATGCCCTTGAAGGTGTAGACATCGTCATCCAGATAGCCCTCGACGGTGCCATAAGTGGTGTTGACGCGGGTATGCTCACCGGCCGTAATGGGACCGGGATGCGCCGGCGCCGCGGTCTGTGCAGCCTTGGGGCCGCATCCTGCCAGGATGGAAAGGGCCATTCCGGCGAGGAGAAGGGAATGCTTCATAATCGTATGTTTTTGAAGGTTACTGAGCGAGTTCGAGGAGTGCCTTGTCGTGGTTATACTTCATGACGCAGGTATTGTCCAGCATCATGCAGGGGCCGGTTTCTTCATTGTACGGCTCCCAGACAGGCTGTCCGGCCACGTTCGGATCGCCGGTCTTGATGAAGGCGAGCCAGTAGTTGCTGATGACCTCCTGCAGCTTGTAGGCGCTCTCGGAGGAACCGGTCATCTCGCGCTGGACGGCTACGTTGTTGAACATGAACGGAAGCTCCATGCCGTGGCTGGCACCTAGAACGTTGTTCTCCGGCTTCCAGGTGAACTGGTAGAGGTAAGCTTTGGCACCGTTCTGACGGCTCTTGGCCGCGGCCTGCTGGACGGCACCGGAACGGAACCGGATATCCATGTAGAGCATCGCCTTGGCCGGCTCTTCCGGGAAGGCCTTCTTGAATTCTTCCATGAACTTCACGGCCTTCTCCTCACCCATCCGCTCGGTCAAGGCAGTCTTTACCTCCGCTTCGGTCTTTTCCTCGCTGATATCGAAAGTGAATTCGTTGAAATCCGTTCCGATCAGCATCGGGATATCCTTGGAGATGGCGGTGGCTTCGGGATCGAAGGGATGCTCCGCGACGATGTTTCCGTCCATGACGGGACCGAAACCGGCGCGTACGCCGGCCGTAGCGACCTTGCGGGAAGCGCGGTTGCCGGCTTCGACAAGCTCCTCATAGGTAAAGGTGCCAAGTTTGGCCTCGGCCTGGGCCGGCTTCACGCCCAGTTCGTCGAGGACGGCGAGTCCGAGCTTGCGGGAGAATTCACTGTCGCCGACGCGGAGGGTGGAGCCGCTCTGGACGACGGCACGCTTGAAGAGCCCCTTGGCGGAAGGCATGGCAAGCGCGGTGGACACCTTTCCGCCGCCGCCGGACTGACCGCCGATGGTGACCTGGTTCGGATCGCCGCCGAACTTCTCGATGTTGTCGCGGATCCACTCGAGGGCTTTCACGATATCCTGATGACCCAGGTTGACGGACTGGGCATACTTGCCGCCCAGGGCGGTCAGGTCGATATAGCCGAGGATGTTGAGGCGGTGGTTGATCGTGATGGTGACGATGTCACCCTTGTCGGCGAGGGCACGGCCCTCAT
The DNA here is from genome assembly GCA_017439305.1 of Bacteroidales bacterium. Classification (GTDB taxonomy): domain Bacteria; phylum Bacteroidota; class Bacteroidia; order Bacteroidales; family UBA932; genus Cryptobacteroides. The sequence goes on along the minus strand of JAFSJK010000023.1, from coordinate 29,517 downwards.
AGCAGTCCAGGTCATGGCCGGAACCGGTGGCGAAGCCGCCGCCGTGGATCCAGACGAAGACCGGGCGCTTCTTGCCGTCGTTGATTCCCTTGGTCCAGACGTTCAGCACGAGGCAGGCCTTCTCGTCCATCGGCTCGATGACGAACTGGTTGCCGAAGTTGTAGTCGCGCTGGGTGTTGTCACGCCAGACCAGGTCCAGCCGCTGCGGGGCCTTGGGGCCGTAGAGTTTGCACATCCTGACGCCCTCGAACTTGTCGGGGGCCTGCGGCGGCATGAAGCGCTCGGCCTTGGCATACTGGATGCCCTTGAAGGTGTAGACGTCGTCGTCGAGATAGCCTTCGACGGTGCCGTAAGTCGTGTTGACGCGAGTGTGCTCTCCGGCCGTGATGGGGCCAGGATGCGACGGCTGCTGGGCCGCCTGCTGTCCTCCGCACCCTGCTGCAAGCAGGGCGGCGGAGGCGAGAAGGGTTATGATACGGGTTTTCATAGTATTAGTGTATTAAAAGCGATTCGCATAGCCCGGGGTCGGGAAGTTGTCGGTGATGGAGGCACCGGCAATGTGGTCCTTCTTGAGCGGCTCACCCAAGGTGAGGTCGATGACCGTAGTTTTGATTTCGCGGGTCCATTCGCCCATCTTCACGGTACTGGTAAGCACGCGCGGGCCGTCGATGGTCGCGACCTTCACGGTTTCCATTTCGTCCCCGTAGCCGATGTTGAAGGTGTGGCCGATGCGGAGACCCTGCGTGTCGGTAACGGTGATCTTGCGGGAACCGGCCTTGGCAGGCTCATACAGGTTCGTGGACAACTGGAACTTGAAGTCAACCATATTGTCGTCGGTATCGCTTCCGTCCGGGTAGCGACCGGCGCTCAGGTTCGGGTTCAGGAGATCCGGGGCGTTGGGATTGCGTCCCCAGCCGCGGTTCTCGTTCTCGACTTTGAGGTGGATGTAGTTGCCGTATTCCTCCAGGCCGGACTGGCCCTGGAAGCCTTCGGCGAGCATCGGATCCACGACAGTACCCCAGTTGAGGCAGTCCACCACGCGGCCTTCGGCGTCATAGAGGGTCATATTGCCCATCCGGCCGAGGGCCGGTCCGCCGAACAGCTGGTCGGGAGCGATGTCTCCCTGATAGCCGGCGGTCTTGACGGCCGGGTCGCAGATAACCTCGTCGACCGGGTGGTCACGCTGGAGCGCATCCTCAAGGACGATCTCATACACGAGAGCAAGAACGGGCTCGTTGCTGGAGTGGTCGAACTTCGTCGCCGGAGTGAAGCTGATACCGGTTCCGTTGCAGCTGAAAGGCATGTTGGCGGAATGCGCATACTTCAGGGGCTTGGTGAGCGTGAGACCGGTGCCGGCTTCTTCCAGGGTCATCGGCCCGCGGCCCGGGCTCTTGGTGGAGGCTGTGCCCACCTTCTTGACCTTTACATACTCAACGCCGTGTCCCTTGCTGTCGATGTCCAGACGGATCACATCGCCGGGGCTGATGTTCTCTACGGAGGATACCTTGATGTTGCGGTCGCCGGGCTTGGCGTCATAGGCCAGCCAGGCCTGGGTGCCGGGCTTGCCGACCTTCGTGACCGTCACGACCTCATATTTCTCGAGGTTTGCGACAGGAGCGGGATACTTCGCCCCGTAGCCGATAGCCATCTTGGCACCGACCTTGAAACCGAGCGTGTTGTCCACGGGAACGCTGGTGGAACCCTTCGGGATGGTGATGACCGGACCTTCCGGGAGCGGCTGCCACAGGGTGGTCGGCGTGCCGAGATTGTTCAGGACACGGCCGTACTGACGCATGAAGTCACCGCCTTCCACGGGCGCAGGTTCATGTTTGATGACGGCAGCCACTTTGTGTTTCTCGGCGGCACTGCCGGTACCCACGGTGATTTCGTCTCCGGCCTTGATGCCGGTCACGTCACGCACGTACAGGGTCTTGTCGCCCTTGGCGGCATCCACGGCGAGGCCGGAGGTGGAAAGGCCCAGGAGATAGAAGGCCTTCGGGGCCAGCTTCGTGCCGGAAGGAACCTTGATCGTAGAGAAGTAAGGCAGGGTGGCGGCATGGTGGATGAGCTCCCAGCCGGCGATGTCCACTTCCTTGTCGGAAGCGTTGTACAGTTCGATGAAGGAGTTGGTCTTGTTCACGCCGTCGCCGACACGGAATTCATTGATTTTCACCGGGGCGACGTTACGTACTTTCTCCACGGCGGTTTCGGTCCAGGCCTTGCCGTCCGGGGCGGACCAGCCAGCCTTGGCGACGAGGTCGCCGTTGTATTCACGGGAACCGGCCGTAACGGAGAAATTGGCGACGACGGTCTGTCCGGGAAGGACGGCGTAGTCGACTTTCTTCTCAGCTTCCTTGCTGCCGAGGACTTGGACCTTCCAGCCCTTCGGCGCCTCGATGCTGAGCACGAGATCGTTGATGGGGGCCTTGGTCGTGTTCACGAAGGTGACGGTGGTATTGCCCACGGAACCCGGAGAGAAGGTCTGGAGCCCGTTCGGAGCGGCGGTTTTGTCGGTGGCGCCCACGGCCAGACGCTGGACGTCATAGCCGGCTGCCACGACATTGGCCTGGACGGCCTGGTTCGTCTCGATGGTCGGGAAGGTGTCCGGTGCGGTCATCGCACCCTCGTAGAAGGTACCGGAGGAGTAGTTGTTGTTGTCACCGCCGTTCCCCAGGACGATGGCACCCTGCTTGCGCATCGGGTCGTAACTGTTCCGGTCGTTCTGGATGCGCGGACCGTCGAACATGGTGACCAGTTCTCCTTCCTGGGCGTTGCCGCCCATCGAGCGCCAGTGATGCGGCTCGCCGTCGGCGGTCGCGGTGACAAAACGCCAGCTGATGCTGGGCAGTCCCTGGCAGTATTTGTCGTTCGGATCGGGATTCACGCAGCCTACGAGGTTGTTCTCCTGGTCGGTCATGATCCACGGACCCGGGGCGTCACCATGATACCAAAGCGGCTGGTTGCCGTAGTAAGTGGTCTCCATGGTACCGTCGCCGTCGTCGCGGCTGTCGGTCTCGGCATTGCCGTAGTCGAAGCAGCAGCCGGAATTGTAATGATGTCCGTTGATCACCCAGTACTGGCCTTCGGCCTGGTCGTCCACCGCCGTGCCGTGGGGATCGTTCTGGCGCATGCCCATGCCCGGAACAAAGAAGATACCATATACTTTATGTCCCATGAGGGTGACGGGGGCCATGTCGGCGATGGGCATCGTATCGAAGCCGCCCAGGGCTGCGCCGACAAAGGCGCCGCGGGGAGCCTGATACAGGTGGTTTTTCTTGCCGGACTGGTCGTAAAGAACCGTAATCCAGCAGGTTGTATTCTTACAGAACTCATCCTGGGCGGCAGCGTCCGCATAGCCGCCCGGGTCGCCCGGGCTCGGCGGGACGACACCGATGTCCAGGGTCGCCCGGTCGGACTGGCGCATCACCTGGTACAGCGGTCCGTCATAGGAAGCATACAAGGCTCGGGTGGAACTGTGTGCGGCGACGCAGGGGGCACCGCCGGCAGCATAGATGTCGCAAGGGCCTTCAGGACGGGCCGGCACAGCGGCCGGTCCGCCGGACAGGGCAAGGCCGGCCACGATGGATGCCGGAGCAATGAGAGCCAGCGCGAGGGCGCCGAAAAGAAGTCTTTTGTGTTGCATATCAGAGAGTGTTGTGATTGTAATTCAAATGGCATCCGCAAGTTATGTATAAAACACTGCCTCGCGGTCGAAAATTTTGCCGAAGGGGTGTATTTTCACCCATTCCCGCAGGATAATCTTCCCGAGAACCGACAATTATTGCTATCTTGCAATCAGTTAAACAAAAACACACATCCCATGATGAAAAAGACGCTCCTGCTTCTCGGCCTGCTGGCCACCGTGACCCTTTCCGCCCAACGGCGCGGACCCCTCCCCGGCACGGTTGTGGAATACCCCGATGCGCACGATCCCGTAGCCGCGTTCTGCGACGGGCGCTACTATGTTTTTACGACCGGCATGGGCTGCATGTCCTCCGAAGACCTGGTCTCCTGGCGGATTGAAGAGCCGGTGTTCAAGGAGACTCCCCAGTGGGCGACCGACAAGGGCTTCCGCTGGATGCCCTGGGCTCCGGACATCCAGTATCACAACGGCCTCTGGTACATCTATTATTCCTATTCGGTGTTCGGCCGCAACATTTCCGCCATCGGCTGTGCGACCAACAAGACGCTCAATCCCTCATCACCCGATTTCAAATGGGAAGACCAGGGCATGATCGTGGAATCCATCCCGGGCCGCGACGAGTGGAATGCCATCGACGCGAACATGATTGTGGATGAGAACGGTACGGGCTGGCTGTGCTTCGGTTCCTTCTGGCGCGGCATCAAGATGTTCAAGCTGGATGAGACCATGACCAAGATGGCCGAACCGCAGGAGTGGTATCCCATCTGCCGCCGTCCGGAAGGGACGACGAAGGACATCGCGGGCAAGGATGACGGAATCAAGCGCGATCCCCGCGGCCCGGACTTCGACCCGGGCAACGGTGCGGTGGAGGCCCCCTTCCTCTTCCACCATGGGAATTATTATTATCTCTTCGTCTCCTATGACCTCTGCTGCCGGGGTGCGAACAGCACCTACAACGTGGTTGTCGGCCGTTCCGAGAAAGTGACCGGGCCGTATATCGACAAGGACGGTGTTTCCTTGATGGACGGCGGCGGCACCGTCGTCGCGAAGGGCAACGGTCACTATGCCGGTGTCGGCCATTGCGCCGTCGTCAACTTCCACGGGAAGGACTACATGTTCGTCCACGGCTACGACAGCGAATACGACTACCGTTCCAAGCTCCTCGTCCTGGACATTACCTGGACGCCGGACGGCTGGCCCACGGTGAATCTGAAATAGCCTTTCTCCATGAAATATTTACCCCTTGTTTTCGCCACTGCCACCGTGGCGACCGCCTGCGGCGTTTCTTCCCTTCCTCAAGTTCCAAAGGGACAGGCCCCGCACGAATACAGCAACGTGATTGTCCACGACCCTTCCATCCTGAAGGCGGACGACGGTTATTACTATGTGAACGGATCGGACATGTGCGGAGCCCGCACCGCCGACCTGATTGACTGGGAGCAGATTTCCAGGGACATCCGCTATGACGAGCCCAGCTGGTTCTCCGACACCCGCGGTGAACTCAAGGACGTGATGGCCTGGGGGCATACGAGGACCTTCTGGGCAAGCTGCCTCATCCGGCTCAAAAAAGGCCCCTATGCCGGGAAATACATGTTCGACTATTGCGTGTGCCAGGGCGGATGCCCCCAGGCCGCCATCGGCTATGCCCTGGCCGACAGGCCGGAAGGCCCCTACAAGGACATGGGCGTGCTCCTCTATTCCTTCGGATCCGCACGGACGGGGGACATCTATGACGAGGAGACTGTCGCAAAACTGCGGGCAGGAGAAAGGGGCGACGTGAACACCTTCGCCGACATCAGGACCCCGGCGGGGGACATCGTCCGCTACAACTCCAACTTCATGCCCAATGCGATCGACCCCTGCACCTTCTATGATGCGGACGACCAGCTCTGGATGGTTTACGGATCCTTTTCCGGGGGTATCTTCATGCTGAAACTGAATGACGACGGCACGATCCACCGGGAGCCGGGCGATGATTATTACGGACATCTCGTGATGGGGAACTACCACTCGACCATCGAAGGTCCGTTCATCATGTACAGCCCCGAGACAAAGTACTACTATCTCTTCACGTCGTTCGGGATGCTGCAACCGTCCGGCGGATACAATGTCCGTGTCTTCCGCTCGAGGACCCCGGATGGGGATTATGTCGATGCGGCCGGAAACCACGCCATCGATTGCAAGGGGATCCCGGGGCAGACCCTTGCCCGGCAACATCCCTATATGGAGAAATACGGCCTGAAACTGATGGGGAACTTCGAGTTCGAGCCCTACGGTGACAAGGAGAATCCGTCCGAGGCCTATGTGTCTCCAGGGCACAATTCGGCGCTGTATGATGCCGAAAGAGGACAGTACTTCTATTTCCATCACACCCGTTTCAAAGGTCAGGGAGACAAATACCAGGTCCGCGTGCGGGAGATGTTCATGAACGAAGACGGATGGCCCGTCCTGGCCGCCCACCGGTATGCAGGAGACATCCAGGGTGTCCGGTTTTCCGCCAGAGACCTGGCCGGGACCTGGAAATATATCAACCACGGCACCCGCATCTCACCCGATATCGTGGAATCTTCCCTGATCGACCTGCACCCGGACGGAAAGGTCACCGGTGCCGTCAGCGGAACCTGGAAGCTGGAAAAAAGGGAAGGCCGCCATTATGCGACCTTCAACCTGGACGGGCACACTTTCAAAGGCGTGTTCCATTACCAGTACGACCCGGACAACAACGTGAACCGGCTCACCTTCTCGGCCTGTGGCCCCACCAATGAAACCATCTGGGGCAGCAAGGCGGAGATTGAATAGGGAGCGGACAAAGAGAAACTCCAGGGTTATTCTTCTTTCCCCGCCTCGCCTGCGAGAATCGCGCTGGGAAGCACGTGATACTGGTTCTGGAAGCACTTGGAGAAGTACTTCGGATCGTTGAAACCGACCATGTAGGCGATTTCGGACACGCTGATGCCCTTGTCGCCTGCATGGTCGTCCAGCATCTTCTTCGCCGTCTGCAGCCGGTACAACCGGATGAAAAGGGCGGGGGTCAGCCCGGTCAGGGTCGAAATCTTCTTGTAGAAGGGCGTCATGCTCATGCACATCAGCGACTGGAGCTGCGGAACGTTGAACTCCGGGTTTGCGTAATTGTCTTTCAAGATATCCAGCAGGTTTTCCATGAAAGTCTTGTCCGAACGTTCGATGTTCACGTTGGCATAGGCGCTGCTCAGGTCGAAGGACAATTCGTTCTGCTGCTGTCTCCGGTTGCTCAGGATGTTCTCGATCCGGGTGAGGAGCATCTCCTTGTCGAACGGTTTGACCAGGAAGGCGTCCACGCCCTCCTTGTAGCTGCTGAGTCGGGCGTCGTCGTCGGACAGAGCCGTCAGCATCAGGAAGGGAATGTGGCTCAAACTGGTGTCGGACCGGATCATCCGGCAGAATTCAAGGCCGTCGCACACCGGCATCATCAGGTCGGAAATGATGAAATCGGGCGTGATCTTCTTGGCGAGGTCGAAGCCTTTTTCGCCATTGGCCGCCTCGGCGATATGGAACTTGTCGGCCAGCTGCGACTTGATGTAGGCCCGCATGTCATCATTATCCTCCACCAGCAGGAGTACCGGCTGGTCCTCGTTTTCCGGCGGCGTGTAGGGAATGTCGTCCTGGATGGCTTTCCCGTATACCAGGTCCACGGGGAAGAGGACCCGGAAGGAAGTACCCCAGCCTTTGCGGCTCTTGACGCGGACCTCCCCGTTCAGGGCCTGGACGAGCTGGCGGACGAGGTACAGGCCGATGCCGCTGTTGCTCTGGCCGGCGGCGGGATTGCCCGGCTGGTCCCCGATCTTATAGAACAGGTCGAAGATCTTCTCCGTTTCTGCCGGAGAGATGTAACTGCCCGTATTGGTGACGGAGAGGTACTGCAGGATCTGTCCGTCTTCCGGGCGCGTGACCTGGGCCATGGAAAGGGAGATCTTTCCGCCGTCCGGCGTGTGCTTGACAGCGTTCGACACCAGGTTGGACAGGATCTTGTTGATGATGTCCCGGTCGGAAAGGATGTGCTTGTGCACCATCCGGGTATTGGTCTCGAAGGTGACATCCCGGTTCTTGAGGACCGATCCGTAATCCAGTGCATAGATGTCGGACAGCCGCGCGATGTTGAATGCTTCGTGATGGACCTTGACCTGGCCGGAATCGACCCGCCGGAGATCCAGGATCTGGTTCACGAGGGACAGGAGGTACTTGGAATTCCGCTCGATGATCTGGAGCGCCGGTTCCACTTCCTGGTCCTTGTTGTTGGCTGCCAGTTCGCTGGCAGGTCCCAGGATCAGGGAAAGCGGGGTCTTGAACTCATGGGTGAGCTGGGTGTAGAGCAGCAGTTTTTCCCGGTTCACCTTGTCCATCCGGGCAGAATACTCTTCCAACTTGCTTTTTTGTTCTTCCAGGAGCACGTTCTGCTTCTCGATGGACTCCTTGGAAAGCAGGATATCGTGCATCGCCTGTTTCAGGTCCGCCGTCTTTTCATCCACTTGCCGGGCGAGTTCCTGCTGCTTGATGCGCTGTCCCCGGAAATACAGGTAGACCATGTAGAGGATGGCCGCCAGCACCAGCAGGAACAGGAAGGACCAGAACCAGGGACTCTGGTAAAAGTGGGGATGGACCCTGACTTTGAAATGCGCTTCCTCGTCCGACCAGGTGTTGTCGGCGTTGGTGCACCGGACCCGGAATGTGTAATCACCGGGTTTGAGGTTGCTGTAGCGGACCCCACCGGCGTTGGAGACAATCCAATCCTCGTCCATTCCGTCGACCCGGTAGGAATACAGGACCCGGGACGCATGGGACAGATCCAGGGAGGAGAAGTGGATTTCAAAGGAAGGATTGGACGGATAGACGTCCAGCCGGCCTGTCTGCCCGCCCAGGGAAAGGGTGTTTCCATGGACGACGTCAGTGATGGTCACTGTCCTGTCGGTGTTATGGGACCGGAAGAACGGAGCGTTGAACAGAATCAGGCCATTGGTGGTTCCAAAGGCGATCCGGCCGTCGGAAAGGCGGTTGCCGGAGTCGATGTAACAGTGGTTGGAAGGCAGCCCGTCCTCCGTCGTGAAGCGGTTGAGCAGGCCTGCCCGGGGCGTGTAATTGTAGACGCCTCCCGTCGTTCCGATCCAAATGTCGCCGGATGAATCCGGAACTAGTTTGGTCACCCGGCTGCGGAACTGGCCGTAGTTGATTGGTATCGGGTGGAAAGAACCGTCCTGAGCCTGTACGTAGACCCCATTGTTGTGACTTCCCGCAAAAATGGTCCCATCCGGTGTTTCTACGATAGAAGTGATTCGCTCAAAGATACCGCTTCCTGGCTTTTCGAGTGAAGGATAATAATCCACCTCGAAAGTGCCGTCCAGGTTCCGGTTCCGCTCCAGGTCGATGATACTCAACCCATAGCCGCCCGCCCACAGGCGGTGCCGGCTGTCGATGAACAGGCAATGGATGCGGGTCGGATACTCCGTTTCCGTAGAAAGCCAGATACGGTGGAAAGAGCCCCGGTCGATGTCCAGGAATCCCAGGCTGTCGTTGGTGCAGTACCAGAGTCCTTTCCGGACCGGGTCGTACTCGAAGTCAAAGATATGGTTCGAAGCGATGGCGCTGTTTCCGGTACTGAAGGCCGTGAAGCGGGGATGCTCCAGGTCCGCTTGCCGGAGCAGGATAAGTCCGTCGTTTCGGCTGGCCATCCAGTAGTCGCCGTTGTGGTCCTGACGGATGACGAAAATGTCGTCCTGGGAGATGTTGCCGTTGGCTTTCAGGGAATGGATCCGGACGGTCTCTTCCCCGGCCTTCCGGATTCCCAACCCTTTGCCCAGGATTCCCATGAGCAGGTTTCCGTCCCGGTCCTCAAAACAGCAGGAAATGATGTTGGAGCGGCCCTCCGTAACGGAGAGCAGGTCCGTGAAAGCGATGGTCTGGGGAGAGATCTGGTTGATTCCGCCCACCAGCGTGCTGACCCACATCGTTCCGTCCTTGTCCAGCAGGATGTGGTTGACGTAGGTGGTGTTGAGGGAACGCCTGGGACGGCCCTGGGTGATGTGTGAGAATTTCCATCCCCGCTCGAAATGGTCGATGCCCCGGGTGGTTCCGATGATGATGTCGCCGGAGGCGTCCGCCGCCAGGCAGGTCACGTGGTCGTCGGAGAGGGAAGCCGGGTCGTTGTCGTCGTGCGTGAAGGAAGCGAGCTGACGAGTCTGGATATTGAAGCAGAACAAGCCGTCCTCCGTTCCGATCCAGAGGTAGCTGCCGTGAATCATCACGGTGGATACGTCCTGGATGCCGTCAATCTCCGGATAGGTTCCCTGGGGAACCCGGTCCGCCTCGCCGTGCGTTTTTTTCCGGAAACACTCGATTCCGTCGAAACCGCCGACCCAGATGTCCATATCCGAGATGGAGATGAACCGCAGCGTCGTGGATTCGGTGGTGAATTTGGTTGCCTTGAGGACGTTGCCGTCATCGTCCAGGGTGACGGAGACGATTCCGTCGTGATGCAGCACCCAGAGAAGACGGTCTCCGTCCGCCTTGATGCCGTTGGCTGGCAGGGACAGAAGGTCGGATTCCGTCCACAGGTCCTTGGAATAGGTGACGGTCCCGTCGGAGACGGAGATCCGGCACAGGCCGGAATTGCTGGTGACCCAGATGTTTCCGGCTCCGTCCTCGGCGACCTGGTAGACGAAGTCGTTCTCGATCCGGACGGCCGGGTCGGAAGCATGGGAGTTGAAATGGATGAAGCGGTTCCCGTCGAAGCGGTCCAGGCCGTCCGAAGTGCAAACCCAGAGGTAGCCGGTCCTGTCCTTGTAGGTGGAAAGGACATAGTCGTCGCACAGCCCTTCCGCCGTGCTGTAAATCCGATAACGGAACTGGTCCGCCCAATCCGCCCGGGCGAACGGTCCCAGGGCGGCCAAGGCCAGCAGTAGTAGGAATAATCGCTTCATGTTGCAGTGGTCAAGTCCGGTAAAAATACAGAAAAAGGAGCAGGATTCCAAAGGAAACCTGCTCCCGGCAAGGTCAGTCGAAGATCTCGCAGTTCTCCTTCAGAAGCTCGACCAGGTGCCAGGCAAACTGGCGGATGGCCTTGGTGTCCCGCTCTTTCGGGTCTTGCTTGCGCCAGGCCTCGATCCGTGCGGAGGGCAGGTCGTGCATCGGAACCATCTGGGCGGCTTCCAGGATGTTGACGGCCCATTCGCAGGCTTCCAGGATGTCGTCCGTCGAGGCGGAAGTGGTCTTGAATACTTCCTTCTCCTCGTGGAAAGCCGCCTTGATGCGGCGGATCGCCTCGTCGGCATAGCCTTCCCGGTTCGGGTTCTCCCGGACCATGGTCGCGGCGTTCCGGTTGCGGTAGATGCCCAGGCAGGCGGCCACGATGGAGGGGTCGCGAACGGTTCCGTCCGGATAGAAGATGCCGTGGATTTCGCCCCAGCCGGGGTAGTTGATCATCAGTTCGAACAGGTACCAGCCGGCACCGTACTCCTCCGCCATCTGGAGGGCCAGGTCGTAGGGATTGGACCGTCCGATGCAGCCCATCTCACTGTTGATCATCTGCTTGCCCCACTTCTCGGCCTGCGCCTTGGCAATCTCGTAGTTCTCCCGGATGATGGCGCGGGTTTCCCGGTAGTCGTGGAAGGAAATCACGTCCTGGAGATCGGGGGAGGCCTTTTCAATGAACATCGGATAGGTGACGCCCACGGTGATGTCATCTTCCGGGGCGACCTCCTTCACCAGGAGGCAGACCTTTCGGACAAAGCGGAAGATTTCCTCGGCGCGCGCCTCTTTCTCTTCTTCGGGGGCGTGCTTGTAATAGTCGTTGCAGGTAGGTTCGTTCATGATGTCCCAGCACAACAGACCCTTGTGTCCCTTGAGGGCACCGACGACGTCCCGCACATAGGCCTCATTCGACGGCCAGTTCTCATCTTTGAGAATGTCGGGATTGAGGCCGTTTCCGTTGAACAGGATGGGCATCACGCTGTAACCCATGTCATGGGCGACGTCCAAGTAAGAACCCAGGGCGTCGATAAAACCCTTGGCATCCCGGTCGTACATCCCTTTCCACAGCCAGGTCCGGGTACTGTTCAGGCCGATTTTCTTTCCGTATCCCAGGTCCCTCCGGATGATTTCTTCCGGACTTCTCCAGCCGTTGTAGCAGACGCCGTGGATGGCGCTGTAGTCGGTTTTCTCCTTCGCCTTCCTGGCGGGTGAAGCGGCCGAAGCCCCGACGGTCACGAGGACCGCCAGGGCAGCTGCCGCTAACGTTTTCAGATAGCGCATGGGTTTATTGGATGTTAATAACCTTCGATCTGGTCCAGATTCGGGTTGTTCTTGACCTCAGACTGCGGAATAGGAATCCATACCTTGTGCGGGGCAAACTGGTTCTTGTACTTGCTGGAGCGGGCGGCAACTCTCTTGTAGAAAGCGCTGCTGGTATCCCCGACACCCCACCGGCGCAGGTTCACGTTGCGCTCGGAGTCATAGCAAGTCTCCTTCATGTCTTCGATGTCCAGGACGTTCATGACGTCGGCCAAGGTGTAGCTTCCGCTCTTGATGGCGGCATAACCATAGTCCTTGTTGAAGTCGATTACCTCGTCGGTGAGCGGGTTGGTCCAGACGGCCGGGACCGGTTCACGTTCGGAGAGCTTCGCCAGGCCGGCGCGCGCCCGTACGATGTCGATCTGGTTCACGGCGCCCTTGAGGTCCCCGGTCTGGGCCAGGCACTCGGCATAGTCCATCAGGATTTCGCCCAGGCGGAATATGCGCACGTTGGTGGGTTCGTTGTCGGCGATTTTCACGTTGTAATCACCGCCGTACCAATTGGTGTACTTGTTGGTGAATACACGGTCTCCCGTCCAGTAGCTGCCATTGCTGTACCACCCCGGGGCTTCCAGCTCGCCAGCGTCAACCTTTTCCTCATAACCATCGACCCACTGCCACTGTGCGTGGCCCGGGTAGTCCTTCCAAATGTCCAGGTAGAAGAGAGAGCATTCCAAACGCTGGTCAAACTGACCGGCCTTCGTGCGGGGCGTGTCCCTGACGGTCTTCTCGTTCTTGAAAGCATAGACCAGCCAGGTCTCGGCGCAGAAGTCTCCCCAGCCGACGGGTGACGGGCACATGAGTTTCCATCTCCAGTTGCGGTGGTCCGGCGTGGCACCGTCGTTCCAGCCCCAGCCATAGGCGGCGAAGTAGCCGGCATTGGCATTTCCCTTGGCGAACTGGAGTTCGAAGACGGCCTCCTTGTTGTTTTCATGAGAGTCGTCGCTGTTCCAGAGATAGTCATCCACGAGTGCGAGCTTCTCGCCGCCGACGGACTTGCCGTTGTCGATCACATCCTTGAACCACTTGGCGGCCTCGGCATAGTTGCCGCTGTTCATGTTCACCCGGCCCAGCAGGGTGGCGGCGAACCACTTGGTCACGCGGTACTGGCCCTTCCAGGGGCCGGACTGATAGTCGGACGGAAGGTTGTCGTAGGCGTATTTGGCGTCCTCGATCACTTTTTCGCAGAGAGTTTCATAGGGCGTCTGGGCCGGCTGGTCGCCGGCGGGGGCGATGTAGTCCACATACGGCGGATGCTGGTACAGCATGGCGAGCATGTAGTAGTCCCAGGCGCGGATGGCCTTGGCCTGGCCCAGGATCTGCTCCTTGCTGAATTCTTTCCACTCTTCCACGTTGTCGATATAGGTGATGACCTGGTTGCAACGGGCGATCTGGTTGTACAGGCACTTCCACTGGGTGACGTTCCAGTTCTGGTCGTAGTTCGGATATTTGAAACTTACGAAGTCCACCAGGTCCATGGCCGGGGAGTAGCTGTAGCCTTCGTCCGACTGGGAACCGAAGATGATGGACATGCCGGCATTGAAGAATCCGCCGTTGAACGCGTGATACACGCCCACGAGGGCGGCGTCCAGGTCGGTTTCGTAGGTGTAGGCCGTCGAGGAGCTCAAGGAGTTCGGGTTTTCCAGTTCCAACAGGCCCTTGGAGCAGGAGGGCGCCAGCAGCGCGGCTGCGGCGGCGACAGACAGTATGGTGATAATTCTCTTCATATCTCTTAGAAGGTGATGTTAAGACCGAAGATGACAGAATAAGGGTTGGCGATGACGTTGCCGGCATTGCCCGGGGTGAAGATACCGCCCGTGAAATCCGGATCCCAGCCCGTGTAGCTGGTGAGGGTCAGGAGGTTCTGGGCCGTGACGGAGGCACGCAGGTTCTTGATGACCGTGCTGATGACGCCCTTCGGCGCCCAGTTGTAACCCAGGGAGATGGAGTTGAACTTGAAGAAGTCGCCCCGTTCGAGCCAGCGGTCGCTGGCTGCCAGCTGGTTCTCGGTGTAGCCGTAGGACTCACGCGGGTACCACACGTTGTTGTGCTTGTTCGTAGGGGTCCACCAGTTGAGGCCGCTGCGGCGCTGGGCCCAGGTGTTCAGAGCGTCGGTCTGGGCGCGGGAACCGTTGCGGACCCACTTGAAGAACTCGCCGAAGCCGGAGACCTGGAGATCCCAGTTCTTATAGCCCATCATCAGGTTCAGGGATGCTTCGAGGCCGGGCCAGGGGCTCTTGTCCTCCAGGATCTGGCGGTCATCGTTGTTGATCTGGCCGTCATTGCTGTAGTCGACCCACTTGATGTCGCCCGCCTTGGCGTTGGGCTGGATGCGCTTGCCGTCCTTGACATAGGCGGCGGCTTCCTCGTCGCTTTGGAACAGGCCGTCGCTCACGATGGCGTAGTATTGTCCGAGCGGATAACCGACGCGGGAAATGGTCGTATTGTCGTCCCGCTGGTCGATTCCGTAACCGAGGCCGTTGAGTTTGTTGCTGTTGTGCGAGAAGTTGGCACCGATGCTGTAGCGGAAGTCACGGCCCAGGTCCTGACGCCATTTCAGGGACAGTTCGATACCGCGGTTGGTCATGGTGGCGGAATTCACCACAGGGTCGGAGGAGGACCCCACCGTTTTCAGGATGGGCTGGTTGTACAGGCAGTCCTGCGACTTGCTGATATAGTACTCGGCGGTGACCAGCAGGCGATTGTTCAGGAAGGCCATGTCCACACCGAAGTTGTGCTGGACCAGGGTTTCCCAGGAAATGTCAATGTTGGAGAGTGCCATGATGGTCTGGCCGGGGACTTCACCGCCGGTGTCGCCGTTCAGCAGGTAGGAGGTATAGTTGTTCACCAGGGACATCCAGTCGTAGTCGCCGATATTCTGGCTTCCCAGGCGGCCGTAGCTGTAGCGGACCTTCAGATCGTTCATCCAGGAGACGTTCCAGAAGTCTTCCTGGGAGATACGCCAGCCCGCGGACATGGACGGGAACACGCCCCATTGCTTGCCGGGGGCGAAGCGGGAGGAACCGTCCGCGCGGACCGTCGCCTGCAGGAGATAGCGGTTGTCATAGGAGTAGTTGATCCGGCCGAAGTAGGAGATCAGGCGGCTTTGACTGGTGGTGCCGGTGGCTTCCTTGAGGTTGATGCCGGAGGAGACGTTCTTGAGGAATACGCCGGAAGCCGTGGAGATCAGGTCCTCGCGCACGGAACTCGCGCTCTGGGAGAAGTTGTCCTGGTAGGACTGGCCGAGCACGGCGTTGATGGTGTGCTTGCCCAGCTCGCGGTCGTAGTTGAGGGTGTTTTCAATGATGTAGGTGGTCGCACGGCTGGATGAGGCCGTAGCGGAGGACGGAAGGTCCGTGAAGTTGAGCGCATAATGGATGCCGGTCTCCCAAGAGCGGGTGTGGTTGTCCATGATGTTGGCGCCGAGGTTCAGCTTGTAGCTCAGGCCCTTGATGGGAAGCTGCACCTGGGCCCAGGCGTTGCCCCGCAAGTAGAAGAATTCGCGCCGGCTCCAGCTCTTTTCGGGATCGGCCTCGGCGACGATATTATGGGAGGTCGTAAAGGCGGTCTCGGCGTTTCCGATGCCATACCCGCGCTTTCCGTTTTCATCATAGATGGGGACGATGGGAAGCATGCCCACGATTTCACCCAATCCGCCCGTGGAGGGGGCGCAGTTGTACATGTTGGTCAGACCCAACTGGAGGCTTTCTCCGAAAGTGACGATCCCTTTCTTGAGGGTGGAGTTGATGGAGACGGTCTCGCGGCGCATGTCGCGGCCGATCTGGGCACCGCTGTTCTGCATGTGGCCGTAAGCGACGCGGAAACGGGCGTCGCGGGAGCCGCCGGAGATGGAAAGGTCATATTTCTGCTGCAGGCCGGTCTTGAAGTACTGGTCCTGCCAGTCGGTGTCGCCGCCCATGAAATTCGGGATGGTGGTCCGGTCGGAGGTCCCGCGGTCGATGCCGTCCTGGATCATGCGGGTCTGGATCGCCTTCCACTCGGTCGCGTCGGCGAAGTTCATCCGCGGGTTCCACTGGATGGCGGTCTGGTTCGCGAAATTGACCGTGACCTTGCCGGCCTCACCCTGCTTGGTGGTGATGATGATGACGCCGTTCGCGGCACGGGAACCGTAGATGGCGGCGGCGGAAGCATCCTTGAGCACCTGGATGGACTCGATGTCATCCACGTTGAAACCGATGTTGTTGGATGTCGGGATTCCGTCGATCACATATAGCGGGGTGTTGTCCGTGAGGGAGCTGGTACCGCGGATGAGCACGGTGGGCAGGCCGCCCAGGTCACCGGTGGAACGGACGCTCACACCGGCGGCAAGGCCCTGGAGGGCATCCGCGATGGAGGTGTTCGACTTGTTCTTGTAATCGTCGGTGTCGATGACGGACACCGCACCGGTCAGGTCGGCCTTCTTGATGGAACCGTAACCGATGACGACCATCTCCTGGAGCATTTCGGCGGATTCCTGCAGGACGACGTCGACCGTCGTGCGGTTGCCGGCGGCGATTTCCTGGGTGTCCATTCCGATGAAGGAGAAGACGAGGGTTGCTCCGGCCGGAACGCCCGGCAGGGTGTAGTTACCGTTCGTATCGGTACTGGTACCGATGGCGGTGTTGCCCTTTACCATGACGGCGGCTCCGGCGACCGGCTCGTTGGACGCGTCTTTCACCGAACCCGACACGGTACGGGTCTGGGCGATTGCCGTCCAACCGGCCAGCAGGATGGCCAGGGACAGGATACTTTTTCTAAAAAGTCCTTTCATACGCTTTTCAGTTAAAGTGAATTAATTGATTGATAATAATATATATTTAGGTATATCTTCTGTCTGCCGCAACTGCTTCACGAGAAAGAGGGGACCCTCGCCACAGGGCAACCGGTCCCCTCGTCCGCCATAGAACCAACTTATCAACTCTAACCATCGGACACCCCCGAAGGGCTCTCATCCGTGTCCGATGCAAAGTAAGGAACTATTGGAAAAAGGGAGGTGGACTGTATTGTCTATCAGGTGGAAATAATTCTTGCAGGGCATCCGTGAGCCGCCTCCGTCGGGGATAATCCTCTTATTGGGAAAAATAGTCCCCGGCCCTTCCGTAGGAATACGTTTTCTTTGCAATGGCTAAATGGCTGAAGCCGAAAGAAATAATAATACAGCGCAACTATGAGAAATACCAAAGTCATTCTGGCGATGGCCGCCGTCCTGATGGCGGCTGCGTCGTGCGGGTGTGGTCAGACGGAATCGGCCTCCTCTTCCGCGGACTTGAGAACCATTGTTTCCGACGAGACCACGACCGCCTCGACGGTCTATGGGCGCGTCCAGGGTTATCGGGACGGGGATGTCTATACGTTCAAGGGAATCCCTTATGCCAAGGCGGAACGCTTCATGCCGCCCCAGGCCCCCGATGCTTTCGAGGGTGTAAAAGTCTGCCGGACCTATGGGCCCAAGACGCCACAGACCTCCACTTCACTGGCCTGGCGGGAAGACCGGTCCGATTACGGGTTCGGTTTCCAGTTCAACCTGGAGCCGATGGACGAAGCCGAGTGCCTGGTCCTGAACGTATGGACCAAGGGTCTCGCGGACGGGAAGAAACGTCCGGTCTTCGTGTGGATCCACGGCGGCGGTTTCGCTTCCGGTTCCGGCAACGACCTTCCCTGCTATGAAGGCCGGGCCCTGGCAGAAAAGGGGGATATCGTGGTGGTGAACCTGAACCACCGTCTCAACATCCTCGGTTTCCTGGACCTCCGGGGTCTGGGTGGCAAGTACTCGGAGTCCGTCAACCTGGGCATGCAGGACCTTGTGAAAGCCCTGGAATGGATCCGGGACAATATCGAGGCCTTCGGTGGCGATCCCGGTTGCGTGACCATCGCCGGCCAGTCCGGCGGCGGCGGAAAGGTCAATACCTTGATGGCGATGCCTTCCGCGATGGGCCTGTTCCACCGGGCCATCGCCCAGAGCGGATCCTGGATCCTGCACAACAGTGACGCCGACGGCAAGGCCCTGGGCCTGCAGGTGGTGGAAGAACTGGGGCTCAAGCCCTCCCAGGCCGACAAACTGGCGGACTTCACTTACGAGGAGTTGGCGGCGGCCGGACATCGTGCCACGGTGAAGCTGCAGTCCTCCAGCGGATTCTGTCCTACCGTGGACGGCAAGTATGTCACCGATCCGTCCTTCGATCCCGAAGCTCCGGAAATCAGCCGGAACATCCCGATGCTCCTCGGTTCCAACAAGAACGAGTTCACTTATGACAACAGTCCCGTCCTGACCCGGGAGGAGGTGCTGGGCCGCCTGGAGAAGCAGATGGGCAAGGAGAAGGCGGCGGCATTCGTAAAGGCATTCGATGCCGCTTATCCGGGACACACCCCGCAGGAAATGGTCTACACCGACCTTTTCCTCCGTAAAGCGGCCGTGAACATGGCCGATGCCAAGAGTGCCCAGAAGGCTGCCGACGTCTACATGTACTTCTTCACCTGGAAGCCGTCCGGCAACAACCTCGGCGCCTGCCACGGAATGGAACTCCCGTTCGTTTTCAACAATATCGCCCTGCAACGCGAGATGACGGGCGGAACGGCCGATGCCTACCGCCTTTCAGACCTGATGAGTTCAGCCTGGATCTCCTTTATCAAGACCGGCAATCCGAACGTATCCGGCCTTCCCGCTTGGGAACCCTATACGGCGGAAAACGGAAACACGATGGTCTTCGACAAGGAATGCAAAGTGGTCCACAACCACGACCGGGGCCTGATGAACTTCGACCTGCCGAGGCGGTTTTAAAATAAATGCTTATCTTTGAATGGATTGACCATCCATGAGGGAAAAATACCGGCATATCTACGGACCGGCGATGGCGCTTTTGTGCACCATCGCCTTGGTCCTTTCCGTCATCCTGACCGTCCATGCCCTCGCGGGAATGAGCCTGATCGGCTGTGGTGCGGGCTCGTCCTGCGACCAGGTGACGGGGAGCCGATGGTCCCTGTTGCTGGGTTTCCTGCCGGTCAGTTCCCTGGCCGTCGGAGCCTATCTGGCCCTTCTGGTGTGCATCCTGTATCTGTTTTTTGACTTCGACAAAATGGTCCGGAAAGCCCTCCTGGTGCTGTCTGCGGCCATTTTCCTTTGCTGCCTGTGGTTCATTTGGGTGCAGGCGGCGAAGGTGAAGGCTTTCTGCCCCTATTGCCTGTCGACCCACCTCTGCGGTATCCTGCTGTTTGTCCTGGCCGTGCTGTCGTGCCGGGATTTCAATCGCCGGACCTTGCTCCGGACCTTGGGGATCGGCGGAGCCTTGGGTGTGGCCTATGCGGTTTTCCAGCTACTGACGACACCGTCATACCGGGCGCAGACCGGCCGGTCCGAGGCACCCCTGCCAATCCCTGTTGCCGCAGCCTCTCCTGTCGTAGGGTCGGAAACTGCCCCTATTACCGTCGCCCTGCTCTATGACTATCGCTGTTCCCATTGCCGTACGATCCACGGTTTCCTGGATGAGGCCGTGGCGTACTTCGGCGGGCGGGTTGCCTTCGTCCTGTGCCCGACACCGCTCAGCCCGGCCTGCAACCCGTATATCCCCGCGACCGGTGAAGACCGATTTGCCGGATCCTGTGACCTCGCCCGGCTGGCTTTGGGCCTATGGAAGGCCGATCCGGAAGCGTTCCGCACCTTCGACGCCTGGCTTTTCGAGGCCGACGGCAAGGAGGGCTGGTATCCCCGGTCTCCGGAGGAAGCGGAGGCCAAGGCCCGGGAACTTTCCGGCGGCGTGCCGCTGGACGGCGCTTGGACGGCGGACTATCTTTCCCGGACGCTGGAACTCTTCGGCCGGACGACTTCCGAAGGCCGCAGCGGTATCCCGCGCCTGGTTTACGGCTCCTCCTGGGTCATTCCGGAGGCCGATACCCCCGAAGGTTTCATCGAGGCCGTCGGGAAACTGCTCCAATTGAACTGATACATAATCCTTATACCATCCTTAAATGAGACGCTTTTTCCCCTTCGCGGCCGTTACCGCGCTTCTCCTTATCGCTTGTTCACCCGAACCTGGCAAGGTAAAGGTGGAGGGCGGCTGGATCCAAGGTGTCGTTACCGAGGATCTGACTGTTTACAAAGGCATTCCGTTTGCCGCTCCTCCGGTCGGCGACCTTCGTTGGAAGGCTCCGCAGCCGGTCATTCCCTGGGAAGGTGTGCGGGAAACCACTGATTTTGCCGCCAGTCCGATCCAGTGGGGAAGCAATCCCTGGGGTCTCAGCGAGGATTGTCTGTACCTGAATGTCTGGACACCGGCCAAGTCTCCGAAGGAGAAGCTGCCGGTGATGGTCTGGATCTATGGTGGCGGTTTCGGCGCCGGAACGACCACCGATCCGGTTTTCGAAGGTTCCGAACTGGCCCGTGATGGCGTGGTTGTCGTGAGCACGGCCTACCGGGTCGGAAAGTTGGGCTTCCTGGCCCATCCCGGTCTGAGTGCCGAAACCCCGGAAGGCGTTTCCGGCAACTACGGTCTGCTGGACCAGATTGCGGGACTGCAGTGGGTGCAGCGGAACATTGCCGCTTTCGGCGGTGATCCGGCGAAGGTGACCATCTTCGGAGAATCCGCCGGTGGCATCGCTGTGAGCATGCTGTGCGCTTCTCCGCTGGCGAAGGGCCTGTTCCGGGGTGCCATTTCCCAAAGCGGCGGCTCGTTCGGCCCCACCCGGCCGACGACGTATCCAGGCGAGAATATGAAAACACTCTCGGATGCTGAGGCGGACGGGATCCGGATCGCGGAGAGCCTGGGTGCTTCCACGGTGGAAGAACTACGGGCGCTTCCTCCTGAAAAGTTTGTCGAAAGGGGACTGGCGCCCGGTGGCGGCTGGCCCATCGTGGATGGTTACGTCATTCCCGACGACCAGTTCCGTCTGTACGAGAAAGGGGAGTACAACGATGTCGCCGTCATTGCCGGCTATAATTCCGACGAGGGAGCCAGTTTCTCCCGGAATCCGGACGGAAAAGCGCATACAGCCAGCGTGGAGGAGCGTTTCGGCCCCTATGCCGGCAAACTTTTGGAGGCGTATCCGCTGGAAAACGGGGCTGTCACCCATCCGGCGCGCAACCTGATGCGCGACGCGGCTTTCGGCTGGCATACCTGGAGCTGGTGCCGTCTGCAGGCCCGGACCGGAAAGTCCAAGGCTTTCCTGTATTACTTTGACCAGCATCCCGATGCTCCGGAAGATTCCCCGATGCATGGATTCGGATCCCCGCACGGGCAAGACATCGCCTATGTATTCCAGCATGTCAATCCGGAGCGGATGATTCCCGGTGACCGGGAACTCATGCAGGCGATGGGAAAATACTGGACGAATTTCGCCAAGACTGGTGATCCCAACGGGCCCGGTCTTCCGGTGTGGCCCGCTTTCGACAATGAGAACCCGCAGGCGATGTACCTGAGCGGACCGGCTCCTTTTGCCGGCCCGGTGCCGGATGAAGCTTCCCTGAACGTGCTCGACGAGTATTTCCGCTGGCGGCGGAGTCCGGAAGGCGCGGCCTGGGCCCATTGACCTTTCTCCTCAAAAATACTTTCTCCCCATGAAAAAAGCATTGACCCTTCTCTTCCTGACGCTGGCATCGCTTGCCCTGTGCGTCAGCCTGGTGGCCCAGCCACGCAAAGTAACCTCTTTCGATTCCGGCTGGCAGTTCCGCCAGGACAAGGGATCCTGGCAGGCCGTGACCCTTCCCCATGACTGGAGCGTGGAGGGAGCCATCGACCAGAACAATCCCGGTGGAGGACGGATGGGGTTCTTCCCTTCGGGAATCGGCTGGTACCGGAAGACCTTCGATGTCCCTGGTTATGCCAAGTCAAAACTGTATTCCATTGAGTTTGACGGCGTTTACATGAACAGCACCGTCAAGGTGAACGGTGTCGAGCTCGGGACGTGGCCCTATGGCTATACTTCTTTCGCCTATGATCTCACTCCGGTGCTGAAGGCCCGGGGAAACGTGATCGAAGTGAAGGTGGACAATTCCCTTCAGCCCAATTCCCGTTGGTATACAGGCTCAGGAATCTACCGCCATGTCCGGCTGGTGGAGACCGGCCTGACACGGTTCGACCGCTGGGGCGTGTTCCATTACACGGAGAGCGTCGTGGACGGAAATGCGTCCGTGATGGTGGAATCAACCCTTACGAACGGTCTGCCCCGCCGGGTGGAAGCGACGGTCCGTCAAACTGTCCTTGATGCGGCCGGCAAGGAGGTTGCCCGGATTGAGGAACCATTGGCTCTCTCCGGAGGTGAGCAGGTGACCCTCCACCAGCAGGTGGATGTGACTTCCGCCCGACTCTGGGATGTGGAGGATCCTTACCTGTACACCCTTCGTTCAGAGATCTATGCGGATGGACGGAAACTGGACCAGGTGGACAGTCCGATGGGCATCCGTACGATGGAATACGATGTGGACAAGGGCTTCTTCCTGAACGGAAAGCATTACAAGATGAAGGGCGTGAACCTTCATCACGATGCCGGTCCGGTGGGTGCGGCCGTTCCGGAGCGTGTCTGGGAACGCCGGTTGGAAATCCTGAAGGAAAGCGGCTGCAATGCCATCCGGACCGCCCATAACCCGCCGGCTCCGGAGTTCCTGGACCTGTGTGACCGGATGGGATTCCTCGTGATGGACGAGGCTTTCGACTGTTGGCAGAAGGGAAAGAATGAATTCGACTACAATAAATACTACGACCAGTGGTACGAGCGGGACCTGAAGGCGATGGTCGCCCGTGACCGCAATCATCCGTCCGTCGTGATGTGGAGTGTCGGAAACGAGATTCCGGACCAGATGACGGAAGTGGGTGCCTCCCTGGCGCGGACGCTTATCGGCATCTGCCATCAGTTGGATCCGACCCGTCCCGTAACTTCCGGCAATGACAATATCGCGTCCAATACGCCGGCGACGCCGGAATTCCTCGCGGAATTCGCGGATGACATCGTCGGTTACAATTATGTGGACCGCTGGCGCACCCGCCGGGAACTGATGTATTCCATTGACAAGGCCGCTTTCCCGGACCGCAGGGTCGTAGGAACGGAAACCGGCGGGAACGGCGGTTCCCGGGGAGACTATTCTTCCAGGCGGGGGGCGATGAGCAACCTGGATACGGAGATGCGCTGGAAGTTCACCCTCAACTATGACTATGTCATCGGCGATTTCATGTGGACCGGCATCGACTATTACGGGGAGTCCCGGTGGCCTTCCAAGGGATTTGTCTCCGGTTATCTGGACAACTGCGGGTTCAAGAAGGACGGCTTCTGGTTCTTCCAGAGCATCTGGACGGACAAACCGGTCCTCCACCTTTTCCCGCATTGGAACTGGCAGGGGCGCGAAGGGGAGATCATGCGGGTGGCCTGCTATACCAACTGCGACGAGGTGGAATTGTTCGTCAACGGGAAATCCTATGGCAAGAAAGTCATCGAGTTCCCCCGTTTCGGGATGAACCGGAACTGGGGAGAACCGCAGGACAGGCACATCCCCGGGACCACCACGGACCTGCATCTGGAGTGGGATGTCGAATACCAGCCCGGCGAGATCAAGGCGGTGGGTGTCAAGGATGGAAAGACCTTCGAGGAGGTCATCCGTACCTTCGGCGAGCCGGCCGGGGTCCGTCTGACTGTCGACCGTGATTCCTTCCGGGCGGATCCGTCCGATGTGGCCCATGTCACCGTAGAGATCGTCGACAAGGACGGCCAGTTGTGCAAGACTGCGTCCAACCGGGTCAGGCTCACGGTATCGGGGGCCCGGCTGATCGGAAACGAGAACGGAAACATGCGGGACCTTTCCTCCGTGAAATCGCCGGAACGCGATGTCTGGTGCGGAATGAGCCTCGCCATCCTCGCGGCGGACAAGGCCGGAACCGTGACAGTGAAGGCCGAATCGGAGGGCCTTGCTCCGGCTGAGATTACTTTTAAAGCCCTATAATACATTGACATATGAAAAAGATTGTCCTGTTTGCAGCCCTTCTGACGGCCCTTTTTGCAACCGCTTCCTGCGGCGGGGGAAACCAGCCTCCCCAGCAGTTCAATGACCATGCCGATCCGGCTGCCTTGGGCGTCACGCCGGACCGGGAGGCCGCCCTGGATGCGGTCCTCCAGTCCTTTGTCAACGACAAAAAGGTCCCTTGCGTGACGGCCTTCGTCGCCAAGGGAGGGAATGTCGTCTACGAGAAATCTTTCGGAATGAAGAATCTCGAGCAGCAGATTCCTGCGAAGACCGACGACATCTACGTGCTCTTTTCCCAGACCAAGGCGGTCGTCGCTGTAGCGCTGATGACGCTCTATGAAAAGGGACTCCTGGATGTGGAGGATCCCATCTCCAAGTGGATCCCGGATTTCCCGGACGAGGTCCTGGTCGAGGATGGCGAGGGCGGTTTCAAGACCGTTCCGGCGGAACGTCCCGTGACAGTGGCGCACCTGCTGAGCCATTCCTCCGGTTATCTCGCACCGCTCACGAACCGGTATCTGCGTACCCTGGCGGAAGCCGGAGAGGAGGTCCGCGCCCCCCGCACGACCGTCAAGGAGAATGTGGAGTTCAACATCCGTTTCCCGTTGGGTTTCCAGCCCGGAACCAACTGGAACTATTACTATGACATGGAGGTGATCGCTTATCTGATCGAGATCATTTCCGGGAAGCCGCTCCCCGAATACCTGAAGGAGGCGGTCCTGGACCCGATAGGTATGGAAGATACTGCCTATTTCTTTGACGATGAGACCCTCCGCCCGCGTTTCGTAACGACCTACAGCAAGTCCGGAGAGGAGTTCGTCCCTTCACCGATGTCCGGCCTGGACCAGATCTTCAACGGACCGAAGACCTATGCGGGCGGCACGATGGGACTGTACGGGCCGATCCGGGACTATGCGAAATTCTGCCAGATGCTCCTGAACGGCGGCGAGTTCAACAATCACCGTATCCTCAAGCCGGAAACCATCCTGATGATGCGGCAGAACCGTCTTCCCGAGGTGAACAGCAACGGCCCGGGCTTCCAGTTCGGTCTCGGGTTCGAGCTCTTCCGCGGCACCCCGTCCCGCAAGGATGTCCCCGCGATGTCCGACGAAGTGTTCCGCTGGGGCGGCGCCGCCGGTACGGAGTACATCATCGACCCGGTCAACGACCTGGTGATCCTGTATTACATCAGCATGTGGGGCAAACCGGCCGAGTGCTACAAGGAATTCCTCGGAGCGGCATACGGCCTTTTCGGGCTGGAGTAGTATGAGACAGTTCCTTACATGGTTGCTTCTGACGGCCGGCTTGGTTGCCTGGGCGCAACCGAACCGGCCCGTACCCACGTTCTACAAACCGGAAGTCCGGCCCGACCGCACCGTCTTTTTCAAGGTTCATGCACCACAGGTTTCTTCGGCCCGGATCGTCGCGATGGACCAGCGGGGCGACATGGTCCGGTCCGCTGACGGGACTTGGACCTGGACTTCGGCCCCGATGAATCCCGGCTACCAGATCTATACGCTGTATCTGGACGAAGTGGCGGTGCCCAACCCCGCCGACCGGCTTGATTCCTCCAATTCCGGCTACGTCAATGCCGTCGACATTCCCGAAGCGGGTTGTCCCGAGTTCGACCGGCAGGCCGCCATCCCGCACGGTACGATCCGGCTGGTCCATTATTATTCCGATGTGTGTGGCCAGTGGCGTGAAATGCGCGTCTATACGCCCGCCGGCTATGACAAAGGCCGGAAGAAATATCCGGTCTTGTACCTCCAGCACGGCGGAGGGGAGGACCAGACGGGCTGGTTCATCCAGGGACGGGCGGACAATATCCTGGACGCACTCATCGCGGAAGGCCGTTGTGAGCCGATGATCGTCGTTTGTGCCAATGGGCATGTCCCAGGCGGGAACCGGTATGACTGGGATGGGATGCAGGGATTCCGGAAGGAGTTGGTCCAGCACGTCATCCCCACCGTGGAGTCTCAGTTCCGTGTCAAGAAGGACCGCCGTTTCCGCGCCATGGCCGGTCTTTCGATGGGCGGCGGCCAGTCTTTCTACATCGGCTTGCGGGATCCCGAGTTGTTCTCCAGCGTCGGCGTGTTCTCCACCGGGGTGTTCGGCGGCATCAGTTTCGGCATCCAGCAGCAACTGGACCTGGAAAAGGAGATTCCCGGTATCTTCTCCGATACCGCCAGGTTCAACAAGGACTTCGACGTCTTCATGATCACCTGCGGGGAACAGGATCCCCGGATCGAAGCCACCCGTTCCATCGTGCGCCAGATGCGCGAAAAGGGGGTCGAGGTTGGTTTCGCTTCCTATCCCGGTGTCCACGAATGGCAGGTATGGCGGAAATCCATCCGGGACTTCCTGCCCCTCCTGTTCCGATAAAGGAATAGCCTGGAAAATGGAAAGCCGGCCCTTGGGACCGGCTTTCATCGTATGGATTCAGAATCGGTTGGCATAGCCCGGAGTCGGGGTGCCGTCGGTAATGGAGGCGCCGGCGGCATGGTCGGCCTTGAGTGGCTGGCCCAGGGTGAGGTCCATGACCGTGGTCCTGATTTCACGGGTCCGGTCTCCGATAGTTACCGTGTTCGTGATGACGCGGGGTTTGCCGATTGTCGCCACCGTCACGGTCTCCTGATCCTTGCCGTAGCCGATGTTGAACAGATGTCCGATGCGGACCCCCTGGGTTTCCGTAACGGTGATGTCGCGGGAACCGGCCTTGACGGCCTCGTACAGGTTCGTGGACAGCTGGAACTTGAAGTCGACCTGGTTGTCATCGGTATCGCTGCCGTCCGGATAGCGGCCGGCGCTCAGGTTCGGATCCTGAAGGACCGGCGCGTTGGGAATGCGACTCCAGTTCCGGTTGTTGTTCTCCACCCGGAGGTGGATGAAGCTGCCTTCCTGGTCGACGCCGGACTGGCCCATGTAGCCTTCGGCCAGCATCGGGTCCACGACGGAACCCCAGTTGAGGCAATCCACCACGTGGCCATCGGCGTCATAGAGGGTCATGTTGCCCATCCGGCCGAAGACCGGGCCGCCGTAGAGCTGGTCCGGGGCGATTTCACCCTGGTAGCCGGCGGTGGTGACGGTCGGGTCGCAGATCACGTCATCGATGGGGTGGTTGTTCTTCAACGGCTCCTCCAGGACGATTTCGAAGGCAAGGGCAAGGACCGGCTCGTTGCTGGAGTGGTCGAACTTCGTCGCCGGAGTGAAGCTGATGCCGGTTCCGCTGCAGCTGAACGGCATGTTGGCGGAGTGGGCGTATTTCAAGGGCTTGGTGAGCGTGAGGCCGGTTCCGGCTTCTTCCAGGCTCATGGGGCCGCGGCCCGGGCTCTTGGAGGAGGCGGTTCCCACTTTCTTGACCTTCACATATTCAATGCCGTGACCTTCACTGTCGATGTCCAGGCGGATAACGTCACCGGGGCTGATGTTCTCCACGGAGGACACCTTGATGTTGCGGTCACCGGGCTTGGCGTCATAGGCTAGCCAGGCCTGGGTGCCGGGTTTGCCGACCTTCGTGACGGTAACGACCTCATACTTCTCAAGTTCGGCGACCGGGGCCGGATATTTCGCCCCGTAGCCGATGGCCATCTTGGCACCTACCTTGAAATTACCCGCATAGGCGACCGGAACCTGGGTGGAACCCTTCGGGATGGTGATGACCGGGCCTTCCGGGAGCGGCTGCCACAGGGTGGTCGGGCTGCCGAGGGGAACCATTGTGCGGCTGAAGGCCGTGGGGTTGGCATTGGCAGCCGGTTCGGGTTCGTTCCGGATGACGGTAGCGACTTTATGTTTCTCGGCGTTGGCGCCAGTACCCACGGTGATTTCGTCTCCGGCCTTGATGCCGGTCACGTCGCGCACATACAGGGTCTTGTCGCCCTTGGCTGCATCCACGGCGAGGCCGGAGGTGGACAGGCCCAGGAGATAGAAGGCCTTCGGGGCCAGCTTCGTTCCGGAAGGGACCTTGATCGTGGAGAAGTAGGGGAGCATGGCCGCGTGGTGGATGAGTTCCCATCCCGCGATGTCCACTTCCTTGTCGGAAGCGTTGTACAGCTCGATGAAGGAGTTGGTCTTGTTCACGCCGTCGCCGACACGGAATTCATTGATTTTCACAGGAGCGACGTTACGGACTTTCTGAATGGCGGTTTCGGACCAGGCCTTTCCGTCCGGGGCGGACCAGCCGGCCTTGGCCACCAGGTCGCCGTTCCATTCGCGGGAACCGGCAGTGACGGCGAAGTTGGCGACGACGGTCTGTCCGGGGAGGACGGCGTAATCGATCTTTTTCGAAGCCTCCTTGGCACCCAGGACACTGGCTTTCCAACCCTTCGGGGCCTCGATGGAAAGGACGAGGTCGTTGATGGGAGCCTTGGTCGTGTTCACGAAAGTGACGGTCGTATATCCCACAGAACCCGGGGAGAAGGTCTGGAGTCCGTTCGGAGCGGCGGTCTTGTCGGTGGCACCCACGGCCAGGCGCTGGACGTCGTAGCCGGCGGCCACGACATTAGCCTGGACGGCCTGGTTCGTCTCGATGGTCGGGAAGGTGTCGGGAGCGGTCATCGCGCCCTCGTAGAAGGTTCCGGACGAGTGATTGCTGTTGTCGCCGCCGTTGCCCAGCAGGATGGCGCCCTGCTTGCGCATCGGGTCGTAGCTGTTCCGGTCGTTCTGGATACGCGGGCCATCATACATTGTGATAAGTTCTCCTGTCTGGGCGTCGCCGCCCATGGAGCGCCAGTGGTGCGGCTCGCCATCGGCGGTCGCAGTGACGAAGCGCCAGCTGATGCTGGGCAGGTCCCGGCAATATTTGTCGTTCGGATCGGGATTTACGCAGCCCACGAGGTTGTTCTCCTGGTCGGTCATGACCCACGGTCCCGGGCCTTCGCCATAGTACCAGAACGAGGAGTTGCCGTAATAGGTGGTCTCCATCGTGCCATCACCGTCGTCGCGGCTGTCGGTTTCGGCATTGCCGTAGTCGAAGCAGCAGCCGGTGTTGTAGTGGTGGCCGTTGATCACCCAATACTGGCCTTCGGCCTGGTCATCCACCGCGGTGCCGTGCGGGTTGTTCTGCCGCATGCCCATGCCCGGGACGATGTACACGCCGTAGACCTTGTGACCCATCAGGGTGACAGGGGCCATGTCAGCGACAGGCATCGTATTGAATCCGCCAAGGGCGGCACCGGAGAAGGCGCCACGAGGAGCCTGGTACAGATGGTTCTCCTTTCCGGACTGGTCATAGATGATTGAAATCCAGCAAGTTGTGTTCTTACAGAACTCATCCTGCGCGGCAGCATCGGCATAACCGCCCGGATCGCCGGGACTCGGCGGGACGACGCCGATATCCAGAGTCGCCCGGTCGGACTGGCGCATCACTTGATACAGCGGTCCGTCATAGGAGGCGGACAGGGCGCGGGTGGTACTGTGGGCGGCGACGCAGGGAGCACCGCCGGCAGCATAGATGTCGCAAGGGCCTTCCGGCCGGGCGGGGACGGCGGCCGGACTGCCGGACAGGGCGATGGCCGTAACGACGGCGGCCGGAGCAGCCAGGGCAACAGCCAGGGCGCCGAAAAGGAAGATTTTGTGCTTCATATCGGAGATTGTGTTTCAGTGGCGTGGTTATTCT
>JAFSJK010000001.1 GCA_017439305.1 Bacteroidales bacterium | reverse complement strand
GAAGTTCAAGGGTACCCGGATCGATATCGACAGTATCTACCTGACCGAGGAGGAGCTGGACAGGATGATGTCCGTCGACCTCTCGCGGTATGAAGCCGGCCACGAGCTGGCGCGCGACATCTTCATGGTCGGCGTCTGGACCGCCCAGCGCGTCTCGGACTACAACAACATCCGGAAGGAGGACTTCAGCACCCTGGTGAAGAACGTCATGCGCGAGGAGGATGACCCGGAGCACCCTGGTGAGAAGCGGGCTTGGATCGAGAAGCATGAGATCACCTACCTGAACGTCCGCCAGAAGAAGACGGGGGCCAGGGTTGCCATCCCCTGCAACTCCCGCCTGAAGGCCATCCTCGAGAAATACGACTACCAGCTTCCGCACCTGGAAGACCAGGTCATCAACCGTTACATCAAGGATGTCGCCCAGGCGGCCGGGCTGACGGACCTTGTCGAGATCGAGACCACGAAGGGGGGCACCGCCCGCAAGGAGATGGTCGAGAAATACAAGCTCATCCACACCCACACGGCCCGCCGTACCGGCGCCACACTGATGTACCTTTCAGGTGTCGACATCTACGACATCATGAAGGTCACGGGGCACACTTCTCCGGCCATGCTGAAGAAGTACATCAAGGCCGACAGTCTCAAGGTTGTCGAGAAGCTGACGGACAAATACGACTACTTCAAGTAGTCAGCAGTATCCCTGCACGATAAGAAGGCCCTTTTCTCCTCCGGCCTTTTCTGACAAGACGCCCCACCGGCGTCTTGTTTTGCCCTCTGCCGTATCCAATCCTCGAACATATGAACTATCATCATCGTCTTTATCGAACGCGTGCACTCGTAAACGAGATGGTGACAGCGATGAACAACCTGGCGGGCACGGGATTCCGTGACATCAGTGCCAAGGACATCCACACCATCGTGTATCGCAGGGGGGAGTTCCAGAAGCGGCTCCGGGACTGTTTCTACGACATCATTGACCTCTGGCCTGACGTCCTGTCCAACAATGCTTTGAAGTACGAGATCTCAACTTTCATTTCAAGGTACCGCGCCTTCCGTCTGACAGCCCGGACTGTAGCGGATTCCGAGGGCCTGCCACCTCCGCTTTGCGAGACGCTCCCCCGCTATGTCCTGTTCCTGAAGGAACTCGACGAAGACATGTGCATCATCCTTCATGAATTCTCCAGCGCGCCTGTCTGGGAGGAGCGGCCCTCCCTGGCCGGTATCGCCAGGAGCCTCCGTTTCTACGTGAAGGATGTTGACGACGAGTTCTACGAGCGGCTCATCATTGACCGCCTGCCGCCGTCACGGCCCTTGAAATGGTGCGGCACCAAGGTGGCGGCCACCCTTTTCGCCGAGCATTTCGGCCTGACGGATGCGGAGATGAACCGCGCGTTCCTCTTCCCCAGCCACGGAAGGACATACCGCGGACTGAAGCGCTCCAGCAACGTCGCTACGAAGGGGGACGACAAGAACGGCATTGCGGATATCCTTAAGAAATATCCTTACCAAGCCTGAGCATCTCCTGAAATCGACCGGCAGATTACTGCCCTGACAAACGGCTTCCTGCCCAGTCACAAGCTTGGTTCTTACATAAATTACTGCTTTTACTGCTTTTTATAACATTTTAATAATCAAGTATTTAATACTACTTTCGTTCCGCAAGATCATAAAAAAGAATCTTATGGAACTCGAACCCATCATCTCCCGTTATTTAGGGGACATCATCAAGCCCATCGTCACGACGGCGGTCGAGGAGGCCTTCAGCAGGATCCCGCCTCCCACGCCCGGTGACGAACTCATCAGCGTGAAGGAAGCCTGCCAGCTCCTGCGGTGCAGCGAGCCCACGTTCTACGCCCATGTCAACAGCGGGGTCATCAAGCTGGAGAAGAACGGAAGGCGGAGCCTGGTCCGCAAGGGGAAGCTGCTCGACGACCTTGCCGCCGGCAGGCTGCGCCTGAGGAAGGACAAGCACCGGAAATAGCAGGGCATCGCAATGAAAGAACAAGTACACATATTAAAGATTGAGAACGGTATTATGGAACCACAAATGTCACCGGAGGAGTTTCGTCAGTTATGGGAATCCCTGCTCGTCAGGGCGTCGGACAAGTTCGAGGTGCCGCCTGAGGTCGTCAGGATCGGTGACTCGGTCATCTGCACCCTGGGCAATTTCAGCGCTTCTACGGGCAAGGGCAAGTCCAAGAAGACCTTCAACGTCAGCGCGATTGTCGCCGCGGCCCTGACCAACGGCCGGGTTCTCAACTACCAGGCCAGTTTCCCCGAGGGGAAGAGGAGGATCCTGTATTTTGACACGGAGCAGAGCGCCGACTACTGCCTGAAGATCGTACGCCGGATCAACAGGCTCTGCGGCTACCCTGAAACGATGGACCAGGACCGCATTAAGTTCGCGCACCTCCGCGAGAAGGGGACGTTGATGCGCCGCTGGATCATCGAGCAGGCCCTGGCGATTGAGCCGGAAGTCGGGCTTGTCATCATCGACGGGCTGCGAGACCTCCTCTATGACATCAATTCTTCAGCTGAGGCCGCGGAAGTGATTGGCCTGCTGATGAGATGGAGCAGCCAATACAACCTCCATATCCACACCGTCCTTCACTTGAACAAGGCGGACGACAATGTCCGCGGGCACATCGGGACGGAGCTCAACCACAAGGCCGAGACGATCCTCCAGATCACGAAGAACGACGCAGACGGGAACATCAGCGAGGTGAAAGCCTCCCTGGTCCGAGACCGGGAGTTCCGTCCCTTCGCCTTCAGCATCAACGAGGAGGGGCTTCCCGTCCTTGCCGAAGGGTATGAACCCGCACCGCTTCCCCCGCGTGTGACGTTCGACTACCAGTCCATGACCGAGGAGATGCACCGGGTGGCGCTGGATATCGCATTCAAGGGAATCCCGGATCCGATCGGCTACAACGAGCTCCTGCACCAGCTCATGGTGGGCTATTCGTCATCTCTCGGGTTCTCCCGGTCGCGGACCATCATCGCGAAGCTTAAGCAGTTCCTGATCAAGAATGACATCCTCAGGAAAGTCCCGGGCAGGAAATACGTGTACAACAGGGATTTCCACTATGTCCAACCGGAGAAGCCGG
>JAFSJK010000022.1 GCA_017439305.1 Bacteroidales bacterium | reverse complement strand
GGCAAGGGCATCCACCAGATTATGATCACGGAAAACGAATGGTACAATGGATAGCGAAGTGAAAGAATACACGGTGACCATCTACACCGAGAACCAGATCGGCCTCCTGGCGCAGATCACGAACGTGTTCACGCGCCACGGTCTCAGCATCTGGAGCCTGTCCGCGGGCGCCACCTCGATGGAGGGTGTCCACAACATCACCATCGTGACCTCGGGTCCGGAGAAGAAAGTGCGCGAGAGTGTCCAGCAGATCGAAAAGCGCGTGGACGTGATCAAGGTCTTCTTCTACACGGCCGACAAGATCGTGTACCGTGAGCTGTGCCTGTATAAGGTGCCTACGCCGGCGCTGCTCGAGTACGGAGACATCGAAACCCTGCTGAACCGCTATCACGCGCGCATCGTGGAGATGAACAAGGTGTTCACGGTCATCCAGAAGACAGGCCTGTCGGACGAAACGGCCGCCCTGCACGACGATCTCAAGCCCATCGGCGTGCTGCAGTTCGTCCGTTCCGGACGGATCGCGGTGTCCCGGGCCGAGCAGGAACCTGTCTTCAAGTTCCTGCGTAAACGGGAGAGAGAAAGAAAACAACAACTTAACAATCAATAAATTATGGCAAAGATCAATTTCGGCGGAGTGGACGAGAACGTCGTGACCCGCGAGGAGTTTACCCTGGAAAAAGCCCGTGAAGTCCTGAAGGACGAAGTCATCGCCGTCATCGGCTATGGCGTGCAAGGCCCCGGTCAGTCCCTGAACCTGAAGGACAACGGTTTCAAGGTCATCGTGGGCCAGCGCAAAGGCAAGACCTACGACAAGGCGGTCGCCGACGGCTGGGTCCCGGGCGTGGACCTCTTCGAGATCGAGGAGGCCTGCGAGAAGGGAACCATCATCCAGTACCTGGTATCCGATGCCGCCCAGATCGCCGTCTGGCCCACGGTGAAGAAGCATCTGACCCCGGGAAAGGCCCTCTATTTCTCCCACGGCTTCGGCATCACGTATAACGACCGCACCGGTATCGTTCCTCCGAAGGACGTGGACGTGATCATGGTGGCCCCCAAGGGCTCCGGTACCTCTCTCCGTCGTCTGTTCCTGCAGGGACGTGGCGTGAATTCCTCCTATGCCGTGTATCAGGATGCTACCGGCCGCGCCCTCGAGCGCACCCTGGCCCTGGGCATCGGTGTCGGTTCGGGTTATCTGTTCGAGACTGACTTCAAGCGCGAGGTCTATTCCGACCTCACCGGTGAGCGTGGAACCCTGATGGGCGCCATCCAGGGCATCCTGCTGGCCCAGTACGAAGTCCTTCGCGCACACGGGCACAGCCCGTCCGAGGCTTTCAACGAGACGGTCGAGGAACTGACCCAGTCCCTGATGCCGCTCTTTGCCGAGAAGGGCATGGACTGGATGTATGCGAATTGCTCCACGACCGCGCAGCGCGGCGCCCTGGACTGGATGGGCCCGTTCCACGATGCCACCAAGCCGGTGTTCGAGAAGTTGTACGAGAGTGTTGCCAGCGGCAACGAGGCCCAGATTTCCATCGACGCGAATTCCAAGCCCGACTACCGCAAGGGCCTGGAGGAAGAATTGAAGGCTCTCCGTGAGAGCGAACTCTGGCGGACCGGTGCCGCTGTCCGTAAACTCCGTCCCGAAGAGATCGACCGATGAGCAGCGACCGGGTATACATATTCGATACGACGCTCCGCGACGGGGAACAGGTTCCCGGATGCCAGCTGAACACCGTGGAGAAGATCCAGGTGGCCAAGGCGCTGGAACTGCTCGGCGTGGACATCATCGAGGCCGGTTTCCCGATTTCCAGTCCGGGTGATTTCAATTCGGTGGTGGAAATCTCCAAGGCCGTGACCTGGCCGACGGTATGCGCCCTGTCGCGGGCCGTCGAGAAGGATATCGACATGGCCGCGGAGGCCCTGAAGTATGCGAAGCGGGGCCGGATCCATACCGGGATCGGCACGTCCGATTCCCATATCCGCTATAAGTTCAACTCGAACCGGGAAGAGGTCCTGGAACGGGCCGTCCGCGCCGTCAAGTACGCGAAAAAGTACGTCGAGGATGTGGAATTCTATGCGGAGGATGCCGGAAGGACTGACAATGAGTATCTTGCCCGCGTGGTGGAAGCCGTCATCAAGGCAGGGGCGACGGTGGTCAATATCCCCGATACGACCGGATACTGCCTGCCGGAGGAGTTCGGCGCCAAGATCAAGTACCTGATGGAGCATGTGGACGGCATCCATAAAGCGGTCATTTCCACGCACTGCCACAACGACCTCGGGATGGCGACGGCCAACACGATGGCCGGCCTGCTGAACGGGGCCAGACAGTGCGAGGTGACCATCAACGGCATCGGTGAACGGGCGGGGAACACCGCCCTGGAGGAGATCGCGATGATCCTGAAGGCCCATCACGGGATTCCGCTGGAGACGAACATCAATACCAAGCGGATCTATCCCACCAGCCGGCTGGTGTCCTCCCTGATGAACATGCCCGTCCAGCCTAACAAGGCGATCGTGGGCAAGAACGCTTTCGCCCATTCGTCCGGCATCCACCAGGACGGCGTCCTGAAGAATGCGGAAACCTATGAGATCATCGATCCGAAGGATGTGGGTATCGACACGAATTCCATCGTCCTGACGGCCCGGAGCGGCCGGGCGGCCCTCAAGTACCGGCTGGAAGTGAATGGCGTGAAGATGGATGAGAACAAGTTGGACGAGGTGTACGAGCAGTTCCTCCGCCTGGCCGACAGCAAGAAGGAGATCCACGATGACGACATCCTGATGCTCGCCGGGGCCGACCGGGCCGCCAAGCGCCGCATCAAGGTGGACTGGCTCCAGGCGACGAGCGGCATCGGCGTGAAGCCGGTGGCTTCCGTCGGACTGGACATCGCCGGGGAGAAGTTCGAGGCGGCTGCGACCGGCAACGGTCCGGTGGACGCTGCCATCAATGCCCTCCGTCAGATCGTGAAGCGTCATCTCACCATTAACGAATATACTATCCAGGGCGTCTCCAAAGGATCCGATGACTGCTGCAAGGTGCATATGCAGGTGGAGAACGAGGGGCGCGTTTATTACGGTTTCGGAGCGTCTACGGACATTGTGACAGCCTCCATCGAAGCCTATGTGGACTGTATCAACAAGATTGTATGAACACCCTTTTTGACAAAATCTGGGACGCCCATGTCGTCCAGCACGTGGAAGGCGGCCTCGACCAGCTCTACATCGACCGGCTCTACTGCCACGAAGTGACCAGCCCGCAGGCTTTCGACGGCCTGCGCGCCCGCGGGATCGGTTGTTTCCGTCCGGACAGGATTTTCTGCATGCCGGACCACAATACGCCCACGGAAGGCCAGGACAAACCCATCGAGGACCCCGTGTCCAAGAAACAGGTGGATGCCCTGGCCGCCAATGCGGCCGAGTTCGGCCTGACGCATTTCGGCATGAATGATCCGGACAACGGCATCATCCACGTCGTGGGACCCGAGAAGGCGCTTTCCCTCCCGGGAATGACCATCGTCTGCGGAGACTCCCATACTTCCACGCACGGAGCCGTAGGTGCTGTCGCTTTCGGCATCGGTACCAGCGAGGTGGAGATGGTGCTGGCTTCCCAGTGCATCCTCCAGCAGAAACCCAAGTCGATGCGGATCCGGATTGAGGGCGAACTGGGCAAGTGCGTGACAGCCAAGGATATGGCCCTTTTCCTGATGAGCAAACTGACCACCAGCGGCGCCACAGGGTATTTTGTCGAATACGCCGGATCGGCGGTCCGTTCCCTGTCGATGGAAGGGCGCCTTACCTTGTGCAATCTTTCCATCGAGATGGGAGCCCGAGGCGGTTTCATCGCACCCGACGAGACTACCTTCGCTTACCTGAAAGGCCGCGAATACGCACCGAAGGGTGCGGAGTGGGACAAGGCCGTGGAAGCTTGGAAACAGCTCAAGAGTGAGGATGACGCCGTTTTCGACCGCGAAATCGTTTTCGATGCGGCCGAGATCGCTCCGATGATCACTTACGGGACGAATCCCGGAATGGGAATGGCCGTGAACGGATATATCCCCACTTTGGACGACATTCCGTCCGAAGGTTGCCAGTCTTTTTGCAAGTCCTTGAAATATATGGGTTTCCGTCCGGGTGAAATGCTGCTCGGCAAGCCTGTCGACTATGTTTTCCTCGGCGCCTGCACGAACGGCCGTATCGAGGATTTCCGGGCTTTTGCCTCCATTGCCGCCGGTCGTCACAAGGCTCCCGGCATCGTGGCCTGGCTCGTCCCCGGCTCCTGGAAAGTCCGTCGGCAGATCGAGGAGGAAGGGCTGGACAAGATCCTGGAGGCCGCCGGTTTCGAGATCCGGCAGCCGGGCTGTTCCGCCTGCCTGGCGATGAATCCGGACAAGATTCCCGCCGGGAAATACTGCGTGTCCACCAGTAACCGTAATTTCGAAGGACGTCAGGGGCCCGGCTCCCGGACGCTCCTCGCCAGTCCGCTTACGGCCGCGGCTGCCGCCGTCACCGGTTTCATCACTGATCCCCGTTTGCTGCCATGAAACAGAAATTCGACATCATAGAAAGCACCTGTGTCCCGCTTCCGCTGGAGAATGTGGACACGGACCAGATTATCCCCGCCCGTTTCCTGAAGGCGACGACCCGGGACGAACGGTTCTTTGGCGAGAACCTGTTCCGCGACTGGCGTTACCGTCCCGACGGGACGCTCGTCCGGGATTTTGTCCTCAACGACCCGCGCTATGGGGGAGAGATCCTTGTCGCCGGCCGTAACTTCGGTTCCGGCTCCAGCCGGGAGCACGCCGCCTGGGCCATTGCCGGCTACGGGTTCAAAGTGGTGATATCCAGCTTCTTCGCGGATATCCACAAGAATAATGAGCTCAACAATTTCGTCCTGCCCGTCGTCGTGACGCCGGAATTCCTGGAGGAGTTGTTCTCCTCCATCGCGGCGGATCCTGCGACCAAGGTCCGGGTGGATGTCCCCGCCCAGACCGTGACGAACCTCGCTACGGGACGCAGCGAATCTTTCGAACTGAATGCGTACAAGAAGTATTGCCTGGTGAACGCGCTGGACGATATCGACTATCTGCTCCTCCAGAAGGAGAAGATCGAAGCCTACGAAAAGAAATGATCGAAATCCTGGACACAACCCTCCGTGACGGCGAACAGACCGCCGGTGTCTCGTTCAATCCGGATGAGAAACTGGCCATTGCGCGCCTGTTGCTGGAAGGCCTGAAGGTCAACCGGATCGAGGTGGCCTCGGCCCGGGTATCCCGGGGCGAACAGGAGGCTTTCGCCAAGATTTGCGCATGGGCTGCCACCTGTGGGAAACTCGAGGCCGTGGAGGCGCTCGGGTTTGTGGACGGCGGCCTGTCCATCGACTGGATTGTTTCCGCCGGCGGACGCGTGATGAACCTGCTTACGAAGGGTTCGCTCCGCCATGTGACCGGCCAGCTCCGGAAGACTCCCGGGGAGCATCGGGACGACATCCTCCGGGATATCTCC
Organism: Bacteroidales bacterium; assembly: GCA_017439305.1. GTDB lineage: Bacteria > Bacteroidota > Bacteroidia > Bacteroidales > UBA932 > Cryptobacteroides. Next base: position 92,072 of record JAFSJK010000022.1, on the reverse strand, counting down.
CTGGCAGTCGCCAAGGGCTTGGAAGTCAATGTGTATCTGGAAGACTGGTCCAACGGGATGACGGATTCCCCGGAGTATGTGTTCTTCCTGGTGGATGCCCTGAAGGATGCGCCCGTCCGGCGGATCATGCTGCCGGACACGCTGGGCATCCTGGATCCCGTGAAGAGCTGGACGTATTGCCGGGCAATGCTGGAGCGCTATCCCGGCATCCATTTCGATTTCCATCCGCACAACGACTACGACCTGGCGGCGGCAAACGCCTTCGAGGCGGTCCGCGCCGGCGTCAAGGGGCTGCATACGACGGTGAACGGGCTGGGGGAGCGGACCGGCAATCTGCCTGTGTCCAGCGCCATCGGCATCCTCAATGACCACCTGAAAGTGGAAAACACCCTGGACGAGAGCCGTCTGATGCACGTATGCCGCTATGTGGAAACGATTTCCGGCGTGCGGATTCCCGCGAACAAGCCCCTCGTGGGCGAGTTCGTCTTCACGCAGACGAGCGGGGTCCATGCCGATGGCGACCGCAAGGGCGGACTGTACCAGAATGCCCTTCTGCCGGAACGTTTCGGCCGTCACCGCCATTACGCCCTTGGAAAGACCAGCGGAAAGGCAAATATCGTCAAGAACCTGGAATCCCTGGGCATCAACCTGACGCCGGAGCAGATGAAGCAGGTCACGGCCCGCGTCGTCGAACTCGGTGACAAGAAGGAAAGCCTGACTCCGGAGGACCTCCCGTTCATCGTCGCGGATGTCTTGAAAGGCGACGTCTCCACGACCGCCCCGGACCGGATCCACATCATCAACTACAGCCTGCAGCTCGCCCGCGGCATGCGCCCTATCGCGAACATCCGGATCGACATCGACGGAACCGAGTATGAGGAGGCGGCCGCCGGGGACGGCCAGTACGACGCTTTCATGAAAGCGCTGTGGATTATCTACGACCGGCTTGGCCGCCGTCATCCCCGCCTGACCGACTATGTCGTGAAGATTCCGCCCGGGGGCAAGACCGACGCCCTGGTGGAGACGACCATCTCCTGGGACTGGCAGGGAAAGGACTTCAAGACCCGCGGCGTGGATTCCGACCAGGCCGAAGCCGCCATCAAGGCCACGGTCAAGATGTTGAACTTAATCGAAAACAACCTGATATGAAACTTAAGATTGCAAAACTGCCCGGCGACGGAATCGGTCCGGAAGTCGTGGCCCAGGCCGTCAAGGCCGTGGATGCCGTATGCGCCCGTTTCGGCCACGAGGTGACTTATACCTTCGGTTATGTGGGAGCCTGCGCCATCGACCGCTTCGGCGACGCCTACCCGGCGGAAACCCACGCCCTGTGCATGGAAAGCGACGCCGTCCTGTTCGGGGCGGTGGGAGACCCGAAGTATGACAACGACCCCACCTCCAAGGTTCGTCCGGAACAGGGGCTCCTGGCCATCCGCAAGCAGCTCGGGCTGTACGCGAATCTCCGTCCGGTGGAGACATTCAAGTCGCTCGTGGACAAGTCCCCGCTGAAGACCGAACTCGTGGACGGGGCCGACTTCCTGTGCATCCGGGAGCTCACCGGCGGAATGTATTTCGGCGAGAAGGGCCGGAAGGACAATGGAAACACGGCCTATGACACCAATATCTACAGCCGCGCCGAGGTGGAGCGTATCCTGAAGCTCGCCTTCGAGTACGCCGGCCGCCGCCGCAAGCACCTCACGGTCGTGGACAAGGCCAACGTGCTGGAATCGTCCCGGCTGTGGCGCCAGATCGCGCAGGAGATGGAGCCGTCCTATCCGGATATCCAGGTGGATTATATGTTCGTGGACAATGCCGCGATGCAGCTCATCCGCTGGCCGAAGTTCTTCGATGTCCTGGTGACGGAAAACACCTTCGGCGACATCCTCACCGACGAGGCAAGCTGCATCTCCGGTTCGATGGGCCTGCTGGCTTCGGCCTCGGTAGGGGAGCACACCTCCTTGTTCGAGCCCATCCACGGCTCCTATCCCCAGGCGGCGGGGAAGAATATCGCAAACCCGGTTGCCGCCATCCTTTCCGCTGCCATGATGTTCGAATACGCCTTCGGCCTGATGGAGGAAGGGAAGGCCATCCGCGAGGCCGTCGCCGCCTCCCTGGAGGCCGGCGTCACGACCGAGGATCTCGGCGGCAGCTGTTCCACCTCCGAGGTGGGTGATTGGATTGCATCGAAAATATAGAACGATATGGCACAGATAGACTGGAAAACCTTAGGCTTTGACGCCTACCGGACCCGCACGGTTGTCGTCTCCCACTTCAAGGACGGCAAGTGGTCCACCCCCGAATCGACGGAGACATTCTCCTTTACGTTCGACCCTTTTGCGCAGGTCTTCCATTACGCGATTTCCTGCTTCGAGGGCCTGAAGGCCTTCCGGCAGAAGGACGGCCGCATCGCGATGTTCCGTCCTGACCAGAACGCCGCCCGCCTGCAGCGGACCGCGGACTACCTCGGGATGCCCTGCCCGTCCCCGGAAATGTTCTACCAGATGTGTGAGGCCTGCATCCGCGGCAATATGGAGTTCCTCCCGCCGTACGGCCTGGGCGCGTCGATGTACCTGCGCCCGCTGCTGGTGGGCATGCACCCCCAGATGCAGCTCGTTCCGTATCCGGAAGCTGTGTTCGCCGTGATGTGCGCCCCCGTTGGCTCCTACTACGGCGCGCACCTGAAGTCCTGCGCGGCTGTCATCCCGGGCAACTACGACCGGGCGGCGCCGAAGGGCTCCGGCAGCTACAAGATCGGCGCGAACTATGCGAATACGTTCAAGCCCTACAAGTTCGCCCACGAACAAGGCTATGCGGAACTCCTGTACCTGAATTCCTCCACCCGCGAGTTTGTCGACGAGTTCGGTTCGTCCAATTTCTTCGGTATCAAGGGAAACAAGTACATTACCCCGCTTTCCGACAGCGTCCTTCCGTCCATCACGAACAAGACGCTCCAGCAGGTCGCCATCGACCTGGGCATGGAAGTGGAAAAGCGTCCTGTACCTCTGGAGGAGCTGGCCACCTTCGAAGAGGTCGGCGGCTGCGGTACGGCGGTCGTCATCACCCCGCTTTCCCACATCGACATCAAGCCGGTGCTGGAAGAGGCGGAGGTAACCCGTTCGTTCCGTTTCTGCCCCGACGGGGAGGTGGGCCCCAAGTCCACGGCCCTGTACAAGCGCATCCGGGCCATCCAGGATGGAGAGTTCCCGGACGAGCACGGCTGGTGCCGGTTCGTTGAGGCTGAATAAGAAAAGAGAGGGTGTCCGTCAGGATACCCTCTCTCGGTCTAAGGCGGGGCCGTAAGCCGCTTTCTGTTTTTGAATCTGCCATTTATCTTCGCAACCTACCCCCCGGCATCGGACGGGCCGCCCTCATCTGCCGGTATATTTGGTCTTGCAGGCCTGCCGCCGTACCCGCCGCATGTCGCCATACGGCGTCGTGGGCTCTTACCCCGCGTTTTCACCCTTGCCCCCGAAGGGGCGGTCGTTCTCTGTTACGGACGGAAAAGATTACTCCCTTCTGTGCTTTCCACAGTCAGGCGCCCTGCCCTGTGCGGACTTTCCTCACCGCAATCGCGGCGCGGCAGATCGTCCCGCCTTTTGTGGTTGCAAAGGTACGAAAAAAACACTATTTTTGTATGATTTTACAGACATGAGGAAGTTTTTGCTCATATTGTCCCTGCTGGCTGCCGCGGTTTCCTGCGGTACCACCAAGGTCCGGGAATACAAAGTGAAGGTGGTACGGGAGTATCCGCACGACGTCACATCCTATACCCAGGGACTGTTTTTCCACGCCGATTCCCTCTACGAGTCAACCGGCGAGTGGGGTGAAAGCACTTTCAGGACCGTGGACCTGGAAACGGGTGAGGCCCTTTCCCGGATGGATTTCTCAAGGACGTATTTCATCGAAGGGTCCGTCGTATTCGGAGACAACCTCTATATCCTTACCTGGACCAACCAGGTTGCCTTCGTGTATGATTTCGCCACCCATAAATACAAGGCCACCGTGGCCTATCCCCGGGAAGGCTGGGGCCTGACCACGGACGGGCGGCAGCTCATCGCCAGCGACGGCAGTTCCTTCCTGTACTTCATGGACGCGGACCTGAATGTCCAGCGGCGCTTGCGGGTGACGATGGACGGCAAGTCGGTGCGTTACCTGAACGAGTTGGAATGGATTGACGGAAAGGTCTGGGCGAATGTCTATACGACCGACACCATCGTGATCATCGACCCTTCCGACGGGAAGGTGGAAGCGACGGTGGACTGCCGGGGCTTGCTTCCCTATAAGGAGCGTACCCGGAAAACGGATGTCCTCAACGGCATCGCCGTGGACAAGGAAGGACGGATCTTCCTGACTGGGAAATACTGGCCTAAGATGTACGAAATCGAACTGGTGAAGAAGAAATAGCTTATTGTTACATATTATGCGGGGGTACCGGGCCCAGTCCCGGTTGAGAGATACCCAATGAACCTGATCCGGTCCATACCGGCGTAGGGAAGCATCTCCAAGGCACTACCGGTGTCGCCCCTTGCATCAAAACGATTGTTTTATGCGAGGTTTTTTCATTGCTGCAGCGCTGCTTGCGCTCTCCCTGGCGGCCGCCTCAGCCCAGGAACTCAATGGCGGATGGGACGAACGCCTGGACAGCGTCGTCGTTTCGGGCAGCCGGGCCGGTGCCCATACGCCGGTCGCTTATTCCAATGTGGGGAAGGATGAACTGCGGTCGGCCAATCCGATGCATTCCCTTCCGATGACCCTGAACCTGCTGCCCTCCGTGGTTACTTATAACGAAGGCGGCACGGGTCTGGGCAATTCCGCGATGACCATCCGCGGTTCCAAGGGGTCCCAGGTCAATGTGACCCTGAACGGAATCACGCTCAACGACGCCGAGTCCCAGGAAGTGTTCTGGGTGAACATTCCGGCCCTTACGTCCCTTCTTTCCAGCGTCCAGGTCCAGCGCGGTCTGGGTACGTCGGCGAACGGAGCGGGCGCTTTCGGGGCCAGCGTCAACATGAATACGGCTTTCGTCACTCCCGACCCCTCGTTCCGCTGGGATGTGTCCGCCGGCTCTTACGGCACGTTCGTGAACACGGTTTCGGCCATGTCGGGACTGCAGCCTTCCGGTCTGTATTTCAGTCTCGCCTGGTCCGTCGGAAAGACGGACGGGTATATCCGGAACGCCGGTGTCGGGTCGACCTCCCTCCTGGCGGTGCTGGGATGGATGAAAGGGCGTAACTCCCTTCGGCTGACCTATCTGTCGGGCGACCAGAAGAGCGGAATGACCTGGGACGGCATCTCCCCCGGGATGTATGCGAAAGACCGCCGCTACAACGGTTCTGGGGAGTATGTCGATGACAAAGGAAATGTCTGCTATTATCCGGACCAGACCGACAATTATGCGCAGCATCATCTCCAGCTCAATTATACGCGGCGTCTGACGGACCGGCTGACCTGGTCCAATACGGCCGATTACACCCGCGGGGACGGTTACGATGAATACTACAAGACCGGCCGCAAATTCGCCGAGTTCGGCTATCCTTTCTCCGAAGCGGGTGGGGTCAAGAAGAGCGACATGATCTATCGGAAGAAGATGGGGAACGACCTGTACGTGTTCCAGTCCGAACTCCGTTTCCGGACGGCAGACTGGAAGGTGGACGGCGGGGTGAACCTTTCCCGCTATGACGGCGCCCATTGGGGAGAGATGCTGTGGTCCCGCGTGCTGGGCCCTTCCTATGACTATGCGTCGATGAACCGGAACTTCACCTGGTACCGGAACACGGGCCTGAAAAACGATCTCAGCGTCTTCCTCCGTGCCGATTATCAGCTGACTTCCTGGCTGAATGCCTATGCGGACCTGCAGTATCGCCATATCGGCTATGATTTCGTAGGGGCGGATGACAAGGCGAGTACCATCCCCATCGATTATCATGAGCGCTGGGACTTCTTCAATCCCCGGGGCGGACTGACGGCCACCTTCGGCGCCCACCGGCTCTATGTGTCCGCGGCCTTAGGACACCGGGAACCCGGCCGCAGCGACATCAAGGAAAACATCAAGGGAGAGATGATCCCGATCAAACCGGAGTCGATGCTGGACATTGAAGCGGGCTACCAGTTCGTCGGTTCGCGCTGGATGGCCGCCGCCAACCTTTATCTGATGGAATACCGGGACATGCTGCTGGAAACGGGCCGCCTGAGCTCTTCCGGTTATGCGATCAAAGAGAATGTCGGCCGTGGCTGGCGCCGGGGCATCGAGCTTTCAACCGCCTGGTATCCCGTCTCCTGGTTCCGTTTCGACGGGAACGTGACGCTCAGCACCAACAAGCTCCGCCATTTTACCGCCTATCTGGAGAACTGGGTGGACGGCGGATACAAGGAGGAGAACTATGACAATACGACGATGCTCCTGTCTCCCTCGGTCGTTGGGATGGGAAGGGTAGCCTTGAGCCCTTTCAATGGAACCTGGAAGCCCCTTTCCCTGGTACTGAGCGGCAAGTATGTCGGCCGCCAGTATTGGGACAATACCGGAAACGTAGACCGCTGTATCCCGGCTTTCTTCGTCACGGACCTGGCCCTGTCGCATTCGTTCAAGATGCCGGTGGGGAACCTGGGAATCGCCCTCTATGTGAACAATCTCCTGAACTTGGAATACTATGCCTATGCCTGGGTTTACCGGGCCTGGCAGGGCGCTTCGGACGGGGGTGATCCCATTTATCTGGAGGCCGGATTGTACCCTCAGGCTCCCCGGAATTTCACCGTAAAGGCCACCTATAGTTTTTAAGGAATTTTATTAATACAAGTTTTATTCAAAAAAATTTGGAAGTATGGAAAGATTGTGTACCTTTGCTATTGCAAAAGGGAAGAAGAGAAGTTTATAATAATTTTTAAGAATCCTTTCTGCAACTGTTAGACAAGACGCTTCTTCTAACCAACACAATTAACCTTCTTCTGAGTAAGAATACACTACTAACTAACCAAAATAAGGCTCGCAGGGATGCGAGCCTTATTTTATGGGTTTACCGGTACCTCTTTACCTTTGCTTGATCCTATTCCAGAAGTCCGGGACGGCGTTCCTTCGTCCGCTGGAGCGCCTGCTCGTCCTGCCAGGCCTGGATGAGTTTGGGATTGCCGGAGAGGAGGACGTCAGGAACCTTCCAGCCGTTGAATTCGGCGGGACGGGTATAGACGGGAGGGGAGACCAGGCCGTCCTGGAAACTGTCCGAAAGGGCGGAGGTCTCGTCGGTGAGGACGCCGGGAATCAGGCGGATGATGCTGTCGGCCAGCAGGGCGGCCGGGATTTCCCCGCCGCTGACGACGAAATCGCCTACGGAGATCTCGCGGGTGACGAGATGCTCCCGGATCCGCTCGTCGATTCCCTTGTAATGGCCGCACAGGATGATGATGTTCTCCTTGAGGGACAGCTCGTTGGCGATGCCTTGGTCCAGGATCTCGCCATCGGGGGCCATGTAGATGACTTCGTCATAGTCGCGCTCGGCCTTCAGTTCCTCGATCATGCGGAACACCGGCTCCACCATCATCACCATGCCGGCATCACCGCCATAGCAGTAATCATCCACCGTCAGACGCGGTCCGAGGCCGTATTTCCGAAGGTTGTGGACATGGATTTCCACCAGGCCTTTCTTGACGGCCCGGCCGGGAATAGAATGGCTCAGCGGGCTCTCGAGGAGCTCCGGGACGACGGTGAGGATATCGATACGCATGCTTTTTCGTTTCGGTCTGCAAATGTAATATTTATTGTGGAAAAAATGTTATCTTTGCATTCTGTATGTTTAACTTTTGAACACCATTTATCATGAGTGAAGAATTGAAGCCTGAGGTCCTCGAAACTGTCAACGAGACCTTAGATGTAGCACAGGAAGAGTCCAAGGAAACCGTGGAGAAGACTGTGGAGGAAGTACAGGAAACCGCCGCGCCCGTCGTGGAAGAAGTGAAGGAAGTCGTGGAAGAGGTGAAGGAAGCCGTGGTCAATTATGGCGAGAAGACCCTTGCCGAACTGTCCGGACTGTTCCAGGAATTGACAGAAAGCGCCGACAGGATGAAGCGTTCCAAGGAGGCTGAGGCCATCAAGTCCGCCTTCTACAAGCGTCTGTCCCGCGAAAAGGCCGAGGCCGGCGAGGATGCCGCCGTCGACGAACCCGATGCTGATACCGTGGAGGAAGTGACCGTCGAGCCGCAGGAGAACGAGATCCAGAGTCCGTTTGCCGCCATCGAGGCCGGTTTCAAATCCCTCTACAACGCGTATAAGAAGGAGCGTGCGGAATACAACCGCCAGCTCGATGCCGAACGCGAGGACAACCTCGTGAAGAAGCAGGCCATCATCGAGGACCTGAAGGCCCTCGTCGAGGAACAGGGCGACATGAAGGACGCCTTCCCGAAGTTCCGGGAAATCCAGAACCGCTGGCGGGAGACCGGTCCGGTCCCGCAGCAGAACTTCCGCGACGTCAATGACACCTATCAGCTGTATGTGGAGAAGTTCTACGACCTCGTCCAGATCAACCGTGAGCTCCGGGACCTTGACTTCCGCAAGAACCTGGAAGCCAAGACCGAATTCTGCGAGCAGGCCGAGGCCCTCGCGGAGAGTGACGATGTCGTGGGTTCCTTCAAGGAACTCCAGAAGCTCCACGAGCAGTGGAAGGAATTCGGTCCCGTGGCCAAGGAATTCCGTGACTCCATCTGGGAGCGCTTCCGTGCTGCCACCGCCGTCATCAACAAGAAGTACCAGGCCCATTTCGAAGGCCTGAAGGAGCAGCAGGTCGCGAACCTCGAGGCCAAGACCGCCCTCTGCGAGAAGGTCGAGGAAATCGCCGCGAAGGAAATCACCTCCTCCAGCCAGTGGAACACCCTTTCCAAGGAAATCGAAGCCATCCAGGCCGAGTGGCGCAAGATCGGTTTCGCTACCCGCAAGGACAACCAGAAGGTATACGACCGCTTCCGTGCCGCCTGCGACCAGTTCTTCAGCCGCAAGCGTGAATACTATAACGAGTTCAAGGACAGCATGAACGACAATATGTCCAAGAAACTCGCCCTGATCGAGCAGGCCGAGGCTCTCAGCGGCAGCACCGACTGGAAGAAGACTTCCGAGGCCTTCATCGAGCTCCAGAAGCAGTGGAAGGAGATCGGTGCCGTTCCGCGCAAGAAATCCGAGCAGCTGTGGAAGCGCTTCCGCGCCGCCTGTGACGCTTTCTTCAACGAGCGTGACAAGCAGGCCAAGCCCGAGAATGATTTCTATGGCAACCTCAAGGCCAAGCGTGCCCTTATCGAGGAAATCGAGGCCTATGTCTCCGCCGATGCCGACGCCGACATGGAAGCCGCCCGTGGCTTCGCCGAGCGTTGGAATGCCATCGGTTTCGTCCCGTTCAAGGAGAAGGAAGCCGTCCAGTCTGCCTATCGCGCCGCGATGCAGGCCAAGTTCCCGGACTTCAACCGGGGTGGACGCCGGGAAGGCGGCCGCTTCTCTTCCCGCGAGCCGCGCCGCAATGCGCCGCTGACCGAGAAAGACCGGCTGACGCAGAAGTACAACCAGCTCCAGCAGGACATCCAGACCTATGAGAACAACATTGGTTTCTTCGGCCTTTCCAAGGGTGCCGAGACGCTCAAGGCCCAGATGCTCGAACGCATCGAGGCCGCCAAGGAGGAACTCAAGCAGCTGGAGAACCAGATCCGTGAACTCGTGGCCAAAGAGGAAGCGCAGAGCGAATAGACTATGGATAAAAACTCTATCATCGGCTGGGTCCTGATCGGCCTGATCATGCTGGGCTTCTTCGGGTACCAGAGCCGTGAGGCGAAGAAGCAGATGGCCTGGCAGGCGCAGATGGATTCGCTTGCCGCCGTGGAGGCTTACCGGCAGGACAGCATCCGGGCCGCCTATCTCGCGGAACATCCCGAGGATACGGTGGTTGCCGCCCTGCCCGCCCAGACGGCCGTCTACAGCGATTCCCTGCTGAATGCGGCCTCTCAGGCCGAGGGCCAGTTCGTCACCCTGGAGAACGATAAGCTGGAGATTACCTTCACGACGATGGGCGCCCAGCCCTATGCCGTCCGTGTCAAGGATTTCCAGACCTACGACAAGAGTGACCTGTATATCCTGAAGGAAGGAAAGGCCCAGCTCGGATTCGTCGTCTATGCCCCTACGGCGGTCGATACCCGGAAATTCAATTTCCAGTACGTTCCCGAGGCATCGACCGATTCCACGGTCGTGATGCGCCTTCCGTTCTCCAATGGAGGGTACATCGAGGAAACCTACACCCTTGTCAAGGACTCCTATTCGGTGAACCAGCTGCTTTCCTTCGTCGGGATGCAGGACCTGATTCCCCGCAACGTGGGCAGCATCGACGTCGATTTCGACGCGGTGATTCCCCGGATGGAAAAGGGCTACAAGAACGAAAGCCAGTACTCCCGTCTGAATTATTATTTCCCCGAAGATAAGAAGCCGGAGAATATCGGAAACGGCCGCAAGGGTTCCAAACGGTTTGACAACAAGATCGAATGGTTCGCCTTCCAGCAGCAGTTCTTCTCCGCCATCATGCGGGCCCCGAAGGACTTCACCTACGGCGAGTTCTCCATCGACTTCCTCGGCAAGGACAATGCGGAGCATGACCTGATGGCTTGCACCGCCTCGATGCGGGCGGACATCCAGCCGGGGTCCCCTCGGATCGACATCCCCTTCGAGTTCTATTTCGGCCCCAACAACTATAAGGGGCTCAAGGCCTATGATCACTCCTACGAGAAGGTGATTCCGTTGGGCGGCCGGATCGTCGGCCTGATTACCAAATGGGTGATCATCCCGCTGTTCGACTGGCTGAGCAAGTTCTTCAAGAGCTTTGGCTTCATCATCCTCCTGATGACGATCTTCATCAAGCTGGTTGTCCTCCCGTTCGCCTACAAGAGCCTCTCTTCCTCTGCGAAGATGCAGGTCCTGAAGCCTGAATTGGACAAGATCAACGCGAAGTATCCCAAGCAGGAAGACGCGATGAAGAAGCAGCAGGCGACGATGGAACTCTACCGGAAGGCCGGTGTGAGCATGATGGGCGGTTGCCTGCCGATGCTCCTCCAGTTCCCGATCCTGTGGGCGATGTTCCGGTTCTTCCCGGCCTCCATCCAGCTGCGCCAGCAGCCATTCCTGTGGGCCGAAGACCTCTCCGCCTACGATGATGTCATCCATTGGGGCACCAGCGTCCTGGGGATGGACCACATCTCGCTGTTCGCCCTCCTGATGGCCTTGTCGATGTTCTTCTATTCCCGCATCACGATGCAGAACCAGAACACCGGCGATGACCCGAACGCCAAGATGATGCGCTTCATGAGCCTCTATATGATGCCCATCATGATGTTCTTCATCTGTAACAACCTTTCCTCCGGCTTGAGCTATTACTACCTGCTCTCCAACCTGATCACGATGCTGGAGACCTGGATCATCAAGAAGTGGTTCGTCCACCCGGAAGAGATCCTTGCGAAGCTGAAGGCGGCCGAAGGCAAGCCGGCGCCCAAGTCCAAGTGGCAGCAGCGCCTGGAAGAAGCCCAGAAGATGCAGCGCGAGATGCAGAAGCAGCAGGCCCAGCAACAGAAGAAAAATGGTAAGCGATAGTTTACGTTCCCTTTACGAGAAACTGCCATCAGACGTGAAACTGGTGGCAGTTTCCAAATTCCACCCGGTCGAAAGGCTGATGGAGGCCTACCGGGCCGGACAGCGGATCTTCGGTGAGAACCGTCCGCAGGAACTGGCGGCCAAGGTTCCGCAGATGCCTTCCGACGTCGAGTGGCATTTCATCGGCCATCTCCAGACCAACAAACTCAAGCTCGTCCTTCCGTATGTCACTCTCGTTCAATCTGTTGATTCTTTCCATCTGCTGGAAGCAATCGACAAGTGGGGGAGAGACAATCATAAAGTCATCGACGTTCTCCTGGAACTCCACCTCGGTGCAGAAGAAACCAAGCACGGTTTCTCCGAGGAAGAAATTTTGATGATCTTCGAAGGTAGCACACCGAAAAGCATCAGAATCAGGGGGCTCATGGGAATGGCGACGAATACGGAGGACGAGGATGTGATCGAGCGGGATTTTGCCCGGATCGAAGCCCTGTTCCGCCGGATCCGGGAGGAGCATCCGGAACTGGCGGACTCCTTTACGGAACTCTCCATCGGCATGTCCGGCGACTGGCCCATCGCCGTCCGACACGGGGCGACTATGGTCCGCATCGGAACGGACATCTTCGGGCCGCGGGAGTATTGATCAGTCTTCTCCTTCCGGCTTTTCCGACTTCCCGTAGGGAACGTCGGGGTCGTTGAGGTAGCGGGGGAGGGGCTCGTCGACAGGATAAGTATATCCGAAATCGATGCATTTCCCCAGGAAATCCAGATCGAGGACCGACTCCAGTTTAGCGATTGTTTCCAGCGTCAGGTTTTCCTGCCCTTTCAGGAGCGTGGAAACGTATTGCTGGGAACAATTCAGTTTTTCGGCCAGCTCTTTCTGGGTCATTCCCAACTCTTTCATCCTTTTCCGGGACTTGATTGCGATTCCATACGAATAGCGCTGCCAGTAGTAGCAGCTCTGCTCCAACTGTGCCTCTTCTTTCCATTTGCCGGGCGTTCCGGCCCGATTTGCATTCAGGTATTCAATTGCTTTCATGATTGAAGTCCTTTAAACCGTCCAAGTCACATACTCCTCTCTCGATCAAGTAGTTTCTGATTGTTTCCAGTTTAACTAACTCTCGAAGTGTATGTTCACGCTCATTCATTGTTCTTGTCAATTTGATCGTACCCCCGGTAATCAGATAGAGGTTGGAGTCGAATCTTAAGGCGTACAATCTGAGCCAGGAAGGGCGGATTATTCCTTTTGCTTTCTCTTTTGAGAGTAACATTTCTCTCCAACGTTGATTTTCCAGTGGCCTGAAATACTTGTCCAGATCGGCATCCGGTTTTATGTCCAGGATGACACTTTTCATCTGATTCGCGTCCTCAACGGTTCGAAAGATTGCTTCTTCCAGATCCGTGATTCTGAAGTACGACATCAAGTCCAGGACGTTTTCTCTGAAGAAACTCTCCAAATAATCCAGGTCTCCCCACTGATCAAATACCTTTTTTAGGATATTCTGCGTATCTCCGTCATAGACGACGGCCCACAGCCGCTCGTTGCCCAAAACATCTTCAAACTTCATCCTCAAATCCTTTTGTTGCTACAAATATAGAAACAATTTTTAGGTTGTACAAGTTTTGGGTTGATTTTTAGGATGATATTTTTCGGCGTAAGGCGTTCCGAAAAAAAGAAACATTTCCTATATTTGTAAGCGTCATCAGACACAATAACATACGAAAGCGTTTAGCTTTATTCCATTCTGACTGAATCTGGACAATTCAAGCGAAGTGTGGAATAATGTGAGACGCTTGCATCTTGGCTATTCTTCGGGCCTGTGCCCGCACCATAGCAAAGGTGTGGGCTCATCACTTATTCATCTTCGCGGCAGTCCAGAGCCCGGCATGGCCGGGTGCCCAGTCAGAGGAGTAAGTCTAATGGGGTCCACACTTTCTTTTTGTTGTTTTCGCTCCTGGACCTCGGCGGGAGAAAGACCACATACGGTGAAACCTAAGACGATTTACTTCAGTTCCCGCGATGAACTGCTCCGGGTAGACCTTTCGTCCATCGTGTATTTCGAGGCGGATGGGAATTACACGCGTTTTGTTTCCGCGAACGGATTGTCCAGCATGGTGTGCATGAACCTCGGAAAGATGGAGGAACTGCTGGCCCTGCGTTTCAAAGATGCCCCGGGCTCTTTTGCCAGAATCGGCAAACGGTTTATCATCAACCTCCGGTATGTATACGGAATCAATACCTTGAAACAGGAGCTTGTCTTAAGTGATCAGAGTACCTTTACCATGACGCTGGAACTTTCCAAAGTGGCCTTGAAAGCGCTTAAAGAATTGATTTCCCCCACACCAGTCCCTGATAATAATCCGAAGAAATGATGGACTTGATTATAGGCCGTGAAAGTGGCACGGATAATCCCAGGCTGGCCATAGAGTATAATGGAAAGACCTATTTCTGGGGTAACCCCGGAAGCGTTCCGAAAAGCGTCAGTCGTAAGCATTGTCACGTAACCATTGCAGATGATTCCAGCATCGTAGTCGAGGATGTTACCACGAATAATTTCATGTATATCAATGGAATAGATTGCAAGAAGAAGGGTGGAGTCACGATGATGGACACCATTGAACTGGGGCCCGACCGCTTTCACCTGGACCTGGAAAGCGTTGTAAAAGCCCTTTCTGCTCAACAGACCTTCAGCATTGCCCATCTGGAGAAAATATACGATGCTTACCAACAGAAAAAGATGGATACCCAGGTATCTCAGGGAAGGCTGAATGCTTTGAGCACCTTGCCGGGAATCCTGTCCATGACCTCCATCGGTCTTGCCTTGATCATTCCGAACGCGCGCATCGTCATGATTGTCATCGCTGCCGTTTTTGCACTGGCATTTGCGCTCATCCGTTTTCGGAATGCGGACAAGCTTCCTAAGCAGGCCAAGAAACTGGAGGAGTCTTTTCGTGAGAAATACGTCTGCCCCAACCCCACCTGCGGGCATTTTCTCGGAGGTGTACCTTATAAGGAATTGCTGAAGAACAGGACCTGCCCGTATTGCAAATCAAAGTTCACGGAATAAGGTATCAAAAAGCATTTTGTCCTTGTATCGCCCTACTTTGTGGATTAAACTGAAGATTGCTTTCCCAACGGATGAATTAGGAATACTTTTGCGTAGAGTTTAAAATTCAACAGATTATGAAAAGGTTTATTCTGATCGCAATTGCATTCCTTGTCGCCTCATTTGAGGCTTATTCCCAGAGTTTCTCAGCGCGCATGGGGAGTGGAGGACAGCTCAGTTTCCACGTTACCGACACCACCCGGAATGAGGTGGAAATCGTCCGGATCAAAGTGCTTGGAGACTTGGAGCCTACCCTTCCCTCGGGAGATTTGATGATTCCGTCTAGCGTCAATTACAAAGGAACGACTTATACCGTTGTCTCCGTTGGAGAAAGTGCCTTTGCCGATGCCGACGGTTTGACTTCCGTCTCCATTCCCTCATCCGTAAGGCGCATCTCGGACAAGGCTTTCAGCGGTTGCTCCCATCTGACGAGTGTCATCTTCCCCAGCGGAGCAACATCGATGGGAGATCATGTTTTCGACAAGTGCATTTCGCTGGCTTACCTTTCCTTCGGAAGCGACTGGCCGGCCATTGATTTTCAGCCGTTCGCCGAGGCAACATCTTTGAAGGAGGTCTATATCCCGGCACGTGTCAGCAGGATTTCCGGACTGAAACAACTTGCTAGCCTGGAAAAGATCGATGTCGATCCTAACAACAGGGCCTTTTCTTCCTACGACGGGATCCTGTATTCGAAAGATGGGTTAACTATGTTTGCCTGCCCCCGAGCCAAAAGCGGACAAGTCTCTGTTTATTCCAAGACAGAAAAGATTCTGGATGGTGCATTCAGTAATTGTGCATCGCTTGAAGGAATCCTGTTTCCGGCTTCCATCCATGAATTCGCTTATGACGATTTTATGGGCTGTGAACATCTCAAAACGATTACCCTTCTGTCGGAGGTTCCGCCCATGACGGCAAAATGGAACGGTGCAACCGTATTTGCCATCGAGGCTCCCAATCAGGAATGCATTCTCCAAGTCAAGAAAGAGCACCTAAACCGTTATCAAGTCAATATCTGTGCTTCCGAAGGGACTTTTGAAACCTTGAAAGGTGAAAGGAAGGCCGAGATTCCTGCCGGTAAAATGATGGACAGGTCTTTCGTAAAAAGAACGAAATAAGTCGCTTAATATGAAACCGATACGAATCTGCATATTGCTTATGGCGCTCTTCTTGCCCGGCCGAATAGATGCCCAGCATATTTACTTCTCCGCTGTCGGAATCGCGGATTATCCCGGGTGGAAGAATGACCTGATTCTTCCTGCCCATGACGCCGAGGATATGTATGATCTTTATAATACGAATACGAATGTGTCATCGGTTTTGTTCACCGACTCCAGTGCGAAAAAGAAACGGATTCTCAGTGAAACCAAGAAACTGTTCAGCAAGGCCGGGAAGAATGATATCGTCATCCTTTTCTTTTCAGGACATGGATACCCGGGCGGGTTTGTCGCGTATGACGGCTTTTTGACCTATGATGAGATCCGTCAGTTGTTTTCCGGGTGCAAAGCCAAGAACAAGATGATATTTGCCGATGCCTGTTTCTCAGGAGATATCCGGGACAAATCCGGCGGCGGGTTCAAGGACCCCAAAAACGACATCATGCTCTTTCTGTCCTCCCGGGACAATGAATTTTCCATCGAAAGCCCCAAGCTTCGCAATGGTTTTTTTACCACTTGTCTCCTGCGTTCTCTTAAGGGTGGTGCGGACTTGAATCTGGATCGGACCATCACCGCCAAAGAACTGTTCCAGGCCGTTAGTTCAGGTGTGGCAAAATTATCACAGAATAAACAGCATCCTGTAATGTGGGGCAATTTTGACAATGATATGCCCGTTATGATTTGGAAGTAATGGAAAGAGTTCGGATCAAATGCCCGGTTTGCGGTGTCATTCTGGAAGCGGAGGACAACCCGGCCAACTACGGGAAGTTTGTTACCTGTCCCAATTGCAAGACAAGGAACAAGTTCTCTGCATTCAAAACCGTTTTGCCTGTTTCATCTTCGCCCAGCGTGGATTCCGAGACGGAGATAAGAGCCTTCACCGATGACACTGTCGGTGCGTTGCTGGATCCGGAAACCGGGAGGAAATACCCACTTAAAGAAGGACGGAACCTGATTGGCCGGATGACACACAACACACCGTCCCAGGCCAGCGTTCCCATTTCCACGGACAACCGGCGTATGAGCCGATCCCATTTGTTCATTGATGTCATCAGGGGAGCGGACGGCCGTTATCACGCCTATGCGTCCAACGCTTCGAACCGGAATGAGACCAGAATCAACGGCATCCTTCTGGAAAAGGATGACAAGTTGAGCCTGAAGCATCAAGACCGTCTGTCCTTGTCCGGAACGGAACTCATTTTTCTCGGAAGCCGTGTGAACGATGAAACCGTAATCCATCTGTCATGAAAATCCAAGTCATTTCTTATCCCATTAACGAGTTAGGACAGCGTAGCAACCAGGAAGACAGTCTCTATCCTCCTGTGGAAGAAACTTCCTACCGGGGTCCTCTCTTCATTCTTTGTGACGGAATGGGTGGACATGCTGCCGGAGAGGTGGCATCCGGAACGGTGTGCGAAGCGATGAGCCGGTACATCCTATCCCATTTTTCTGACAAAGAAGCCTTTGGGGAGGATGAATTCACCGCTGCGTTGACATGTGCCTATGCGGCTCTGGATGAGAAGGATACCGACGATGAAAAGAAGATGGGGACAACGCTCGCTTTTGCCATGTTCCATCAAGGAGGCTGCTTTGTCGCGCATATCGGGGACAGCCGGGTTTATCAAATACGCCCTTCCGAGAAAAGAGTCGTTTTCGTAACCCGGGACCATTCGCTGGTCAATGATCTCGTCGAACTGGGCGAGATGACCCGCGAAGAAGCAAGGACGTCCAGCCGGAAAAACGTCATCACCCGGGCGATGCAACCTCACCAAGACCGCCAGGTTCAGGCTGATTGCGTGAATCTTACTGACCTGAAGCAAGGGGATTACCTTTACTTGTGCAGTGACGGAATGCTCGAGCAGATGGACGATCGGGAAATCGTGAATATCCTTTCTCTGCGCAAGTCTGATTCCGAGAAGATCCAGCTATTGAAGGGGGCTACCAAGGACAACCGGGACAACCATTCCGCGCACCTGGTCCATATCACGTCTGTAGGTTCTGAGGAGGAGGCAAGCCCCTGGCGTAAAATCATTTCGTCCTTGAAACGCGGCATTTTGTGTAGTAAAACCAAAAAGCGTTTCCCAGATGATTGATCCTGCTTTACTTTGCCCTAGAAACAATGAATAATCAAATAAAAAACAGCATTATGAAAACACAGAACACCCCCGTTACCGAGTCCACTTTACTTCAGGACAAGCCCAAGTCGAACAAAGATAAGTCCACCCCCAACCTCTGGCAGAGCGTGCTCGTCGGCGGCATCCCCGGCATCCTGATCGGGGCGATCGGCTCCAATGCTGTGGAAGACGCAATCGCTCGTCCTGACGAGGAGAATGAAGACACTGAAACAATCGAAGAAGGGGCAGTCCAGGAAGTTCCCGAAATCCATGTTGCCACTTCCGTCAACGATGGGATGTCCTTCAACGAGGCGTTTGAGGCTGCCCGGAACGAAGTCGGTCCCGGTGGAGCTTTCGTCTGGCATGGCCATGTCTACGGCACCTACCGAAGCAGTGATCCCGAGTGGCAGGAAATGTCGGCGGAAGATCGTGCCGAACTTTGCCAGACCATCATGTCCCAGGTCCATCCCGCGCCTTATACGCCGACAGAACATGAACCGGAAATCGTCGAGGTGCAGGAAGATGCAGAAGCCTCCTCGGGCGAAACGGCCGAGGAAGTATCTGTGGAAACCGCTGAAAATCAGGATGATGAGGTGGACGTCCATTTTATTGATGTTGTTCCGGGCCAGCTTGAAGACGGAACCCCCATTCCGGTCGGACTTGCCGAAGTGAATGGTCATTCTGCGGCATTCGCAGACACGGATGGAGATGGAGAAGTTGATACAGTTCGGATCGACTTAAATGACAATAATGCTCTGGACGAAGGAGAAGAAGGGCCGATAAGCGGCCTCACTGTTGACCAAATGCTCTCCGAGGTCCAGGCAAATAATGCCTCCCTCGTGGACGATTCCCTCTACGGGAACATGCCTGATTATACAAATGACACTCCCGACTACACCAACGACGCAGATACCAGCAGCTTCTGCTAGACGACATGGCCGGAGACATTACTAATCTGCCCGCAGGTTCCAGGCTTCAGGGCGGTAAATACAAGATTATCAAGGTCCTTGGACAGGGAGGATTCGGGATAACCTATCTCGCGGAGCAGACCGGGCTGGGGATGAAGGTGGCTATCAAGGAGTTCTTCCTCAAGGGCTCCTGCCAGCGGGATGCGTCGACCTCTGAAATCAGTATCCCGGTGACCGACAACCGTGAACTGGTTGCCAAATGCCAGAAGAAGTTCAAGTCGGAAGCCCGGAAGATCGCCTCCCTGAACAACGACCATATCGTCAATATCATTGACATCTTTGACGAGAACGGGACTTCCTATTATGTGATGAAATACCTTAGGGGCGGATCCTTGGCTGACAGGGTCCAGAGCGGCGCCATGCCCGAGCGGACCGCCCTTAAAGTCATCCATGAAGTCGCTGACGCTTTGGAATCCATCCATTCCCACGGACTCCTGCATCTGGACATCAAGCCTGCCAATATCCTGTTCGATGAGCGCGACCGGGCTGTCCTGATTGATTTCGGGGTCTCCAAGTATGTGGATTCCCAGGATGATACGACGACGACGTCGTCCCTCGTCGGCTTCAGCCGAGGATTCGCCCCGCTGGAGCAGGTGAATGCAACCATAACGTCGCTGACTCCGGCGACGGATTTGTACGCGCTGGGCGCGACGCTCTATAACCTGGTTGTCGGTATGGCGCCTCCCGAGGCGTCTCAGGTAATGGACAGCGGGCTTCCCGAAATGCCGTCCGGCATCAGTGACGAAGTCAAGAATGCCGTTACGGTTTCCATGCAGCCACGGAAGAAGGACCGGCCGCAGGATGTCCATTCCTTCCTGGATCTGTTGCCGACGGATCAGACTCCACAGCCCACTCCTGCTCCGCAGCCTGAACCTACTGTTCCCGAAAAACCCAAGTCGGGAATTCCCTGGAAAATTGTCTCCGCGGTCTTGTTGTGCGCCAGCCTGATTCTCGGCATTCTGCTCTTTACGCGAAAAGAGAGCGATATCCCCGACCTGAGCGGCGAAGTCGCAGCATTGACAACGGAAAAAGAGGATTTGCAAAAGCAGGTGGAAGGGCTGCAGGGCAGGGAAAAATCCCTGACCCAGACCAACAGCAGCCTCCGGAAGCAGGTGGATGACCTGAAGGGTCAGGTGTCCACCCAGAACAGTCGGATCAGCACCCTCCAGAAGGAGAATGCGAACCTGCAAAAACAAGTGAATGAATATAAACCTAAAGCTGAACGCTGGGACCGTTCAATGAACAGTAGATGATGAAAAAGCTTTTCAAACTCCATCTCATATCTTTAGCATTATGTCTTCTTCCTCTGTGCCTGCACGCCCAGGAGAAGACTCTTGCATATTACAACACGCATGAGAGCGAGATTCTTCCGGATGCGCAGGCTGCATTTAGGATGGGCGACTATGAGCGGACACTGGAACTATGCCACTGGCATTACATTATTTTCGGCGATGACTCTGCCTATACGCTTCGGGACAAATCGGAGCGGTGCAAGCAGTTGACGAAAGAGATGAATGAACTTCAATCTGCTGGAAACGTAGAGGAAGCCAAGCAGAAGGCGAGTGCAATTCTTTCCCTTAATCCGAATGATGAGTCGGCCAAAGCGACTCTATCAAGCGAAAAGGTCGCCCATCCTGTACAGGCAGAAGATACAATGACGGTTACATCGCCTGTTGAAACCGTCGATGTGCCGGTAGAAACGGATAATTTGAAGGATGAGACGGTTCAACCTACATTTGAAGAAAAACCTTTGGAAGAGCCGGTAGTTAAGCCTGAGCCTACACCTGCCGTTACTCCGATTAAGAATCACGAGACTCGTTCTCGGTTTGTGGTTAAAGCTGGAGCCTCCATTCTTGACCTGAATCAGCTATCCCAGACGATTGCCCCCGGAGGAGCCATCGGATTGTACGATTTGGGTGGAAGTCGGATCGGCCTTGAAGTTGGAGGATTTCTCTGCCCGGGGCTCTCCAGTCTTTCGGCTTCGTTGATGGGGCTTGATGCCGGCCTGGTTATCAGGGCGGCAAAGGGAATCTATCCTAAACTAGGCGTTGGCTTTTTCTCCTGCAAATCCACCGAACTGACTGATTCTGCAACGCTGGGACTCAGTGCTGGAGGCGGAATAACCTTCCTGCTTGGCGGTCACTTCTGCGTTGAGGTGGGTGCCAAGTACTATCCGGCGGTCAAAGTCGGCGGTACCGAAACGGTTTCCACTGCTGGCGCCAGCTATGAATTCCCTTCTTCCCCCGTAATCCTTTCCGGAGGCATTGCCCCTGAGGTTCGCATCGGGTTTGTATTCTAGCTCTCAATCATTTCGCCGGATAACCTATGAAGCGCTTTCTCTCCATATTTGCCACTATCGCTATCGTGTTCTCCTGCACCAACTACCAGGAGGAAGAGGTTGCTGTTGGAATTGGTACGAATGTAAATGAGTTGTCCTATGACTCGTACGAGTCATTTCGTTCCCTGAGAGTCAGCAGCGGGACGAAGTGGGAGGTCGTCAGCATGCCATCGTGGATTAGTCTTCAGTCCATCAACTCAGTCGGTGGATCTCGATATGAATGGTCCGTTGATTTCCGGGCGAAAACCAATGATGGATACAATCGAGAGGGAACAATTGTCATCTGGAACGAATCTGCAACATTGGGGATCTCTGTTGTGCAGGCCGGCAAGAATGGGAATTATGTTGCCGTTGAATCCGTGTCCGTTTCGCCGAAAGAACTGACTTTAACAGAGGGAGAAACAACTACATTAACTGCGTCTGTCGCTCCTCGTAATGCTTCGGATAAGTCTGTTACATGGTCTTCAAATAACTCTACTGTTGCCAGGGTTTCCGATGCCGGCATTGTAACCGCTAGATCCGTTGGTTCTGCGAAGATTACTGTAAAAACAGTTGATGGATCGAAGACGGCTTCTTGCTCCCTTACCGTCAAAGCGAAGACGATTCCGGTCCAAGGCGTAAGTATTGACAAGGCGTCCATTACGATGGCGGTCGGCGATACACAAACTTTGACTGCGACGGTTACTCCATTGACTGCGACGGATAAGTCGGTTACTTGGTCTTCCGGAAACACATCCGTTGCGACTGTTTCCTCAACTGGAGTAGTTACTGCGAAGGGGGTGGGTACTGCGACGATAACAGTGACGACCAACGATGGCGGCAAGAAGGCAACATGCTCTGTAACAGTTACTCCAGTAGCCGTTACAGGAGTTACCTTGAACAAGTCTTCTTTGTCCTTATACCAAAACGATTCCGAAACCCTGGTGGCGACGGTCTTACCTTCAAATGCAACAAATAAGAGCGTGTCGTGGTCGACGAGCAATAGCTCCGTTGCAACTGTAACTTCAAATGGTCAGGTAACAGCCGTTGCCGCAGGAACGGCTACTATTACGGTGACTACAGCAGATGGCGGGATGACGGCATCTTGCGCAGTGAGTGTTACAGCAGACCCTTATGGCGCCGTCGATCTGGGGTTAAGCGTGAAGTGGGCTTCGTTTAATTATGGTGCATCTTCGGTTACCTCTACCGGAGGATATTATATGTGGGGAGACCCAAATGGAACAGGCGAACCTTTCTTTTTTACACCGCCAAGCGTAAATTCAATCAGTGGCACTCAATATGATATTGTCAGAAAGAATTGGGGCGGTTCTTGGCGTATCCCAACAAGGGCTGAGATCAACGAGCTATACTCAAATTGTACTTGGACAAAGACCACGTTGAATGGAGTTTCCGTCCTGAAAGTGACAGGGCGGAACGGGGCGTCCATTTATCTGCCCTTTACAGGTTATGGCATGCCGGATGATGGCCCTGTCGGGACAGTGACCGTCAGCGATGGAAGCAATGCCTATATGATGTCGGCTGAATCTTATGGAGACAGTTATGGACGGTTCGTATATGTCTTTTACTTTACACCATCGGGTAGTAAGAACACAGCAAATTACAATGCGTCCTTCATCAAATTTCCAATAAGACCCGTACGTTAGGATTTTAACCCTCTTTCCTGAAGACCTATTCATTATGAGATTATCCGGTTTCCTATCATCGTCTGTATTCGTCGCGATGATGCTCTCCTGCACGAATCTGCAGGAGAATGAAGTCATCCCCACTGGTCTCACGACAGATACGCAGGAGCTTTTGTTTTCGGAGGCTTCAGAAATGAAAAGTATCGTCGTTGTCAGTGGATCCAGGTGGAGTGTAGATGAGAAGCCTTCATGGCTTTCCATCCAATCAATTGACAGCCAGAGATATTCCGAATATGAATGGACGGTAAACCTGGCATCGGAAGCCAATGCCGGATATGACCGCGAAGGAATGCTAACTATCCTTGCGGGAAGCGAGGAGGTCAATATTTCTGTAGAGCAAGAAGGGAAGAAAGGAAAGTATGTTGCTGTTGAATCTGTGTCCATTTCGCCATCGACACTGACCTTGACAGAAGGGGAGTCTTCTACTCTGACTTATACAATCAGCCCGTCGAATGCCTCCGAGAAGGGCGTAACCTGGAAGTCCAGTTCTCCCTCTGTAGCAACCGTTTCCGAAAACGGGGAAGTTGAGGCTCTTACCGTTGGGACTACAACAATCATGATTACTACGGAGGATGGTGGAAAAACATCTTCCTGTGCAGTAACAGTCAAGGCAAAGGTGATTCCCGTCAAGAGCGTCAGCCTGGACAAGACTAGCATAACCATGACGGTAGGGGATACGCAGACATTGATTGCCACGGTGGCTCCGGAAAATGCGACTGAAAAGTCCGTGACATGGTCTTCTAGCAATACATCTGTCGCGACCGTATCGCCTTACGGCGTCGTGACCGCGAAAGCTGCGGGGACGGCGACAATAGTCGTGACGACGATCGACGGAAGCAAGAAGGCAGACTGCGCCTTGACCGTAAAGTCTAAGGAAATACCTGTAGAAAGTATCAGCCTTGACAGGACACGCTTGGTAATGAAGCTCGGTGAGTCCCGAACACTTACTGCTACTGTGAGTCCTTCTTCTGCTACAGAAAAGGGAGTCACGTGGACAAGTGATAACTCGAGCGTTGCAACAGTGTCCACATCTGGAGTGGTAACGGCAAAAGGATACGGGTCTGCAACGATTCGCGCAAAAACCATCGATGGTGGATATGTTGCAGACTGTTCCGTAGAGGTGTATACTCCTATCCAAGATCTTGATATCTCTATGCCTACTAAACTTACAATAACAGAAGGAGAAATTGAGTTCTTGCACGTAAGCATAAACGTGGATATAGAGGACGTTCACATCGACCCATTATTGGAGCATTATTCCCAATGGTCAGTGGAAGATGAATCCATTGTCAGTATAGATAGGGAGAATAGCAGTTCCCTGAATGCACTACTCAAAGCCATCTCTGTAGGTACGACAAAGGTTACCAATAAACTAAAGGATAGTTTTGGATCGAGGACCTTATCATGCTTAATTACAGTCGAAAAGAAAGCTGTACCTGTGACTGGGGTGAGCCTGAACAAGAGCTCCCTTTCCATGACGGTAGGCGATACACAGACCTTGACCGCGACGGTTACGCCGTCGAATGCAACTGATAAAACTGTTACTTGGACATCGAGTAAGACAACGGTCGCTTCGGTGTCCTCAAGCGGTGTTGTGACCGCAAAAGCTGCCGGAACGGCCACGATTACCGTTACAACAAACGATGGATCAAAGACGGCGACGTGCTCCGTGACGGTGAAAGCCGCGACGGTATCCGTCACCGGAGTAAGCCTGAATAAGAGTTCCCTGTCCATGACGGTAGGGGATACGGAGACCCTGACGGCAACGGTGTTGCCGTCAGATGCGACGGACAAGTCTGTTACGTGGAAATCAAGTAACACGACGGTGGCAACGGTGTCTTCCAGCGGTGTCGTGACGGCAAAAGCCGCAGGTACGGCCACGATTACTGTTACAACAACCGACGGATCCAAGACTGCGACGTGCTCCGTAACGGTCCAGGCTGCGAAGGTATCTGTTACCGGGGTGAGCCTGAACAAGAGTTCCCTGTCCATGACGGTAGGGGATACGGAGACCTTGACGGCGACTGTGTTGCCATCGAATGCGACGGATAAGTCGGTTACATGGACCTCGAGCAAGACGACGGTCGCTACGGTGTCCTCCAGTGGCGTCGTGACGGCAAAAGCCGCAGGAACGGCGACGATTACCGTTACGACAACCGACGGATCAAAGACTGCGACTTGTACTGTGACGGTCCAGGCCGCGAAGGTCTCTGTTACCGGAGTAAGCCTAAACAAGAGTTCCCTGTCCATGACGGTAGGGGATACGGAGACCCTGACGGCGACGGTAACTCCGTCGAACGCAACGGATAAATCGGTTACGTGGAAATCAAGTAACACGACGGTCGCAACGGTATCCTCTAGTGGTGTCGTGACGGCAAAATCCGCCGGAACGGCGACGATTACCGTTATGACAACCGACGGATCAAAGACTGCGATGTGCTCTGTGACAGTCCAGGCTGCGAAAGTATCCGTCACCGGAGTGAGCCTGAACAAGAGTTCCCTATCCATGACGGTAGGGGATACGGAGACCTTAACGGCAACGGTTACGCCGTCAAATGCGACGGATAAGACCGTGACATGGTCTTCGAGTAAAACCACAGTTGCGACAGTATCTTCCTCCGGTGTTGTCACGGCGAAGGCGGCTGGTACAGCGACAATTACCGTCACAACGAACGATGGGGCTAAGACGGCAACATGCGCCGTGACCGTGAAGGCTGCGACAGTGTCCGTTACAGGCGTAAGCCTGAACAAGACATCGTTATCGATGACAGTGGGCGATACACAGACTTTGACAGCGACAGTGTTGCCATCGAATGCGACCGATAAGTCGGTTACATGGTCTTCGAGCAAGACCTCAGTGGCAACGGTATCCTCCAGCGGTGTCGTGACGGCCAAAGCAGCCGGTACGGCCACGATTACTGTTACGACAACCGATGGGGCAAAGACCGCGACGTGCTCCGTGAATGTGGTCGACAGTAGTGGTCATGATTATGTGGATCTTGGGCTTCCTTCCGGTCTTAAATGGGCGACATGTAATATAGGAGCATCATCACCAGAGGAGTACGGGGATTACTATGCCTGGGGTGAGATAGAAATGAAGTCTGACTATTCTTGGTCTACTTACAAATGGTGCAATGGTTCATCCACAACTCAGACCAAATACTGCACCAGTAGTTCCTATGGCACAGTTGATAATAAGATGGTACTGGAAGAGGCAGACGACGTTGCACATGTTCTCCTCGGCGGTAATTGGCGAATGCCAACGACGGCAGAATGGTATGAGCTTAGTAACAACTGTACTTGGAACTGGACGACATTAAACGGCGTGAACGGTTGTGAATTAATTGGCCCTAACGGAAATAGTGTTTTCCTTCCCGACGCAGGTTACCGTTACGGTACTTCCCTCATCTTCGCCGGTTCCCGCGGGTACTACTGGTCTTCCTCCCTCAGCGAGTTCTACTCGCACGATGCATGGCGCATGTACTTCTATTCAAGTTTTCATATGAGAGACTCCACTCTCCGTTATTACGGGTACTCAGTCCGTCCCGTTATGGATTAGTGTCTTTGTGTAAAGTGAAATGATGCTTGTCAAATGATAAAAGTGCAGTATACAAGATACAGGTTGTTTTCTCCTGTAACCGTTGACGGCAAAGAAGTATTCGTTACACGATTGCCAAAAGGAGGCGATGATTCATTTCTTGTTTCTGGCGATGCATTTTGCCATCCAATAGAAGAACTTCAGCCTATCCCGTTGGATAGGGCTTTCTTCGAAAGGCACCCCGACATCTTCAAGAGAGTGAATGACGTATATGAACACTATGGGAACTCTCATGTAGTAACTATTGATGACAATTCAATGTGCTTAATTGATGGGAAGGAATATGGCTACGTCTATCGGCATGAGCTTATCAATATTCTTGATGATCTCTGTAATTGTCATATCCCTCTTCCGGATATAGTGGCTAACAAACAAACTAAAGATTGAACAATGGCACGGAAAAGGTGGAAGCGTATGAATTATCACTTGCTTAATGACTTCGTCGAGCGTGTTTTTGTTGAAGAGAATAATCAACCAATGAGGACTTCTACAATTCGCAAAAAGTTGAGAAACTCGGCTTTAAGGGAGTAAATACAGGGCATATTAGATATCTTCTTTTGTGGGTCACAATATCAAACGAAATACATCAGAACAGAATTTGCTGGGAAAAGACCACTATTTCAGTTCGAGCCATTATTGTTTGCCCAGATATCCGCTAAGTTGGGTCACCTCAGTAAGGATGCTTTTGTGCAGAGCATCGACTCTAATAAAGAGAGAGGATGATAGTATCCCATTTCTGAGTCAAAGTACTTGTCATTAGTATAGCCCCTACATTTAGCCTAATGCCCTCAAAGTCCAGCCTTGATCGTACTGTAGAAGCATATGCAAGGACAATTGTTAGTCGAAATGTTCTTGTTTGGAGATATGGATTATCCCCAAACACGCAGAATCGGCTAAAAAAACTAAAGTATCGTGTAAACGAGAAAGAGTATCAGAGTCGCTATCAAGATTATCCTGCTGTCGTTGTGTCTTGTTCGAATTCGATTTCTAGTTGTGATTCATGGAGTGATTATGCGCATAGTTGTAAAAAGAACACTTATGTTGACCGACTGAAACTAGCACTCCTTAAACTTGGAAATCTTGGAAAAAAGTCAAGTAACGGCTGCAAAAACGCAATAGGGCATTGTGCGGAGAATCACGCTGCAAACAGAGTTCTAAAAAAACACGGAAGTACGGGCTGTAAACAACTGGTATTCAGCAAGGCGATTAGACCGCGTACCGGAGAAATAATACCTTATTGTGATAACTGTAAAACAATATTTATGCTTTAGGAATGGGCAAACTGAACACTTCATATATTGCGACCCACGATATAGATTGGTTTTGTAAACTTAAGGATGCGTATCTTCATGTTGCATCAGCAGGAGGGTATCTTCCTCAATCGGTAAATGATATGAAATCAATCATGGATAATTCGGTACAAGTTTCGAACTTACCAATCATCGGTGAGCATACAAGGAATACTAATCTCCTTAAAGCATTAAAAGGAGAAAGCATAAAGAATTGGGATGAGTACTATCAGACGTTTGAACTATTTGCAGAAAAGGGGTTTTATTCCCTTGATAGAACCATGATTGGGGATGTTTCTTCAAATATATATCATGTTGTTTGCATACCAAGTAAGAGAGTTGAATCACTTGAGATTTCGTGTGCTTCTTTTGAGAATGTGTCTATAGAAGACATCCCTAAGGATTCATCGTTTGATTTGATAGCTTTATTAGAACAAGGTAACTGACATTGTATTAGGTGAATAATGGCTTATTCCTATGAAACTAACTCATAACTCTGGCATATTTAACATCCTATTGGCTTGTTCATTCTTCTCATGCACGAATCTCCAAGAAGAAGAGGCTCCTGTAAGTTTTGGCACGAACACAAGCGAACTGACCTACGACACCGGTTCTTCACTTCTCTCCGTGATTATCAGCAGCGGAACAAAGTGGACCGTCGTCACGATGCCCTCCTGGATGTCCCTCGAATACCTCGGTTCATCGAACGGCTCACCCTACGAATAGACCGCGAACTCTGCTGCTGAGGCCAATGATGTTAATGATAAGGAAGGGCAGATTGTGGTGTCGGACTTCCCGGAATGGGCCTTTACGATTGTGGCATTTTAAGAATTGTTATTTTGCTTTAATGAGATATGAAATCACTTATCCAATCCATTTTTATCCCGATTACGGTTCTACTTCTTCCTCTGTCCCTGCACGCTCAGGAGAAGACTTTGGCGTATTACAACACGCATGAGAGTGAGCTCCTTCCGGATGCGCAAGCCGCATTCAAGAAAGGCGAGTATGAGCGGACACTGGAACTCTGCCGCTGGCATTATATTATTTTCGGCGATGATTCCGCCTATCCGCTTCGGGACAAATCGGAGCGGTGCCTGCAGTTGACAAAGGAGATGAATGAACTGCAGTCTTCCGGAAACCTAAAGGAAGCCAAGCAGAAGGCGAGGACAATCCTTCTCCTTAATCCTAATGATGAAGCAGCGAAGGCGATTCTTTCAATAGAAGAGGATGTATCTTCTGTACAAGTTGAGGACCCGATTGTAGAAACATCGTCAGTCGAAGCCAATATTTTGTCTGAACAAACGGTCATCTCAGAATCTATAACATCTTTCTCTCCTGATCCGGTCAACCCCCATGTCCAGAGCGATGACAACAACTATTGGTTCGGCGGTATCGGCGGTGGAATGAACTTCTCCCGCGACGGTCTGAACTATTTCGACCGCACCAACTCTCATAAGGGAGCCGGCACCGCCATGGACGTGTATGTCGGAAAATGGTTGAATGAGTTCGCCGGTGTCCGCGTCGGCTACCAGGGTCTCAGCACCTCCAACACCAGTGTCGAGTACGGCGAGGACGCTTTCCACTACGGCCATGCCGATCTTCTATTTCGCGTCCGTAACTGGTTCGTTCCTTACATACATGCCGGTTATTCGAAGGTCGACAAGGGCGGTCCCGGCGGTGGTATCGGTTTCATGCTCCCAATTCACCTCACCAAGCGCATCGCCATCGTGCCGGATGTCAAGTTCCTGGCTCATTCCCGCGGCCTCTTTGCTGAAGGCGCACGCGGTCTCGCCAGCACCCTATCCGCCACCTTTGGTGTCTCCATCAACCTCGCCGACAAACGCAAGTGAAAAATTGTGTAAAACGCCACGTTTTACACAATTTTTGGCTAAAAAATGGGAAAACTGTGTAATAGTAAGCTTTCTGCACAATTAATGACCGGAGTCGGCCGGATGTGTTAATGTCTACGCCCAGCCGCTACTCATGCAGTATCAATAACTGCCGCTACGTGGCCAAAAACGAGACAAGCCCTGCTTCTTAAAGCAGGGCTTGTCTCGTTTGAGCGCGAAAGCACAATCCCGTCATATTGGTTTAATTCTACCTGATCCGGCAGGTCACGGCGCGGTTCTTCTCGCCGGTGAAGGGCTGGACCTTGTCGCCGTGGGCAGCGGTGCTGATGCGTTTCGGGTCGATGCCGCGGCTGACGAGGTACTGGCGGACGGCGATAACGCGCTGCTCGGAGAGTTCCTGGTTGATTTCAGCCGTGCCGGTCTGCTTGTCGGCGTAGCCATCCAGTTTGACCTTAGCGTCCGGGGTGTTGCGCAGGAAGCTGACGAGGCGGTTCAGCGTATTGACCTGGTCGTCGCGGATGACGGACTTGTTCAGGTCGAAGAAGATGTCCACGTCGGCACCCTGGTAGATGGGCTGTTCAGCAGGCTGCGTGACAGGCTGCTGGACGGGCTCCTGCTTGTATTCCTTCTTGGGCTCTTCCTTCTTGGGCTGCGTGGGAACGTATTCCTGCACGGGATTGATGTGGGGCTTGACCCGGCGGGGGGCTCCGCCGAAGTTGAACTTGAGGCCGGCGAATGCGTTGAAACGCCAGTCACCGCCGGATTCGAACTCTTTGTTCAGTTTAGAGTCGAAGGCTTCGGGATAGATGTTGCCGTTGAATTCGAGGTTGAAAGCCAGACGGTCGGTGAGCCGGATGTCGGCGCCCAGACCGGAGCGGGTTGCCCAGAAGAATTTGGTGGGATCCCAGAGTTTGGGGAACCGTTCATTGGCGGCCAAAGCGATAGCGTCTTTGTTCTCCAGGCCGATGGCCGTGCCGGCGCCTACGTAGATGTAGGGGTTGAAGACCCGGTCCGGATCCCAGCCGGCGAATGCGGTACCCAGATCCAGCACGAGGTCCAGCATCGGCTGGACGAACTTGTGTCCATAGATGGCAGCCGAGGCGGGAGCGGTGTTTTTCGCCTGCCAGCCCGTGGCGGCCAGACGGAGCGCCCACGCATCGCATAATTGGTAACCCAGGGCGACCTGCGCTGCCGGGGAGATGAGTTTCGTGAAGCTCACGTCGCCATGATCGAAGGAAGCACCGCCCTGAAGCTGGAGATAGAAGTAAGGATCGAAGGATTCCTGGGCCTTCGCCGTAAAGGTGAACGCGGCAAGAATGGCAAGGGCAAGGGTTACTCTTTTCATATTGTTCAGTTAAAGGATTTTCATATCAAAGGCAAAGATAATAAAAAAAGTATAAAAAAAGACAGGTTCCCGACGGAACCTGTCTGATAACAAACTCCGGAAGGAGTTCGCTTAGTTCATGTGCCTTAAGAACTTACTTGAGTTCAGCAAGGTACTTGATGGTGCGGACCATCTGGGAAGTGTAGGAGTTCTCGTTGTCGTACCAGGAGACGACCTGGACCTGATAGAGGTCATCGTCAACCTTGGAGACCATGGTCTGGGTGGCATCGAACAGGGAACCGAACTTCATGCCGATGATGTCGGAGCTGACGATCTGGTCCTCGGTGTAACCGAAGGACTCGTTGGAGGCGGCCTTCATCGCGGCGTTGATGGCGGCGGGGGTGATGTCCTTACCCTTCACGACGGCAATCAGGATGGTGGTGGAACCGGTGGGGGTGGGGACGCGCTGGGCGCTGCCGATGAGCTTGCCGTTCAGTTCGGGAATGACGAGGCCGATCGCCTTGGCGGCACCGGTGGAGTTCGGAACGATGTTGCAGGCACCTGCACGGCTGCGGCGAAGGTCACCCTTGCGCTGAGGGCCGTCGAGGATCATCTGGTCGCCGGTGTAGGCGTGGATGGTGCTCATGATACCGCTCTGGATGGGCGCGTACTTGTTGAGGGCGTCGGCCATCGGGGCCAGGCAGTTGGTGGTGCAGGAAGCGGCGCTGATCACGGTGTCGGCCGGGGTCAGGGTCTTGTGGTTGGTGTTGAAGACGATGGTGGGAAGGTCGTTGCCCGCAGGAGCGGAAATGACAACCTTCTTCGCGCCGGCCTGGATGTGAGCGGAGGCCTTCGCCTTGGAGGTGTAGAAGCCGGTGCACTCGAGGACGACGTCGACATTGAGTTCGCCCCAAGGGAGTTCAGCGGCATTGGGCTTCGCATAGATGGTGATTTCCTTGCCGTCCACGATGATGGAACCGGGGGTGACAACCGTCTTTCCGTCTTCTGCGAGGACGGCGTCCTTGTAATCCACCGTGTGCTTTCCTTCACCGAACTTGCCGGCGAATCCACCCTGGGCGGTGTCGTACTTCAGGAGGTGAGCAAGCATTTTGGGGCTTGTGAGGTCATTGATGGCGACAACTTCATAACCATCAGCCTCGAACATCTGACGGAACGCCAGACGACCGATACGGCCAAAACCGTTGATAGCAATTCTATTCATGTTGAACTTGGATAAAAGTTAAATGTTTTCCAATCAAACGCTTCGGGTTTTCGTCCGAAGGCGATGCAAATTTACGAAAAAATTGGGATAATTCCGTATCTTTGCATAGATTAATTGAAATTTTTTAATATAAATCTCAGTATGATGAGGATCCTGATCAGCAACGACGACGGTTACAAGGCTACGGGTATCCATGTCCTGGCCCGCGTGATGGCCGGTTTCGGCGAGGTGACGGTCGTCGCCCCGAAATTCCACCAGAGCGCGATGTCGATGGCTGTCTCCTTGGGAATGAAGCGGTTGGCCCACAAGGCCCTGCCGGAAGAAGGGCCCGGAAAGTGGTATTACCTGGATGCGACGCCGGCTTCCTGCGTGAAGTTCGGCCTGGAATATTTCTACGAACGGCGGAATCCCGACCTGGTGATCTGCGGCATCAACCATGGGTCCAACGCCTCCACGGCGGCCAATTATTCCGCCACCCTCGGGGCGACGGAGGAGGGGGCGCTGAACGGTTGCAAGGCCATCGGCGTATCCCTGTGCAATTTCCGTCCTGACGCGGACTTTTCCGTAGTGGAAACCTATCTGCCCAGCATCCTCCGCTTCCTGCTGGAAAACTGGCCGGAAGGGAAGTATGGTCTCCTGTACAACATCAATTTCCCGGATGTTCCGGCTGAACGGGTGGAAGGGATCACATTCGCCCGCCAGGGAAGGGGACACTGGATCCGTGAATTCCAGCCCTGGGATGTGGAACGTCTCGAAGCCTACGAGGCTACCGGTTTCCATCTCCAGGAGAATCTGCCGCCGCTTGAGGAAGGGGAGTCGGCCTATATGATGATCGGAGATTTCGTGGATGACGAGGAAGGTGCGATGGATGCCGACCATGTCCTGAACCATTCCAACTGGATTACCATTACCCCCAATACCATCGACCGGACCGACTATGCGGAATTGAATCGGCTCCGGGCGTTCCAGGGGACCGAAATATGAGATACTACCTCATCGCCGGCGAGGCTTCCGGCGACCTGCATGGATCCAACCTGATGCGCGGCCTGTACGCCCGGGACCCGGAAGCGGACATCCGTTTCTGGGGGGGCGGCCTGATGGACGCTGTTTTCCGGGAGCATCAGCAGGGCGTCGGGCTGGTCAAGGACTATCGGGATGGTGCGGTGATGGGGATCTGGGAAGTTTTCGTCCAGGCGAGGAAACTGTTGGACCGGGTACGTTTCTGCGAGGAAGACATCGTTTCGTGGAAACCCGACGTGGTTGTCCTCATCGACTATCCCGGCTTCAACTTCCGGATTGCCGGATTCGCCCACAAAGCCGGTTACCGGGTCTTCTGGTACATCGCTCCGAAGGTGTGGGCCTCCCGCGAAAGACGCATCAGAAAACTGAAGGCTTTCGTGGACCGGCTTTTCATCGTCTTTCCGTTTGAAATGGATTATTTCCGGCGGAAAGGGGTGGATTTCATCTACAAGGGCAATCCGCTGATCGATGCGGTGGACGGGGCACCATCCTTGCAGGAATCCCGTAATTCTTTCCTGACGCATCATGGACTTCCGGACAAGCCGTACATCGCCCTCCTCGCTGGCTCGCGCAGCGGTGAAATCAAGACAATGATGCCGGTGTTCATGGAAATGGCGAGAAAACTGCATGGAATGCCGGAATATTCGGATTATCAGTTTGTTATCGCTGCTGCTCCGGGCCGGGTCCGGGAGGATTACGACCTGGCGGGGAACGAATCATTCGTCCATCCGGTTTTCGGAGACACTTATGGCGTCCTCCGCCATGCGGAGGCGGCAGTCATCAATTCCGGAACGGCTTCCCTGGAGGCGGCCCTCATCGGCACCCCCCAGGTCGTGGGATACAAAACGGCCTGGTTGACTTATCTCGTCGGCCGTGCCATCCTGAAAATCAAGTTCATCAGCCTGGCGAACCTCACGATCGACCGTCCCGCCTTCAAGGAACTGCTCCAGAATTACTTTACGCCGGAAAACCTGGCCGTGGAAGTACGACGCCTGCTGGAAGATGATAACTATCGGACCCGGATGCTTGCGGATTATGACGAAGTCCGGGAAAGGCTGGGCGGAACCGGCGCCTCGGATGCCGTGGCGGAGGCCATGATCAAGGAATTACAGTAAAACCATATAGAACGGACACTATGCGAGTACCATTTTCCTTGGGATTCCGTCTGCTGACGACGGCCCTTCTCGGCATCCTCCTGCTGGGTGCCTGCAGTTCCCCGAGTACTGCCTATTATGTTGATTGCGAGAACGGTGACGATGCGAATGACGGCCGCTCTCCGGCTACGGCCTGGCGCACCCTGGAGAGGGCGGGTCAGGACACCCTCAGGGCCGGAGAATGCCTGCTGCTGCGGAAGGGACAGACGTTCCATGGACAGTTGAACGTGACCGGAATCGGGACCGAAGACGCTCCCGTCCTGGTCAGCGGATACGGAGACGGCCCCATGCCGGTCATCCAGGGTGGAGATTCCACGATGTGGGCGCTCCGCGTCCGGAATTCCCAGTTCCTGACCGTCCGTGCTCTGGAAATCGTGAATACGGGCAAGGAACGGCTTCCCGCCCGGACGGGACTTTTTGTCGAATGCGCCGATTATGGCGTCTCCACCGGCATTACCATCGATTCCGTCTATATCCACGATGTGAACGGTTCCCTCATCAAGCGGCAGGGAGGTGGTTCTGGCATCCATATCGTCAACCATGGGAGAGAAGTTCTATCCCGTTTTGACAGACTCACCATCACGAACTGCCATATTCAGCGCTGCGAGCGCAATGCCATGATCTGGGACGGTAATTTCCGGCGGGACCGTTGGTTCCCGAATACGAACGTCGTGGTGCGGGGCAATCTGATCGAGCAGGTCCCGGGCGACGGAATCGTCCCCATCGGCTGCGACGGCACCTTGATCGAGTACAACGTGATGCGTGACTGCCCGGACCTGCTCCCCCCGGCCCAGGCGGCCGCCGGCATCTGGCCCTGGAGCTGCGACAACACCGTTATCCAGTTCAACGAAGTCAGTGACCACAAAGCCCCTTCGGACGCGCAGGGCTATGACTGCGACTACAACTGCACGGGGACGGTCATCCGCTACAATTACAGTCATGACAACCACGGCGGCCTGGTCCTGGTCTGCGATGCGGGCGGTGCCCGGAAGGATTACAGCATCGGCAACGACCGCAGCCGCGTGGAATATAACATCAGCGTCGGCGACGGTATCCGTCCCCGGGACGACCGCGGCGAAATGTTCTCCCCGAGCATCCAC
Source organism: Bacteroidales bacterium (assembly GCA_017439305.1). Classification (GTDB taxonomy): domain Bacteria; phylum Bacteroidota; class Bacteroidia; order Bacteroidales; family UBA932; genus Cryptobacteroides. The sequence goes on along the minus strand of JAFSJK010000022.1, from coordinate 56,553 downwards.
ATCGGCGGACGGGCGACCAACACCTTCATCGGCTACAACATCATCCACGCCAATCCCCGGCCCGACCCCATCGACCGGACCACCGTCTGCTCCGAGGCCTGGGACGGCTACGCTGACTCCACTACCTTCAGCCACAATGTCTTCTATGTGGCGGACGAGGGCGGATTCATTATGTCCCAATCCACCAATAACGTCTTCACCCACAATTGGTTCCTGGGAACCTTCAAGGACCGTCCCGAGGATGGGGAAGGCTTGATGGAAAGCGAGACCTACAAGAAGGAAGTGCTTGATGTGGATCCGACCGGATACAAGGCCATGGAACAGTTGATGGACGAACGGGAAATCTGCGGATTCACGGCCCATTTCGTCAACGAGGCGAAGATCAAGGCATTTTTTGAGAAAATGGAGCAATAATCGCTTTCTTTGTGCAAGGTTTTTGCTGCTAAGGGATTCTAAAAGACGAATGATGAAAAAAGATCGGTTCAGATGGATGTTGGCGATTGGGCTCCTGGGCCTGCTGGGCTTCTCGTCCTGCAGTCCCCGGCTCCGTCCCCGGAAAGTGAAGGAGGTTTCTCCAGATACCCTCTTGATTCCCCGTCCGGATACCCTGAAGCCTTCTCCCGGTGATTTTGCCCCGATCAAGTTGATGTACGGTGTCCCGCCCGGCCGCTTTGAGGTGATGGAGACCGGAAAAACGGAAAAACAATGAAAGAGTCTTTGAAGAAAGGTTGGAAGTACCTGCTCGGCAGCGTTTTGGCATTACTTGGATTCGGTGGATGCGACAAGATCGAGGACATCCTGGATATTGGCGGAGGGCTTTGCATGTATGGACAGCCCACCGCGCATTTCAAGATGGTCGGCGACGTGAAGGATGAAGCCGGGAAGGCCGTCCGCGGAATCCGCGTCGTCGTCGCTCCGAATCCTGAAGATCAGGAAGGTTGGGAGAATGATACGCTTTATACCGATGCTGCCGGCCATTTTGGGAAAGACCTGCTCAAGCATGACTGGCCGGATGACCTGAAGCGTGTGACGGTCACCTTTGAGGATGTGGACGGGCCGGAGAACGGTTCCTATGAGATGAAGGAACTGAAGAGGGACGACCTTCAAATCCAACAGACAAAGAAAGGCGACGGAGACTGGTTCGAGGGGGACTACACCGTTACGGCCAATGCGGTCCTGAAGAAGAAAGACTGATGGAAGAAAGACTTTCGCTCAGACGCCGTATCGCACTGGATATCACGAAAAAGCTGCAGGATGATGTGATCGCTTCACATCCGCTCCGGCAGCTTTTTTGGGAATGCACCCTGCGCTGCAACCACCATTGCCGGCACTGCGGGAGCGATTGCAAGCAGACCGCGCTTGTCCCTGACATGCCGATGGGGGACTTCGCCCGGGTTTTGGACAGCGTGCGCGCCGTGACGGATCCGCACAAGGTGATGATCAATGTTACCGGCGGTGAACCGCTGATGCGTCCCGACCTGGAAGCCTGCGGACGGATGATGTATGGAAAAGGGTTTCCATGGGGGATGGTCACCAATGGTTACGGACTGACGCCGGAACGATACAAGCGCCTTCTGCAGAGCGGCTTGCGGTCGATGACCATCAGCCTGGACGGGCTCGAGGAGGATCACGACTGGATGCGGGGGCTTCCCAGATCTTTCAAGCGCGCATCGGCCGCCATCAGGATGGTCATCGAATCAGGGGAGATTGCGTTTGACGTCGTCACCTGCGTCAACCGGCGGAGTTACCCGCATTTGGCAGAACTGAAGGAGTTTCTCATCGGTCTCGGCCTGAAGGACTGGCGGTTGTTCACGGTCTTTCCGGTGGGACGGGCCGCACAAGACCCGGAATTGCAGCTCACCGGCGAGGAACTCCGCGGACTGATGGATTTCATCAAGGCTACGCGGAAAGAGGGCCGGATCAGCGCCGAATTCGCTTGTGAGGGTTTCCTGGGCAACTATGAAGGCGATGTCCGCGGCCATTTCTATATGTGCAATGCCGGTGTCACGGTGGGTTCCGTCCTGGCCGACGGATCCATCTCCGCCTGCCCCAGCATCCGGGCGGACTATCACCAGGGCAATATCTACCGGGATGACTTCATGGAGGTCTGGAACACCCGCTTCCAGCCCTACCGCGACCGCTCCTGGATGTACAAGGACGACTGCGCTGCCTGCCGCTTTTGGAAGTACTGCCGCGGCAACGGCATGCACCTGCGGGATGAGAACGGCAAGCTCATCCAGTGCCTGCTTAATAAAATGAAATAAGCCTGCCGTCAAGCAGGCTTATTCTTTTACTCCGCATCCTCGTATCCGAAGTAGTAGTCCTTTTTCATCGTGGGTACGCCGTCGCGCATCCACGCGGGTTCAGGAGCCCCCTTCAGGTAGTGGTCGAAGAACTGCTGGAGCCTGATGGTCAGGTCTTTGCGGTTCCTGCGTTCGCGGAGGTTATGGGCCTCGTCGTTGTATTCCAGCAGCCAGGCGGGTTTTCCCAGGCGCCGGAGGCCCATGAACATCTCGATACCCTGGTACCACGGCACGGCGCCGTCGTTGTCATTGTGCATGATCAGGACGGGTGTCTGGACGTTCGGAAGCCGGAAGAGGGCGGAGTTTTCCAGGTAGAGCTCCAGCCCGTTCCAGAGGTCGCGGCCGATGCGGGACTGCGTCTGCTCGTACTGGAACTGGCGGCTCATGCCGGATTCCCAACGGATGCCGCCGTAAGCCGATGTCATGTTGGAGACCGGCGCCCCGGCGCCCGCCGCCTTGAACATGTTCGTCCGGGTGATAAGCCAGGCGACCTGGTAGCCGCCCCAGCTCTGGCCCTGGATGGCCATGTTGTCCTTGTCCACCCACGGGAACTTAGTCAGGGACTCTGCACCGCTCACGATGCAATTGTAGGCCGACTGGCCCGGCATTCCGGGCGTATAGACAATGTCCGGGACAAACACGATGTACCCCCTTGAGGCATAGAAGAGCAGGTTCACCGTGGACCAGCTGGGCTGGACGATGATGTTCTTGTAGAGGTTCTCGGAGTAGGTCTCGTAGAAATAGATCATCACAGGGTATTTTTTTGCAGGATCGAAGTCCTCCGGCTTGTACAGGAGGCCGTCCAGCGCCCGGCCGTCGAACGCCGTCCAGTGATAGAGCTCGACGGTGGCCCAGTTGTAGTCCTTCTGCTGCGGGTTGATGGCGGTGAGCTTCTCCGTCGACTTGCCGAAATCCGTCACGTACAGGTCCATCTGCTCCTGGAGATTGCCCTTCTGGTACGCGAACACCGGCGCGTTCTTCGCTTTCTTGAGTCCATCCCAGGTATACCCGCCGAAGGCCAGGGTCTTGAAATTCAGTTTCTTTGGATCAATTTGGTACGATGCGAGGCCGTTCTCCTTGGTGACCTCGTCGAAAACCCTCATGTAAATGGTTTCACCCGGGCCGATTCCCGGATCTTCCTCGCTATCCTTCGTACTGATGTACCGATAGGTCCGCCGCTGTTCCCGACCCTGGGTCAGACGGTTCGCCTTACCGTCGGGAAGGTGGATACGCCAGAGGTCGTACCGGTCGTTCAGAATCACGGACTCGTCATCCCTCGTCCAGGCCGCGAGGCCGTAGGACTCGGGCATCATCGGGTGGTCGTCCTTCTCGTCCCAGAAGACCGTGTCGATGCCGCCGGTCAGATTGCGGACCTGCTCAGCCACCACGTCATAGACGAACCACGCGCGCTCGTTGTAATCCCACCAGATGGCGTATTTCCCCTTGGGGGAGAGCAGCGCGGAATCGATGGCGCCGCGGGCGATTTCCTGTCGCCGGCCGGAGCCGGGGAATATGAGGGTAAGGATGGTTTCTCCCTGAATATTCCATTGGCTTTCAACAGTATTGACAGGACTTACTTCCAGAATTACTTGAGCATCGTAGTTGTCGGTGAAGATCAGCCGGTCCGTCTTTCGCGTATTGAAAGGAATGAGGCTTTCGTCCTGGTACATGCAGACGTAAGTGCGGCGTTTGTCCCTGGCGAGATTGGCCTTCATCCGCGGTGGAATCTCATCGGCGTTCCAGTTCCAAATGTCCAGTCCTGCGGTTTCGAAAGAGACCAGGTTCGTATCCTTCTGCGGGACATATTCCTGTATGCCTGCGAAGATGGTTCCCAGTTTCTTGCTGAAGAAATAGGTGCTGTTCTCGGTGAGCCCCCAATTCTCGGGCATGTTTCGGCGCTGGTCGGCGGCTACAAGCTCCCGCGCTTCATCCCGAATTACATCGTACAACCACAGGGCGGCGTGCCTGCTTCCGGTTGAGGCGGTATCCTTAGCCTGCAGATAGAGCGCTTCGGTTCCTTCTTCATTAAAAGAAGGAAGGGCATGGAACGTGGCGGTATCCGTGAGCATCCGGGTTTCACCACCCGCGTAGAAACCGACAACCGAGTGTTTCTTGTCCGTCTTTTGAATCAGCGCCAGGGTATTTCCGTCTTTGCTGAAAGTATACTTGTCGACATTCTTCAGGGTGTCCAGATGGCCGTCGGCAAAATGGTAAACGGCGACGGGAGTGCCCATATCCTTTTCGACCTTTTTGACGAAAGCGGTGTCGATGGTGGCAAACGCGAATTGTTGCGTTGCATGAAGTCCAAGCTGGAATGATTTGACATTCGGAAACTTACGGATAATTCCCGTCTGCAGGTCTATGATAGCCAGGGAGTCCTGCGGCAACTTGTCGCCGGAAAGCTTCTTGATCTTGGCCCGGCGGGTTTTCTGGAATTCCGGCTTGATCAGGCAGACGGCGAAGGCGTCGTTGTCAAGGAGGCGGACCTGGTAGCCGCGGGGGATGGCGATGGTACGGGCGCTTTTTTTTCCATTCACCCGTATGTACAGGGTCCCGTCTCCTTCCTGGGGATTGACTGCATAGGAAATCACCTTTCCGGAAGGGGAGAGGGTGGTCCCACCCACGGCCTGCCAACCATCGTAGACATCGTGGTCAAGGGGTTTCTTCTGGGCGGCCGCCAATAGGGGAAGGGCCGCGAGAAGGACAAAGGTCAGGAATCGTTTCATATAGAGCGTTATTGATTGAATACAGAGAGGTCCACATAGCCTCCATTGGCCCCGTAGACGATGGCTTCCTCAGTGAACTGCCACAGAATCCATCCCTGGAAGCGGGGTTCTTTCCAATTGTAGCGGGCAATCCACATCGGATAATGGCCGGTGATTTCGGAGGAAAGGATATCGCAGGCAAAGGAATCGGAGGCATAGACGATCGGTTTCCGACCATAGTGCTTCTCGACTTCCTTGAGCCAGACGAGTACTTTGCCATTCAGTTCATCTTTGGTACATCCGGTGTGCATGGTCTCCACGTCCAGGATAGGAGGAAGGTCCTCGTGGGAAAGATGGACAGTGGAAATGTAACGCTTGGCCTGCCGGACGGGATCCGCTGACGACTCGAAGAAATGGTAGGCGCCCCGCGTGAATGCCCGCTTTCCGGATTCTTTCCAGTATTCGCGGAACCGTTTGTCCACTCTCCTCTCTCCCTGGGTTGCCTTGATGATGACGGTAGAGATGGGAAAGATGTCCTTCGCGTGGAGTATGTCCTTCGTGGTACATCCGTCCTTGTCCACCACGACCTTGAGGGAGTCCCAGACGATGTTGTCATTCCAATGGGAAAGGTCCAGGCAGAATTCCCGGGCACCGGTCGGAATCCTGGTCCCGGATGAAGCGAAACGGCCCGCCCGTATGTAGGGGTAAAGCACTCCGCCAACAAGGAGCAGCAGACCGGCGGCGACGAGCCAGGGACTGACCCGCCACTTGCGGTCCTTTTTCCTCTTTTTCGGCCTTTTTGGGCCTTTTTTCGCGGTTAACTTTTTTGTTACCACTTGTAACTATTTAGTTTTATTTACTAATTTATAAATAGTTATAAGAAATAGTCCAGCTCGTTGTCTTCTTGGGTACGAATCACGGAATAAATGCGTATCTTTGTACCGGACAAGACAAATATACAAACAATAATCCGGATTTATATGGAACTGAAAGGAACAAAGACCGAGGCGAATCTGATGAGCGCTTTCGCCGGTGAGTCCCAGGCTCACACCAAGTACCAGTACTATGCCTCCAAGGCCAAGAAGGACGGTTATGTCCAGATTGCCGCCCTCTTCGAGGAAACCGCCAAGAACGAGAAGGAACATGCCAAGATCTGGTTCAAGTTCCTGCACGGCGGAGAGGTCCCTTCTACCGAAGTGAACCTGGCCGATGCCGCCGACGGCGAGAACTATGAATGGACCGACATGTATGCCGAATTCGCCAAGGTGGCGAAGGAAGAGGGGTTCAACGACATCGCTTTCCTTTTTGAGAAGGTCGGCGCCATCGAGAAGACCCACGAAGAGCGCTATCGCAAGCTCCTGGGCAACATCAAGGAAGGGATCGTGTTCTCCCGGGACGAGGATATGATCTGGGAATGCTCCAACTGCGGCCACATCGTGGTCGGCAAGAAGGCACCCGAGCTGTGCCCGGTGTGCAAGCATCCCAAGAGCTACTTTATGATTCGCGCCAACAACTATTAGCCGGTGCGAGGAGGAGGTTCTCCACGATATAGACGGAGAACACCGACAGGATGGCAGCGCTCCAATGCCAGTGCATCAGCACGGTGAGGAGGATGCCGGCCAAGGCGAAGAAAAGGAAGGCTATACGCTTCGTATCCAGAAGCTTATGGCCTTTCTTGATTTTCATCCCGAACATCGGGACTTCACTGACGAGGAGGAGACCCAGGATGACGGCGATGCCATCTACCAGGTAGGTACCCGTACCTGCCGGTACGTCTCCCATGGCATGGAGGAGGGAGGCCAGGGAACCGCAGACCATGGCACAGGACGGCGTGGGAAGCCCGATGAAGTCCAGGGCCTGCCGTTCGTCCACGTTGAACTTGGCCAGCCGGACGGCAGACATCACGGCGACAAAGAGGGGAATGAAGCGGAGTACGACCGGAAGGTCCGCCGGCAGTACCTTGTACAGCATCAAGGCGGGGAGGACGCCGAAACTCACGAGGTCGGCCAGGGAATCCAACTCCTTTCCGATGGGGGAATAGGCACCGAGCAACCTCGCCGCCAGTCCGTCGCAGAAGTCGAAGACGGCAGCCAGGAGCATCAGGGGAAGGGCCCATTCCAGGTGCCCCTCCAAAGTGACGATCACTCCCAGGATACCTGAGAGCAGGTTCATGGAAGTGATCGCATTGGGGATGTGCTTGACAATCGTCATCCGAAACTATTTGATTCCGAGCTTCTTCTGGATATCCTTCGGGAGAGCCTTCTTGTTGACGACGAAATTCAGGGTCTTGCCCTTCACGAAGTTTTCGGACATGTACCAGACACCGTCGTAGGCACCCGTCACGCCCCAGGAGTTCTTGATCAGGTAATACTTGGTGCCGTTCTGGTCCTTGGCGGTACCGAACAGATGCATGCCGTGGTCGTCCGTGGACGTTTTCTCGTCAAACATCCGCTGGCGGATTTCCTGGGTGACTTCCAGCTCCTTGGGGAGTCCCTTTCCAGCGGCTTCAGGGGTATTCTCGGCCTTGCCGACCCAACGTTCCTGGTCGGAACCCGTCGTGGGCTTCGCCTCGGTGTCAAGCAGGACGGCCAGACCGTCGCGGGTAAAGCCGGGTTCGCTTACGTCACCACCCCAAAGGACGGTATAACCGTTGTCTACGGCGTTGTTGATGACTGCCATGAACTCGTCTAGCGGCAGGTTGTAGCAAAGGCCCCAGCGCCAGTTGTCTTCCACCTCGATGGCGAACTGGGAATAGAACGGATGGTGCGTATAGGAGGAGATGTTCACGTAGTCGTCCGGGTTGATGCCCATCGCGTCGCGGTAGCTTTGGGGCGTGTAGGTGACGCCGCCGCTGACGAAAGTCTCGGGAACTTCACCCAGATAGGCGTCCAGGATGCCGTCGAAGCCTTTGGGCCAGACCGGGGTAAGCTTGCGGTTGGGGTTCTTGATGACCGCGTCCACATAGCCCTTGAGGACGGCGTCGAGCTCTCCCTGGACGGGAAGGTCATAGCCGTAGTTCATTCCGGAATAGGCATCCTGCGGCATCAGGCCGTAATCGCGGATGACTTCCAGGACATCACCGAAGCCGCTGCCCGCAGCCATGTTCATGAATCCGTTCAGGCGGACGTACTTGACGGCCCTCTCATGATAGGCATGGCGGACGATGAACATTTCGGAGAAATCGGGGTAGGCATCGGCCTTCAGATTCTTGGCCTTGATGACCTCGGACTCGAGGAAGGAAAGGGCGGAGAAGCACCAGCAGGTGCCGCTGCGGTTCTGGTTCTTCATCGAGGTGACGGGAATCTCCTTCGTGTTGGTGAACTGGTAATCGTCGGTCTTGACTCTCGGAGGGGTCTGGGCTGATACGGTCGTGCCGATCAGGACGGCGGCCGCTAGGGTTAGGAGTACTTTTTTCATATCGTGTTTATTGGATTTCCAATTTTCACAAATTTAGGGAATTAATCGTAATTTTGCAAAGTGAAGACGATATTGTACATCCACGGGATGGGCGGTGGCGGCGACAGCCGGATTCCCCGCCTGCTCAACGAAATGCTGGCCGGGTCGGAAATCCGGACCGTTGTCCGGACCTATGATTTCGATCCCGAAGCCGGACGGAAACAGATTGCCTGCTGGGTGGAGGACTTGAGACCTGACCTGGTGATCGGGGAATCCCTGGGGGCCGCACACGCGATCCGGGTACGGGACGTCCCGCATCTTTTCGTATCGCCTTCCCTGGGTGCTCCCGTTTTCCTGTACCGGCTTGCCTGGCTCACCCGTCTTCCGGGCGGCTCCGCCCTCCTGCACCGGATCTGGCCGGTAAAGGAAGGGGACAGGCAGCCGCTCCGCTTCGAGTACGATATTATGAAAAAATACCGTCCCCATTGGGAAGATGCCTGCAGGGCGGCTTCCGAAGGCGGCTGTTACTATGCATTCTTTGGGAAAAGGGATCATTACAGGAAGTGGGGCATAGTCAAGGTATCCACTTGGAGGAAAATGTTTGGTAATACGTTCCAAGAATATGATGGAACGCATTTTATGGAGGAAGAATTTATCCATGACCTGCTTGTCCCCAAGATCCGGGAAATCCTCGGTTGAAAGAATCCCGGAACCTCGGACGTTCCCTTTTTGCAAATCCAAGGAGTTTTCCCTAATTTTGCAACATCTATGACCCATATGAAAAAACTGATTGCCGGTGCCGCCGTGCTCCTTTCGCTCGTGGCCTGCCACGAACGGAAAACGGTTTTGCGGGACACCATTCCATATGTCAAGCAGTTGGCCGTGGACACGGCCGGCACCTATCCGCTGCTTCAGTCCTACCGGTCAGCCGGTACGCGCGGTTCCATCGTCCTCATCGGGGAACCGGAGGCCACCCTTTCGCTGGCTTCCCAGTTCAAGTCGGTGGATGCCGTGGACAACATCGACGGGAAAGCCGTCCCGGACAGCCTGCCGGATTTCTCCGGGGAATCCTTCGACGTGGTGATGGACCTCTACAACGCTCCGTACATCCGGATGGCTTCGTCCAGTCCGGACAGTCTGCGGGAAGTGGCCGTGCGCAATGCCTTGATGGCCGTGGACAGCATCGCCTATTCCAATGCTCTGGATGCTGCATCCCGGCTTCCCAAGTCCCGCGCCAAGGTTTTCGTCCTGGCCTCTTCGTTGCTGACTGAATTCGGCAGTTTCGACATCGACACCCTCTTCAGGATGGTCGGACGGGAGCCCGTCATCCTGACCTCGGTGGAGGCGATGCTGGACGAGGCGGTTAGGAGCGGATGCAAGCGGGTGGCCGTCTGGGCACCTGAACAGGCCCGTCCTGCCTATGAGGCTACGGCCCGAAAAACCGGATTGGAACTGACCGTCGTGTCGACGACCGGGAACGGCATCCTCAGGCCCGCGTTCCGCGACATGCTCAGGATTTACCGGACCGGTCATCCGAACGATGTCCTGGACGCCGTGCTGCTGGACAGTTTTACAGCCGATCTGGATGAGCTGTACGCCGAGCAGGAACACATCCATCGCCAGATTACCGAGGAGGACATGGCTTTCGACCGGATCCTGGCTCCGCATTTCCGGTTCATTGAACCGAAGGCCAGCCTGACCTCCGCCTGTTACAGGCTGCTTCGGGAAAAGAACCTGTTCACGCACGACATCGCCTATCCTTCCGTCCGCTATTATCAGACCGAAGAAGGTTGGGACGGCGATTTTGTCCTCGTGGAGATTGGTGCTGGCTACCTGTTCCCTGAAAAGACCCCTTCCTCCCATGTTTCAGATAACCATTAGTCCAGAGGAGATCGGACGGCTGGAACTGGCCGCCTTTTCCGGGGAAATCCACGTCATCGATTCGGTCGGGGAGGACTTCGACAAGGCCGTAAGCTATCTTAAACGCCAGAAAATCATCGGTTTCGACACGGAAACCCGTCCCACGTTCTCGCCGGACCAGCATTCCAACGGTACCGCACTCCTTCAGCTTTCGGGTTCCGGGAAAGCTTTCCTGTTCCGGATCCGCCAGATGGGCGGTATCCCGCGTGGGCTCTGCGATATCCTGGCCAATCCCGCCATCGTCAAGGTCGGCGCGGCCATCCATGATGACGTGCGGGGGCTCCAGCGGTTCGCGGGATTCCAGCCGCGGAGTTTCGTTGACCTGCAGAAAATCGTCTGGGAATACGGCATCCGGGACAAGTCGGTCAAGAAAATGACCGCCATCATCCTGGGTATCAAGATCTCCAAGGCGCAGCAGCTGTCCAACTGGGAGGCGGAGAGGCTTTCCGAGTCACAGCAACGCTACGCCGCCACCGACGCCTGGGTATGCCGGGAAATGTACCTGCGCCTGCAGAAGGCTCCCAAGGCGCCCCTTACCCCTGAACAGCTCCATCCGGAGCTCTATCCCGAACAAGCCTGATGGATAAAGTCATACTCCGTCCCCGCCGCGAGGATTCCATCCTCCGGTTCCATCCCTGGGTGTTTTCCGGGGCTATTGCCGAAATCAAGGGTTCTCCTTCCGAAGGGGACCTGGTCAGTGTCCATTCTTCTGACGGACAATATCTTGCCACGGGTCATTACCAGATCGGCTCCATCGCGGTCCGAATCCTCAGTTTCGATGAGGATCCGCTCGCCCCGGACTTCTGGGAGAAGATGATCCGCCGCGCTTTCCAGGTACGGGTGGCTTGCGGCCTGCACGGCTCCGCCTCGACCAACTGCTACCGGCTTGTCCACGGGGAAGGCGACGGTCTTCCCGGGCTGATCATCGACTATTATGACGGCGTTTGTGTCCTGCAGGCCCATTCCGTGGGCATGTTCAAGGCGAAAAACGCCATTTGCGAGGCCTTGAGGGCTGTTTATGGGGACAGCCTCAAAGCCGTCTACGACAAGAGTTCCGGTACAGCGCCTTTCAAGGCCGGTCTGGAGCTCATCGACGGTTACCTGTATAAAGCCCCCGGTTTCGAATCGGATGAGTGCGTTGTCCTGGAAAACGGAAACCGATTCCACGTCAATTGGAACGAGGGCCAGAAGACCGGCTTTTTCCTGGACCAGCGGGAGAACCGTGCCGCAGTGGGTCGTCTGGCCAAGGGACGTAACGTCTTGAACCTCTTCTGCTATACCGGCGGTTTCTCCATCTATGCTTTAAATGGCGGCGCTGCCCATGTCGATTCCGTGGACAGCTCGCGCAAGGCGATGGATATGGTGGACAGGAACGTGGTCTTGAACGGTTTTACGCCGGAGCAGCATACGTCGTACTGTGCCGACGCCATCGACTTTCTCCACGATGTCCCTGAAGGCAAGTACGACCTCATGATCGTGGATCCGCCAGCTTTTGCCAAGCACCGCGGCGCTCTCAAGAACGCTCTCCGGGCTTATCAGCGTCTGAATGCGGCCGCCATCGCCAAGGTTGCTCCGGGCGGATTCGTGTTCACGTTCAGCTGTTCCCAGGTCGTCGACAAGGAAGCGTTTGCCCTTGCGGTCTTTTCCGCCGCTGCCCAGACCGGCCGCAGTGTCCGTATCCTGGACCGCCTGAACCAGCCTGCCGACCATGCCGTGAACATCTATCATCCGGAAGGGGAGTACCTGAAAGGTCTCCTGCTGTATGTGGAATAATTTTGCAAATCAAAAAAAACTGCCTATATTTGCAATCCCCAACGGTGCTATGGCCGAGCGGTTAGGCACAGGTCTGCAAAACCTGCTACAGCGGTTCGATTCCGCTTGGCACCTCCCCAGAGACGACAAATCCTTGCCGTCTCTTTTTTTTGTAACCCTATAGATGAAAAAACCTCCCCCGAAGGGGAGGTCGCCTTGGCAGTCGGCACTCGGTAGTAATAAATACGCCGTAAAATGTGCGCCTGTACGTGGTGCTGAGCCGGACAATGCCGAAAAATGGAATGGCTCCGGTTCCGGATCACCTGAAGTGAGGTTGGACGTTTTAGCCTCCCGTCCGGAGGTGTGCCCGCCCTGCCTCGGCTGTTTTACTTGAGGTCCGTCGTCCAGTTCGCCTGCTGGAGTTTGGAATCCAGTACCCGCAGGTCCCGGGACAGGTAATCGACCTTTTTCTGAAGCGCGTTCACGTCGATGGTCCGGACGAACTTGATCTCATTCCGGGAATACCGGTCGCTCCGGACATTGGCGGCGTCCAGGGTGTGACGAAGGGCGGCGAGGTGCATCGACAGAACGTCCTTTTCGGCGATGATTTCCGTCAGGGTCTTTCCTTCCCAGACCGTCTCCTGGTTGGTCCGGTTGATGCTGACAATCAGGTCCTTCAGTTGTTTCAAGGCGCCTTCGAGTTCCTTGAAAAGGTCTTCCGGCTTTTCCGCAGGCTGGTCTCCGTCCTGAACCTTGACATTGTTGAAGAGCCGGTCCCTGAGCTGGGCGATCCGCTTTTGCAGGTCCGCCCGCGTGTTCAATGCTTCTGCCAGTTTCATGGTCTGCCGCTGATTATTCGAATTTCTTTCCGGAACCCCAGGCCTGGCCTACGACCTCGCCGAGGGCGCGGTACGTGTTGGCCGCCGCATCGAACACGATGGGCTGGAGCTTGCCGAGATCCACTTTTCCGTCGGTCAGGATGCTCTCGTCGGCACTCATGTTGACGACCTCTCCGACGAGGATACCGTCCTTCCAGCTGACGACCTTGCATTCCAGCGTGAGCGGGTACTCATTGATAATGGGCGCATTCACATTCGGGCTGGGAGTGACTGTAAAACCGACCTTGGCCACCTTGTCCGGGACCTTGCTGCCGCTCACCAGGCCGAGATAGTCGGATTCCGCGACCGTGCGTACATCGGCGAAGCTGACCGTAAAGGCGCCGGTGATTTCAATGTTCTCCGTGGTCTTGTGTTTGGACATGCTGACCACAATCTGTTTGTAGTCGTACTGTCCCGCCCATGCCGCCATCATGACGTCAGGGGTGTGGTCCTTGTCCCAGGTGGCGATCATGACGCAGGGCTGGGGCGTGGTCATCAGGGCATGGTTCGGGCCGAAATTCTTGCGTCCGGCTACTTCCTGGAGGGTTTCTTGGGTATTCATATCATTCTGTTCATCTTTGTCAGACAAAGATAAGAAAAGAATCCGTATCTTTGAACCGGAATCGGTCAAGATAGAACGGTATAATCAAGGCATATTGAACGGAAATGATTCGGGTTGCCTGCATTGGGGACAGCATTACCTGGGGATTCACGCTGCTGAATCCCTGGAAGCAGAGCTATCCGGCCCTTCTCCAGGAGAAACTCGGCGACGGATATGAGGTACGGAACTTCGGATACAACGACGCATCGGCCCGGTTCGATGCCGACACGCCGTATGTCAGGAAGCGGGTCTACCGGGACAGTCTGGCGTGGAATCCGGATATCGTCCTGCTGATGCTCGGGACGAATGACACCAAGATCCGCAACTGGGATCCGGACATCTTTCGCCGTGATTACAGGAAGATTGTCGAGTCCTATCGGAACCTTTCCTCCAGGCCGCGCGTCATCTTGATTGCGCCCATCCGGATCTTCCTCATCCTGGGAAAGCCCCTGCTGGGCGTGCATCCTGAGACGATGGAAGGGGGAGTCCGTCCTGCTATCCGGGAAATCGCGGATGACATGGGGCTGCAGCTCATTGACCTGCAGGACCTTTTCATCGACAACCAGCTCTGCCGCGACGGTGTCCATCCCCAGCGTACCGGTGCCCGGATGCTGGCCGATACAATCTATTCATCGATCCAATGGTAACGCTGATTCTCATACTGGTCACCGCCGCCGTCAGCATCCTTTGTTTTACGGGGAAACTGGATATCAACGCCTTGAAGTTCAACGCCTATGACGTTTGGCACAGGAAGCAGTGGTATCGGATGCTCAGTTACGGCCTGGTCCATGGTGGCTGGGGGCACCTGTTCTTCAACATGCTCACTCTCTATTTCTTCGGAACGGTGGTGGAGCGGTATTTCCAGGCAGCCTTCGGCAATACTCCCGGCATCATCCTGTATGTGGTCCTCTACGTCAGCGCCATTGCCGTATCGACCGTTGGCGACCTCGTCAAATACAGGGATGCCTATGGCTATAATGCCGTCGGAGCTTCCGGCGCGGTTTCCGCCGTTTTGTTCGCCTCCATCCTGTTCGAGCCGAAGATGGGAATCTACATCTACCTGATTCCCATTCCTGTTCCCGGATATCTATTCGCGCCTCTGTATCTCTTGTACTGCTGGTACATGGCGAAACGGAACATGGACAACATCGGCCATACGGCTCACTTCTGGGGGGCTGTATACGGTTTGCTGTTCCCGCTCATCTGCAGACCGGATATCTTCCATCATTTTCTGTCCCGGCTGGGATTCTGAATGACACCGCCTCCGTTCTTTTTTCATTACGAAAAAAGGATTATCTTTGTATATTAAACGCAAAGCTATGATCAAGAACATCACTTCCGACATCCGGTACATCGGCGTGGACGACCTGGACCTGGATTTATTTGAAAGCCAATATGTCGTTCCCGAGGGAATGTCGTACAATTCCTATCTGGTCCTGGATGACAAGGTGGCCATTCTGGACACCGTGGACGCCCGGAAAGGGGAGGAGTGGCTCCGGATTCTGGAAGAGGCCCTGGGCGGACGGAAACCTGATTACCTGGTCGTGCAGCATATGGAACCCGACCATTCAGGATGCATCCTGGCATTGACGGAAAAGTATCCGGACATCCGGATCGTCGCAACCGCGAAAGCACTCGTCTTCCTGAATCAGTTCTTTGAGGGAAAGTCTTTCAATACCCAGGCCGTGAAGGAGGGGGATACCCTGGAGCTCGGGGCCCATACCCTGCAGTTCATCCTGGCTGCGATGGTCCACTGGCCGGAGGTGATGGTCAGTTTCGACCGGAAGGACAAAGTCCTCTTCGCGGCCGATGCGTTCGGCAAGTTCGGCGCCCTGTCCAAGTGCGGCTATTTCGGGGAAGAGGATGACGACTGGGCCTGCGAAGCCCGCCGTTATTACTTCAATATCTGCGGAAAATACGGTGCTCCGGTCCAGGTTCTCCTCAAGAAAGTCCTTCCGCTGCAGCCTGCGGTCATCGCCCCGTTGCACGGCCCGATCCTGCGGAAAGACCTCGGCCAATATCTTGACCTGTACAATACGTGGAGTTCCTATGGCGTTGAAACAGAGGGCGTTTTCATTGCCTGTGCCTCCATCCACGGCGGTACTCTTGCCGTCGCTGAGCACCTGAAGGAGATCCTGCTCGCCAAGGGATGCCCGAAGGTGGCTTTCTCCGACCTCACCCGGGACGACCAGGCGGAGGCCGTGGAAGACGCCTTCCGTTATGGACGGATGGTCCTTGCCGCCTCCTCTTATGATGGAGGTCTGTTCTCTCCGGCCTACAACTTCCTCCATACCCTCCAGATGAAATCCTGGCAGAAGCGGAAAGTCGCCCTGATTGAAAACGGGACCTGGGCCCCTGCCGCCGGCAAGGTCATGAAAGAGATGTTCGGCGCCATGAAAGAGGTCGAGATCGTCGGCGAGCCCGTCACCATCCGCAGCCGGATGAAAGAAAGCGACCAGGCTGCCTTGGAAGCCCTGGCAGACGCCATCCTCCAATAATCCCCAACTTATGAGACCCTTCCGTCATCTGCTCTTCCTGACTGCCGTCTGCACCGCCCTGGCCGGCTGTGCAGGCCGTTCGGTCCAACAAGTCAGCCTCCTTCCCGACATCCAGAAGATCGGGAGCCTGGAGGGCAGCTATTCGATGAAATTCACGTCGTCAGGTGAGACCCGGTATGCCACCGCTTCCGTGAAAAAGATCGCGGAACGGCAGTACCAGATCGCCCGTGTGACCGTGTACGGTCCGGCCGTGTATACCTTCACGGTCGCTGAAGACGGAACGGTGAAATCCGAGGAACTCGGGGAAGGGAGCATCTCCTACCGTTCCGACCTTAAACTCACGACCATCCGTTTCGAAAAACAGGACTTCCTATGCGAACTCTCCCGATAATCCTTCTCCCGTTGACCGCCCTGCTGGTCATCGGATGCGTGAATCCTTCGGGAGAAACTGTCCCGAAGGACGATTATGACGCTGTCGTCCAGGCATATGAGGACCTCAAAGCCAGCGCGGAGGTTACCCGGAACGGCTACATCGAGCAGGCAGCCGCCGTGGACAATATCCTGCAGGAACTCTCCCAGATTTCCGGTAGTACGGCTGTACTCCGTTCCGACGTCGAGCAGGGAACCGCCCGCTTGAACCAGGTGGAGGTGATCGAGAACAGCATCGACGAAATCAAGTCGAAATTGGACCAGCTTGAGCGCCTGACCAAGGATAACGCCGCGTACAAGAAGATGGTTTCCTCATTGAAATCCGTCATCGCCGAGAAAGAAAAGGAGATCGAAGGATTGCGGGCGGAAATCCAGGCGAAGGACCGCACTATCACGGAACAGAACGAGAAGATTTCAGCCCAGCACGGGACGATCCTCCTCCAGAATGAAACCATCACGGCCCAGCAGGCCAATTTGGAAAAGGCGGTCAAGGAACAGGCCCGGATGCTGTTCCAGGCCGGAGCGGATTTCGAATTGCTGGGGGATGAATCCCCGACGGTATCGAGACGGAAAGACAAGGCCAAGGTCAAGTCACTGACCCTCGAAATGTACGAGAAAGCACTCCTCTATT
The DNA here is from genome assembly GCA_017439305.1 of Bacteroidales bacterium. Classification (GTDB taxonomy): domain Bacteria; phylum Bacteroidota; class Bacteroidia; order Bacteroidales; family UBA932; genus Cryptobacteroides. Next base: position 39,440 of record JAFSJK010000022.1, on the reverse strand, counting down.
ATGGAAAGGCGCTTGAAACCGGCTATGCGGAGGCTTCCGACCGCATCGCGGCCGTAAAAGAGAAAATGGCTACGGTCGCTCAGTAGCGGTTTCTTTCGCAAAGAGTTTTTCGAAGATGCTCCGCAGGGTTTCCGGTTCCCGGATGATCTTGCGGAGTTCTTCCAATCTCCCTGCGTTGGGCGACTCGGGAATCCAGAGTTGCAGGTACCCTCCGTCCCCATATTTCTCCCGCAGATGTAGCAGGGTGCGCTCCCAATGGCCTTCAGCATCCAGTTCCGGGTAATGCGACAGACCGAACTGGATGGTGCGGCGGATGATGGTGAGCGGGTCGATGAGGCGGTCGGCCTCGGCGATAATCCGGCCGTAGATGTCTCTGGGGGCCGTTTTCGCAGAGGCCCGGTGATCTTCTGCCGCCTGGGCGGCGGTCTCGATCTCCTCTTCCGTGAACCAGTCGCGGAGACGGGCGTCTGCGCGAATGATTTTTCCGGATTCCAGGTGGTGGGTGGCCCGGTCTACCGCGAGACCTGTATCATGGTAAGCCGCCGCCGTATACACGATCTCGGGATCGACTTCATAATGCCCGGCGAGTTCCAGGGCCTGGCGGATCACGCTCCGGACATGGTCTTCCTGATGCGCTTTGTCGAAATGGCGGTAGCGGGGGATGATTTCCGCTTCGATATAGGCCTGCAGTCCGTCTCTCATCTTTTGCAATTTGGACAAAGATAACTAAATTTGTACAAATTGTGACGACATGATCATCCGCAGCAAAGCTCCTCTGAGACTCGGCCTCGCCGGGGGAGGAAGTGACGTTTCCCCCTACAGCGACCTGTATGGTGGCCTGATCCTCAATGCGACCATCAACCTTTCCGCCTATGCGACCATCGAGACGCTGGAGGGCGAAACGGTGTGGGTCGACGCCTACGATGCGGACTGCCATGCCGAATGCCCGCTCAGGGACACCCTGGACGGTGCTCCGGACCTGATCCGGGGCGTCTACAACCGCATCGTGAAGGACTATGGACCCGTTCCGGGAGCCTTCCGGATCACGACCTATAACGATGCGCCCGCCGGCTCCGGCCTGGGTACATCCTCCACGATGGTCGTCTGCATCCTCAAGTGTTTTGCGGAGTGGATGAACCTGCCGCTCGGAGACTATGAGATCGCCCGCCTGGCCTACGAGATCGAGCGGAAGGATCTTGCCCTTGCCGGCGGCAAGCAGGACCAGTATGCGGCCGCATTCGGCGGTTTCAACTTCATGGAATTCCTCCAGAACGACATGGTCATCGTCAATCCGCTGAAAATCAAGAGCTGGATTGTGGATGAACTGGAATCCTCGATGGTCCTGTACTATACGGGCCGGTCCCGTTCCAGCGCCGCCATCATCGGTGAACAGCAGAAGAATACGTCTTCCGGCAATGCCGCCGCCATCGAGGCGATGCACCGGATCAAGCAGAGTTCCGTGGACATGAAACTCGCGCTCCTGAAAGGGGACATGACGGAATTCGGCCGGATCCTGGGACAGGCCTGGGAAGACAAGAAAAAGATGGCCGGCGCCATCACGAATCCGGTCATCCAGGAAGCCTTCGATACGGCGATGGGTGCGGGCGCCGTGGCCGGCAAAGTGTCCGGTGCCGGCGGCGGCGGATTCATGATGCTGATGGTCCCGCCTGCCCGCAAAATGGCGGTTGTCAGGGCCTTGGAATCCCTTCCGGGACAGGTGGTTCCCTTCCAGTTCACGGAACGTGGCGCCCACGCCTGGCGTGTATACGAGACGGACAAGGTGGCCGAGATATGGAAGCGATAATCCTGGCCGGGGGACTGGGAACCCGGCTGCGCAGTGTCGTCAGCGAAGTTCCCAAGTGCATGGCTCCCGTTGACGGAAAGCCGTTCCTGCAGTATATGCTGGAGTGGTTGGCGCGATTCGGAGTTGATCACGTAGTCCTCTCGGTAGGATATCTCAAGGAAGTCATCTTCCGTTTTATCGACTCCCGTCCCTGGCCTTTCAGGATCAGCTACGCCATCGAGAAAGAACCCTTGGGGACCGGGGGAGGAATCCGCCTCGCCCTTTCCAAATGCAAGGGAAACCTGGTATACGTCCTCAACGGGGATACTTTTTTCGATATCGACCTGGCCGCACTCCCTTTCGTCGCCCCGGTTACCCTTGCCTTGAAGCCGATGCGGGATTTCGACCGGTACGGCGCCGTGGACTGGGACGGGGACCTGGTGACCGGTTTCCGGGAAAAGCAGGCTTGTTCCGAGGGGCTCATCAACGGGGGAGTCTATGCGATCGACCGGTCCCAACTGGATCTGGGACTCTACCCTAAAAAGTTCTCTTTCGAGCAGGATGTCCTGGACCCTCTCTCAGACCTGAATCTCGTAGCCGGACGGGTACAGGAGGGTTATTTCATCGATATCGGCATCCCGGAGGATTATGCTCGGGCACAACGGGAACTGCCTGAAATCCAGGCGGTTTTGAAGGCTTCAGATGCTGTGCTGACGGCTCCGGCTGATACGCTGTTCCTGGACCGCGACGGCGTGATCAACCGTTGGTTGCCGGGGGATTATGTCAAGTCCTGGGCCGATTTTACCTTTCTTCCGGGCATCCTGGAATGTCTGGCGAAATGGTCGCTCAAATTCCGTCGCATCATCCTGGTTTCCAATCAGCGCGGCGTCGGCAAAGGAAAGATGACACCTGAGGATCTGGAGGCCGTCCATGGACGGATGCTGGAAGAAATCCGGAAGGCTGGCGGCCGCATTGACGCCATTTACACCTGTACGGAACTCGCGGACGGCCATCCGATGCGGAAACCCCAGACGGGCATGTTCCTGCAAGCCTGCCGGGATTTTCCGGACATCAACCCGGGCCGCAGCCTGATGCTGGGTGACTCGGAGTATGACCGGGCGTTCGCCGCGAACTGCGGGATGGATTTCGTCCTGATGGAGACGGCCCCGCTTACTCTTCGATTTCAGGGAGCGGCTTCTTCGGATTCTTCGGAATCCCGAGTTTGACCAGCTGATGGGCCGACACCAGGATGCTCTGTCCTGAATCCTTGATCTTGTCGGCACACCGGTCATATTCCGTCATGGCCTCTTTCAGTTTCTTCCCCATGGCGGCGTGCGCCGAAGCGAAATCATACACGCGGTCGATCATGGTCTGGGCGGCCTTGACGATTTTTTCCTGGTTGCGGGCCTGGTCATAATTGGTCCAGGCAATCCGGATCATCCGGAGGAAGGGCATCAGCGTCTCTTCCGTGGTAAGCAGCACCCCCTGGTTGTATGCCTCGCGGAAAATGTCCGGAGCCAGCGTTTTGGCGAGCTGAAGGGCACCGTAGTTGGGGATGAACATGATTACGTAGTCCAATGTCCTGTAGCCTTCCCGGATGTAATCCTGGTACCGCTTGCCGGAGAGCGATTTAAGCTGGGCCCGGATGGCGGCGAGGTTGCGGACGGCGGCATCGTTCTTCCCGGCTTCCGTTTCGGCGGCCACCCAGTCGGAATAGGCGTCCAGGGACACTTTCGAGTCGATGATGATTTCCGTTTTGTCGGGGTAGTGCAGGATGAAGTCCGGCCGCATCCGCTTCCCGCTGTCTTCGTTCAGGATAATGAGTCCCATTGCATCCCTGAGCGTCTCTTCCTTGTCGAAGTCCCGTCCTTCCACCATCCCTTCATCGACAAGCATGTTGTACAGGATGGTCTCTCCCCAGCAGCCGGCCATCTTGTTCTGCCCCTTGAGGGCGGAGGCCAGGTTGTCGGCTTTCTGGCCGATGTCGCGGGTCTGTGCTGCCAGATTGCGGACCGCCCCTTCCAGCTGCTCTTTCAAGGAGGCGGAACTCTCCGTGTGGCTCTTTTTCTGGGCATCAAAGGCCTCCTTCATATCTTTCAGGTCCTTGTCCAGGCTCCCGGAAATGGTCTTGAAGGTCTCTTCGGCTTTCCGGGCGAGTTCTTCCTCCCGCTGTTTGAGCAGGCGTTCCGTCTCCGCGGTCATTTCGGCCCGGATGGCGGCGATCTGCTGTTTGAGCGCAGCATCGTGGGCCTCCTTGAGCAGGGCGACCGACTTCTCGTGCGAAGCCAGGTCGTTTTCGCGGAGGGCGGTCAGCGACTTGACTTCTCCCTGGGAGGTAATGAGCTGGTTTTCAACCTGATTCAGCGCTTTCCCATATCTGGACTTGAGAATCAGCCAGGTGACCAGGACGGCGATGACCAGGAGGGCGATGGCAGCAGGTGCGATGATCAGAAGGATTTCTTTCATTTTTCGGCAATGGATTGGGCGACGGTGAACGCGGTGGTCCAGGCCGCCTGCAGGTTGAATCCGCCGGTGATGGCGTCGATGTCCAGGACTTCACCGGCGAAGTACAGTCCAGGATGCTTCTTGCTTTCGAGGGTGGACGGATCCACATTGGACAGGGCAACGCCTCCGCAGGTAACGAATTCTTCGCGGAACTTCGTTTTTCCTTCGATGGCATAGGAGTCCTGCGTCAGTACGCCCACAAGTTTGTTCAGGCCCTTCGTGCCCAGTTCCGCCCAACGGATGTCAGGCCGGATTCCGGACCTCTGGACCAGGTGGCTCCACAGGCGGGCCTGAAGTCCGGCCGGAGGTGTATTGGAGACTTGCTTGCGTGGATTCCCGGCAGCGGAATCCCGCAGGACGTCCCGCGTGTCGGCTTCATTAAGGGCGAGCCAGTTGACTGAAAGGGGAGCCCTGTAGCCGGCCTCGTTCAGATGCCGGGCGGCATAGGCGGAAAGCTTCAGGACAGCCGGGCCGCTTAAACCCCAGTCGGTGATAAGCAGGGGACCGTCGGCCTTGAAGGATGTGCCTGGGATGGAGACGGAGGCATCCACGACCAGGCCCATCAAACTCCGAAGCCCTTCGTCCCGCACCGTGAAGGTGAAAAGCGAAGGAACGGTAGGAACCCATTCCAACGCAAGGCCATCCAGCATCGGAAGACCTTTCGGGGCACCGCCGGTAGTCACGACAACGGCTTCATAAGGCACGCCGTCCACATGGAGATGTCCAGGCAAATCGGCCTTGATGCCGTGCACGGGCGTCCGGAGGAAGAGGTTGACTCCCTCCATCTTGCGAAGAAGTGCATGGACGATGTCCATCGCATCCTGGGATTGCGGGAAGACGCAATGATCCTCCTGCAGCACGAGAGGAACTCCGGTGGATTCAAACCAGCGCCACGTGTCCTCCTGGGAAAAACCCTTCAGCAGCCGTTTCATCAGGCGCTCTCCCCGCGGATAGGCCTCGGCCAGGCTCCGGATGCCTTCGAAGGAGTTGGTCAGGTTGCAGCGTCCGCCTCCCGTAACGGCCACCTTGGCCAGGGGTTTCGGGCCTGCCTCAAAGACATCGACCGCTGCCTCCGGAAGCCTCCGTCTGAGTTCGGCGGCGCAGAAACAACCGGCGGCACCGGCTCCTATGACGGCGATCTTTTTCATTTATGTCAAAAGGTCTTACGCTTCGGGATCCTCTTCGGGAAGCACGATCTGCTTGTACTGGTTCTTGCGCTTGAGCCAGCGTTCCTTCGCGTATTGCTGCATATCAGTGATCGTGTCGTTCTCGTCGATGATCTCCATCCCGAGGATGGTCTCGATGATGTCCTCGAGCGTGATGATTCCCTGGAAGCAGCCGTAGTCGTCGATGATGAGGGCGATCTGGTCCTTGGTCTTGAGGAGGGATTCCCAGATGTCGCTGACGGATGTTTCCTCGTGGAAAGCGGCGATTTTGCGCTTGATGGATTTCAGTCGGGTGTCGAACTTGTCCTCGGCCAGGTTCTCCAAGACATCGTACCGCATGATGTAGCCGGTGATGAATTCGGGGGAATCCGAGTAGACGGGGATCCGGGAGTTGTGCGAGAGTTCTTCCTGCTTGTAGAACTGCTTGAGTGTCATGTTCTCCGGCGCGATGGCGGCGACCACGCGCGGAGTCATCACGTCATAGGCCTTGATGTCGTCCAGCTTGATGATGTTCTGGATGACCTTGTTCTCGGAATTGTCGATGACGCCTTCCTCTTCGCCCATGTTGGCCATGGCGGAAACCTCTTCGCGGGAGATGCCGGTATCCGGCTCATCGCCGGCCAGGGGACGGCGGATCTTCTCCACCAGCCAGACCACGGGATACAGGAGGACCATCAGGCCCTTCATGATGCGGGCAAGCCAGGTCAGGCTCTTCCAGTGGTAGGATCCGATGGTCTTCGGGATGATTTCGGAGAAGATCAGGATCAGCAGCGTCATGATGGCGGAAACGAGGCCGAACCACTGGCTCCCGAACAGGAGGCTGGCCTGCTGGCCGACGCCGGCGGCACCGACCGTATTGGCGATGGTGTTCAGGGAAAGGATGGCGGTCAGGGGACGGTCCGGGTTGTCCTTGAGCTTCATGAACAGGATGGCATTCCGGTCCCCCTCGTCTTCTTTCATCGAGAGGTAGGAGATCGGGGTGGACAGCAGGGTGGACTCCAGCAGTGAACACAGGAAGGAGATCGCCATCGCCCCGAAGAGGAATATGAGAAGCAGACCCATGGGTTTTCGCCAAATAACTTACAAATATAGCCTTTTAGCGCGGAATTTGCTAATTTTGCAGTTGCAAATGAAAAAGAAGTTTTATCTGGCGGTTCTGATCGCACTGGGAGCCTGGCCGATGCAGGCGCAGCAGCTGTACAATATGGATTTCGACAGCTGGTCCAAGTCCTCCGGGGCCTGGAACCTGTATGCGAAGGGTGCACCTGCCTCGGACCACGTCTGGGATACGGCCAACCATGGACTCAGCCTGCTGGGCATCAACGGGACGATGCCGGAATACAAGCACGTCGCTGTGGCGGGGGAAGGAAAGGCGGCCGCGAAGATTGTCAGCAAGAAAGTCCTCTGGGCCTTCGTTGCCGGCAACCTGTATACCGGACGCTTCGGCAAGATCGTCAATTTCGCCGGTGCCGAACTCTTTTTCGGTGTCCCGTTCCACGGACGTCCGAAGAGCCTGTCCGGTTATGCGCATTATCTTCCCAAAAAGATTGATTATGCAAAGGACCCCTATCTGGACCAGAAGGGAAAGACGGACACCGGCTACATCGAAGTCATCCTGACGGACTGGGACAAACCCTACCATATCATCACCAACAACGAAAGATTCATCGACCCTTCCGCGGACCCGCACCTGATCGGACGCGCCAAACTGACGTTCACGAAGGATACCGGGGGCTACATCCACTTTGACCTGCCCATCGAATACCGGAACGGGAAGACCCCGAAATATGTGGTCATTACGGCTACGTCCAGCCAGTGGGGCGCATTCTTCACCGGCGCCGACGGCAGTACGCTCTATCTCGATGAAATCCGGTTCAATTACTAAACTATGAAAATCCTCTTTGTCGTCAATAACTTCTACGCGCCGGGCAACGGTCTTTCGGCCTCGGCCCGTCGGACGGTCCAGTATCTCCGTGAAGCGGGGGAGGAAGTCCGTGTCCTGTCCGGCCGGAACCATGAGGCGGAGACCCCGCAGCCCGATTATGTCCTGGCCGATTTCCACGTGCCTGTCTTTGACGGACTGGTCCAATCCCACGGCTACAAATTCGCCAAGACGGATATCGCCATCATCCGGCGGGCGGTCCGTTGGGCGGACGTTGTCCATCTGGAAGAACCGTTCATCATCCAGATGTTCACGGCCCGGATCGCCAAGTACTACGGCGTTCCCTGTACGGGAACGTACCATTTACATCCCGAAAACCTGTTCTGTTCGATTAATCTGGGTGAGTGGAAGTTCCTCAATTACAACATGCTGCGGCTGTGGCGCGACTTCGTGTTCGACTATTGCACCGATATCCAGTGCCCGACGGAGAACGTATTGGAGCGCCTGCAGAAGTTCGGCTTCAAGGCCCGCCTGCATCTGATTTCCAACGGAATCATTCCGGACAAGGTCACCCGTATTGAACGGGATGACGATCCGTCCAGGCCGTTCCTCGTCGTCTGCATCGGCCGGCTGGCCGTGGAAAAGGACCAGCCCACGCTGCTGGAGGCCATGAAATACTCCAAGTATGCCCACCGGATCCAGCTCTATTTCGCCGGCCGGGGTCCGGAAGCGGACACGGTCAAGGACATGGCCCACCAGTTATACGAAGACGGCGTGGTGAAATACGATCCGATCTTCCAGTTCCACGACCGGGACGGCCTCCGGATGCTGGCGGCAAAAGCCGACCTGTACATCCATTGTGCCACGGTAGAAGTGGAAGGCCTTTCGGCCCTGGAAGCCCTCCAGCAGGCGGTTGTTCCCGTTATCGCGAAAGGTGAACTTACCGCTACGTCTCAATTTGCCCTGGATGAGCACAGCCTCTTCCCGACCAAGGATCCCGAGGCACTCGCTTCCTGCATCGATTACTGGCTGGACCATCCGGAAGAACGGCACACGATGGGCTGGCGGTATGCCGAGTCCACCGAAGAATACGATATCCATAAATCCATCGCCGCCCTCATCGACATGTTCCGGCAGGCGATGCAAACGAAAAAAGCCTGATGATACGTTCGTGCAAACTTCCTCTCCTGTTTCTGGCCTGCCTGTGTCTCTTTTCCGGATGCCGGATGCGGCAGGGACACCAGAAGGATGTGATGCCGGCTGAAGCCGATACCCTGGTTGTCAATGAAGAGCCGGTCATCGTAGAACCTGTTTTCGAAATGTCCTTGATTCCAGCGGAGACCGAGGCTCGCATGCGTGGGGTTTCTTATCCGGAAGGTGCTGAGATACAACTCTCTGAACTCCGCTATATGAAGCTTTCCTACATTGACTTCGATGGAGTGGAGCAGGTGGGGGAAATGATCTGCAACCAGGCTATCGCCCAGGACCTGCTGGACATTTTCCGGGCCTTGTACGAAGCCCGCTATCCCATCCGCAGCATCCGGCTGATCGACGAGTTCGGAGGAGACGATGTGGCGTCCATGGAGGCCGACAACACTTCCTGTTTCAATTACCGTGTGGTCGCCGGTACCAAGACTTTATCCAAGCACGCAAAGGGTCTGGCCGTAGACGTGAATCCCCTTGAAAACCCTTATGTCCGGTCTTCCGAAGTGAGTCCTCCCGCTGGAGCACCCTATGCCGACCGGTCCAAGGAATTCCCGCACAAGATTGACACAGACGACCTCTGTTATCGGCTCTTTATGGAGCACGGCTTTACCTGGGGCGGATCCTGGAGGACCGTCAAGGATTATCAGCATTTCCAGAAATAGCTTATCTTTGCCTCATGGAACAGCAACACGATTTTTCCGAGGTCCTGGAGGTCGCTTCCATCGCGGGGCATATCCTGCTTGAGAACGGAGCGGAGATTTCCCGGGTGGAGGATATCATGGCCCGGATTTCCACCTATTTCGGCGTGGACAAGGGCAATTTCTTCGTCTTGTCCAACGGCATTTTCACCACCGGCAGCGCCGGGAAAGTGGAGAAAGCCGGCGGCCAGGCCTCGACCTACGCCAACGTGGAATTCATCCCCATACGGCCTATCCAGTTACAGAAAGTCGTGGAGGTCAACCAGTTGAGTTATGATATTTCTGCCGGAAAGTGTTCCCTGCAGGAGGCACGTGCACGTCTGGAGAAGATCCGTAACACCCCAGCCAAGCCGATGTGGGAGCAAACGCTTGGATCGGCTTTCGGTGCTGCCGGTTTCTGCGCCGTTTTCGGCGGCGGCTGGATGGATTGCGGGGCGGCTTTCGTCGTGGGTTGTCTGCTGAACCTGTTCATTTTCCTGGTGAGCGGACGCTATATGTCCCGTATCGTGGGTGGTATCTGCAATGCGCTGGCAGCTACACTGTTATGTGTTGGATGCCACCGTCTCGGCTTCGGGAACAGCCTGGCCAACGTCATCATCGGCGCCATTATGCCGCTCATCCCCGGCGTTCCGTTCGTCAACGGTGTCCGGGATTTGGCCAATGCCGATTATCTGGCCGGCCTGACCCGGCTGACGGACGCCCTGCTGGGCTTTTTCTGCATTGCAATCGGCGTCAGCGTCGGCTTCATGCTGGACGGCGCCCTGTTCAAGGGAATCATCGAATTGAACGGAGTCTGGGTGAATCCTGAGACGGCCGGCCTTCTCGTCCAGACCGTGGCCGCCTTCATCGGTACGACCGCCTTCGCGGTTTTGTTCGGGGTTCCCCGGAAGCAGTATATCGCAGCCGGCGTCGTCGGTGCCCTGGGTTGGCTGCTGTATCTGGTCCTTTTCCGTAACGCCGGCCTGACTCCCGCCATCGCCACGGTCATTTCCACCGTTTTCATCGGCGTCCTTTCCCGTGTCTTTGCGGTCGTTGAGAAGTGCCCCGCCGCTGTGTTCCTGCTGTGCGGCATCTTCCCGCTCGTTCCTGGAGCAGGCATTTTCTGGTGCACTTATTACCTGATTTCCAGCCACTTGGAATTGTCCAGCACGGCCGGTTTCACCGCGGCGAAGATAGCCATCGCCATTGTCCTGGGCATCATTCTCGCCATGGAACTGCCGCAAAGGATTTTCTCAGGCCGGCGGCGGCTGTCACATTAGGAAGAACATCGCCACACCGATCATGCTCACCGTTACGCCGATGATTTCCTTCAGGCGTATCTTCTGCTTGTACATGATGGCGTAGGGGAGGATGATCAGGACGGGCGTCAAGGCCATCAAGGTGGAAGCGATGCCGGCATCGGTATACTGGACAGCCATCAAGGAGAGGGAGACGCCGAAAACGGGCCCGAAAAGGGTCAGAATCACCGCATAGGACAATCCTTTCCGGTCCTGTACGGCTGCCTTCAGGCGGGGCAGGTCCTTTTGCAGCGCCATCAGGCACAGGAAACCGGCACTGCCGATGAGGGCACGGATCATCGTGGATGCGAATGGGAGCATAGGAGCCATCAGTTCCGGAGCCACGACCGGTACGGCGGCCTCATAGTGCTGCATTCCGATCTTGCTGAGGACCAGTCCGACACCTTGGCCAGCTCCGGCCCCAAGGCCCAGCAGGACGCCTTTCAGGGGAAGGGCAAGCTTGACTTTGTGTCCTTCGCCCCGGCTCAGGATGGAGATGGCGATACCACTGAGGGTCACCGCCATTGCAAGCATCGATTTCCACGTCAGGGTCTCGCCGAGCATCGCCCATCCGGCAATGGCCGCCATCGGGGGAGCGAGGGTCATGAACAACTGTCCGAAGCGGGCTCCGATGGAAAGGTAGCAGTTGAACAGGCACCAGTCTCCGAAGACATAACCGACCAGGGCCGACAGCCCCAGCCAGAGCCAGGCCTTTCCATCGGCATAAACGGGATAAGGATGGCCCAGGGTGATCCACAACAGGATGGCGAGGAAGACCGACGCCAGGGTCAGCCGGATGACATTGGTGGACATGGAGCCGATCCGGTGGCTGGCCTTGTCGGCGAAAATGGCCGTTACCGTCCAGGAAACGGCTACGATAAGGGATATGATTTCACCCAGGTGCTGCATCGCGGGGACAAAGATAGGCAATTCAAGTAAAAATTACTATCTTTGTGCTGATGAGTGATACTAAAACCACGGTTCTGGAGGTCGATGACCTTCAGAAAGTCATTGGAGTCAAGGGACTTCCGGGCCGGTTGATTGCCAAAACGGCCTATCGGGCCCTGGAACTCGAAAAGGTAAACCGCGTCCACGAGAAATACTGTGCGGCCAGCGGACCTGATTTTTCCGGGGATGTCCTGGAAGAGGTCGGCGTACGGTATGAAATCGATCCGGAACAGCTTGATTACATACCCCAGGAAGGGGGCTTCATCACGGTATCCAACCACCATTACGGCAGTTTGGACGGGATGATCCTGAGCACCGTTTTCGGCTCCGTCCGCCCTGACTATAAGATTCTTACCACCTTCCTCCTTTCGATGATCCCCGCCCTCAAGAACAGTTTTATCCCGGTGGACAACTTCTCTTCCGGCGGAGCCCGGAGCATTTCCGGCATCCGCCTGGCCTTGGAGCACATCGCCGGCGGCCACCCGCTCGGCCTGTTCCCGGCCGGGGAAGTCGCCACCTGGCAGAAGGGAAAGAACCGCACTTCCTTGGGCGACAAGCAGGTGGTGGAGGATATTCCCTGGGCCGAGAATATCATCAAACTCATCCGGAAATCCGGTTTCCCGGTCATCCCCGTCTATTTCGAGGGGGGCAATTCCCGTTCTTTCCATCTCCTCGGAAAAATCCATCCCCGCCTCCGGACCGCACGGCTCATCCACGAGGTGTTCAACAAACCGGGTACGACCATCAAGGTCCGGATTGGACGTCCCATTCTTCCGTCTGAAACGCAAGCGCTTGACCTGCAGGCCTTTGGGAAATTCCTTCGTAATCGGTGCTATGCACTGGAGGCCCAGTGCATTCCCGCTCCGGAAACGGACTCCCGGGCGAAGCAGGCGCCGTTGTCGAAACCGGTTTCCGCAGAACTTGTCCGAAAAGAACTGGCCGGCCTGGAGAACCGCAAACTCTTCACTTCAGGCGATTACTGTGCGTATCTTCTTACATCACAGGAAGCACCTACCACGATGAAAGAGCTTTATCGTCTGCGGGAAGAGACCTTCCGTGCCATCGGAGAGGGGACCGGACTGGCGGAGGATACGGATCCTTTCGACGCTTATTATCGCCAGATGGTCCTCTGGCATATCCCGAACGGAGAGATCGTCGGCGCCTACCGGCTCGGTTTCGGACCGGAGATCATGAAGGAGCATGGCGGCCTTCCCGGTTTTTATTCCGCCGGCCTATACCAGTATGGCGATCAGGCGGAGCCTTTGCTTGCCCGCTCGATGGAACTGGGACGCTCCTTCATCGTCCATAAGTATCAGCGTGAGATCCAGCCGCTCCGGCTGCTTCTGACCGGCCTGGGCGTGTCCGTTCTGCAATCGCCTGAACTGGAGTACTATTCCGGTCCCGTGAGCATCAGCAATGATATCCCGCATTTCTACAAGAGCCTGATCGTCAATTATATCGGGAAGAATTTCCCGATGCCTGAGGCCGGTAGGATCGCACAACCCACCCATCCTTTCGAGACGGATTTCCTCTCTGTGAATCCGGATGACCTGTCCATCGCCCCCGGCAATGTGGATGCGCTGGACCGGGCACTGGTGGCCATGTCCGACGGGAAATACCGTCTTCCCGTCCTTGTCCGCAAGTATTTCAGCTGCGGGGCGAAGCTCGTCTGTTTCAACGTGGATCCGCTTTTCTGCGACAGCCTGGACGGACTGATCTTCCTCCGCTACCGGGATTTCCCGAAGAATACGCTCCGTGCGATTGTCCGGGGTCTTCCGGACGAGTTGCAGGATGCCGTCTGGATGCGTTTCTACGGAGAGCCCCGTCCTTGATCCGGTATGGACAGTCCTTTCTGGGTATATCTCCTGGGGTTTGCGGGAATGGGCATCTACGGTGTCCGTATCCTGATCCAGTGGTATCTCTCCGAGAAATCGCACCAGGTTGAATCACCGGGAATCTATTGGGTGCTGAGCAGCATCGGCGCGGTCATCCTGTACGTCTACGGCTGGCTCCGGAAAGACTTTTCCATCATTTTCGGCGAGAGTGTCGGGTATTACATCTATATGTGGAACATCGGCATCATGGGGTTATACAAGAAAGTCCCCAAGTTCCTGATTGTGGTCCAAGCCTTGTTCCCGGTCCTTATCCTCGCCTTGATTGCACGGGATTTCAGCACCTTCGTGGACACGTTCCTTCATAATGAGGACGTGCCTTTGGGATTGCTGCTGTTCGGTGTCATCGGACAGTTTACGTATGAGATGCGTACGGTGTACCAGCTTGTGTACAGCTACAAGCGGCACCGGTCCATCCTGCCGCTCGGACATTGGGTACTGGGAGTCATCGGTTCCGTGATGATCATCGCATACGGCCTGGTCCGTCACGACTGGGTGCTGGCGATCGGCCAGTTCTCCATCGTCTTCACGGTCAGGAACCTGATGCTGTCCATTGCGGAATCCCGGCAGACGGGCCTCCGGGAGGATGCGGAAGAAGATTAGACTTCCTCGTCGACCACCTTCTGTTTTTTCTTGATCTTCCGCACCGGATCACAGGTGAGGCCGATTCCCAGTTTCTGAAAAGTCTTCCGGTCCACTTCGCTGAGCATCACCGTGGAATGGACCTGGGCACCCCTCAGCTTGGGCAGCTGCTCCAGGGCCAGCTTGCAGTTTTCGTCAATCAGGCTCAGCATGGAGATCGCCACCAGCACTTCGTCGGTATGCAGGCGGGGATTGCGTCCATGGAGATAGGAAACTTTCGTCTTCTGGATCGGAGCGATCATTGTCTGCGGAATCAGCTTGACATTGTGCTCGATGCCTGCGATATGCTTCAGGGAATTGAGGAGCAAAGCGGCACTGGGGCCGAGCAGGGGACTGCCTTCGGCCGTCAGGATGGTGCCGTCCTCCAGCTCGATGGCGGCGGTGGCGGTGCAGGTGCTGGAACGGTCCAGCCGGTCCTTGGCAGCGACCGTCGTCATGCGGTTGGCCGGAGAAATGCCCGCCCGCTTCATCAAGAGGGCGATTTTGTTCACCTCGGATTCCGTAGCTTTCCCGTCGGCGAAATTGCAGAGCGCCGTATAGTAGCGGCGGATGATTTCCTGCAGGGATGCTTCCCGGCACACTTCATCGTCCGAGATACAGAAGCCCGCCATGTTCACGCCCATGTCCGTGGGAGACTTGTAGGGCGATTCCCCGTAGATATCCATGAACAGGGCGTTCATGACCGGGAAGATCTCCACGTCGCGGTTGTAATTCACCGCCGTTTCGCCATAGGCTTCCAAGTGGAAGGGGTCGATCATGTTCACGTCCTCCAGATCCGCGGTCGCAGCCTCATAAGCGAGGTTCACGGGGTGGGTGAGGGCCAGGTTCCAGATGGGGAAGGTCTCGAATTTGGCGTATCCCGCCTTGACCCCGCGCTTGTTCTCCTGGTACAGCTGGCTCAGGCAAACGGCCATCTTGCCGCTGCCGGGACCGGGGGCCGTGATGACGACCAGCGGTTTGGTCGTCTCGACATAGTCATTCCGGCCGAATCCCTCGTCGGAGTCGATGAGGGCGACATTGTGGGGGTATCCTTCAATCGTGTGGTGGTAGTAGACTTTGATCCCCATCCCTTCCAGGCGCTTCCGGTAGGCCACGGCGCTGGACTGTCCGTTGAAATGGGTGATGACAACGCTGTTCACGCTCAGTCCGCGGTCCAGGAATTCGTCCCGAAGGCGGAGGACGTCGACATCATAGGTGATGCCCAGGTCGCTCCGGACCTTGTTCTTCTGGATGTCTACGGCGCTGATGACGATGACGATTTCCGCGTCATCCTTCATCTGCATCAGCATCTTGAGCTTACTGTCGGGTTCGAACCCCGGAAGGACCCGGCTCGCATGGTAGTCGTCGAAGAGTTTTCCGCCGAACTCCATGTAGAGTTTGTCGCCGAAAGTGGCGATGCGGTCCTTGATGTGTTCCGATTGGATCTTGAGGTATTTCGCGTTGTCGAACCCGTATTTCATAAGAAGTTTTCGTTAAATACGGGATACAAATTTAGTCATTCCGGATGGAAAAACCAAATCCGGAACGCAATTAACCCAGCAGCTGCTTGACGATTCCGGAAATGGTCCGGCCGTCGGAAAGGCCGGCGAGAGCCTTGTTCGCAATGCCCATCACCTTGCCCATATCCTTGAGGGAGGTGGCGCCGGTCTGGGCGATGATTTCCTGGATCTTGACGGTGACTTCTTCGACGGAAAGCTGCTTGGGAAGGTATTTCTCCAGGGCAGCGGCTTCCGCCAACTCGTTGTCGGCCAGTTCCTGACGGCCGGCGGCGGAGAACTGCTCGGCGGCTTCCTTACGCTGCTTGATGAGTTTTTGGACCATCTTGAGGATGTCCCCGTCGGTGACTTCCTTGGAGCCGCCTTCGCTGGTCTTGAAAAGCAGGATTTCTCCCTTGATGGCGCGATTGGCGCTGAGTGCCACGGTGTCCTTGGCCTTCATGGCCTCTTTGATGGCTTCCTGGATTTGCTGTTCGAGAGTCATGTTCTTGCGTTTTTATACTACAAATATACGATATTTCTTGTTCGATGAAGCCTAAATTTGGAGATATTAAAATTATTTCATATCTTGAGCACCCGTTAGTCAGTAGTGTATATGAATGTCCTTAAATTCGGCGGGACTTCCGTAGGGTCCCCCCAGTCCATTTCGCTGGTCAGGCAAATCGTTTCTTCCCGGGAAGAAAGCGTCATCGTCGTCGTATCCGCCCTGGGCGGCGTTACCGACATGCTGCTGGAGACATCGGCCCTGGCGGAACGCGGGGACAAGGATTTCCGCCCTTCCTATGAACGGATCCGCCGTCGCCACCTGGACCTGGTGGAAGCCGTTTTCGAACCCTCGGATGTCCGGACCCGCTTGCAGGAAGAGATTGAATCCTGGTTCGAGACGCTCCGCGCACTGTATGAAGGAGTGTATACCCTCCGGGTCCTTCCGGAGAAAACAGCCTGTCAGATCGTCAGTTATGGCGAGCGGATCTCTGCATTGATCGTCAGCGCCCTCATTCCCGGCGCCAAGCTGTACGATTCACTCGGATTCATCAAATCCACTGTCATCGAAGGCAAGGACGTGCTGGATTCCGAACCTACGGAAGCGTTGGTGCGGAAGACCTTCGCCGGCATCGAGAAGCGGAACGAAATCGCTGTCGTGCCGGGGTTCATCTCCACGGATTCCCATACGGGTGAGATCACGAACCTGGGCCGGGGCGGATCGGACTATACCGCCAGTATCCTTGCGGCCGCCCTCGATGCACAGTGCCTGGAAATCTGGACCGACGTGGACGGCTTCATGACGGCCGATCCCCGGGTGATCAAAACCTCGTACGTCATCGACGAGCTCAGTTTCTCTGACGCGATGGAACTGTGCAACTTCGGGGCGAAGGTCATCTATCCGCCGGCTATCTATCCGGTTTATGCCAAGGATATTCCGGTCCTCATCAAGAATACGTTCAATCCGGAAGCCAAGGGTACCGTCATCCGGCACAAGGGACGCAGCGGAGGCCGGACGGTCACCGGCATCTCCTCCATCGATGACTCGTGCCTCATCACGGTTTCGGGTACCTCGATGGCCGGTATCATCGGTGTCAACAGCCGCATTTTCAAGGTCCTAGCTGACAACTTCATCAGCGTGTTCCTCGTGAGCCAGTCCTCCTCCGAGACGCATATCTCCCTGGGTATCAGCGCTTCCCAGGCCGACAAAGCCTGCGAGCTGCTGGGCAGGGAGTTCGCTCACGAGATCGCGGAAGGGTCCATGGATCCCGTCCAGCTGATGAAGGGGCTGGCGACCGTCGCCATCGTGGGCGAGAATATGAAGAACAACGCCGGTATCGCCGGCAAGCTGTTCAGCGTGCTGGGACGGAACGGTATCAGCATCATCGCCTGCGCACAGGGTACGGAGGAGCACAACATTTCCTTCGTCGTGGACCGCAAGTACCTGCGCAAGTCCCTCAATGTCATCCACGACAGTTTCTTCCTCTCGGAGTACCAGGAGCTCAACATCTTCGTATGCGGAATCGGCACGGTGGGTGGAAACCTCCTCGGCCAGATTGCCTCCCAGCGGAAGAAGCTGATGAAGGAGAACAACCTCAAGATCAATGTCGTCGGCATCGCCCGCAGCACCAAGGGCGTCTTTGACCGGGAGGGCATCGACCTGGAGAACTGGAAGGAACTGCTTGACGCCGGAAAGCCGCTCGGCATCGCCGGGCTCCGGGACGAGGTGATCGGGATGAACATCTTCAATTCCGTGTTCGTGGACTGCACGGCCAGTTCGGAAGTCGCAGGCCTGTATAAGGATTTCTTCGAGCACGGCATTTCCGTGGTCGCGGCCAACAAGGTGGCGGCCTCCTCCGATTATGACAATTATGCCGCCCTCAAGGCCCTGGCGCTCAAGCGCGGCGTCAAATTCCTCTTCGAAACGAATGTGGGAGCCGGTCTCCCAATCATCAACACCATCAATGCACTCCGCAAGAGCGGTGACAAGATCCTGAAGATCGAGGCGGTCCTGAGCGGCACCCTCAATTTCATCTTCAATACGCTTTCCGAGACCGTTCCCTTCAGCGAGACGGTCCGGATGGCCAAGGAGCAGGGTTTCTCCGAGCCGGATCCGCGCATCGACCTTTCGGGTAAGGATGTTATCCGCAAGCTGGTCATCCTCTCCCGGGAAGCCGGGTATGAGGTCAATCAGGAAGACGTTGTGGCAGAGGAACTTATTCCCGCCTCCTTCTTTGACTGTCCGCTTCAGGAGTTCTGGCAGAAACTGCCCGGACTGGATGCCGGCTTCGAGGAGCGGCGCCGGGAACTGGCTGCGCAGGACAAGCACTGGCGCGTCGTGGCCCGGATGGAGAACGGGAAGTATACCGTCTCCCTTTGCGCCATCGACCGGAAGTCCTCTTTATACGAACTCGAGGGCTCCAACAATATCATACTCCTTACCACGGAGCGCTACAATAAACATCCGATGCTCATCCAGGGATACGGAGCCGGTGCCAGCGTCACGGCGGCCGGTGTCTTCGCTGACATCATGAGCGTCGCCAACGTATAGGCAGATGAAAAAGGTCAGGGTTTTCGCGCCGGCATCCATTGCCAATCTCGGATGCGGCTTTGATATCATGGGCCTCGCCCTGGATGAGGTGGGGGACATCCTGGAGATGACCGCCTCCGAAGGCGATGGCATCACCATCACCAACCGGACGGACGTACCCCTTCCGGAAGACATCGAGGAGAATGTCATCACTCCGGTCATCCGTAAGTTCCTGGAAATGACCGGGCAAAAGGCACAGATCGACGTTACCGTGTGCCAGAAGATCTATCCAGGATCAGGCATCGGCTCCAGCGCCGCCTCCAGTGCGGCGGCCGCATACGGCATGAACGAGTTGTTTGACTGTCCGCTTTCCGACGAGGAAATGGTCATCTGTGCGATGGAAGGGGAGAACCTGGCCAGTGGCGGCTACCATGCCGACAACGCCGCCCCGGCCCTGTTGGGCGGCATCATCCTCATCCGGGGATACGAGCCGCTGGATCTCATCCAGCTTCCGATTCCCGGCAATTTCTACTGCGCCGTGGTCCATCCCCGGATCATGGTTTCCACCAAGGCGGCCCGGAGTATCCTTCCCAAGGCGGTTCCAATGCACGACGCCATCAGCCAATGGGGGAATGTCGGCGGTCTCATCGCCGGCCTCTATTCCGGCAATATCGGTCTGGTGGGACGTGCCATGCACGATGCGGTGGCCGAACCATACAGGAAGCAGTTCATCCCCGGTTTCGACGAACTCCGGGAGAAGATCCTCGCCTCCGGTTCCATGGCGATGAACATCTCAGGATCAGGACCTTCCGTGTTCTCGCTCTCCGACAAGCGGGAGGTTGCCCACCGCGCCGGCGAGATCATGAAGGAGCACTTCGATTCCCGGGGCATCTCCTGCGAAGTGTATGTCGTGAAGGTCACGAACAAAGGCGCCAAACTGCTGGCCCAATGAGATACTACAGTACCAACGGAAAAGCGCCGCTTGCTTCGCTGGAAAAGGCCGTCGTGAAAGGACTGGCCGAGGATCGCGGCCTGTATATGCCGGAAAGGATCGACCGTCTTCCGGACACGTTCTTCGATTCAATCCAGAAGATGGATTTCCACGAGGTTGCCTGTACCGTCGCCGATGCGTTTTTCGGTGAGGACGTGGACCGTGACATCCTCCATTCCATTGTCTGTGAGACGTTGGCTTTCGACTGCCCTGTGGTGCGGGTGGAAGAAGGGATCTGGGCTTTGGAACTGTTCCATGGACCCACTCTGGCCTTCAAGGATGTGGGTGCCCGTTTCATGGCCCGTCTGCTGGGGCATTTCCGCTCTGGAGAGCGCCTGAATGTCCTTGTCGCGACTTCCGGCGATACCGGCAGTGCCGTGGCGAACGGTTTCCTGGGTGTCGAAGGTATCCAGGTCTATGTCCTGTATCCCAAGGGAAAGGTCAGTCCTATCCAGGAATGCCAGTTCACCACCCTCGGCCGGAATATCCGGGCCTTGGAGATCGACGGCGTGTTCGACGATTGCCAGGCGCTTGTCAAGCAGGCTTTCATGGATCCGGAACTGAATGCTGCCCTGACACTTACATCGGCAAACAGCATCAATGTGGCCCGGTTCCTGCCCCAGGCTTTCTATTATTTCTGGGGCTATGCCCAGATGAAGCGGGCCGGATTGGCGGACAATCTGGTCGTGTGCACTCCCTCCGGGAATTTCGGGAACCTGTGCGCGGGATTGTTCGCGAAACGGATGGGGCTGCCTGTCCGCCGTTTCATCGCCGCCAACAATGCCAACAGTGTCTTCTACGACTACCTCCGGACTGGTGTCTATTCGCCGCGGCCATCCGTGCGGACCCTGGCCAACGCGATGGACGTCGGCGACCCGAGCAATTTCGCCCGTATTTACGATTTGTACGGAAAGGACTGGGGATCAATCCGTCGCGACATCTCCGGAACCACGTATGACGATGCCCGTATTGCAGAGACCATCCGTGATGTTTACGGACGTACGGGGTATCTTTGCGATCCTCACGGGGCTTGTGGATACCGTGCCCTTTCCGAAGGCCTCCTTCCCGGTGAAACCGGCCTTTTCTGTGAAACCGCCCATCCTGCCAAGTTCAAGGATACGGTCGAGCCGATCATCGGTTCACCGGTGGAGATTCCGTCCAGACTGCAGGACTTCATGCGTGGCACTCCCGAAAAAACTTCCCTGTCCAAAGATTTCGGCACCTTCAAAGACTTCCTGCTGAAGGTGGCCGGAGAGGAGTAAAGCGTCGGAAAAAATCGTATCTTTGCCTAAAGTACATAGACTATGAAAAGGAATCTGAGCATTTTGATCCTGTTCCTGGGCCTGGCCTTTTCCTGCGCGGAACCGAGCCCGGAGAAGAAACCGGAACCCGAACCTGAACCGGAGGTTCCGGAGATGTATCTGGGAGGGGACGTTTCAGTCCTGCAGAGTTACCTGGACAAGGGCGTTTCCTATTATGACGGGCAAGGAAGCCGGATTCCCGATGTGCTGAAATACCTGAAAGGCGAGGATGTGGGCTGGAACGCCCTGCGTGTGCGGCTGTTCGTGAACCCTGTCCGGAAGGATGCGGACGGAAAAACCGACGCGCAGGTCTGCCAGGACCTGGATTATGTCGTCCGCCTGTGCAAGAAGATCAAGTCGGAAGGATTCGCCCTGCTGCTGGACTTCCATTACAGCGACACCTGGGCCGATCCCGCCAATCAGTGGATTCCCAAGGCGTGGGCTTCACTCAGTGAGGATCAGTTGCAGGTGAAAGTCTATGACTATACGAAGGAATGCCTCCAGCGGCTGAAAGCCGAAGGCGCCACGCCGGACTTCATCCAGCCCGGAAATGAGATCTCCTATGGCATGCTCTGGAGTGCGAAAGTGGACCGCACATCCCGGACGAACCGTTGTTACGCCGATTCTCCCCAGGAAAACTGGACCCGGTTCATCCGTTTCCTCCAGCAGGCGACCAAAGCCTGCCGGGAAGTGTGCCCGGATGCGGAAATCGTCATCCACACCGAACGCTCCGGCCAGCCCAATGTGTTGAATGACATCTACAAACGGTTATCTGACGTGGATTACGACCAGATCGGGCTCTCCTATTATCCTTTCTGGCACAATTCCCTGCAAGTCCTTTCCCAATCCCTGAACACGCTTGCGACCGCTTTCCCTGACAAGAAAGTCCAAATCGTGGAGACGGCCTACTATTATCAGTGGCCTCAGGGGATTGAGTACGACTTTTCGGACCGCTGGCCTTATACGCCCGCCGGTCAGGCAGCCTTTGCCAAGGATCTCGTGTCGGAACTCAAGAAGCATCCGAACGTGAACGGTCTGTACTGGTGGTTCCCGGAAGAGAATGGAAACGGTCCGGACAGTTCCGTCCTGACCGGCTGGATCAACCGGGGCCTCTGGGACAATGAATCGCACCGGGCATTACCCGGACTGTATGCCTTGAAGGAGTTTTTGGAATAATTATCTTTTTTTCCAACCTTTCGGCGGGCCGCTCCGTCTAATAGGCAGAAACCAAAAACGAAAAAGCCATGACCACGAACGAACTCATCATTATCCTTGGCATCTGCGTAGTTCTGCCTGTCCTGATTGTCTGGATCGCCCTCAGGGCCCGTCAACATGAAGTGAACCGCAAGGCTGACCTCATTCTCAAGGCTATGGAGGCCGGAATTCCCATCGACCAGGAGTTCCTGAAGCCCGACAAGAAAAAGAACCGGAGTATCAAGCAGGATCTCCTGGACAAACTCACCGGTGCCTGTGTGACCACCTTGATGGGAACGGCCTTCCTTCTCCTGAACTTCTTCTGCCCGGGTTCCATCATGGCCGGCTATCCCACCGTCGGAGGCATTTTACTCGCCATCGGTATGGCCCTGTTCATCAGCTATTTCGTTGGCAAGAACATGCTTGCCAAGGAAATCGAGGCCGAGGAAAAGGGAATGGACAAAAAGGCGGAGTAGATGACTTCGGAGCAATTCATCGACCTCGTACGGACGGAGCAGGAGCCCTTGAGACGGTTCCTGCTTGCCCTGTGCAGCGGTGATTCCGCCCTGGCCGATGATATCGCGCAGGATGCCCTGGTCCGGGCCTATGTGTCGTCCGGATCCTTCCTGGGACGGTCGAAGTTCAAGACATGGCTTTTCAGGATCGCTTACAACTGTTATATCGACCATTCCCGGAAGAAGACCCTGCAACGGACGGATCCCGAAAGCCATGAGGCCCAGAGCGTTCCGTCAGCCGATACCGCGGATGCCGGCTTCCGTTACCAACAGCTTTACCGGGCACTGGACCTCATTCCGGAAAAGGAGAAGGCCGTCATCGTCCTGTTCTATTTCGAGGACAAAAGCATCAAGGAAATCGCCGCTATCCTGGAGATTCCCGCGGGGACGGTGAAATACCATCTCTCCGTGGGAAGGAATCATCTGAAAGAGCATTTGAGTTTATGAAAGACCAAGATATCGATGCGCTTCTCAAAGAAGCGAGACCCCAGATAAAAGACGACCCCGCGTTCCTGATGGAAACGCGGAGACGCATGGAACAGGTGGAAGGCATCAAGACCGAAGTCGACCGTCAGCACAAACGGGCCCGCCGTATCTTTGTCGTCACCCTGGTCACGGGTTTGGTGGTGGGAATGCTGGCAATGCTCCTCGTTTTCCTGTACCCTCCCACTGCGCAGGAAACGACGATCCTCTCCCGGGTACGTGACTTCCTGTATGCATGGAAAGAGTATCTCGCTTTCCTGGTCGCAGCCTTTGCCGTTACGCTCGGGCTTGTCCTGGCTTCCGGTCGCCGCTCAGTTTTGCAATGATATCATCCAGCATCCGGAACAGGTCCGGAGTGCTCTCGGGGGTGACGCTGTCACAGATGACGGCATTACCGAGAGTAAAAGGAACTCCGGCCAGTTTGCGCTGGAGAGCCTTGCCCTTCCCGGTCAGGGAAACGATCATCTGACGGGCATCCTTTTCGCCTTTCTTTCGGATCAGCATTCCTTCCTTTTCCATCCGCTGGAGCAGGGGAGTGACCGTATTCGTCTCCAGAAACAGCCGCTTGGCGATGTCATTCACCGGCTGGGCGTCCTTCTCCCACAAGGCCAGCAGCACCAGGTACTGCGGATAGGTCAGTCCGTGTTCAGAGAGCAGCGGATGATAGGCCTGTGTGAGAAGGCGCGAAGCGGTGTAGAGGCGGAAACAGAGCTGGTTGTCCAGTTTGAATTCCTCTCGGATCATAGTATCTCCTGGATGTCCTTCTCGATATCCTCCGGCTTGACGACGGTACCGTCCCGGTTCACGAGGAACTTGGTGAAGTTCCAAAGGATATCGCTGTCCTTCTCCACGCTCTTGCTGAGTCCCTTGAGCATGGTCTTCGTAGCCTTGGCTTTGAGGCCATTGTACTCCTCGGTGGGAGCCTGGGCCTTGAGATACTCGAAGATGGGTTCGGCCTTGGGTCCGTTGACATCGGTCTTCGCCATCAGCGGGAAGGTGACGCCATGATTCAGACGGCAGAATTCGGCGATCTCCTCATTGGAGCCGGGTTCCTGGCCGGCGAACTGGTCGCAGGGGAAACCGACGATGACGAATCCCTGCTCCTTGTATTTCTGGTAGAGGGCCTCCAGACCGTCATACTGGGGGGTGAAACCGCACTTGGAGGCGGTATTGACAATCATCAGGACTTTGCCTTCGAACTGGGCGAAATCCACTTCGGCGCCTTTGTTGCCGGTGGTCTTGAAATCGTAGATCTTTTCCATGGCTTCCCTGTTTAAAGCTGTTTCACAAGCCAGTTCTGGAGACCGATCTTTTCAATGAGATCCAGCTGGGTCTCGCTCCAGAGCATGTCTTCCTCCTCGTCCAGGGCATAGGCTCTGAGGATGTCGTAGGTCTTGAAGTCAGCCTCGAGGGAAAGGACAAGCTGCTGAAGGTTGGGAACCTCCCTATGGGAGACTTCCAGGTCTGCCTTGATGTATGCGACGGGATCCGTGAAAACGGGCATCTCGGGAGCGGATTCCACCTTCGGGGTTCCGCCGAGATCCATGATGCGCTCGATGAACTGGTCCACCCAGCCCATTTCTTCGGCTGCGTGTTCCGCATACTTTTCGCCAAGTTTGGTAAAGCCCTGGTCGGCGAAGATCTTACCTTCCACTTTGTGCTGGAGAGACTGGGCGGCTAGGCCGGTTGCATAGGCCTGGAGGGCCGCGATAGATTTCTGTTTGTCCATGATTCTTGAGTTTTTATCGTTTATTTATATCGTTCACGATGCAAATATACAACTTTATTTTTATATCGCAAGCGATATTTTGAAAAAATGCACAAAATACACAAAAAACTATTTGATGAAATTCATCGCGTCCCAAGGCTCTCCAGAGCGTCCCGGTGTCTAAGAATCGTCTTGTTTGGTGCCAGGTTAGCAATAATTCATTAAATTTGCCCTTGGACAAAGAAACCAAGTATCAATTATCCAGTTCATTGGGCAAACAGACGACGGAGATGGAGATTCTCAGGGCGACCCGGACGGCCCAGCAGGCCGCGGCCTATTATGTCCGCATCCAGGCGATGGCACGCAAGCATCGGATTCCGCTGGACGCGGAGTTCGATGAGCACGATACGCCCCAGACCAAGTATATCGTCATTATGGACGACTTCCTGCCCGTCGCGACCTGCCGACTATATGGCCTGGGCCGGCAACGTGTCATGTTGGGGAGGATCGTGGTCCTTCCCGAATACCGCCGTCAGGGACTTGGTACGCGCGTCGTCCTGGAGGCGGAAAACTGGGCGAAAGAATTGGGATTCACGACCGCCGTTGTGGAAAGCCGCGACAACAAGATTCCTTTTTATGAGCAGTTGGGATATGTCGCAGATATAGGTACCCCCATCATCGGTGAAACATTCACCTGCTACCGGATGGAGAAGCCTCTTTGAATTCACGTCGGCCCTTGTGACGGTAACGTATTGAAAAAAGGGACGTTACCTGCAAAAAAAGCTCCCAAAATGAAGGTGGCGTCGATTTTTTTTGTTACATTTGGCATATGTTAGTCAAGTGTATTCTCCTCATCCTGTTCTTTGCCGTGATGATCGGTGTCGGCATCTATTGCCGCCGGACCGCATCTGATGTTCAGGGTTTCGTCCTGGGAGGCCGCAATGTCGGCTCCTGGCTTACGGCATTCGCATTCGGTACGTCCTATTTTTCGGCGGTCATCTTTGTCGGATACGCCGGCCAGTTCGGCTGGAAGTATGGTCTTGCCGCTACCTGGATAGGCTTGGGCAACGCGATCATCGGCTCGCTCCTGGCATGGCGGATCCTGGGGCGCCGGACACGCCTCATGACGCAGCATCTCCAGAGCGCCACGATGCCCGACTTTTTCGGGAAGCGTTTCTTCAGCAACCCGCTCAAGGTCGCCGCATCCGTCATCGTATTCATTTTCCTCATTCCTTATACCGCGTCGCTCTATAACGGCCTTTCGCGGCTATTCAGCATGGCATTCCACGTGGATTATGTCTGGTGCGTTCTGGGAATGGCCATCCTTACCGGCATCTATGTGCTGGTAGGCGGCTATATGGCGACCGCCATCAACGACTTCATACAGGGAATGATCATGCTGGTGGGTATCTGCGCCGTCATCGCATCCGTGCTCAATGGCAACGGAGGCTTTACCGCAGCTGTGGAAAGCCTGTCGCAGATTCCGTCCGAATCTGCACCCGCGCTGAATGGTGCTTTCGTCTCTTTCCTGGGGCCGCAGCCCATTTACTTGCTGGGTGTCGTCATGCTGACATCCCTGGGAACCTGGGGACTGCCGCAGATGGTGGGCAAGTTCTACGCCATCCGGAACGAGGCGGCCATCCGCAAGGGGACGTTCATTTCCACCTTCTTTGCCATCATCGTGGCAGGGGGATGCTATTTCCTGGGCGGTTTCGGCCGTCTTTACGGACAGAGCATCGAGTACTCGGCGGCCGGAACACCGGTTTACGACAGCATCGTTCCGTCCATGCTGGCCACCCTCCCGGACCTGATGATCGGCGTCGTGATCATCCTGGTTCTCTCGGCGTCGATGTCGACCTTGTCCTCGCTCGTGCTCACCTCCGGTTCCACGCTGACGCTGGACATCATCGATCCGGCCATGGCCAAGGCCCGCCAGGGCAAGCATATGACAGACCGCACCCAGCTGCTCAGCATCCGGCTGCTCGTCCTCTTCTTCATCATCGTGTCTTCCGTGATCGCCATCGTCCAGGCCAAGAGCTCCGTGACCTTCATCGCGCAGCTGATGGGCATTTCCTGGGGCGCGCTGGCCGGCGCTTTCCTGGCTCCGTTCCTGTACGGCCTCTATTGGAAGCGCACCACTTCCGCCTCGGTCTGGGCCTCATTTATCGTGGGCGTGGGCGTCATGATCGGCTGCATGTACTGCACCTTCACGGGCAAGACTTTCATCAGCCCTTACTTCACCTCGCCGATCAATGCCGGTATGCTGGCGATGCTGCTGGGACTGGTGGTCGTACCCGTGGTCAGCCTCTGCTCCAAGCAAAGCCGGAAGGCGGAGGTCGAAGAGATGTTCAGCTGCTACAGCAGCACGGTGAGGGTCCGTGCCACGGACGCCCTGTCCGAGGAAGCGGAGCAGCAGGACTAGAAAACGAAAGTGTAACCGATACCCAACGTGTGACAGGCGGCCGTCAGGCCGCCTTTGTCGTACAGGTGGAACATATAGAAGAAATCCAGCCCATGGCCATTCCCGAGGCTGATTTCCGTACCGGCATAATGCAGGGAACGAACCCATTTTCCGGTGTCGAAACTGCTGAAGAATTCGTACATCAGATAGGGGGTCCACCTGCTCTCAGGAGCCTTGTATTGCCCGCGGATCCGAGTACGCAGGGTATTGGTGAAAGATCCCGAATCCGGAATGTAAGCCAGTTCATATTTCTCCCGGAGCGCGAGGGCCAGGCCTTCGCGCTTGAGGGTCTCCGTCAGGCACAGGACCGCCTTGTGCTGGGTGATGCCGCCCGCCGCCGGGACCTGCCAATACTCGTAGCTCAAGTCGCCCTTGAGCCAACTTTTGAAGTTGTAGCCGCCGCCGGCCATGGCAAACCAGCACTCCGTGCCTTGGAGATGGTCATAGGAACGATGCTCGAGGCGGGCCATGGCGTAGGGAGCGCCGAAGGATTTGACAAGCTGGACGCTGCTCCAGGTTCCGAAGTCCGATACGGACTGTGCACTGGCTTTCGGGGAGAATAAAAGCAGTGCGGACAGGATGGCAATAAAGGTTTTTCTCATAGGTACTAGCCGGGTGATAACTATTAAATACACTACCAAAGTCAAAGATAAACAATTGTTTACAATATTCCAACGGTATCACGCGCGCAGGTGGGTGGACCGAAAGCATACTCCACTTTTTCACCGGACAGACACAAGGAAAGAGGAAAAAAGGTATATTTGTAGAAACATAATGTTTATACAAAACCTTATCCGAACTACTATGAAGAAGATCTTTTTCACCGGGATGCTGATGCTTGTCACAGCCCTGGCCATTCATGCCCAAAGTTTGACGGGCAAACAGTGGTGCACCGTCCTTAACGACGAAGACGGCCAAGGCATCGCCGTTGCCCTCACGTTCGAGAAGAACGGATCTTGTGAAATGCTGATCGCGGCCCAACAAGAAATGAAAGAGGACGGCGTACCCATCACCCTCGTGGCCGGTGTAACGGTCCCCGGTTCCTACAAACGCGACGGCAATGACTTGAACAACCAGTTCAACAACGGGAAGGCCAAGGTCGATGTCGACTATGAAATCAAGGGCATGGATGCGAAGACCAAAGCCCTGCTGGACAAGCAGATCAAAGGGGAAATCAGCTCGCTCAAAACCGAGTTCCGGAAAGTCCTGCTGGGGGGAATGCCCAAGATGGACAATCTGAAGATCGTCTCGCTCGACAGCAAGAGACTCATCGTCAAGAACGACGACAATCAGGAAATCCCGTTTTACGCCGAATAACAGGCAGAAGCAATCACCTATATGACCGACATCACCAGAATCCTTTGCGTAGGGTTATGCCTCTGTGCGGTTTCCTGCGGGACTTCCTCTCAGGAAGCATCCGACGAGGAATTCATAGACAGTGTTTCCGAGGCTCTTGAAGCCGGCGGACAGATCGACCTGAACCGGCTCCAGTGGACCAGGGAACCCTCTGCCTGTGAGATTAAAGAGGGAACCATCTCCATTACCACCGCGCCCCACACGGATCTCTGGCAACGCACTTACTATCATTTCCGGAATGACAACGCCCCTGTGCTGCAGATGCAAACCAGGGAGAAGTTCTTCAGTTTCGTGGTGAAGACGGACTTCACGCAGAGCCACCAGCGCTTCGACCAGTGCGGCATCGTGATGTATCTGGACAGCGAGAACTGGCTGAAGGGCTCCGTGGAGTTCGAGAACG
The DNA here is from genome assembly GCA_017439305.1 of Bacteroidales bacterium. Classification (GTDB taxonomy): domain Bacteria; phylum Bacteroidota; class Bacteroidia; order Bacteroidales; family UBA932; genus Cryptobacteroides. The sequence goes on along the minus strand of JAFSJK010000022.1, from coordinate 10,523 downwards.
AGGAGTTCCAGCATCTGGGCAGCGTGGCTACCAACAATGGCTATTCAGACTGGGCTACCACGGCCATATCGGCCCAGGTGAAGACCATGTGGTACCGGTTCTCCCGCCGGGAGGACGACTTCTGTATCGAGTGCTCCACCAACGGCGTGGACTTCAGCCAGATGCGCGTCTGCCATATGTATGCCGCCTCCGACGCCATCCGTTTTGGAGTCTATGCCTGCTCTCCGGAAGAGTCATCCTTTACGGCCGTATTCACGGACATGAAGATAACCGAGTGCGCCTGGAAGGCCCATGACGGCCAGCAGCCGGATAAGGAGTAACATTGACAATGTTCAACAGACACGATATTTCCCGGGACGCCTGCCAGCTTTATGGAGCACAGGCCAACAAGGGGTACGATTGGTGGTGGCACTCCTTTACCGGATATGACGCCATGACTGGCGAAGCCAAACCCTTCTTTATCGAGTTCTTCCTTTGCAATCCCGCCCTCGGTGGGGAGAATCCCGTTTTCGGTCAGATCCCCGGGAAGCCGCAGAGGCCATCTTACCTGATGGTCAAGGTCGGAGCCTGGGGAGAGGATGCCGCACAACTTCACCGATTCTGGGGCTGGAAACGCATCCGTGTGGACTGGGGCGTGCCTTTCAGCATTGAAGCGGATGACTGTTTCCTTACTGAGACAGAAACCCGGGGACACGTGAAGGTGAATGGCTCCGCCTCCCATCCCGAATGGATGTGCCAGGACGGTGAAATGTCCTGGAATCTCAGGATCCGCAAAATAACGGCCTTCAACGTGGGGTTCGGCGCGGACGAAGTCTTCCGTCACGCAGAGGCTTTCGAAATGTTCTGGCATGCCGAAGGGATGAAAAGCGAGTTTGAAGGCGAAGTCATCTGGAACGGACGGTGCTACAGGGTCCGTCCGGAGGATTGCTACGGGTATGCGGACAAGAACTGGGGAAAGGACTTCACCAGCCCCTGGGTGTGGTTGTCATCGAACAACCTTACCAGCGAGATCACCGGGAAGAAACTCATGGACAGCGTCTTCGACATCGGGGGAGGCCGTCCGAAAGTGGGTCCCGTAGCGCTCCCTCGCAAACTCCTTTCCGCCTTTTGGCATGAGGGCACTCCTTACGAGTTTAATTTCTCGAAGGTGTGGACCAGGGTCCATACGGAGTTCGCATGCAGGGAAACCGACACGCAGATTATCTGGCATGTGGAGCAGACAAGTTCTTCCGGAAGGATGGTCACCGATGTCACCTGCGAGAAGAAGGACATGCTCCTTGTGAACTACGAGGCGCCTGACGGGTCCAAACGGCATAATCGTCTATGGAACGGAGGAAACGGAGTAGGGACGATACAGCTCTACGACCGGGAGGGAAGTCTCATCGACCGGATCCATGCCGAGAACATCGGCTGCGAATACGGGGAGTATTGCTAGACACTATCCACGTTCGGCTCACCTTCGAGTGTGATGCTTTCGATCCTTAGCCGCATGGTTCCGGAGGGGACAAGCGCCTCGGCGATTTCTCCGACCTTCTTGCCCATCAAGGCAGCGCCAATCGGGGATTTCAGCGAAATCTTTCCAGCCTCGAGATCCATTTCATGGGGGCTGACGATTTCAAATGCCATGCGTGTGTTCGTCGACAGGTTCGTGAATTCGACCCGGCTCAGCAGGCAGACCCTGTCCTTGGGGAGGACGTCGGGGTCAATCACGCGTGAATGCTCCAGGATCTTCTGCAGGAAACGGATCCGGCTGATGGTTTTCGCCTGGTTCCGCCTGGCTTCGCGGTATCCCGCATTATCACTTCGGTCCCCTTGGGCGCTGGCCTCCGCGAGGTCGTCCGTCACCTTGGGATAAACCTCGTTGATCAGATGTTTCAACTCGGCGGCAATCTCGTCGTATCTTTGCTTCGACAGGTATTCCATGGCTCAAATTTACGCATTTTTCGGCGAAATGCATCTGGAAGCACGATTTCGTATGAGTGGCAGAGCTCGTTCCACATAAAAGCATCTTGGTTTCCAAACTTATGACAATAATGTCAATTATTTGGAAAGTCTCCGAATGCTCTTTCAGTCTATCTCTTTTTTGCTTTCACTCTTGCGCATTCGATTCTTTTTACTAACTTTGCAACAGTCGTAAAATTTACGGCCGTAAAATTTTAATGAAATGAAGTTTTATGACAGGGAAGAGCAGTTGAAGACACTGCGCGAAATGAGGGAACTATCGTACAATGGTTATTCCCGACTTACGGTTGTCACCGGAAGGAGACGTATAGGGAAGACGACTCTTATCAAGGAAGCCTATCAGGATGAACCCTATGTATATCTATTCGTAGGTAAGAAAAGCGAATCAGTCCTGTGCGGGGAATTCTGCGAAGAGTTCCAGGAGAAGACCGGGGTATTCGTCCCTCCGATGGGTGCTTTCAGAGATGTCTTTCGTTTCTTTATGGAGGAAGGAACGCGCCGGAAATACACGCTCGTCTTTGATGAATTTCAGAATTTCCTGGAGATCAATCCATCCATATACAGCGATATTCAGAACTGGTGGGACAAATACCAGAAGGAGAGCCATGTGAATATGGTTGTCAGCGGTTCCGTTTATTCCCTGATGGAGAAACTTTTCAAAGACAGGAAAGAACCTCTTTACGGGAGACAGGATTCGACCATCAAACTACAGGCTTTCCCCACATTAGTCCTCAAACAAATCATGGAGGACAACGCTCCGGGATACTCCAACGACGATCTCCTTGCACTCTATACTTTTACTGGTGGCATCCCTAAATATGTGGAGTTGTTCATTGATGTGAAAGCCACGACTTGCGGAAAGATGATCGCCAAAATCTGCAAGGAGGACTCCCCTTTGATAGAGGAGGGGAGGAAACTCCTCGTCCAGGAATTTGGAAAGAAGTATGCGACGTACTTCTCGATCCTTCAGGCAATATCTTTGGGGTATAATACTCAGGCTTCCATTGAAGACTACCTGGGGGGAAAGAGTCTTGGTGGGCAACTGCTAAAACTGGAAGATACTTATGACCTCATCCGGAAAATCCGGCCTATTTGGGCAAAGCCCAAAACTCAGACTGTACGTTACGAAATCAGCGACATCTTCCTGCGTTTCTGGTTCCGCTATGTGGAGAAGAACCAGCGACTTATCGAAATCGGTCAGTACCCGGCATTGCGCAGAATAATGGAAGATGATTATGAGACCTATTCTGGCGACGTTCTCGAGAGATACTTCAAGTTGAAACTCGTGGAGAGCATGGAATATCGCGATATCGGAGGATGGTGGGACCCTAAAGGTTACATTGACAAAGATGGGAATCACCAGCAGGCTGAACTGGATATTGTTGCTCTTCGTTTGAAAGAGAATGTACTCGATGTGATAGAGGTGAAGCGCAATCCGGAGAAGTTCGATAAGGGGCTTCTTGAAGAGAAAACAGCGTACTTCTCTTCCAAGGAGAAGCAGGCCAGAAAGAACAAGATAGTGCTCTCAAGCCTCTCGATGGATGACATGTAACAGCAAAGGCTAAGGAGACCGGAGTAATACTGTTGTTTCCTAAAGAATGATGTGGAGCCACTATGACCGGATGGGTCAGAAAAAGAGGAAGAGATGATCTTGAACACCGGTGGACGGACAGATACCGTCCAATACTATAGCGAGTGGTTGCTGAACCGCTTCCAGGAGGGCTATGTCCTGTCCCGGAATCCGTTGTTCCCGGAGATTGTGAACCGGATTGAACTGAATCCGGAGACGTTGGACGTGGTGGTCTTCTGCTCCAAAGATTACAGTCCCATCCTGACGCGCGTCCATGAGATTTCCGACCGGTTCAACTGCTACTACCACTATACGATCACGGCCTACGGAATGGACATAGAGCCGCGCGTACCTTCCATCGATGACAGTATTCGGACACTCAAAGCATTGGCCGCCCAGGTGGGGCCGGAGAAGATTGCCTGGCGCTATGACCCGGTGCTCCTGACGGAGAAATACACCATAGAGCGGCATCTGGAGACTTTTGACCGAATGGCCCGTGAACTGACTCCCTATGTGGATCGCTGCATCTTTTCTTTTGTGGAAATGTACAAGAAACTGGAGGTCAATATGCCGGAACTACGGCCCGTATCGGAGCAAGATAAGCTGACGCTTGCCCAGGGGATGGGGACCATTGCCCGAAAAAACGGCCTGTATCTCCAAACCTGCGCTACGAAGGAGGACTACGAGCCGTTCGGCATCCACCGGAGCGGCTGCATGACGGCGGAAATCTTCTCCAACGCATTGGGTATCCATTTCAAGAAAACGCCCCATCAAGGAAACCGCGCCGGATGTCTTTGCATGGAGAGCAGGGGACTGGGGGACTACAACTCCTGCCCCAACGGTTGCCGCTACTGCTACGCCAACAAAGACCACGCAAAGGCTATGCAGAACTATCTCACCCACGATCCGAAATCTCCGCTGCTGCTGGGACATCTGCTGCCGACCGATACCGTCAAGCCGCTGAAGCAGGAATCTTTCCTATCGAAGGAACTCAGTTTGTTCGGTTAATGGCGACCAATGGCTACTTTCCGATGCAGAATATTACTTACTTTCCAAGGACTGTCAGAGGGCTTTAATGTGATTTGATTATCAGTCGATTATGCATTCCATTTGCCACAATTGTGACGGAATCGGCGTTTTTTGTGACAACCATTGTGACAGAATCAGACCCAATCTCGAAGAGTCTTCCTCGATGATGCTTTATTTACTCGGGTAAAAGAGAGAATAGGCCTGTTTTCTGGATTCTGGAGACGTGTCAAGATTGTGTAACAAGTTTTACATAAGAAATGAGCGTCTTCAATCTTTAATCATTCTTGATACAAACTCGCCTTTCCAGTGTATTCTCAGAAAAGAACGACACTCTTCAGCGTATAGAGATATGGTTGTATGGTCAGTTTGGTATATCTAATTCATGACTGGACTATACTGGCAGATAACCAGGACCCTCTTTTTTCTTCTACCAGAATATAGATAAGGACTTGCAATCGGCCATAAGGATTCGCCTTTTGCCTTTGTTGATACTGTTTCAAAGCGATGCATTAGCAGTAGCAAAACCAATTTCCGGCCATTTGCAAACTTCGAGAGATAAGGTTTATAATCTTCGAAAATGCCTGTTATAAGTTTGATCAGTAATTTCAAAAATCGGTTATTGCAATAACCTTTTTTGTGGATAATTTGGTTATTCTAATAAACTTTTCTTTTTTTGCTCTGAATAAAGCAGATGACCATGGAAACTCTTTTCAAGAAGCACCGCAAATTGATTTCCCAGGTGACCACAAATATCATCCGGGAAGCCATGAACACCATACCATGGGAGAAACAGTTGGTTGCCATACGTGGTTCACGAGGTGTAGGCAAGACTACGCTGATGCGCCAGTATATCAAGTTGAACTATGGGATTCAGGCGGGGGAGGCCTTGTATTGCCTGATGGACAGTATGTACTTCACGAGTCATTCATTGCTTGACCTGGCTGAGCGATTTCACTTGATGGGAGGGAAGCATCTGTTTCTTGATGAAGTACACAAGTATCCCAGTTGGAGCAAAGAGATAAAAGAGATCATTGACCTGTATCCTGAAATGAAAGTCACCTTCTCGGGATCTTCGCTACTTCAGATTCTGAATGCGGACGCGGACTTGTCCCGCCGCGTGCGAAGCCAGGATCTCGCGGGGCTATCTTTCAGGGAGTACCTCAGATTCTATCACGGTATTGAGCTTCCCGTCTTCAAGTTGGAGGAGATTCTATCCAACCCTGATGCCATCTGTACCCGGGTTTGCGAAGCCTGTCATCCCCAGCCCTTGTTCGAATCCTACCTTCGGGCGGGCTATTATCCCTTTTATGACGGGGACGTTGAAGATTACTACAGCAGGATTGAGAACGTTGTCATTTTTATCATTGACCAGGAGATGACGGAGTTCTGTGGGGTGGCCCCCGCTAACACCCGGAAGTTGAAGGCCATGTTGATGTTCCTGTGCGACAATGTCCCCTATAAAGTGAATATTGCCAAGCTGGCCTCCTACCTGGAACTGAACAAGGCGACCGTGCTTAGCTATCTGTCGGGCATGAAGAAGGCAGAACTCCTTCATCTTCTCTATTCGAGCAATGTCTCGGTGACAAAGATGCAGAAACCCGATAAGATTTATGTCCACAATCCCAACATCCTCTATGCATTGGGATCGAGGGAGAATATCGGTACCGTTAGAGAATGCTTCTTTGTGAACCAACTTTCGAAGGGTCATACCGTTGAGTACGGGAAAACCAGTGGGGATTTCCTTATCGACGGCCGTATCACGGTCGAAGTCGGCGGGAAGGATAAATCCTTCGAACAGATTGCTGATATTCCAGACTCATATGTCTTTGCAGATGAAATGGAATTCCCTGTCGGAAAGAAACTTCCTCTCTGGCTGGCCGGTTTCCTCTATTGAACACGTAGGTTTATTCCTTCCGTATCCCGGCTGTTCGGGCCGATCATGATCTCGAAATCGCCTGGCTCGCAGACCCACTGGAGGTCGTGGTTGTAGTAGGAGAGGTCATCCTTGTTGAGCGTGAAATCGACCTGGGCCGATGCACCGGGTTCCAGGTGCACTTTCCGGAAGCCTTTGAGTTCCTTGACCGGGCGCGTGGAAGTGGCGTAGATGTCGTGGATATAGAGTTGGACAATCTCGTCGCCTGCGCGGGAACCCGTGTTGGTGACGGTTACGGAAGCCGTCACAGAGCCGTCCATGGGCATTTCGGACGAACTTAACGTGACAGGGGAGTAGGAGTAAGTAGTATAGCTGAGGCCGTATCCGAACGGATACAGCGGGGCGTTGATTTCGTCGATGTAGCAACTGACGAACTTCTGGTACGGCTTGTCGTCCGGGTGCGGGCGGCCGGTGTTCTTGTGGTTGTAATACAGCGGCAGCTGGCCTACGTTGCGGGGGAAGGACGTCGTGAGTTTCGCCGACGGGTTCACGTCGCCGAAGAGGACGTCGGCAATCGCGTGGCCGCCTTCGGAGCCGGGGCTCCAGACATTCAGGATGGCGTCCATCTCGGCGTCTTCCCAGGTAAGGGTGAGCGGACGACCGGTCACAAGGACCATCACGACCGGCTTTCCGGTGGCTTTCAGGGCCTTCAGGAGCTCTTTCTGGGCATCGGGGATGGAGATGTCCGTGCGGGAAGCGCCTTCGCCGTTGAGATTGGCAATCTCGCCCACACAGGCGACGACCACATCGGCCCGGCGGGCCTTGGCGACCGCCTCGGCGATGAGCCGCTCCTGCGGCACGGTATGGATTTCTGGAACCTGGAAGCCCGGCATGAATATCTTGTACAACCCGAATCGGACGGATTCTTCCTGTTCCTTGTCTTTGAAGAGCCAGCTGCCTTCGGCATGGGATGCCTTTGCGAGCTCGGCGATGCCTTGATACGGGGTGACGCTTTGGCCATTGTGGTCGGACATGGACCAGGTTCCGGCCATCGCGGAAGTATCCTGGGCCAGTGGGCCCACCACGGCGATGCGCTGGTTCTTGGACAACGGCAGGACGCCATTGTTCTTGAGAAGCACCATGGACTCCTGCGCAGCCTTGCGGGCGAAAGCGAGGTGCTCCGGGGTATAGATTTCTTTCGCCGCCCGGGAAGAATCCAGGTACTTGAACGGATTCTCGAACAATCCCAGCTTGTATTTCGCCTCCAGGATGCGGCGGCAGGCCTTGTCAATATCGGCCTCGGTCACGCGGCCTTCGGCCAGGGACTTCTGGAGCGTGCCCACATAACCGTCGGAGTTCATGTCCATGTCCAGTCCGGCCTGGAGGGATCGGGCCGATACTTCCTGCAGGTCGCCGATGCCGTGGTTCACTTCCTCGGCGATGGCCGTGGCGTCGGAAACAATGAATCCGTCGAAGCCCCAATCTTTCCGCAGCAGGTCGTCCATCAAGTACTTGTTCATCGACGCCGGAATACCTTCGAACTCATTGAACGAGGACATGTAGCTCGCAGCACCTGCGTAAGCCGCCTGCTGATACGGCCGCATATAGCCATTCAAGGCCTCCTGGCGGCTCAGGAACACGGAATTGTAGTCCCGGCCAGCCTCGGCACCGCCGTACAGCGCGTAGTGCTTGACGCACACCATCACGTCGTGGTCGTCATAGACCCCGTTCGTACCCTGATAGCCGCGTACATAGGCCTTTGCCAATTCTCCGCCCAGATACGGGTCCTCGCCGCCGCCTTCCACGATCCGGCCCCAGCGGGCGTCGCGGCAAATGTCCACCATCGGGCTGAACACCCAGTTGATGCCGGCGGCGGACGCTTCCGTCGCAGCAATCCGGGCCGTCTGCTCCACCAGGTCCATGTTCCAGGACGTGGACAGGGCCAGCGGCACCGGGAACACGGTCTGGAAGCCGTGGATGACGTCCATGCCGATAATGAGCGGAATGCCCGCCCCGGACTCCAGGGCGACCTGCTGGATGTCGCGGATGTATTCCGTATTGCCGGTCCCGTACAGGCCGCCGAGCTGGCCCGCCCGCAGGAGTTTGACATTCTCGTCCTCCTCCGTCACGCGGATGGCCGAGATGAAACCCGGTGCGGAATGCAGGTTCAACTGGCCGATCTTCTGTTCCAGGGTCATCCGGGACATCAGGTCGTCTATGTACTTGTCCATGTCGGACTTGGGGGCGCAGGCGGCTGCAAACAGCGTAGCGGCCAGGGCGATGGTGATGTTTTTCAAGTTCATGTCACAAAGATAATCCATTAAAATAAGGTACGAAAGCCTTCCGGAAAGGATTGAACAAATCGTCGGGAAGATTGAACGGACGGTTCAGCGAGCGGACGGAAATCAAAAGATCTTTGCACCGTTAAAAACCGCATACGTATGAAACGATTGACAACTGTCCTGTTGAGCGCAGCCGTATCCTTCACGGCGCTGGCACAGCCGCAGCTATCGGAGAAGAACATTGACAAAGTCCTGAAGGCGATGACGCTGGAGGAGAAGGCCCAGCTTTTGGTGGGGTCTATCGAGGGGATGAATTATACCGGTGTCCCTCTGCCTCCTACTGGCGACGAGGCGGGCTATCAGCGTGTCCCCGGAGCCGCCGGACAGACCAATACGATTCCTCGTCTGGGCATTCCGCCAACGGTTGTTGCCGATGGCCCTGCGGGCCTGCGGATAACGCCCCATCGCGTTGGAAGTTTCAGCTACTTCCCGATGCGGAATTTCGAATTCATTGATAATCAATTAGTTGTAGAAAGCGTGGTAGAAATGTGGTACACAACGTTCGTAAATAACTCCTGCGTCACCGTGCAAATCTGCATAATAGGGTTACGTCAGTGATGTTTTAAAGAACAATCTCTCGCAACAAATAAAGCGGCTCAACTCACTGATTCTTCCGGTTTATCAGGCTGACGACAACCTTGACCATTGTGGCCATTTCGTCTGTATGGCTCTCTGCGATCGCATTCAGATTATAATAGAGTACTTTTTTCTTCAGATAGGCCTCTGGCGCCACTCTGTGCGGTAATCTAAATTTCTTTGACGACCGCAGAGCGCTCCAGCTCACCGCTCGCGAATATCTTCCCCATGTGGTAGGAAACATTCTGCTTGGTGCAGCCAAAAAGTGCTGCAATAGCCTTTTGGCTGGCCCAGGAAGTGTAAAGACATATTTACACTATGTGTAAAGGACTTTACAGTCTTTACACAATCGCCAAATTTGCATTTGCTTGTATATCAACATATTGAGCAATGCGGCATACTATTAGATTGGTGGTTGGACAACTAGACAATCGTGTAAACAAGCAAAATGATTCTACGAAACCTAAAGAGCCTCATCCGCCGCTATCCGGTAGCGGTGGTCCTGAACTTCACGGGACTGGTGGCGGCGCTGCTTGCCTTCGCCCTGATATTCCTGCAGGCAGACTATGAGCTGTCGTTCGATAAGTGTCATCCGACGGCGGAACGGGTGTTCAGGGCCGATAAGAAAGGCGATGAGTCGCTGTTCAGGAATATCCTCCCGAGGGGCTTTGCCGATGACATCATCAGTTCATCAGCCCATATCGAGGCGGGATGTACGTTCATGCCTTTTATCGGGGAAATCTATTTTTCCGTGGCAGAGGAAGGAAAGGCCCCTGCAGGCTACAAGCGGGATCTGGTCTTCGTGTCGGAGCGTTTCATCGATGTGTTCGGCATCAAGATGATAGAGGGCGATTCCCATGCGCTGGAAGGACCCAATTCCGTGATTATTCCCCGGTCGCTGGCGGAAAACCTGTTCCCGGGAGAACGGGCGATTGGCAAGTTGCTGAATACGGATGCCAAGTATATGGAGATTCCACGTGAAATCACCGTGACCGGCGTGTATGAGGACTTCCCGACGAACACGCAGCTGGGGAATGACCTGTACCTGACCGTCGGAGATGTCCAGAAAGGAAGTTACGGCGGAGCCAACTTCGTCTGTTATCTGCTGCTGGATGATGCCGGCAATTCGCAGGCTGTGGCCGATGAGTTCAACGCCCATTTCGACTTTCCT
>JAFSJK010000021.1 GCA_017439305.1 Bacteroidales bacterium | reverse complement strand
GGCCACCAAGGAGGCCGGCCGCATCGCTGGCCTGGACGTGAAGCGTATCATCAACGAGCCGACCGCGGCCGCCCTGGCCTACGGTCTGGACAAGAAGGACAAGGACATGAAAGTCGCGGTCTATGACCTCGGCGGCGGTACCTTCGATATCTCCATCCTCCAGCTCGGCGACGGCGTTTTCGAGGTGCTCTCCACCAATGGTGACACCCACCTCGGCGGTGACGACTTCGACCAGGTCATCATTGACTGGCTGGCCCAGGAGTTCGCCTCCGAGAACGGCGGCGTGGACCTGAAGAAGGATCCGATGGCCCTCCAGCGTCTGAAGGAAGCGGCGGAGAAGGCGAAGATCGAACTCTCCAGCCAGACTTCCACGGAGATCAACCTCCCGTACATCATGCCGGTGGACGGTATCCCCAAGCACTTGGTGAAGACCCTTACCCGGGCGAAGTTCGAGCAGCTCTCCGACACCCTGTTCCAGCGCTCCATCGCCCCGTGCCGTCAGGCTCTTTCCGACGCGCACCTCAATCCGTCCGACATTGACGAAGTCCTTCTCGTGGGCGGTTCCACCCGTATCCCTTATGTCCAGGAGCTCGTGAAGAACTTCTTCGGCAAGGAGCCCAACAAGAGCGTGAACCCGGACGAGGTCGTCGCGATCGGCGCCTCCATCCAGGGCGGTGTCCTCGCCGGCGACGTGAAGGACGTCCTTCTGCTGGATGTCACTCCGCTTTCCCTGGGTATCGAGACCCTCGGTGGCGTGATGACCAAGCTCATCGACGCGAACACCACCATCCCGGCCAAGAAGTCCCAGGTGTTCTCCACCGCGGCCGACAACCAGCCTTCCGTGGAAATCCGCGTCCTCCAGGGCGAGCGTCCGATGGCCAAGGACAACAAGCAGATCGGCGTGTTCCACCTGGACGGCATCGCTCCGGCCCCGCGTGGCATCCCGCAGATCGAGGTTACCTTCGACATCGACGCCAACGGTATCCTGAACGTCTCCGCGACGGACAAGGCGACCGGCAAGGAACAGCACATCCGGATCGAGGCCTCTTCCGGCCTGTCCGATTCCGAAATCCAGCGGATGCGGGACGAGGCGAAGGCCAACGAGGCGGCCGACAAGGCCGAGAAGGAGCGCGTGGACAAGATCAACAACGCCGACGCCCTTACCTTCCAGGCCGAGAAGTTCCTGAAGGAGAACGGCGACAAGATCCCCGCTGACATCAAGGGCGAGGTCGAGAGCAACTGCAACCTCCTCAAGGAGGCCGTCAAGAGCCAGAACATGGCCGATATCGAGCGCTACTCCGACGCGCTGAACAAGGCCTTCGAGAAGATGTACCAGGCTGGTGCCGGCGCCCAGCAGGGAGGCCCTCAGGGCGGTCCTCAAGGTCCGTTCGGCGGTGGTCCCCAGGGACCCTTCGGCGGACAGCCCGGCGGCGGGAATCCTGGCGGTGACCAGGGCCCGGATGAGCAGTAAATCGGAATGGACGGCACCCGGCTCCGGGTGCCGTTTTCCGTCTTGCGCGGACCGGAAATATTGTGTAATTTTGCAGAAACAGAAATTGAATTGGTTATGAAGAAGATCATTGCCATCGGAATGGCGGCCCTCCTGGGCGCCTCCCTCTCTGCGTTTGCGCAGAATACCGTCGTCGAACAGGCTGAGCAGCAGGTCCAGCAGAAGCAGGATGCGCTGGATGATGCTGAACGCATCCATCGTCAGCAGCAGGCTGAGAGCCGCCGTACCATCAATGCGGCCCAGCGTGACATCGATTCCAATAAGGCTTTCGCGGACCAGGCCAAGAAGCGTATCCAGGCTTTGAAGGATGATATCAAGGCCCGTGAGGCCGCCCTCAAGATCAAGAAGGACGCACTTAAGCTGGAGAAGAAATCCCTCAAGCTGGACGGCCGTCTGGATGCGACCGACAAGGCCCGTCTCAAGATGGACGAGGACGAGATCAAAGCGTTGACCCGTGAACTCAAAGAAATCAAGCGTACCCTTAAGGACGAGAATTCCCGCCTGAAGGAGGCCAAGAAGGCCATCTCTTCCAGCAAGAAGGACATCCGCGAGAGCAAGAAGGCCGAGCGTTCCGCCCGTCAGGGTGTCCGTGATGCCCGGAAGGACGTCAAGGCCTCCCAGAAGGAGCTGAAGAATGCCGAGCAGGTGCAGGGTGAACTTGAAACTGCCCGCGAGGCGGTCGAGGCGGCTGAACAGAAAGCAGCCGAGACCGGCGAAGCCGTGGAAAAGACACAGCGGACAGAGTAAGACGGACATTATGGGCAGAATTATCTTGACCGGTGACAGACCCACCGGAAAACTTCACTTAGGCCATTACGTGGGCTCCCTCCGTAACCGTGTCCTCCTCCAGAACGAGGGAAACTATGACAGGATGTTCGTGTTCATCGCCGATGTCCAGGCCCTGACTGACAATGCCGACAATCCGGAGAAAGTCCGCCAGAACATCATCGAGGTGGCCCTCGACTACCTCTCCTGCGGACTGGATCCGGAAAAAGTGACGCTCTTCATCCAGAGCCAGGTCCCCCAGTTGCACGAGATGACGCAGTTCTTCTCCAACCTCGTCACGGTCCAGCGCCTCCAGCGCAATCCGACCGTGAAGACGGAGATGGCGCTCCGTGGCTTCCATAACGGGGAAACCCAGGACGACAACCAGCGCGGTCTTCCCGTGGGGTTCTTCACCTATCCCATTTCCCAGGCGGCCGATATCTGCTTCTGCAAGGCTACGACCGTGCCGGTGGGCGAGGACCAGGAGCCGATGATTGAACAGTGCCGCGAGATCGTCCGCAGTTTCAACAGCATTTACAAGTGCGACGTGCTGGTGGAACCGGAAATCCTCCTTCCCTCCAACATGGCCTGCCGGCGCCTTCCCGGTACCGACGGCAAGGCGAAGATGAGCAAGTCCCTCGGCAACTGCATCTACCTGTCCGAGGACCCGAAGGAAATGGAAAAAAAGGTCAAGGGCATGTTCACCGATCCGGGCCATCTCCGCGTGGAGGATCCCGGAAAGATCGAAGGGAATACCGTATTTACCTATCTGGACGCCTTCTGTGAGGACGGCGATTTCGCCAATTTCTGGCCGGAATACCAGAATCTAGAGGAACTCAAGGACCACTACCGCCGTGGTGGCCTGGGCGACATGAAGTGCAAGAAGTTCCTGATCCAGGTCCTGCACGACCGGCTGGAGCCCATCCGTGCCCGTCGCCATGCCTATGAGCAGGATATCGCCGGTGTCTATGACATCCTCCGCAAGGGTTCCGAGGCCGCCTGTGAAGTGGCTGCCCAGACCCTTCACGAGATGAAGGATGCGATGAAGATCAACTACTTCGATGATGCCGCCCTCATCGCCGAACAGGCTGCAAAGTACAAACTATGAGTACGAAGAGAAGGAATTTCCCGGTACAGGGAATGGGATGCGCAGCCTGCGTGGCGCGTGTGGAGAATACGCTCAAAGCCTGCAAGGGCGTGAGCGGCGTGAACGTTTCTTTGGCCTCGAATTCCGCCCAGGTAGACTACGACCCGGAACTGACGACCCCCGGCGACCTGCAGAAGGCCGTCCGGGATGCGGGGTATGACCTGCTTGTGGACGGGGATGACGACGAGGCTGACTCGGAAGCCGAGATAGCCCGGCAGGATGCTTTCAATGCCCTGAAGAAGGATACGCTTCTCGCGTGTATCCTGGCAGCGCTTGTGATGCTGCTCAGTATGGGTTTCAAGGATTTCCCCGGCAAGGGTTTCGTCCTTTGGGGCCTGGCTACGCCGGTGGTGTTCTGGTGCGGCAGACGGTTCTTCAAGGCCGGTTTCAGCGCCCTGCGCCACGGTTCGGCCAACATGGATACCCTGGTTGCCCTGTCGGTGTCCATCTCCTATCTTTTCAGCGTTTTCAACCTTCTGTTCCCGCAGGTGTGGACCTCGCAGGGACTGGAGGCCCATCTGTATTTCGAATCGGCGACGATGATTGTCGCCTTCATCCTGATTGGCCGTCTGCTGGAAGAGCGGGCGAAGCACAGCACCACCGCCGCCATCCGCAAACTGATGGGCCTGCAGGAAAAAGGAACGGTTGCCCGTCCCGGAGAAACGGTCCTGGTCAAGCCGGGTGAGCGTTTTGCCGTGGATGGGACTGTGACCGACGGCACCTCCTATGTCGATGAGAGTTCCCTGACCGGCGAACCGGTGCCCGCCCTTAAGCAGGCAGGCGCCCGGGTCTATGCCGGCACCATCAACCAGAACGGGGCATTGAGTGTCCGGGTGGAAAAGGTTGGCGGCGATACGCTCCTGTCCGGCATCATCCGGATGGTCCGGGATGCCCAGGGGTCCAAGGCGCCCATCCAGAAGACGGTGGACCGCATTGCGGCCGTCTTCGTCCCGGTCATCATCGGCATTTCCGTCCTGACGCTTCTCATCTGGCTCCTCTCCGGGGAAGTCACCCTGGGTCTGCTGGCAATGGTGACGGTGCTGGTGATCGCCTGCCCGTGCTCCCTGGGGCTGGCAACCCCTACGGCCATCATCGCCGGCATCGGCAACGGCGCTTCCAAGGGCATCCTGATCAAGGACGCCGAGAGCCTGCAGGTCGCCCGGAAAGTCACGGCGATGGTGATGGACAAGACCGGAACCCTCACGGAAGGAAAGCCTTCCGTCGTGGAGTCGGTCTGGGACCCCGCCATCACGACCGAGGACGACCCTGCGGAACTGAATCTCCGCGACGTCCTGTACTCGCTGGAACATCGTTCGGACCATCCACTGGCCCTCGCCGTGTGCGAATCGTTGCGGGGGTGTGAAGACCTTCCCGTGTCGGAATTCGAGGCCGTGCTGGGCAAGGGAATCATCGGTACGGTCAAGGGAACCCGCTTCTACGTGGGAAACCTGGAACTGCTCCGCGAAGTTCTGGGCAGCGTCCCTGAATCGACCAGTCCGATGGTCGCCGACAGCATCGGCCCCTGGATGGACGCGGGGTATACCGTCACCCTTCTTTTCGACAGGGTAAAGGTGTATGCCGTTCTCGCCCTGGCCGACGAATTGAAGGAAACGTCCATTAAGGCGGTCAAGGCCCTTCAGGCACAAGGCATTGAAATCCATATGCTTACAGGTGACAACGAAGTGGCCGCCCGGCATATCGCCGAATCCACGGGAATCAGCAACGTCAAAGCCCATGTCCTCCCGCAGGACAAAGCGGCTTATGTCAAGGCGCTGCAGGAGGCCGGCAAGCGGGTCGCGATGGTGGGCGACGGCATCAATGACAGCGCCGCCCTTGCGCAGGCGGACCTGGGCATCGCCATGGGGCAGGGAAGCGACATCGCCATCGACACCGCCCAGGTAACCATCGTCTCCTCCGACCTTTCGAAGCTCAGCGACCTAATCCGGCTCTCCAGACGTACCGTGTCGGTCATCCGCGAGAACCTTTTCTGGGCCTTCATCTACAACCTGCTCGCCGTCCCGATCGCCGCCGGTATCCTCTATCCTTTCACCGGCTTCCTTCTCAATCCCATGATCGCCGCTGCCTGCATGGCCCTCTCCAGCGTCTGCGTGGTCTCAAACTCCCTGCGACTCAGGAAATAAAAAACGGCGCCTTCAACGGCGCCGTTTTTCGTCTTACTCCATCTCGGGAAGTCCGAGGTCCTTGAAGGTTCTCGGGGCCGGGATGCCCGGAAGCGGCTTGCGGTCCTTGATTTGCTCGAGGGCCACCTCGATGGCCTTGAGGAGCTGCTGGTCCTCACCGGCCTGTTCGCGGATGGGATCGTTGTCCAGGAGGATGTCCGGATCCACGCCGTGGTTCTCCACGATCCATTCGCCGGTCTTCGCGTCATAGTTCGTGAAGAACGGGACGCGGACATCGGTTCCGTCCATGTACGGCAGGGAGCCGCTGATGCCCACGATGCCGCCCCAGGTGCGCGTGCCGATGACGGTGCCCAGGTTGTTGGCCTTGAAGCTCCACGGGAACAGGTCGCCGTCGGACGCAGAATACTTGTTGATCAGCAACACCTTAGGGCCGGTGTGTGTGCCTTCCGGAACGGTACCGGTCAGGGTGGAACCGCGGCGCATTGTCATCCGGTACACCTCGCGCTGGAGGCGTTCGATGATCATCGGGGAGATGTTGCCGCCGCCATTCTCACGGTCGTCGATGATGAGGGCTTCCTTGTCCAGCTGCGGATAGTAGTACCGCGCCCACTCGGACAGGCCTTCCGGTCCCATGTCCGGGATGTAGATGTATCCCACCTTTCCACCGGATTTTTCCTCTACGGTGCGGATGCACTTCTGGATCCACTCGAAGTGATAGAGCGGATATTCGTCGGCGATGGGCTTGACAATCACTTTCTTGCCGCCAATGGAAAGTTCTGTGAGGACGTCGGCCTTGCCCACGAGCAGCTTGTAGATGTTGTCCACGTCCTTGAGCGGCACACCGTCGATGGCCGTAATCACGTCGCCTTCCTTCACGCCGAGACCGGGCTCCTGGAGCGGGGAGCGCAGTTCGGGCCGATAGGTCGCGCCCTGGAGGATGCGGTCGATGCGGAAGCCGTCCTTCACCTTGGACAGTTCGGCCCCCAGGAGTCCCATCGGAATCCGTTCCGGCTTGGGATAGTCGGCGGGAGCGGTGACGTAGGCGTGGCCGCTCGCCACCTCGGAAATCATCTCGCCGATGATGTAGTTCACATCCAGACGGGTCTTGGCATAGGGCACCAGGACTTCATATTTGGCCTTGACGGCCTTCCAGTCGCGTCCATGCATGTTCTCCAGATAGTATCCGTCGCGGAAGGCGCGCCATACCTCGTCGTAGAGCTGCGGCCATTCCTGGCTGTAGTCGACCGTCGCGAC
Organism: Bacteroidales bacterium; assembly: GCA_017439305.1. GTDB lineage: Bacteria > Bacteroidota > Bacteroidia > Bacteroidales > UBA932 > Cryptobacteroides. Next base: position 84,220 of record JAFSJK010000021.1, on the reverse strand, counting down.
AAGGCCGTCCATCGACACTTTGTCCTGGAGGGAAACCTTCGGGCCGGGAGCGGCTACGAAGAGGTCGCGTCCCCGCACGAACAGGGCTTTCTTGTCCCCATTGCGGGCCATCATCCGGGCGTCGGTGCAGTCTTCATCCTTCCCGGTAGCGAAGTCAAATACGCGCGTGCCGCGCATGCCGCTGTACCATAGCTTGGAACCGTCACTATAGAAACCGCGTCCGCTGACGGGCAGCTTGATGATCCGGTCGCCGATTCCTTCCGGTTCGATCTTCGTTTCCGGTTTGGCAGGAGCCGCTTCCGCTTTCGCGGGAGTGGTCTCTACCTTCACTTCGGCATCCTTCGCAATCAGCGGGGAGGGCGTATCTTTGGACAGCATGGCGACGTATACACCGGACATGTTACCGAAGGCATAATTCCATTCAATCTGGCTGTACTGCGGGTTCATGTCGCGGTCGGAGGTGAAGATCAGGTACTTGCCATCGGTGCTGAAGGCCGGGCTGCCGCTGTTGTACCAGCGGTCGGTCACCGGGTATTCCTTTCCTTCCGCGATGTTGTACAGGTAGACGATGTTCATCTCGTTCTTCGCCGGGCGGGTATAAGCCAGCCACTTGCTGTCCGGAGAGTATTCCACCATCCGGAATTCAGCCTCGGGGTTCTCCATCAACGTGCGGCGGGTCTTCGCGAAAGGATCGACCTCAACAAGGCGGTTCTTGCGGTCGCCGTACAGGATGTGCTTGCTGTCCGGACTCCACTGGATGGAGCGGATATAGGTGTCTGTATCCTTCGTGACCTGTACCGGTTCACCGCCCTTGACGGCATCATACAGATAGATTTCCGTCTCGCCGGTGGCATCGCCGATCCAGGCGATCCACTTGCCGTCCGGACTCCAGTCGGCACTCCGGTCGTTGGAACCGGGCGTGCGGCTGATGTTGCGGGTAACACCCTGCTCCACAGGTACGTCGAATACTTCGCCGCGTGCGGTCACGACCATGCGGGCACCGTCCGGGGACAGGCTCATGCCCGTCCGCTTGTCGGCGACGGATTTCCGCTCGGTGCGGCCATAGATGTCGTCGGAGGCCAGCGTGACGGGAATCCGGGTGGCCTTCCGGGTCTTGGGATCCAGTTTGTACAGCCATCCGCCGTTCTCGAAGACGATGGTCCTGCCATCGGTGGACGGGAACTTGACATCGAATTCCTTGAAGTCCGTCACCTTCTCCGTCGTCCGGGTCTTCGTATTGTAGACGAAGAGGTTCATGACCATGTCCCGGTCGGAGGCGAAGAAAATCTCGTCGCCGATCCACATCGGGAAGATGTCCTGGGCGTCGTTGTTTGTGATATTCTCCACTTTTCCGGCCTTCGGGTCATACACCCACACATCATCCGCCATGCCGCCGCGATAATACTTCCAGGTACGGAATTCACGCATCACGCGGTTGTATGCAAGTCTTTGCCCGTCAGGGGAATATGAGCAGAAACCTCCTTCCGGAAGGGGAACCTGCACGGGCATCCCGCCTTCCGGCGCGATGGTCCAGAGCTTGCCGGGGAAACCGTCGCCGATCCGGTTGCGATAGACAATCTGCTTCCCGTCCGGGGACCAGGCCATCACGATGTTGTTCGGGCCCATCCGGTCTCCCAGGTCGTCGCGTCCGTTGGTGGCGGTATAGGTGAGCCGTACGGGTTCGCCGCCCTTCGCCGGAATCAGGTACACTTCGCGGTTTCCGTCATACTCGCCCGTAAAAGCGATGTTTTTCCCGTCGGGGGAATAGCGGGCGAACATTTCGTAACCGATGTGGGAAGTGAGCCGCCGGGCTTCGCCGCCCTGGATGGGGACGGTCCACAGGTCGCCGGCATAGGAGAACGCCACTTCGGAGGAATTCGTAGCCGGGAAGCGCAGCAGGCGCGCTTCGTCGGCCCGCGCCGTCATGCCGGCCGCAGCGGCCAGCAGCGCGAAAGTCGCAATCAATCGTTTCATAATCAGTCTTGTGCTTTGTACAAAGATAGCCAAACGGAGAGGAAAAGTCAACCCCTCTGACAAAAAACGGCCCCTGCAGGAGCAGAAGCCGTTTTTCATAGTATGTGACAGGGAATTACTCCGCCTTTCCGTCGGAACCGAGGACGTTGACGATCTTGTGGATGTACATCTTCTTCATTTCCTCGCGGGCGGGCTTGAGATACTGGCGCGGGTCGAAGTGGCTCGGGTTCTCAGCCATGTACTTGCGGATGGCACCGGTCATCGCCAGACGGCTGTCGGAGTCGATGTTGATCTTGCAGACAGCGCTCTTGGAGGCCTCGCGGAGCTGCTCCTCGGGAATACCTACGGCATTCGGGAGATTGCCGCCGTACTTGTTGCACATGTCGACATACTCCTGCGGAACGGAGGAGGAGCCGTGGAGGACGATCGGGAAGCCAGGGAGCTTCTTTTCAATCTCGTGCAGGACGTCGAAGGCGAGCGGCGGGGGAATCAGACGGCCGGTCTTCGGGTCGCGGGTGCACTGCTCCGGGGTGAACTTGTAGGCGCCGTGGGAGGTGCCGATGGAGATGGCAAGGGAGTCGCAGCCGGTGCGGGTAGCGAAGTCGATGACCTCTTCCGGCTTGGTATAATGGGATTCCGCGGCGGAAACCTCATCCTCGACACCGGCGAGAACGCCGAGTTCGGCCTCGACGGTCACGTCGAACTGGTGGGCGTATTCAACCACTTTCTTGGTAAGGGCGATGTTCTCCTCGTACGGGAGGGAGGAGGCGTCGATCATCACGGAAGAGAAGCCCGTGTCAACGCAGCTCTTGCAGGTTTCGAAGCTGTCGCCGTGGTCCAGGTGGAGGCAGATCTGGGGATGCTCCCAACCGAGTTCCTTCGCATAGGCGACGGCACCCTCGGCCATGTAGCGGAGAAGGGTGGCGTTGGCATAGTTGCGTGCGCCCTTGGAGACCTGGAGGATGACCGGGGACTTGGTCTCGGCAGCGGCCTGGATGATGGCCTGGAGCTGCTCCATGTTGTTGAAATTGAAAGCGGGGATGGCGTAACCGCCATCAACAGCCTTGGCGAACATTTCGCGGGTGTTCACAAGACCCAATTCTTTGTAAGATACCATAGTATAACGATGTTAACAGATTACGCTTCTGTATGCATCCGCAAATTTAACTATTTTTAAAATAAATAAAAAGGACTCTTCCGCCATTGATATCCCTAAAAATGATTATTTTTGTATGATACCAAACCCAATGACAGGAAGATGAACAAAGTTTTGATTTTCTCCGCCCCGTCCGGTTCGGGCAAGAGCACCATCGTGAACCATATCCTGGGTCTCCATCCGGAGGTCGAGTTCTCCGTCTCGGCGACTTCCCGACTGCCGCGCGGCGAAGAGAAGGACGGCGTGGAGTATTTCTTCTACTCCGCTGACATCTTCCGCCTCCTGGTCCGGGACGACAAGTTCGTGGAGTTCGAGGAAGTGTATCCCGACCGATTCTACGGCACCCTCAAGGCGGAGGTGAACCGTATCTGGTCCCGCGGACACGTCATCATCTTCGACGTGGACGTCAAGGGCGGCGTGAACCTGAAGAAGTACTTCGGCGACCAGGCGCTCTCCGTTTTCATCCAGGCCCCTTCCGTTGAGGTCCTGCGCGAACGTCTGGTCAAGCGCGGAACGGATTCCGCCGAAGACATCGAAAAGCGCGTCGCCAAGGCCGCCGAAGAAATGACCTATGCCCCGCAGTTCGACAAGGTCCTCATCAACGACGACCTCGCCACCGCCTTCGCCGAGGCCGAAGCCATGGTCGATTCATTTTTGGCCGAGTGAGAATCGCCGTCTATTCCGGGTCGTTCAACCCGTTACATATCGGCCATCAGGCCATCATGGAGTATCTGACGCACGATGCGGCGTTTGATTGGGTGTACCTCATCGTGTCGCCGCAGAGTCCGTTCAAGGACGCCGCCAACGCGCTGAGCGGACGGGAACGGTACGAGGCGGCAGTGGCCGCGGTGAAACGGCATCCGGAGATCCGGGTATGGGTCGATGACATCGAACTCGGGATGGAACCTCCTCATTATACGATCCGTACGTTGGATGCGCTGCGGGTGCGCGAACCGGAGAACGAGTTCAGGCTCGTCATCGGTGCCGACAATCTGGAGAGTTTTCCACGTTGGCGTGACTATGGGCGTATCCTGCGCGAATATGGCGTCGTGGTATTCCCGAGGAAGGGATATCATCGAGGTCATTTGAAGGCGCGCCTGATGCGGGAGTGCCCGGATTACAGGATAGAATTGCTGAAGGCGCCCCGGATCGATATCTCCTCTACGGAAATCCGTGACGGTCTCGCCGCCGGGCGGGACATGTCCCCTTGGTTGATGTGATATGCAGATAGAGATTGAACGGAAGTTCCTGGTGAAGGACGACTGTTACAAGGGGCAGGCGGTGGAGTCCCACCGCATCCGCCAGGGTTATATCGCCCATGACAGCGGGCGGAGCGTGCGGGTGCGCATCCGCGACGGACGGGGAATCTTGACCGTCAAGGGGCCATTTATCGGCCTGGGAAGCCGTCCGGAGTGGGAGAAGGAACTCTCCCTGCAGGAGGCGGAGGATCTGTTCCAGCTTTGCAAACCCGGGTGCGTGGACAAGACCCGCTGGATCATTCCGGCGGGGAACCGTTCCTTCGAGGTGGATGAATTCCACGGAGAGAACGAGGGCCTCGTGATGGCGGAGATTGAACTCGGAAGCGAAGACGAGGCTTTCGAAAAACCGTCCTGGCTGGGGCAGGAAGTCACGGGCGACAAACGGTACTATAACTCGTATCTCGCCCGTAATCCGTTTAAAACCTGGTAGTTACTGCAGCAGCAGGTGGCCGGTTCCGACCCCTGTCTCCACCGTCCATTTATGCTTCAGGGCACTGTCGAAGCAGTGCAGTTTGCTGCCGCCGGTGAAGCTGGCGTCAGCGATATAGATGTCGTTGTTGGAACCGTTCATCAGAACGGCGTACGGGTTGCCGACAATTTTGAGGTCGGTATCGGCGAAGTGCACTTTCTGGAAGGTTGTCCCGGTCGTGTTGACCAGATAGAGGCAGTTGTCGAAGCCGCCTTCCATCTCGGCATCGTTGCCGAAGGCGACCAGGGTGTTGCCGCAGAGCGAAATGCGGTTGGCGTGAACCCCGTCCCACTCGGTGAACTTCCCATCCGGAGTCATCGATACAAGCGTCTGGGGAGCCGAAACGGACTGGATCCAATTGCCTTCGGCGTCCTGGCTCCAGGTGGATTCGCCATAGGAGGAGAACCACACCTTGTCCTGGGCAACGACCATCTGGAACAGGTTCGTCACCGGGGTCCGGACCTGCTTGTCCAGTTTGAAGGAGGCCAGGTCGATGACCGAGATACGGTTGTCGTGCATCCAGTTGTAGCCGCCGCTGTTGGCGACATACAGTTTATTTCCGAGGACGGCCAGGCCTTCCGGCTGGTAGCCCACTTCGACGGTCTGGGTTTCGTAGTTCCCCGTGTCGATGCGATATACCTTTCCGGCTACCATCTCTTCGGATCCGTAAACCGCTCCGGCATAGGAAGTTATATAGGCGTACTTCCCTTCTGCGGCAATGTACCGGGGGCTTTCCACATCCAGGACGCGCTCCAGCTTGGCATCCGGAAGATGCAGGACGGCGACCTGGTTGGATGCGTTCAGGAGCACCCATAACTTGCCGTTCACGACGGCCATGTCGTTGCCCGTGTTGCCGATGCCTTGCGCGACCTCGGGATTGGCCTGTGCAAAGATGTCGGTGCAGTATTTCTTGTTCTTGAAGTCCAGCAGGTCGAGGGTCGATTCGTCCGGGAAGGTACCCTCGTTGAGGATGTACAGCTTGGAGAAGCTGCCATTTTGTTCACCTACTTCGACTTCGATACCCGCGAATGTGACTTCGGAGGCGTTTTCCTTGGTGCAGGAGGCTATCGCGACCAGCACCGCGCTGAAAACCAGCAGTGAAATCTTTTTCATCTGTTAAAGAACTTGGAATGCGCAAAGATACGCTTTTCAGAAGAGATAATCAAGGGTGCAGAACGCATTGAACCCCGGCATGGGATACTGCCGGATGATCTCGTAGTTGGCGTTCAGAAGGTTGTTCAACTGGACCCGGAGGGTGAGGCCGGTGCCGGGGAAGGCATAGGTCAGGGAGGCGTCCCAGGTGGTCCAGGGGGCGATCCGGAAGTCGTCCCGGTTCGTGGAGGACGTAAAGCGCTCTCCGGTCAGAAAGCCCTGCAGGTCGACACGCCAGCCGCCCTGATTCCAGAAGATGCGGAAGTTGGCGCTGTGCAGGGGAATATACGGGATCTGGCCGCCGGTGCCGGTGTCGTGGGCCCATTGATAGGTGTATCGGGCTGTTGCGCCGAGGGTGGTGGGGCCGGAATGCCAGGAGGCCGTGAGGTCCCAATCATCTCCGAAGATGCGGACGCCGCCCAGGTTGTACATGGACCAGCGGAAAAGGCTGCCGTTGGGGACGGCGATGAGCTTGTTCCGCACGTAGTTGAAATAGAGTTCTTCCCGTGCCTGGAAGTGCCAGTGCTCATAGCGGCGGTTCCAGGACCAGTGCGCCGCGCTCTGGTAAACCTCTTCCGGCTCCAGTTTCCGGACAGTTATCTGGCTGTAATACAGGTCGTTGAAAGTGGGGAGGCGGCAAGACCGCTTGAGGAGGCCGCCAAATTCCCAGGATCGGTCCGGTGTCCAGGTCAGGATGAAGGAAGGGGAGAGGAACCGGTAGGTTCCGGCCCCGGACGAATACTGGTACTGGGCGGCAGCGGAGGCGCGCCAGGGACCGTCCAGGAAGCTGGCCGACACGGCAGTGAAGAGCGTCTTCCTCCGGGCGGAGACCCGGGACTGCAGCGCCTCGTACTGCCCGTCGACGGCGCCGCTGAAATGCCATCGTTCCGAGGCCTTCCATCCCAGGGCAACCGAAGCGAAACCGCTCTGCTGCAAATAGTTCCATTGCGCAGATACGGCTGGGTCGATTTCCGAGACATCCAGGTATTGCAGCACGTCCCGGGCATATTTGGCCCGAACGAGCAAGGACAGGCCGGAGGTCAACTCCTGTTCGCCACCGGCCTGCACGGACAGGTTCCGGTCGACCTGCCGGTCATCAGACAGGGGATATCGGTCCGCCTGCTTGTAAACGGGGCCGGGGATGCCCCGGGACGCATCGTACCAGGATACCCGGGCGTCGTAGCGGCCGCCTTCGGGGGTGTAGAAAAGATGGGCGTCCGTGCGGAACTCCATGAGGTCGCAGTTCTGCCGCACCATCACGGTATCGTAGCCCTTATAGCCTTCCGGCGTATTCCGGAAGTCCTTGACATGGAAAGGATAACGTCCGTGGGCATGGGTGAAGCCCGCCTGGACCCGGGAGGACAGGACTGGCGACCAGCGGGATTCCCAGGCGGCAGCGGGGGAAACGGTTCCGAAGGAACCTCCCCGCAGCCGTACCTTGAAACCATTCCTTCCTTCCGGTGCGGGCTGGGCACTTGTGAGGTGCAAAGCGCTGGCACTGCCATACTCCCGGGCGGTCTGCAACAGTTGGGAACGTTGTCCCTGAAACAGTTCCACTTTTTCCAGCCCATCCGTGGGGATGCGTCCCAGGTCCACCTGCGCATTCTGCGCATTATCGATGGGAATGCCGTCCAGGAAGATGGCCGTATGGGCACTGCCCAGGCTCCGGACATTGATGGTCTTGAGTCCGCCGGCGCCACCGTAATCCCTGAGTTGCAGTCCGCTGAATCCGCGGATGGCGTCGGGCAGGTTCGCAGCCTGCCGGAGCCGCGGCCCGGCGATGGCCGCCGACGGGGGAGCGACCTGGAGGCTTGCCGTCACCCGGGCGGCACGAAGGGAATCCGCCTCCTGGGCCAATGCCTGGGAAGCGGATGCAAGGAGTATCAGTATGAAACTACAGGACCTCAATGAGTTCGACAACGAACTTCAGGGCGCTGTACGGGGGAATGGCGTTGCCGGCCCCGTGTTCGCCATAAGCCAGGTTATACGGCAGATAGAGCTCGTACTTGGCACCCTCGGCCATCAGCTGGAGGCCTTCGGTCCAGCCCTTGATGACCTGGTTCAGCCCGAAGACGGCCGGTTCGCCCCGCTTGTAGGAACTGTCGAAGATCTGTCCGTTCGGGAAGGTGCCCTCGTAGTGGCACTTCACCTGACTGGTAGCGGTAGGCTTCTTGCCGGTTCCTTCCTTCAGGACCTTGTACATCAGGCCGCTGCCGGTGGCGCGGACCTCGGGATCGCGGGCGGCGGCAGCGAGGAACTTTTCGCCCTCTTCCTTCGCGGCGGCGCCGGCGACGGCGGCCCGCTCGGAGGCTTCCTCCTCCATTTCCTTGTAGAACTGTTCGAGCGCTTCGCCCGCCTCTTCCATCGAGATGGCGAGTTTGTCACCCTGCAGCATAGCCTTCAGACCGGCTACGAAGTCGTCGAAGTTGAGCCCGTGCACGCCCGACTGGAGCAGGTTGCCGGCGAGGCTCATACCGAATGCATAACTTTTCTTGTCCATTGTGTCGTAATGATTGTATGCAAAGGTACGGATTTTTTCCCGTTTTTTTGATTATCTTTGTATGTTATGGACATCCTTCAAGCCATCGAAATCTTCGCCTTTGTGACGGGAGTCGCCTACGTCGTCCTGGAAATCCTCCAGAAGAACGCGATGTGGGTGGTGGGCATCCTGACCGGCGTTGCCTGCGCCTGCAGTTTTGCGGTACAGCGGAGCTGGGGAATGACCGGGTTGAATGTCTATTACGTCGTGATGTCCGTCATCGGGCTCATCCAATGGCGAAAGGATGGAGCGAAAGTGGAGGAGGGTGCCATCCATCTGCGGCCCCTTCCGAAGAAAACGGCCCTCTGGAGCGCCGCAGGCTTTGTCCTGGGTTCCCTTATCCTCATCTGGGTGTTCCGCGCCCTGGGGGACGGGGTGTCCGAATTGGACGCTCCCGCGACCGTGCTCAGCGTCATCGCCACCTGGTGGCTCACCCGCTCGTACATCCAGCAGTGGATGCTGTGGGTGGTGGCCAACGCTCTCACGACCCTGCTGTGCGTCGTAAACGGCCAGTATTGGATGGCGTTCCTGTATCTCGCCTATATCGCTTCGGCCGTGTACGGCTATTACCATTGGAAAAAGAAAGGAGTGGAAGTATGATCCTGATTGTCGAAAGCGGTGCCACCAAGACCGACTGGTGCGCTCTCGCCCCGGACGGTACCGTGGTGCGTCTGCAGACGCCGGGCATGAACCTGTCCACGATTGCGGAAGAGGCCAATGCCGCCGTCTTCGCGGAAGCATTGACGCATTTCTCCGACGTGGATGAGGTGCATTTCTACGCCGCCGGCCTGCTGGAGTTTCCCGCGCAACTGGACAAGGTCTTCCGGGAGCGGTTCCCGAAGGCGGATACCGAGTACGCTTCGGATTTGCTGGCTGCGGCCCGTGCCGCGTGCGGCCATTCCGAGGGGATAGCTGCCATCCTTGGAACTGGCTCTAATACATGTCATTATGATGGAGAAAGGATTGTCCGGAATATCCACGGCGGCGGCTTCATCATCGGTGACGAAGGAAGCGCAGCGGCTCTCGGACGGCTGTTTCTGACGGATCTCGTGAAGGATCTTGTCCCGGAGGAGCTGGTGGAAGCTTTCTCGGCTTTCCACGAGGCGGACTACGCTTCTGTCGTCCGGAACGTCTATAGGAGTCCTGCGCCTTCCCGCTACCTCGGGAGCCTTGCTCCCTTCATCCTGGAGCACCAGGGGGAAGCCTATGTGGACGCACTGGTGGAGAGGAATTTCCGCGACCTGTTCGAGCGCGCCCTGACGCGCTATGACCGGCTCCCCGTGGGCGTCGTCGGCGGTTTCGGCTGTGCCTGCCGCGCCGAACTGGAGCGCCTCGGTGCCGAGTATGGCCTGGCTTTCTCCCGTTTCATCCCTTCTCCGATGGAGGGACTAATCGAGTATCATGGCGTATAAAGAGAAATACCCGTCCGAACTCCTGTCCGAGGCGGTCGATGCCATCGGCACCCTGCCCGGCGTAGGCCGCCGCAGCGCGCTCCGTCTGGCCTTGCACCTGCTCCGTCAACCGCAGGAGAACGTCCACCATTTCACGGAGGCCATCAACCGCCTCCGGGATGAGGTCCGCTATTGCCGGGAATGCCGGATGATCGCTGACGGGGACATCTGTTCCCTCTGTGCCGACCATTCCCGTGACCATAGCGCCATCTGTGTGGTGGAGAGCGTCCGGGATGTGATGAGCATCGAGAACACGGGGCAGTACCACGGGGTATACCACGTGTTGGGCGGCATCATCTCCCCGATTGCCGGTATCGGCCCTTCCGACCTGAGTATCAGCGAACTCGTCCGTCGCGTGGAGGCCTTGGAGCAGCCGGAGAATGCCGAGGTCATCTTCGCCCTCAGCGGCGACGTGGAAGGGGAGTCCACCGCCTTCTATATCTATCGGAAAATCGCCCATACCGGGGTCCGGGTCTCCTCCCTGGCCCGTGGGCTCGGTTTCGGGGACGACCTGGAGTATGCCGACGAGCTGACCCTCGGCCGTTCCATCGTCAACCGTCAGGAATTCAAGCCATGACCGGACTGCTGGATGCCATCCTGATCGGCCTTTCCCTCTGCGCCGACTGTTTCGCGGTTTCCCTGTGCTCCTCCTTCCTGGTGCCGAAAGAGGAACTGCGGAGAAAGGTAACGGTCGTCGCCTTCATCTTTGCGGTCGTCCAGACCGGGCTCCTGCTGGCCGGATGGCTGCTCGGCACGTTTGCGACGGACCTTATTTCCGCCCATGTCGCCCATTTCGAAACCGCCGCCCATATCATCGGTTTCCTCCTTCTCCTGTATGTCGGCGGGGCGATGTTCCTGGAAGGAGTGCGCGGCAAGTCGGAGCACTTGAACCTGGACGGTTTCAAGGGTATCCTGCTCGGCGGCGTGGCAACGTCCATCGATGCGGCGGCCGTGGGCCTGTCCATGGCCATGGATACCGCTCCCTGGGCGTCCATCGCCCCGATTTCGGTGTCCGTCTTTGTCTTCACGGCCTTGTCGGTCGTGGCCGGTATGTGCTCGGGCAGTTTTGTCGGCCGGAAACTCGGCTATTCCGCCCGCATCATCGGCGGGCTCGTCCTGATCGGCTTGGGAATCAATATTCTTCTTTAGGCTGTGCCCTCGTGTACGACAGCACCGTTTCGATGGCCTCTTCGGGGTCGTCGGTCACGGAAATGATGAGATTCTTGTATTTGTCCCGCGCCAGAAGGTCCTCCAGCAGCGGATAGATGGGGATTTCGCGGGTGAAGAAGTCCTTCCCCAGGAAAACCATCGGACTGGGGGCACCGAAGGTCTGGTAGTGGTTCTGCGCGGCATCCTGGAAGATTTCCTGGATGGTGCCGGCCGAGCCGGGGGAGTAGATGATGCCACCCTTGGCAATCGAGAGGAGGGTGTCCTCCCGGACGCTGTTATAGAAGTACTTGGCGATTTCCGTTGCGAACGGCGAGGCCGGTTCATGGCCATAGAACCAGGTCGGTATGCCCAGGCTGTGGTACTTGGACTGCGGATACTTCCGCCGTACTTCGAAAGCCGATCGCAGCCAGCCTTCGTCCCGGAAGGTTTGTGCGACGGAGAGGATAGCGAGGGCGTCCTCGAACTCCTCCTCCGTCCTTCCGGCCATCCATGCGCCCAAATGCGTCGCTTCCATGGCACCCGGTCCACCGCCCGAAGCCATCAGTTTGCCTTTCTCAGTCAGTTTCTTGCTGATATAAGCGACGTTCCGGTATCCGGTGTCCGAACGGTTCAGGGCATGGCCCCCCATGATGGCGACCACTTGCTGTTCGTCAAATTTCCGCAGGAATTCCCGCATCGCATCGCCCATGGCGCGGTCGTGCAGCGTGCGGCCCAGCGTTTCCCGGACATCGCCGCACTGCTGTCCCTTCTCCTTGTAGTCCGCATAGACGCGGGAGTCGAAACAGGTCTCGAACGTGTCCTCGTTGTCCGGATCGTACCCTTCATACAGGTCTTCTCCCGAATACAACCGGCTGCGGAACACGTTGTACGAGCGCCCCATCCGGGGAAAGATCAGGCAGGTCCGTCCGATGTTCCCTTCCATCTCCGAGGGAATTTCACATCCCAGGAAGCAGCAGTCCGAGTAGCGGTGTCCCGCCGCCAGGTACTGCGGCACCTTGAAGAAGTCGAGATACTGGAAAACATAATGGGATACGATTCCCGACTCATCCGGAGCGGGAAGCTGGGAAAGGTCGGATATTTCCTGGTAGGGTCTGTCGGCCATCGTTTCGTTTGTAAAGAGAGTCGGTAAGGATTATTCGCCTTTGTCCTGCTCCGGAGCTTGTCCGGGCAGCACTCCTCCCAGAATCGCTTTCGCCTCCGGGGTCAGGAATTGCTCGATGTCGGCATACGGGATGGTGAAGTTCGGCATTCCGGCGACGTACGGGGCGATTTCATATTGCCCGTAGGTGAACACAAGCCCTTCGTCGGAGGGCTCCAGCGACATGGCCGGGAAGGGGATGATGTCGCTTTCCAGCATCAGCCATTCATTCAGTTCGCGGTTGCTGATCTTCTTGCCATCCTCGGAAAAATACCCCCGGAGTCCGTTCCGGATCAAGGGCTGGATGTCCGTCAGGCAGGTCGGGACCAGAAAATGATCGACCAGGCTTCCGTCGGATTTGTTGAAAGTCATCGGACCCTCGCCGAATACTCCACCGTGGGCGCCGCCCAGATAGGCGTAACCACTGGCGTTGAAAATCACGTACTCATCTGTCTCCCGGGTTTTTTGGATGGAATAATCGTATTCGTATCCCGGTATCTCTCCATAGTCTTCATGAGCTTCCTCGGCATCTTTGGCAAATGCTTCAAAAGCCTTTCCGTGGCAGTACGCGACTATTTCGCCTGCATCCTTGGTGTCCCCGTTGAAGGGGGGAAAACTCCGCCGTTCGTACAGGACGATATGACTGAGCTGTTCGTCCAGCGCATGGAGGAGTCTCGCCTGGATCCTGTCCGCCGCCTTTCCCTGTCCGGCAGCGGGCAGTTCGACCGCCGTGGTGAGATGTGCATAAGAAGTGGAATCGGAGAAATTGAATGTCTCGGTCGTCAGATCCCCCGTAGAGGGAGCATTGTTGCACGCCGCAAGGATCAGAAGGGTTAGCGTCGTGAAGAATAGTCGGTCAATTCTCATTATGGTCAGGTTAGGTGTTTTTTCAAAATTCAAAATTACAAAATAATTCCATTATTTTATTTACATTTGTAAAAATACTAAATTGATAATCCGTCCGCTATGAAAAAAATCATCAAGTATGCCCTGGCCCTGGTCGTCATTCTCCTGGTCGTGAGGCTTTGTACCCGCAGCATGGGGAGCATCATTCCCCTTCCTGGTGGGATGGGAACTGAGAGTTCCAATGAATCAGGAGGTTGGTTCAGTCCGAAAGGACAGGATTCCGGTGGGGGAGCCGTCGATGATATCGACATCGAGGATCTGGAAAGGGAACTGCGGGGCGGAGCGAACGGGGGACAGATGACAACCCCGACGACTCCTTCCCCCACGCCGTCGGCTTCTACCCCGCTGACTTTCAAGGGCATTCCTATCACCGGTACCTTGTCGGCCTTCGGGGCCGAACTGGTCAAGGCCGGATTCCGGAACACAGGGAATGGCACTTATGTCGGTGATTTTGCGGGATACAGCGGATGCAAGGTGACACCTGTCGGCAGCAATCCGGTCCAGGAAGTCCGCGTGGACTTTCCGGTCATCTCGGACTGGGACGCCCTGGAAAAGGCCTACGACAACCTCCAGGCGGATCTGACGCGGAAATACGGCATGGAGCCGAATGCCAATCCCGCTACCAGCAATCTCGCCGTCTACAACCTGCCTAACGGAACCATTTCCCTGGATGCCGACGTGAAAGACCGCTCCACCTGGCACGTGATCCTGACCTACTCGAGCCTTCCGTCGATGACCGTGACTACCTCTTCCGGAAGGAATCCCATCGACGACCTGTGATCGGCCGGGATCGGTTATTGGCGGAAAAGGTTCAGCATTGTGCATGAACGGCCTTTTTCCACAATTATTGGTCCTGTTGCACCGTCTCGAAGTCAAAAACGGCCATATTTGTCGTTGAACTTGCTGTTTTGCCCGTTTCGACGACAATAAAGGTCATTTACGTCGTCGAATACCCTATAAAAGGAATCAAGCACCTGCATTCCTGCAAGTGCTTGATTCTTAGGTGCTCCCCCGACAGTCGAAATCTTGAACTTACACACTGCGAATGCGGTGCTGCTGGCGGAAAGGTTGATGGAGCGACAGTCGGCTGAAGCCGCATAGTTGAGCCTCACGAACGGTTCCAAAACGGAGTTCTCGCCCGAGGACTCCGGGATGAAAGTGGAAAAACAATGCGAAATCCGGGCGATGAAGCCCGGACTCAGCGTAAAAACAGTATAAAACGATGGGTTTGATGCGTCAGCAACAAGGGATGGCTTCCGCTCGACTCAAGTTGAAAACATTAAACGACAATCCCTATAGTAAAAAATCTGTATATTTGCCATTGCCATCGAAAGGTGGCGTACATATTAGCGAAAGTGTTTTCGTAGGTCCATTTACAGAAATGTGGAAGTTTCAAAGACAGAAGGATTACGGATATACTTGCCGCTCGTGCATTGGTTATGTTGTTGGCTCCGGTTCTTGGGGCCGTACTCCATATCAAGCCGAGTGTGGAGTATTATCAGTAGTTTGTCTCTGTCAAGGTCTTCCACAACCTCTGTAAGGATAAATGAAAGTGGCTCGGCACCGGAGCCGGCCCCCCAAGAACACTGAGTTTATGATGAAGACTATTTTTGAATCAGATGAAACTGAAAAAGCGTTTCTGAATTGGGCGAACCTTTGGTGCGGGAATCCTCAGGAATCACATCCACTTGACAATGAGATATTCTATAAGTTCGCGCTAACGTATTATCTTCAAAAAGAAAAAGTCGATAAAGAACAATTCGTAAAGTATGCAAAAAAGAAGATACCTACATCAAAACTTCATAATCGTGGTTTGACTCAAAGGTATTACACCCACCTGCAAATAATAACCCAATTTCTCAAAGATGCAGAAAACCGCAAGTGGATATCTTTTTAAGTGCTTAGGAATGGAGCCCTAAAGGATATCCAAAATCCTATGGACAACCTTATTGATAGTTAGCTATTTAAACAAGTACATATGAACACTAAGACTCTATTATTGGCCGGAACTTTAGCATTGGCTTTTTTTGGGGGTACCACTTTCGCCTATTCTCAACCTAGGCCAAATGCTATTGCAAAAGTAAAACTGAATGGTAAATATGGCTTCATCAACACAAAAGGAGAGCAGGTGACACCCTGCATCTATGATGAAATCGATGAATTCTCAGAGGGCTTTGCAAAAGTGAGAAAGGACAGGAAATATGGTTTCGTCAATTCTTCTGGCGAATTGGTAATCCCGTGTGAATATGATGTGACGATGCCTCCAGAAAATTTAACGGGGGTGGCACGTGATTGGTGGAATTCAGAAGAAAACAACGCAGGCTTTTCTGAAGGCCTGGCTATCGTGTCCAAAAATGGAAAATATGGTTATATCAATACGAATGGAGAAGTTGTTATTCCTTTTGTCCTAGATGCGGCCTCAAGTTTTCATTGTTCTCGTGCACGTGTAAAATACAAGGGAAGGAATGTGGTTACTGACAAAAGTGGGGACGTACATTTTATCTGTAATGGCTATGATGTCAGTGACTATTGCAACGGATTGGCGTTCAAGAGTGTTTTAACTCGAACGATAGATTACGATGGATGGAAACAAACCGAGTATTCATATGCATTGATTGATACCGAAGGCAATGAAATCATTCCAATGGGCCTCTATCAAGACCCTATAGGCATGCCTGCTTCTGTTTCTGGTTTGTTTGATCGTGGTCCCGGTCCCATGTGGCTTATGGTGAGCGGCGGTAAAGATGTTAAATATGGTTGTATTGATTCTCTCGGAACAGTCATTGTCCCTTTCGAGTATGATGATTATTACTGTTTTCAAGATGGGTTCGTGATTGTCAAGAAAGGAAATAAGTATGGTGTCCTGAATGAAACAGGTGATACAGTAATACCTTGTAAATATGACGATATTCCTGCACCAGAGGACGCTCATAGATGTTTTAGTAATGTTGCTTTATTTAAGGATGACGCTATTAGAGTTGTTGTAAATGAGAAATACGGTTATGTAGATAAAAATGGGAAAGAGATTATTTCTCCTAAATATCTTGATGCTCAGGCATTCTCAGAGGGCCTGGCCGCTGTTCTTGACGAAAAGAACAAGAATGAACGGGGGCTTTTATGGAGTTATGTGGATTTAGAAGGCAAGTCTGTAATAAAAGGGAATTATTATGATGTTTGTCCCTTCAATGATGGCCTCGCAATCGTGCAAGCAGGAGTGAAAGATACAGAAACATTTGAGGGATTTGAGATTGAAATAGATAAGGTACAGGTAATTGATATGACTGGAAAAACTATTTTTACCGCGGAAGACGATACAATCCCCCTTTCAGTTCGGAATAATGGGGACAAATGTGCAAATGGTTTTTTCAATGGACTTGCAATAATTGAGAAGAAAGGTAAATATGGTTACATCAATAAATCAGGAGAGATTGTAATTCCTAGTATATACGAGGAGGCAGGTTCATTTTGTTGTTACCAGTAGAATAGAATAATACTATGGAAAAGAGATTTATCATTTTAAGTCTGGTATTCATACTGGTTTCTTGTGGTAATCCCCAAAGTGATTGGATTTATGGCTATTGGCAAGGAACTGGCGAATACGAGGACTGGTGGGTTCAGATAACACCTGATAGCGTTTTTGGTTCTTGGTTCACTCCTTCAGCTACGGATAGTGAAACACTGACGAAATGGATGAATGAGGTTACAGATAGTTTTGGTTGTAACTGTGTTATAAAAGAGGATGGGCTCTATGCAACCGGCATCGAGGCAGAGTTTTATGGGCGCGTTATCAAGATACAGGGAAAAACCCTGATCCTCAACAATGTGTTTGGCAACAGTGATGCATTTGAACTGAAAAAGAGGGCGAAACTATTATCAGACAACACCTCCTTCGATAGCATTGATGCAAAAAAGGCACGTGTATGGGCGGATGTCTTTAATGAAAACGGTCTAGCTGTTTATGATACAGGACTCGTGCATACTGATCGACTTGGATCTCAATCAACCTTAATATTGGTTTTCCGGCCCTACTCTTTTTCCGCAGATAAAACGGAAGGAGTAGTTGGACTGTATAAGTATTATAATAGAGAGAAAAAAAGTGTAAGATACTATCAGCGGTACAAATATAGGTACCATAATGGTAGGCTGTGTTTGTATGAAGGAGCGGTTTACAACTCGAGTCGTTATACATGGGATACCAAGTCGGATTTGAGTCGAGAGCAGTGTTTTACTGTTGATGAGAGGGATTATTCTTTTTCTGGGGATTTGCTTCACCAATCCATTTACGCTTTACGAACAGACATAGATGTTGCCTCTTTTAAGGGAGCATTCGGTAATGGTGCACTAGATCAATTATAGTGTTTAAAACGCCAACGACTCTTACACCTCCCCCAACTCCTTCCGCTGGAGGCTAAGGTTACACCAGGTGACCGAGAGAGTGGAATGGAATGAAATGAAATACGAGGATTCGATATCATTACTTATGATTGATAATAATATTTTTTTTTCTGTAAATCATTGATAATAAAATCTATCATTTGTTTGTTGATCTTGTGAAGATCGCACCTTTTGATCCAAAAAATGGGCTCTCGGCGTTATGAGGGCCCATTTTTATGTATGAAAGGCAAAAAACCAACAGTTTAAAACCAGAAAAGAATATTTGAGACAAATAATCATAATTGAAATGTCATTTATTATAAACAACGTCCTTACTGCCGAGGGCAGCATGAAGGACATCCAACGTTTCATTGAAACATTTACGGCTGAGAAACTGAACAGCGTGTGCGACTTGGATTGTTTTGAGGTTGATAGAAAAGACCGGAATACCTGTACGATATTGTATAGTACCCGGCGCAGCATCTTCCTCAACGAAGTTATATCCATCTTGGTCAATTTCCGGGATTTATTCTTCAATATATCTTACGGGAACCGCTATTTGGATTTTCGTGGGAATATAACTCTTTCAGGAGGCATTGTCCTAACTCACGATCAGATACCACTTATGGAAGAAGAATAAGGCCGCTAGATGGACTAAAAGCCCGCAAGAGCAGGGTGTAAGCTACCCGTGCTATATCTCTGGCACCGGATCTGCGGTCCAGGGGCACGAAAGCGTATAATGTGGCGAAGAGCCAAAATGACACGCATTTTTTGGAAAACTTAAAACTGTCAATCAATGAGATTAAAAAGATCAAAGGTTGCGAACATCTTACCGACGAGGAGGCCGACCAGTTGGCCGACTTCCTCGCGTTCTATTCAGTAGCAGTATTTGAAGCGATACAGATATAAAATGAACCAAGAAGAAATGGCCTTTGCCCTGAAACCATTCACCAAGGGCAAAAAGAAGACAATCAAGAAAGGTGGCCGGGCCGTCATCTACCAGCGAGTGAGTTCCAAGGAACAGGAAGACGGATTTAGTCCGGAAACTCAGTTGGAACGTTGTTACGAGTGGGCTGACAGGAACGGCTATGAGGTGGTAAAGTGTTTTGAAGGAGAGCACGAGAGTGCCAAGACCGATGCGAACAGAAAGCGTTTCAATACGATGTTGAAGTTCGTCAAGGACAAAAAGAACCGGATAGACGCAGTCATTGTGTATAGCACTAGCCGCTTTTCCCGGACCGGATCAAAATCTTTCTCAATCGTCGATGAGTTGAAGGATAGAGGGGTCGCCGTTTTTTCGGCGACCTCTTCCTATGACGCACGGACTGCCGACGGCAATATGATGCAGCGCATGGAACTACTGATGGCTGAACACGACAATTCCATCAAATCTCAGGCAGTCAAGGACAATGGCGCCCGTGCATTGAGAAATGGCCGGTGGATACAAGCCCCACCAACAGGATATGACATGAAAACTACACGTACCCACCAGACCATCACCATTAACAAGGAAGGGAAGTTGATCCGGAAGGCATTTTTGATGAAGGCGAACGAGAACCTGACCAACGAGGAGATCAGGGTGAGTATGAAGGCATTGGGGCTGGACCTCAGGAAGCAGCGATGGTCGGCAATCTTCCGGAATATCTTTTATGCCGGCTACTTCTCGCATCCATTCCTGGAAGGGGAAGTAATCAAAGGGCCGCACGAGCCGCTGGTTTCTCTTGATACCTTCTTGAAGGTGAATAATATCGTCATAAAAGCCCATACGCGGGGTTATGAGACGAAAATGGACAAAGAGTATGCTCCGCTCCTCGGCTCGCTCCGGTGCCCTGTTTGTGGGCATAACCTGACGGCTTCCCTCAGCACGAAGATGCGAAAGTTGTACGGCCGTGAGGTTGGCTACTACGTATGCAGCCACAAGGGCTGCTGGTGCAACGTCCCCACGAAGCATGCAAATGCTGCTTTTGAGGAGTGGATGGATAGCGTCTCCATGTCGGATGAATTCACAGAGGCGTTGAGGATCCAGTTACTGCGGGCGTTCCCGATACTCAACGTGAATGGCCGGGAGGTTATGGCGGAACTCAAAACCAATCTCGCGCACAAAAACTCAGAAATCGAGAAAGTAGAGTACAATCTGGCTACGGCAGCCAATGCGAAAATGCAGGAAATCTGTGTCAAACAGCTGGAAAAAATGGAGGCCGAAAGAGGAGATATTTTGGCAGAGATCCAGACAAGGGAGAAAGAAATATTGAACCTGGACCAATATGTCACATTCGGGCTTGGACTAAAAGATAATCTCTTGAAAATATGGAGATTGTCAGGTCTCGGTCATAAGCGCCACCTCCAAAATCTGGTTTTTCCGGACGGTATGGTCTGGGACAAGGAAAACGACGATATTGAACCTCTCTCCAAGAACGAGTTCCTGGGGCTTGAAATCAGATAGTTACGGAGAAAAAGAAAACGGACAAACTGCCGAAAATTGCAATTTGTCCGCTTGTGCTCCCCCTGTTGGACTTGAACCAACGACCCTCTGATTAACAGTCAGATGCTCTAACCAACTGAGCTAAGGAGGAATATTTCACCGCTGCGCGGTGCCCTTGTATCATTTCGGGATTGCAAAGGTACAACCTTTTTTCGAATCTCCAAATAAATTGTGCAGTTTTTTCGCTATCTTTGCGGAGCAATCTAAAACCGAACCGGCGATGGATATCGATCTGCTTGCAAAGATGGTCAAGGAGGCGATCCTTGACAACGATGCCGTGACCCTCCCAGGGGTCGGATGCTTCGTGGCCGAACTGATGCCCTCCACCTTCTCCGACAAGGGATACACGATCCACCCGCCGTACCGTCGGCTTTATTTCTCGCCCCGGCAGGGGAGCGATAACCATCTCGCGGCACTTTATGCCCGTGATAACGAAGGTGTTGACCTGGGGACGGCCACCCGGATCCTGACCGAGTTCCTGGCCGAAATGAAAGAGGTCCTCAAGGTCCGCAAAACGGTCGTTTTCCCCGGTTTGGGCCGCCTCCGCGCCACGCGGGAGAACCATTTCTTCTTTGTGGCCGATGAGGACCTGGACATCTATCCCGAGGGCCTCGGTCTCGCTCCCGTCTCCCTGAAAACGCATGTCGAAACCCCGGAGGAAGTCGCCTCCGCCGTCGCCGGCCTGGCCGATCTGATGGAGGCCCCGGTGGCCGAAGAAGCCCCGGAGACCGAAGTTTCCCCGGTTGTTGAAGAACCTCCGATGACTGAGGAACCTCCGGTGGCCGAAGAACCGTCCGCTGCTGAAGAACCTCCGGTGGCTAAAGAAGAACCCCCTGTCGTCGAGGAGCCGCCTGTTATCGAGGAACCTCCTGTCGAAGAGATTCCCGAACAAGTCAGGGATGCAGAACCGGAATATGCCATTCCTGTTTCAGAGGAATTCAAGGAAACCCAGCGCGAAGAGTATCGGATCCGCCGCCGGAGGGAGAATTGGTTCAAGGCGTTGAAGGTTTTCCTGTGGGTCCTGGCCGGTCTGCTGGTCCTTTTGCTCCTGTTCATCCTGATTTCCCGTGTCGCTCCGAACTGGCTGGATCCGCTCCTGTATTCCAGGGAGGAACTTGAAATTCTCCGTTATTAGTGCTATTTTTGCAGCCGCAAAAGCGAGGTTAGTATGAGTGAAGTCAGAAGAGAAGGTTACAAGTTTTGCCAGGATATCTGCGTTCCCTGCTACGATACGGACGCTTCTTTTTACCTGAAACCGGCCGCCTTCATGGATATGGCGCAGGAAATCGCCTATTGGGCCGCCCAGATGCTTGGCTTCGGCTATGACGACCTGCATGTCCACCATACGGCCTGGGTCCTGTCCCGGATGCATTTCCATTTTGCGGATCCGCCTCAGTGGCGGGACAATGTCACCCTATATACCTGGCACAAGGGCCCTTCCGGTCTGTTCTATCTCCGTGATTTCTACCTGCAGGATGCCGGTGGCAACCGCCTCGTGACCTGTACCAGTTCCTGGGTCGTGATCGACGAACAGACCCGCCGCCTGGTCCGTCCCGAGGAAATGGCCCACTTGCTTTCTTTGGAAGAGGAAGTGGACGACGCCATCGGGGAACCGGCCCCGAAGGTCGCGATGCCGCGGGGGGCCGAACCCGAACTGGCCGGGGAACACGTCGTCACCTATTCCGACGTGGATATCCTGGGCCATTCCAATAACGCCCGCTATATGGTCTGGGCCATGGATGCCCTGGACTACGGGGTTGTCTCGACCCGCCGTGTTAAGGACGTCTATATCAATTTCAACAAGGAAACCACTCCCGGCACCGTCGTTCAGCTGTTCCGCCTGCAAGCGGAGGAGGACGGGAACCCGGTTCATTATGTAGAAGGACGCGTGGACGGCAAGGCTGTCTTCTGCGTCAAGATGGTATTTTAGGCTATGAAAGATTTGTTTTTCGGGCTCGGTGTTGCCCACACCATTCTCCTGCTGGCCTTCGTAATCGGCGTGGGAATCTATATCGGACGTTTCAAGATCAAAGGAGTTTCCCTGGGATCCACCTGGATCCTGTTCGTGGGCATCCTCGTCAGCCATTTCGGTTTCCGGGCCGATCCGGAAGTCCTTCACTTCGTCAAGGAGTTCGGCCTGATCCTGTTCGTCTTTTCCATCGGCCTCCAGGTCGGCCCCGGCTTTTTCCATTCCTTCAAGTCGGGGGGCGTGAAGATGAATCTCCTCGCGGCGCTGAACGTCCTGCTTGCCGTTGCCGTTACGTGGATCATTTCCGCTACGACGGGTGAGGACCTCAAGACGATGGTGGGCGTGATGTCCGGTGCGGTGACCAACACCCCGGGCCTCGGTGCCGCCCAGCAGACATTTGTCGATGTGGCCTCCTCTGGCGGGATGGATCCCGTCGAGGCCTCCCGGATCGCTTCGGGTTTGGCATCCGGCTATGCCGTGGCCTATCCCATCGGTGTCATCGGTGTCATCGCCGTCCTGATCCTGGGCAAGAGCCTTTTCAAGATCGACGCTTCCAAGGAGCTGGCGGAACTGGAATCCCTGGAGGACAATTCAGGACAGGCCCGCCGGATGCATGTGGCCGTGGAGAACCCGGCCATCTTCGGGAAGAAGCTCTATGACGTGCTGCATGAATTCGGAGGCGATTTCGTCATCTCCCGGATCATGAAGGGGGACGAAGTCATTTTCCCTACCGGTGATACGGTCCTGGAAGAAGGGGACAAGGTCCTGGTCGTCACCTCGCAGGATGAGGTGGACAAGATCCGCATCCTGTTCGGCCAGGAAGTGCCGATGCATGTGGAGGATTGGGTCCAGAAGGACCACCATCTCGTGACCCGCCGTGTGACTGTCACCAAGTCCTCCCTGACCGGTAAGAAACTCAAGGACCTGCATTTCCGTGGCGCTTATGAGGTGAGCGTGACCCGCGTCATCCGCTCCGGCGTCGAACTTGTCGCCCGCCCGGACCTCTATCTCCAGATGGGTGACGCCCTGATCTGCGTCGGTGCCGAGGAGAATATCAATCGCGTGGCCCAGACCGTGGGCAACTCCAGCGGTGCCCTGGACAAGCCCAACCTCGTTCCCATCTTCCTGGGCATCGTGGTCGGTATCATCTTCGGTTCCCTGCCCATCCGTTTTCCGGGCATTCCCCAGGCCATCAAGCTGGGTCTGGCCGGCGGACCGCTCATCATCGCCATTCTGATCGGCCATTTCGGCCCCCGCTACAAGATCACGACCTATACGACGATGAGCGCCAACCTGATGATCCGCGAAATCGGCATCTCCCTGTTCCTGGCGGCCGTAGGTCTCGGAGCGGGCGAGAACTTCGTCAGTTCCATCGTGAACGGCGGCTATTGGTGGATCCTGTACGGTGCGCTCATCACCCTGATTCCCGTCAGCCTTACATTCATCATCGCCCGGGTCTTCGCCCATCTGAACTTCTATCAGGTGTGCGGTCTCATCTCCGGTTCCTGTTGTAATCCACCGGCCCTGGCCTTTGCGCAGGGAATGTACGGAAGTGATTATACTTCAGTAAATTACGCAACGGTCTATCCGTTGTCCATGTTCCTCCGCGTGCTGGTCGCCCAGCTGCTTATCCTCATCTCCTTCGCCTGATGTTCGAACTGGTCTATCCTCTGGAACCGGCACCGGTCTATCCCCGTCCGACGGCGGAGCATCCCGGCACATCGGCCGTTGCCTCCGGCGAAATGCTCCCGCTCATCGAGCCCAGCGGACTGGTATATGGTCAGGCCTCCCGGGCCTGGTGCCACAGCGGAGCCAAGCCCCTGCATCCCGTGGTCCATCTGCATCTCGTCGACCGTCTGGGGAGGGTCTTCCTCCAAAAGCGCTCCATGGCCAAGGACCTCCTGCCCGGCTATTGGGATACGGCCGTGGGCGGACACGTCACCTATGGCGAACTGGCGGAGGAATCCCTGTATCGTGAAGCGGCTGAGGAATTGGGACTTACGACCTTCAACCCGGTTTTTCTCGGGACTTCGGAATGGGAGACGGAAAGGGACCGGGAGTTCGTGTTCATCTTTGCGTCGGTGGGCCATCCCGACCTGAACCCGGATAACGAGGAGGTTTCAGAGGGGCGCTGGTGGACCCAGGAAGAACTGACGGCCGCCATCGGCAAAAACCTCCTGACCCCCAATTTCGAGGCGGAATATGCCCGGATCCAGGGCCAGCTTCTCGCGCTCCTGTAGGAATTACCCCGAAAAATGCCTACCTTTACAAGGTTATGGCAATCGACATCGACAAATTCGTCCACGACCAGCTGTCGGTATGGCCGGCCGTAGCGGCGAAATACCGGGCGCTCAAAAGCGCCCAGACCCGCCAGCTGCCTGTCGGCGGCCTCCTCGCCACCCTCCAGTCCAATCCCGGGCGGATGCCCATCTTCGACCACGGCTGCCCGCTCTGCGAGGAAAACTACCTGCCCCATCAGCACTTCCTTTCCTTTGAAGGCAGGAAGGGGCGGAAGTACCGCGTCCTGGTGAACCGGGCACCCATCTTCCCGAACCACCTGGTCATCACCCGGGACGTCCACGTGCCCCAGACCATCTGGCACCGTTATCCGGACATGCTGGACCTGGCGGACCAGTTCCCGGACTATGTCGTCTTCTATAACAGCCCCTACAGCGGGACCACAGTTCCCGGACATGCCCATTTCCAGGCTTGCCCCAAGGGCTATATGCCGCTCGAGCGGACTGCGGAACGCATTCTTCACGCCATCGCCGTGAATAAGGGCCAGGTCCCTGGGAACTTGTCCGCGGACATATCCTTCGTGGCGTCCGCTCGGGATGCCCAACTGTTCCATTACAAGCACTTTACACGTGGCGTCTTCTTCCTGCGGGCGGAGACCGCCAAGTCGATGGCGAAGATGTTCTACCGGCTGCTGGACTGCTGCGACCTCGCGGAAGGGGAGACCGAACCGCGGTTCAACGCCCTGACTTTCCGCAGTGAAGGGGAGTATCGGGCCGTCGTAATGTGCAGGGCCCTCCATCGTCCGCATCATTTCTATGCGGAAGGGGAGGACCATTTCGCCCTGAGTCCCGGCGCCGCCGACATGGCCGGCTTCTTCGTGATTCCGGAAGTGGCCGATTATGACCGGCTTACCCGGGAGAAACTGACGGAAATCCTCCAGGAGATCTCCCTTTCCGAAAAGCAGGAGGCACAACTGCTCTGGCGCCTGGTCCGCACGCAGCCCAGGATCGAGGTGGGCATCATGTCCGGCCCGGAAATCGCTTTCGAAATCATTTCCGATGGTGCCGGTCCCCAGAAGGTCTCCTATCGTGAAGGGAAAATCGATTACAACGGCACCCTCTACGATGAACTGGTCTTCGAGGCCCCCACGGTTTCCACTCTTTTTGCCGAGCCCTCGTTCATCCTGTACGGGGTGACCATCGGGGTTGATTTCCATTGGCAGCGGCAGCAGGACCAGCGGTTCGCCGGCGCGCTCAAGTTCATTGTGGATGAAGGTAAAGTGGTGGCAGTCAATTCTATCGGCGTGGAGGACTATCTCCTCAGCGTGATCTCTTCCGAAATGAAGGCGACCGCATCTCCGGAGTTTCTCAAGGCCCATGCGATCATCTCCCGCTCCTGGGTGATGGCGCAGATCGCCCACCGGCAGGTGCACCAGGAAGTGGAAGTTCCGTTCCGGTTCGACAATGTCCCCGCACTGGTGACCTGGCTGGATACGAACCATTCTTCCTCCCCGGACCATCCTTCCGGTGAAATCATCCGCTGGTTCGACCACGACGACCACCGCCGGTTCGATGTCTGTGCCGACGACCACTGCCAACGCTACCAGGGCCTTACCCTGGCGGTAGGTGCCAAGGTCCGGGAAGCCATTGACGCAACCTGGGGCCTGGTGCTCAAAAGCGGTGGCGAGCTGGTGGACGCCCGCTTCTACAAGTGCTGCGGCGGCCGGACCGAGCGCTTTTCCACGGCCTGGGCCGACCAGGATTATCCCTATCTGACGGTCCATGACGATCCCTGGTGCGATACCCACGACAAGGACATCCTCGGCCAGGTCCTCAATGATTATGACCTCGAGACGGAGGATTTCCACGACTGGACGGTCCGTTACGGCCGGGCCGAATTGTCAGCGCTGATCAGCCGGAAATCCGGTGTGGACATCGGTGAACTGACGGCGCTGGAACCCTTGGAAAGGGGTGGCTCAGGCCGGATCAAACTCCTTCGGATCGTCGGCACCAAAGCGACGTTGACTGTCGGCAAAGAACTGCTGATCAGGCGGTTCCTCTCCGAAAGCCATTTGTACAGTTCCTGGTTCGATGTGGAAATGACGGTCGATGAGGTCATCCTCCGCGGCCACGGCTGGGGCCATGGCGTGGGTCTGTGCCAGATCGGTGCCGCCGTGATGGCCGCCCACGGAAAGACCTTCGAAGAAATCCTGTCCTTTTACTATCCCGGCACTACCCTCGAACGATGAAAGCAAGAAATCCCTGGCTCTGGGTTCCCACCCTGTATTTCGCGGAAGGCCTTCCGTATTTTATCGTGAACACGATCTCCGTCGTGATCCTCAAGGACCTCGGCATGGATAATGCCCGGTTGGCCCTGCTCACCAGCCTTATCGGCCTTCCCTGGCTTGTCAAGCCGCTTTGGAGTCCCTTCGTGGACATCTTCAAGAGCAAGCGCTGGTGGATCGTGACGATGCAGCTGCTGATGGCGGTTTCCGTCGGCATCCTGGCATCGACCCTTCCTGCCTCTTCCACCTTCACGTGGATGCTCATCCTGTTTGTCATCACGGGATTTGCATCCGCCTCCCATGACATCGCGGCGGACGGCTATTATATGCTGGCGCTCG
Source organism: Bacteroidales bacterium (assembly GCA_017439305.1). Taxonomy (GTDB): domain Bacteria; phylum Bacteroidota; class Bacteroidia; order Bacteroidales; family UBA932; genus Cryptobacteroides. Next base: position 57,320 of record JAFSJK010000021.1, on the reverse strand, counting down.
ACGAGGGACGGCAATCGGCTTTCGTGGGCATCCGGAACACTTTCTACCGGATTGCGATGGTGTTCGGACAAGGGGTGCTCATCGTGTTGGCCGGCGCACTGGAAAAGCAGACCGGGGACGTGTCCAAGGCCTGGTCCTGGACGCTTCTGGCCACAGCTGCCATCCTGGCTGTCGTAACGGCCTATCACGCCTTCGTCCTGCCGCGTCCCACGGAGGACCGGACGGCCGGGCGGAAAACCGCCGGCGAAATCTTCTCGGAGTTCGGCGAGGCGTTCCGGAGTTTCTTTACGAAGCCCGGTATCGGCCTTCTCATCGCTTTCCTCCTTCTATACCGCCTTCCTGAGGCGCTTTCCGTCAAGCTCTTATATCCCTTCTTCAGCGATGGCATCGCGGAAGGGGGCCTGGGTTTGGATAAGGCTGCCTACGGGATGGTGTACGGTACCGCCGGAGTGATTGCGCTGCTCGTGGGCGGGATCCTGGGCGGATGGCACATTTCCCGCCGGGGCCTCCGCAGCTGTCTTTTCCCGATGGCCCTCAGCCTGGCCCTGCCTTGCGCCGTCTATCTGTTCCTGGCCATCGTCCAGCCATCTTCCGTATGGACGGTCGGCGCCTGCGTGGTATTCGACCAGTTCGGCTATGGCTACGGTTTCACCGCCTACACGGTCTATATGATGTTCTTTGCCGACGGTCCGCTCAAGACCTCGCACTATGCCATCTGCACCGGCTTCATGGCCCTGTCCATGCTGCTCCCGGGAGCCGTGGCAGGCTATCTGCAGAGCGGATTGGGGTATGTGGGTTTCTATGCCTTGGTGATGGCTTGCTGCCTGGCCACGGTGGCTGTCACCCTGTATGCCCGCCGCCGTATACCGGCTGATTATGGACGCACTAAAACAAACAGTCATGAATAAAGTCCTTTTCCTTTTTTCCTTTCTTGCCTGCTTGGGCTGTTCGCACTCGGCTTCCAGCCAGTCCCAGCCCCAAACCCAGTCTCCATCTCCGGCTGAGTCTCCTTATCAGCCGGTCGTATATACCGGCATCGACATGCTGGAACGCTACAACTTCGAAGATCTCAAGGGCAAGCGTGTGGGTCTGGTGACGAATCCCTCCGGGGTGGACCGGAATCTCCGTTCCACCATCGACGTCCTTTTTGACGCTCCCGAGGTGAATCTCGTCGCCCTCTACGGACCGGAGCATGGGGTGCGCGGAGACGCCTATGCCGGTGACCATGTCTCCAACGGAAAGGATCCCAAAACCGGCCTCCCTGTCTATTCCCTCTATGGCTCCACCCGGAAGCCCACGCCGGAGATGCTGAAGGGGGTCGATGTCATGGTCTATGATATTCAGGATGTAGGAACACGCTCATACACATTTATTTCCACCCTGGGCCTCGTCATGCGGGCCTGCGCCGAGCAGAATATCGAAGTGATGGTCCTGGACCGGCCCAATCCCCTTGGTGGCGAGAAGGTCGAAGGTTGCCTGGTGGAGCCCGGTTTCCATTCTTTCGTCAGCATGTTCCGCATCCCCTATATCTATGGGCTTACCGTAGGTGAACTGGCCGGCCTCCTCAATGAAGAAGGGTTGAACTGCGGACAGAGCGGGGATGAGAAGCCGCTCAAGTGCCGGCTGACGGTCATCCCGATGAGCGGATGGGAGCGCTGGATGCTGTACAAGGATACCGGTCTTCCCTGGATCCTTCCCTCGCCGAACATCCCTTCGGACGTGTCGGCCATCGGATATCCTTCCGCGGGCATCGCCGGCGAATTCGGCTATCTGAGCATCGGCGTCGGCTACACGATTCCTTTCCAGGTCTTCGCTGCTCCCTGGATCGATGCGGACAAGCTCAAGCAAAAGCTTGACAGTTACCGGATTCCGGGTACGGCGTTCCGCACCATCCATTTCAAACCGATGGCTGGAACGGCTCCCCAGATGCAGCACGGCGTCCAGTTTTTCTATACCGACTATGCCTCCGCGACCCTTACGCTGACGCAGTTTTATGTGATCCAGGCCATCCAGGAACTGTATCCGGACCACAATCCGTACAAGACTTTCAAGAAAACGCGGATGATGGATATCGTTTGTGGCACGGATTATGTGAGAAGGGAGTTCGGGAAGCAATTGAAAGTCCAGGATATCCAATCCTACTGGATGAAAGATGCCGAAGCTTTCAAGGACCTTTCCAGGAATTATTACTTATATCGCTAACTTTTAAAACGAAAAAGCCATGAGAAGGATGATCAACAATCTAGCCGCCCTCTTCATCGCGATGACGATGATTGCGGCTCCTGAGGCCCTCGCCCAGGCCCGTCGTTCCGGCGGATCCTCCACCACCTCCCGGTCGTCCTCTTCACAGACTACGACTCGTGGATCTTCTTCCAGCCGTTCCACCGGCTCCGTCGCCACCGGCCGCGGATCCTCCGGAACTTCCTATACCCGTTCGGCCAGCGCTGCACCCAGCCGTTCTGCCGTAGTGCAGAATGACCGCACCCGCTCCACGGGCACGACCACGCGTTCCACGGGTTCTTCCACCCAGCGCGGCACCGGCAGCACCGGAAGCGCCACCAGAAGCACGGGCTCCAGCTCCACTTCCCGCGGTTCTTCCTCCGCTACGACGAGCCGTTCCACCGGTTCCTCCACCACCCGCTCCGCGGGTACCGTGGACCAGAACACCCGGACCACCCGTTCCACCGGCAGCGGTACCACCACCCAGCGCAGCACCGGAAGCACGACTTCCCGCAGCTCCGCTACCACGGGCAGTTCCACCGGTTCCACCACCCGTTCCGCGGGCACCGTGGACCAGAACACCCGGACCAGCCGCTCCACCGGCAGCAGCACCGCGACGACCAGCCGCAGCACCGGCAGCAATGCCCGCAGCTCCGCGACGACCAGCCGCAGTTCTTCCGCCACCACCGACCGGGGTTCCAGCGCCGTCCGTTCTTCCAGCAACGTCACCCGCAATGGTCTCGGCTACAACGCCGGAAACGACAAGTCCGCCGCTTCCGTGAAGAATACCGAGCCTGTCCGTGACCGTGGCGGCAACTACCGCTACAACGACGACTTCCGGATGGACGAAGGCCACAACCTCTACCGGGTACCTCCGCGCGAGCGTGACTTCATGCCGTGGGACCGTCCTGGCCACTTCTGGGACAACCGTCCTCACTACTTCGGCTACCGGATCCAGGTACTGCCTCCGCACTACCGCCGGATCACCCACTGGGGCATCGACTACTACTTCTATGAGGGTATTTACTACCGTCCGTTCGGAGGTGTGTACGTCGTCTGCCGTCCGCCTTACTTCACTCCGCTTGAGAGAGCGATTGACAGGGCCCTGTTCAATCTGGTCAAGTTCTCCTACTACTGCAACACGTATCGGACCTATAACACGGTCTTCGACAATTACAACGTGATTGCCCAGCAGAACCTGATCATCGCTCAGAACAACGCCCGCATCGCCGCCCAGAACGCCACTTACGCGCTCAACAACGGCCGCGCCCTCTCCGCCTACGAGCTGGCCAACAAGCTCGGCCTCGTGCAGAGCTACGCTTACGCCAACTCCGAGTACTTCTACCAGGACGGTGTCTTCTACAGTGTGAATGCCTCCGGCACTTACACGACCATCGTCCCGCCGGCCGGAGCCCTCGTGACCTCCCTCCCGGATGACTACGAGACCATCGTGCTGAACGGCATCGAGTATTACATGGTCGATAACACGGTTTACCGCACCATCCTCTTTGACGGACAGCCTTATCTCGAAGTCCTGGGCCAGATGTACGGTTCGATGTACAACCAGTACAGCATCTACCGGTAGATTACGGTCCAATTGAAAAATGGCGTCACTTTTTGGGTGGCGCCATTGTTTTTGATAATCAATGTGTTAATGGGGTATGCCCTGTGTTTGGAATCACAGGGCATATCTATTTAATGCGTTTATAATCAGGTGAATATGTGCCAAGCTATAACAGCGCGAAGATTCTTTGCAAAGATGCCGGCTCTCCCGAGAAATACAGATCCACGCTGAAGGGACCCTCGCCGATAGGGATACCGCGTTTGTCGAGCATGCGGACCGTCTGGCGGGCGACGGCGGGGGCCGGGTCGATGACTTGGACAGAGGGACCGGCGATGGCCTCGATGATGGTACGGAGAAAAGGATAGTGCGTACAGCCGAGGACGATACGGTCCGCCCCGGCATCCAACAAAGGCTGTATGGATGCCCGGACGGTTTCATAGGCCACCGGACCATCCAGAATGCCGTTTTCCACCAGTTCCACGAATCCTTCACCCACGTGTTCCACGATGCGGACATCGTCTTCGAAACGGCCTTTTGTCTTGAGGTATTTCGATCCCTTCAGCGTCCCAGCCGTAGCCAGGACACCGATGACACCGGTCTTCGTACCGAGGGCGGCCGGTTTCACGGCGGGTTCCATCCCGACGAAGGTCATGTCCGGATACTCTTCCCGAAGCATGGCAATGGCCGCCGCCGTGGCCGTGTTGCAGGCGACGACGATGATGTCGGCCCCCATCCCCAGCAGAATGTCGGTGATGGCACGGGCACGGTCCTGGATGTATTCCACCGACTTTTCCCCATAGGGACAATGGGCGTTGTCCGCGAAATAGACATACCGCTCATAAGGGAGAAGTTTCACGATCTCCCGGTAGACGGAAAGACCGCCCGAGCCCGAATCGAATATGCCGATGGTTGCCATGCCATGCAAATATAAGGGAAATTATTCGTATTTTTGTACGTTTATACGGAAAGACCCATGACGACCCTCGAACAAATCAAGGACCTGCGCGAGCGACTGGATACCCTGGAAAAATGCCTGGACATCGCAGGAAAGCGGAAAGAAGTGGAGCAGAAGACGAAGGAGAGCCTCTCGCCCGATTTCTGGAACGACCCCAAGGCCGCCGAGCTGTTTCTCAAGAAACTCGCCGGCGTGAAAGCCTGGGTGGCGGATTTCCAGAAGGCGGCCGGTTTCGTGGACGACCTGGACGTGCTGTACGATTTCGCGAAGGACAGCGTCAGCGGCACGGAGGACGAAGCTGTCGAGACCGACGAAACCCGCGAACTGGACGCTACTTACGCGAAGGCCGTCGAGGCTGTTGAAGCCCTGGAGCTCAAGAACATGCTGGGAAATGAAGGCGACAACCTGGGCGCCGTCCTCACCATCAACTCCGGGGCTGGCGGCACGGAGGCGAACGACTGGTCGTCGATGCTCATGCGCATGTACCTCCGCTGGGGCGAACGGAACGGCTACAAGATGACCGTCACCTCCCTGCTGGAAGGCGAAGAGGCCGGCATCAAGTCCGCCACCATCGAAGTCGAAGGGGACTATGCCTATGGTTATCTCAAGGCGGAGAACGGCGTACACCGCCTGGTCCGCATCTCCCCGTTCAATGCGCAGGGAAAGCGCCAGACCACCTTCTCGTCGGTCTTCGTCTATCCGCTGGTCGACGATTCCATCCACATCGAAATCAATCCCGGAGACCTGGAATGGGATACCTTCCGCTCCGGCGGCCACGGCGGCCAGAACGTGAACAAGGTGGAAACCGGCGTCCGCGTGCGGCACATTCCCTCGGGCATCATGGTGGAGAACACCGAAACCCGCTCCCAGCAGGACAACCGCCAGCGCGCTCTCCTTATCCTCAAATCGCGCTTGTACGACATCGAGCTCAAGAAGCGCCAGGAGAAACAGGCCGAACTGGAAGGCCAGAAGAAGCGCATCGAATGGGGCTCCCAGATACGCAACTACGTCCTCCATCCCTACAAACTTGTGAAAGACCTCCGTACCGGTTACAGCACCGCCGACACCCAGGGCGTCCTGGACGGTGACCTCAACGAGTTCATGAAATCCTTCCTGATGGGCAACGGCGCGGCCGTTACGGATGTGGACGAAGACCTGGAGTAGTTCCTTCTGTGTCAGTTAATTGCTTGATGAGTAGCTTTTTATGGGGAGATGCCCTGTGATTCCGTTCACAGGGCATCCCTATGTTGGAGTCTTATAATCAAATATTTAGATGACACTGCAGTTATAAATCCAAAAACTTCTTCAACTGGTAGTAAGTGGCACCGGTACGTTGTTGAAGGATATTCGCTATCCTTATCTTTTCTGCTTTGGGAAGAACAAGCATCGCTTTGGGATTATCGGCAAAGGAAGAATGCTGACAGACTTTCAGTATTTCCCTGTAAATGGTATGAGGCTCGTTGTCGAAGTCTTCTTTAATATCATACTCGCTGCCTGTATTTGAGTTGATGGCTGTCAACATGGTCTGGTAATTTCCATACAGAAGGGATCGTTCCTCTTTGTCGATGGGAAGGTATGTGTATATGATAAAGTCGATGAGTTGTTCTGCCTCATTCTTTTTCAATCCGTCAAATAAGTCACGAAGGATCCGATAAGATAGATATGCATTGGCTTTGAAGAAAGCTTCCACCCTTTTAATGGAACGCAGAAGTTTTCTGGAGGCATGGCTTCTGACAATCTTTTCGGAAAAAGGATGGGAACTATCCAGAAAAGCGATGGCATTCCAACGGTCCTGCTCGGCTTTCTCAAACAACATTTTCTCGACAGCGTTGTTGTCTATATAAGAAACGTTTGTCCGGATCTTCTTCGCCCCGATCTTGGGCGCATTTCCATAGGCGCATCGGAATAAAGGACCATGTCGACCGATATCCCTATTGAATTCCATCGCATAAACCGACGTGTAGTCCCTTACAAAATCTCCCATTCGTGACGGCTCTTGAAGTCGGACGGATGAATGGGTATGATCATACATCAATGAAATGGCTAGAACCTGGGCATGATACTTTCGCGCCATCGCTGCAAATGCGGTGTAATAAACCAGACGGTCCATGTCATTGTAAAACAAAAGCACACCCCGACAGGTGTTCTGATAAAGATGTTGAAATGCATTCTCGATGATTCTTCTTTTCCTGACACGCATACTCTCTCGCACTTTTTTCGAAGCTATCCTTTTTGGGTGATTCTGTCAAGAGCCCCGTGCATTTTTATATGTTTTTTATTGATTTTTACGATTCTTATGATTTTTGAAGCTGGCGCATAATATGTTGATTTGCAGAATGTTGAATGGGTATGCCCTGCGACTGAAATCACAGGGCATACCCATTCAACGTATTGATTACCAAATAGAAAGGCGCCATCGGGAAAGATGGCGCCTGAAGTGAGGGATCGTCGCTTTTACAGCCCGATCGTCTTGAAGAAGTCGTTCCCCTTGTCATCCACAAGGATGAAGGCGGGGAAGTCCTCGACGCGGATCTTCCAGATGGCTTCCATCCCGAGTTCGGGGTATTCCACGCACTCGATGCTGCGGATACTGCTCTGGGAGAGAACAGCAGCTACGCCGCCGATTGTGCCAAGGTAGAAGCCGCCGTGTTTCTCGCAGGCATCTGTGACCACCTTGGAACGATTGCCTTTGGCAATCATCACCAGGGATGCGCCATGGTCCTGGAATTCATCCACGTATGGGTCCATCCGGTTGGCCGTGGTGGGGCCCATGGAGCCACAAGGGTAGCCTTCCGGCGTCTTGGCGGGACCGGCATACAGGATGGGATGGTCCTTGAAGTATGCCGGCATTCCCTCGCCGGCATCAAGGCGGGCTTTGAGTTTGGCGTGGGCGATATCACGGGCTACGATGATGGTCCCCTTGAGGTTGACACGGGTGCCCACCGTGTACTTGGTGAGTTCGGCGCGCACGGCGTCGATACCCTTGTCAAGGTCTATCTCGATGCCCTTGGGACCCTCACCGGGACGACGGAATTCTTCCGGGATGAGTTCCGAGGGGTTGGCGTCCATTTTCTCAATCCAGACTCCATCCGCGTTGATCTTGGACTTGATGTTCCGGTCGGCGCTGCAACTGACACCCATGCCGATCGGGCAGCTCGCCCCATGGCGGGGCAGACGGACCACGCGGATGTCGTGGGCGAGGTACTTGCCGCCGAACTGGGCTCCAAGGCCGATTTTCTGGGCCTCCTTCAGGAGTTTCTCCTCCAGGTCGATGTCACGGAAAGCCCGTCCGGTCTCATCACCGGTGGTGGGCAGGGCGTCGTAGAACTTGATGCTTGCAAGCTTGACCGTGAGCAGGTTCTTTTCGGCGCTGGTACCGCCGATCACAAAGGCGATGTGATAGGGAGGGCACGCCGCCGTCCCCAGGGATTTCATTTTTTCCACCAGGAAGGGGATCAGGGTGCCTTCATTCTGGATGGTCGCCTTCGTCATCGGGTAGAAATAGGTCTTGTTGGCGCTGCCGCCGCCCTTGGCAACCATCACGAAACGGTATTCATTCCCCTGCGTAGCCTCGATGTCAATCTGCGCGGGCAGGTTGCACTTGGTATTGACCTCGTTGTACATGTCGAGGGGCGCATTCTGGCTGTAGCGGAGGTTCTCCCGGGTGTAGGTGTTGAAAACGCCGAGACTAAGGGCTTCTTCGTCCTCGAAATCCGTCCAGACATGCTGGCCTTTCTCGCCGTGGATGATGGCGGTGCCAGTGTCCTGACAGAAGGGAAGAACCCCTTTAACGGACGTTTCCGCGTTGCGCAGGAACTGGAGGGCCACATATTTGTCGTTGTCGGAGGCCTCCGGGTCTTTCAGAATGGCCGCCACCTGCTCGTTGTGCGCGCGGCGGAGCATGAACTGACAGTCATGGAAGGACTGCTGGACGACCAGCGTGAGCGCTTCCGGAGAGACTTCCAGGATGTTTTTGTCGCCGCAGGTGCAGGTTTTTACGAGTTTTTCGGAACCGGGGATCTTGTAATACTCGGTTGTGTCGGGACCCAACTGGAACATGGGTGCGTATTTGAATTCGGCCATAAAGGAAGTGGAATTGGTTTCTTTTATCATACAAATATAACGATTTTCATCCGATTTGTAAATTTCTCGAAAATTTTAGTACCTTGTATTGCAAAGTATCAAAAAAAGTTTATATCTTTGCACCAACAAATATTTTGTACGATATGAAACGCGTGACCAATGCTTGTATCGGAGGGCGCAATTTCACCCTCAACGATGATGCCTACAACCGCCTTGACGCCTATCTGCGCAACTTCAAGGCCAAGCTGAACGTTCCGGAAAACCAGAAAGGGGAAGTGATGGACGACATCGAGAGCCGGATTTCCGAACTGTTCTTCCAGGAAGTAGGGGAGAGTTCCCGGGTCGTGACCCTGGAGATGGTGGAGAAGGTGGTGTCGACCCTCGGTATGCCGGACGGATCGGCCGAAACCGGTTACACCTATTCCAGCGCTTTCCCGGAGGACAGGGCTCCCAAGAAGCTTTACCGCGATGTGGACAACAAGGGCGTGGCCGGTGTGTGTGCCGGACTGGGATGGTACTTCAACATCGACGTGACCATTATCCGGATCATCATGCTGGTGGCCCTGCTGGCCGGAACATCCGGATTCTGGATCTATCTGGTGCTGTGGATCGCCGTTCCTAAGGCGCTGACCCCGGCCCAGAAGTGCGAAATGCGGGGCATCCCCGCCACGGCGGAGAACATGTCCCGGTTCACGAATCACGCGCAGGACACTTATAACCGATAGCCTTATGGAGAGTACGACCGACAATGTCCGTTCCCAGATGCGGAAGGGCGTGCTGGAATACTGCATCCTGTGTATTCTCAGCAAGCGGGAGGCCTATGCCTCCAGCATCATCGATGCCCTCAAGGCCGCGAACATGATCGTGGTCGAGGGAACCCTGTACCCCTTGCTCATCCGTCAGAAGAACCAGGGGCTGCTTACTTACCGGTGGGAGGAGTCCACGCAGGGCCCGCCCCGGAAATACTATGGAATTACAGAAAAGGGCCGGGCCCAGCTTGCCGAAATGGATGCGGCCTGGCAGGAAATGGTGGAAAGCATTGATACGTTGAAACGATGACTGAAGTAGAGAAAGTCAGCATTGGGGGCTATGCCTTCACGCTGGAAAAGGACGCCTCGAAAGAGGTGGAACAGTATCTGAAAGGGCTGGAAGCCCATTATCTGGGCCAGCCGGGCGGCAAGGAGATCATGGAAGGCATCGAGGAAAGGATGGCCGAACTCCTGCTCGAACGGTGCGGCCAGCATGGCGTTGCAACGATGCAGGACATCCGCGGAATCATCGACATCCTTGGACGTCCCGAGCGGATCGAAGCCGACGATCCTGAGCCGGAGCGGGCGCAGGAGGCCCCTCGCAAGAGATTGTACCGCGATCTGGAGAACAAGCGCATCGGCGGAGTCTGCGCCGGTCTTGCGAACTATTTCAACTTCGATGCTGTCGCGATGCGGATCATTTTCACAGTCATTGCTTTGGCACTCTTCTTTGGCGGGGGTATCGACGGCACCTGGTCGCTGCTCGGTTTTATCGCCTATGCCGTCCTGTGGCTGGCGATGCCGCCGGCTCGCACGGCACAGGAGCGCTGGGCCATGAAAGGCGACAGCGGAACGCTGGACGATATCCAGCGGAACGTCCGCAACGGAATCCAGGAGATGGGCGATACCGCCCGGAAAGGCATGAACAGGGTCCGGGATGAACTCCAGTCCCGGAATGGAAGCGAACTGGGACGGATCATCCTGATCGTCATCGGCATCATCCTCCTCCTTTCCGGCGTGTCCGGCCTGGCCTCGGTCTCCGTACTCGGCCTCAAGGGAACGACCCTGTTCAGCGCGCCGCTTGACCGTTTTCTGGATGACCTTTCCACGCATGTCCCCATCTTTTATGACCTGGTGTCCACGCCGTGGATCATGGTCCTGCTGGTTCTGGCCATCGTCCTGCCCCTGATCGGCCTGATCTACGGCGGCGTCCAGATGATCTTCGGCTTCAAGCCGCCCAAATGGCGCCCCGGCCTGGTGATCTTCGTGGTCTGGCTCGTCGTCCTGGTGGTGCTGGCAGTCCTGTTCGCCATGGGTGTCGTCTCAACGGAATATCTGAAAATCTAGTATGCTGTCGATGTGTTTCGCCGCGCTGGTCGCCGCGGCCACCATCCAGATCCATCACTGCCAGGTCCCTGTCATTCAGGACAAGGACGTCCCGGTGGCGACCGTGGAGGTTCCGAAAGGGGAAGAGCCTGTGTTCAGCGTTTCTCTCCGGGGATTGCCTCGAAAGGCCCTCCGCTCCTGGGAGGTCCGGGATGGCGTCCTGTATGTCAATCTGGATGCCGCCTATGTCAAGGATATCCGTAAGCCTTTCGCCTTGAAAATCAGGGCGAAAGGCTTCGCCATCAAAGAGGATGGCGCCCGGGAGCACCGGCTCGCCCGCAAGGTACGCACCGCCGGTGACAACGGGGTGGCCGCCTACCGTATCCCTGGTCTGGTAACGACGAGGAAGGGCACGCTTGTGGGCGTGTACGACATCCGGCATGAGAACGCCCGTGACCTGCAGGGGCACATCGACGTGGGTGTAAGCCGCTCTACGGACGGCGGTCGCACGTGGGGGCCGATGATTGTCGCCATGGATATGGGCGAATGGGGTGGTCTGCCGCAGAACTTGAACGGTGTCGGTGATCCCTGCATCCTGGTGGACGAAGTGACGGGGGACTTGCTTGTATTTGCGGCCTGGACGCATGGTGGCCAAGCCGGCAAGGCGGCCTGGTGGACCGCCGGCAGCGGCTTTGAACCCGCCACGACCCCGCAGCTCATGATGGCCCGCTCTACCGATGACGGCGTGACCTGGTCCGCTCCGATGAACCTGACGCGGCAAGTTAAGCAGGAAGCATGGAACTTTACGTTCCAGGGCTCGGGCAGAGGCATCACGATGGATGACGGCACCCTGGTCGTCCCGTTCCAGCACCAGGAACCGGACCGCACGCCGGCTGCCGGCATCATGTACTCTACGGACCGCGGCCTTACCTGGCAGGTCCATGAATATGCCAAAATCAACACTACGGAATCCCAGGTGGCCGAAATCGCCCCGGGCGAACTGATGCTGAACATGCGGGACAACCGCGGCACCGGCCGCGCCGTGTACGTCACGAAAGACATGGGCAGGACCTGGACCCCGCATGTGTCAGACGGTCAGCTCGTCGAGCCCGTCTGCATGGCCAGCCTCCTGAAAGTCCGGGCTTCCGAGAATGCCTTGCACCGGGATATCCTCCTGTTTTCCAATCCTTCCGATCCGGAGGAAAGGAGGAACATCACCATCCGGATGAGCCTGGACGGCGGAAAGACCTGGACACGGAAATGCCTTCTGGACGAGGGAGACGGCTGGGGCTATTCCTGCCTGACGATGGTTGACAAAGACACTGTCGGCATCCTCTACGAGAGTTCCCAGGCGCATCTTACCTTTCAGGCGATTCCACTGAAAGATATCCGGTAAAACATGAAGGGCGGCCCTGCAGGACCGCCCTTTTTCCTATTTATGTGCTGAATCTACTTGATGAAAGCGTGTGCGGAGGTCATGGCTTTCGGGTCCAGGGCCTCGTCCAGTTTTTCCTGCGTCATCAGGCCGTGCTCAAGCACGAGGTCGTACACACTGCGGCCGGTCTCAAGGGCTTCCTTGGCAACCTTGGTGGAGGCCTTGTACCCGATGTACGGGTTCAGGGCCGTGACGATACCGATGGAGTTCTTCACCATCTCGTAGCAGTGGTCCGCATTGACGGTGATGCCGTCGATGCACTTGGTGCGGAGGGTGTTCATGACGTTGACCAGCCAGGTCTGGCTTTCGAGGATGCACTGGACGATGACAGGCTCCATCACGTTCAGCTGCAGCTGGCCGGCCTCGGCGGCGAAGGCGACGGCGGTGTCATTGCCGATGACCTTGAAGCACACCTGGTTCGTGACTTCGGGGATGACGGGATTCACCTTGCCCGGCATGATGGAGGAGCCCGGCGCCATGGGCGGCAGGTTGATCTCATGCAGGCCGCAGCGCGGGCCGGAGGCCATCAGGCGCAGGTCGTTGCAGATCTTGGAGAGCTTGATGGCGAGGCGTTTGAGCGCGGCGGAATAGCTTACGTAGGCACCGGTATCCGGGGTTGCTTCCACAAGGTCCGGCGCTTTCTCGAACTTGTCACCGGTGAACTCGGAGAGACGGATGGTGCACAGCTCCGCGAAACCCGGGACGGCATTAAGGCCGGTGCCGATGGCGGTTCCGCCCATGTTGACCTCCTTGAGGAGAACGGCATTGCGTTCGAGGTTCGCGATTTCCTCTTCCAGGTTGTTCGCAAATGCGTTGAATTCCTGGCCGGAAGTCATCGGGACGGCATCCTGCAGCTGCGTGCGGCCCATCTTGATGATGTCCTTGAATTCCTGGCCCTTGGCGCGGAAGGAGGCGATCAGGTCGGTGAGGGCCTTCTCGACGTGCCGGTTCATCCGGACGAAGGTGTAGCGGAAGGCGCTCGGGAAAGCATCGTTCGTTGACTGGGCGCAGTTCACGTGGTCGTTCGGGGAGCAGTACTGATACTCGCCCTTGTTATGGCCCATGATCTCGAGGGCGCGGTTCGCGATTACCTCGTTGGCGTTCATGTTCACGGAGGTGCCTGCGCCGCCCTGCATCATGTCCACGGGGAACTGGTCGTGGAACTTGCCGTCGACGATTTCCTGGCAGGCTTTGACGATGGCGTCCGCGATGGTGCGGTCCAGCACGCCCAGTTCGGCGTTGGCCTCCGCAGCGGCCATCTTCACATAAGCAATCGCGATGATGTACTCGGGGTAGTGAGACATCCGCGTGGTGGAAATCTTGTAATTATTGAGGGCCCGTTGGGTCTGTACGCCATAATAGGCGTCGGCGGGAACCTTGAGTTCCCCCAGGAGGTCGCTTTCGACCCGGAATTTGGTAGCAGACATAGATAAGTGTTATCAATGGTTGCGCAAAGATAACCATTTATCTTGATTATTCCAGCATCAGGGCCCGCAAGTCGTCGATGTCCTTCTGCGCGACGCCGATCTTGAGCAGGTACTTCACGATACGCTCCTGATAGGTTCCGCTGTCGGTCTCGTTGAAGATGGTCTTGCGGATGGACGGATAGCTGTAGTTGTTTCGCGTGTGCTTGTAAACAGGGTTTCCGTCGTCATCCTTGGACATTCCCCAGTCGGCAGGGGAGAAGTAGGTGAGCTCGTAGTCCTTGGCCATGTCGCTCTCGCTCACGCCCAGCGTGCCCAGGATCAGGACGGCCAGGGTACCCGTCCGGTCGCGGCCGGCGGCGCAATGGAAATACAGGGGTTTCCCTTCCCGAACGCAGTTGACCACATATTCGAAGGTGGCCTTCACCTTGGGCTGGTTGTCCCGGACCATGTGGTTGTATCCGCTGTCAAAACCGGGCGCATAGAAGGTGATGTCGCTGCCCAGCGGGGACTTGGAGGGAACGTCTTCCGCTTCGCGGAGGTCCAGCTCGGCCTTGATTCCTTCGGCGCGCATTTCCTGTTTTCCCTTGTCATTCATGTACTTTCCGTCGAGTCGGCCGCCTCGGTAGATCTTGTGGAAGGCCACCGTCTTCCCGTTCAGTCCCTTCCATCCTCCCAGGTCGCGGGCGTTGCGTACGTTGGGCTCGAAGTATACCTGGTGCAGCAGACCCCGCGTCTTGAAGGACCCATTGGCAATGACCTTTCCGCCGGAAGTAACGCTGTAGTGATACTCACGCCCCGGAACCAGGTTGGTAAGGTCCTGGCTGGCGGTGCCGGCCGGCAGGCTGTACTCCCGGCTCCAGTCGCTTTCCCAGACCTTCAGGGTTTCAGCCGAGGAACTGGGCGTCCACGTAATCGTATGGGTAGGAGGGATATCTGCTTCGCCGGGACCACCGCCGGGGTAATCGAGGATTCGGGTGGTCTTGTAGTCGGTATCCGTATAGGTCACTTCCTCCAGGAACTTCTGGACATAAGGATTCGTAACAAGGATGGCGTCCGGGTCTTCCGGGGAAGCCGGAGGAACGTAGCCCGGCAGCAGGCGGGAGGCGACGGCGTGGCCCAGGGTGAAGGAGGCGTCATCGGCCTCGATGTTCCAGTACATCGCCCCGGCGAGGTTCTTCTGGACGACATATTCGGCCTTGAGCCCGACGGACCGGTCGTTGTCGAAGTTGAGGACCATGTCCCCGGTGGAATTCACGACATAGGGAACCATCGCGGTATTGTCCCACATGACCTTGTACTTACTTCCGTCGATGGCAATGTCCTTGTAATCAACATAATCGTCGAACGCCTTTCCGTCTCCGTGGCCGTAGAAGGGGATGCCGAGGACGATCTTCTCGTAAGGGACGCCGGCGGCATGGTGGGCGGCGACCGACTCGTCACAGCTTTCCGAGGCCCTGGAACTGCGGTACAAGGCACTGTTGTGCTTGGGCGGATGGCCCATGTCGTAGGTCATCACATTGACGAAATCCATATAGGGGACGGCTTCCTTGAAGTCCACGTACTTGGCGTTGGAGGCCGATGCCATCGTCAGGAGCCTGTCTTTCCCGAGCGTCTCCCGCAGGTCCCGCATCAGGAGCGTGAAGTTCTTGGTGTCTTCCGGGGAGGAAGAGATTCCGGCTGCACTGCTTGTCGGATATTCCCAGTCGATGTCGATTCCGTCCAGCCCGAACCTGTTCACTGCGGCCAAACAGTTCTTGCAGAAGTTCTTCCGGTGGGTTTCGCTGGCTGCCATCTCGCTGAAATTGCCGGCTTCCCAGCCGCCGACGGAAAGGAGTACTTTCAGGGAAGGTTTCTGTTTTTTCAGCGCTGCAATCTGCGACAGACGGCTTTCCTTCTTGATGTCCAGGGTTTCGAAATCGTTTTTGATATGGGCGAACGCGTAATTGATATGCGTAAGCAGTGAGGGGTCGGGCATTGTGGATTCCCAGTAAACGGCGTAGCCCACGATGACGGTTTCCGAAGGCGGAGCCGTGGGGGTTATGGGTGTTGCAGGCGTATCGGGATCCTTCCCGGCCGGATTGTCCGTGTCCGTCTGTCCCTGCTGCCCGCTGGGCTTCACGGGCGGCTCGATGACGAATTTCTCCGCCGGCTTGTCACACGAAAGCAGTAGCGGAAGGCAGACGAAGAAGAAGGTCAGAAGTCTTTTCATAACGGTGTTATTTGCGGCTCTTGGACAAATGTAGGATAAAACGTCTGATAATCCGCCCCTTGTGCGCAATTTGGATTAAATTTTCCGTAAATTGCGGATTGTTGTCACTAATGCCACTGCGTATGAAAACCATCCGTTCCCTGATTGTGGCGGTTCTCGCCCTCGTGCTCCTTCCGCTGTCCGCCCGGGCGGACCACAAGAACTTCGTGGTGTCCGTCTATGTCCGGGCTTATGAGGTGGAGAAAATGAAGGATACCCAATGGTTGGAATCCTCCTGGAAAACCATTTCAAGCCAGCTCGACGTGGACAAGATCTACCTGGAGACCCATCGGGACATGCTCCTGGTCGATGATGCCACGCTGGAGAAAGCGAAGCGGTTCTTTGAGAAGCAGGGCCTGGAGGTTGCCGGCGGAATCACCTATACCATCAGCGAGCCGAACGATTTCGAGACCTTCAGCTATTCCGATCCGGAAGACCGGGCCTGGGTCCGGAAGGTGGCTGAGCATACGGCGCGACACTTTGACGAAATCTTGCTGGATGATTTTTTCTTTACCAGCAGCAAGAAGGATGTCGAGATTGCGGCCAAAGGAGACCGGAGCTGGACGCAGTACCGGCTGGAACGGATGAACGAGGCCGGCCGGAACCTGGTCGTCGGTCCTGCCAAGGCCGTGAATCCGAAGGTGCAAGTGATTATCAAATATCCCAACTGGTACGACCATTTCCAGGGGCTGGGCTTCAACCTGGAGGACGGTCCGCAAATCTTCGACGGCGTATGGACCGGAACGGAGACGCGGGATCCGGGGAGTGCGCAGCATCTTCAGAATTATCTGAGCTATAACATTATGCGCTACTTCGAGAATATCTCCGGCGGACGCAACGGGGGAGGATGGGTGGACTCCGGCGGCATCTCGATGAGCATGGACCGCTATGCGGAGCAGCTGTTCCTGACTGTTCTGGCGAAGGGACGCGACGTGATGCTTTTTGCCTATAACCAGCTGCTGGACGTGAAACTGAACCCGCGCTTCCGGGCCTCCTGGCAGGACGGTGAAACCAGTTGGGACTACGATGCGATGGCAGCGCCTTTCAAGAAAGGACGCGAGACTGTTACGCCCACGACAATGGCCCGCATTGCGGACGTCGTCCTCCGGCAGGCCGATGAATTGGCCGGTTTTCTGGGCAATCCCGTAGGAATCCAGTCCTACAAGGTGTTCCATGCCCCCGGGGAGGAATTCCTGCAGAACTATCTGGGCATGATTGGCTTGCCTATGGATATGTATCCCTCGTTCCCCGAAGGCCGGAAAACCGTTCTCCTGACGGAACAGGCTGCGACGGACCCTGACCTCACGCGGAAGATTGAGGACCAGCTGAAGGCCGGAGGAGACGTCGTCATCACCACAGGCCTCCTAAAAGCCGTTCCGGAGAAGATCGCACCCGTCTGCGAGTTGCAATGTGACGACCGGAAGGCCCTCGTAAACGATTTCGGTTATTATGGGAAGAGCGACCGGGACATCCTGATCCCGCAGGTGAGATATCTGACCAATGACAGTTGGGAGGTCGTCAGTGCCGGCCGCCCGCTGCTCGGAGGCGTTTCCGGCTGGCCCGTCCTGCACCGGGCCACCTATTCGAAAGGAACCTTGTACGTCCTCACAATCCCCGACGACTTCGGCGACCTCTATGTCTATCCCGCCGGCGCCCTCAACCGGATCCGGCAGGCGATGAGCCGCGACCTGGACCTCTATCTGGAAGGCCCTGCCAAAGTCGGCCTTTTCCTATACGACAACAAGACGGCCGTCGTGGAAAACTTCAACGATAATCCGGTGGAAATCAAGCTGGTAGGAACTTCGTCCCTGCGGGGGCTCATCGACCTGGAAACCGGGGAGCGGGTCGATGCCACCAAGGAACCTGCCTTCCCCTCCTTCCGTCGCACTGCTCCCGCCTCCAAAGCCTCGCTGACGCTCCCGCCGCATTCGTACCGGGCTTTCAGATACGAATAGCCCCGGTTTTGTTTTTTTTCATAGGAAAAGTGACGGGATTTCCGTACCTTTGCAGATTGGTAGAGTATGCCCCAAGATAATTAGTAAACTAAACATAACACTATGCGTAAAAAAACAATCTACGAGGCCCCCGAGGCCGAACTCCTCGTTGTAAGATTCGAGGGGAATTTCTGTGCGACCACTGAGTCGGGCACCATTCCTGATGACGATTACGATGATCAGGGCGATTTTGAATAGGAGGATCGGATCATGAAGAAATCATTGTATTTTGGAATCGCGGCCCTTGCCGCTCTCGCTTTCTCTGCTTGCCAGAAGGAAGTTGCTGTCAATGAGCCCTCCAAGAAAATGGTAACCGTCACTCTCAAGGCCGAAAAGCCCGGTGACGAAACCAGGACTGCTGCTGTTGAAGAAGAGAGCAAAGTTTCTTACGAGTGGACCGATGAAGACAAGGCGAACCTGAAGGTGTTCGTGGTCGGAGAGGATGCTGAAGGAAAGGAGACGTTGACCGAGGTTGCCGACCGGGTTGTCAACCTCTCTGAAGACAACAAGGTTCTCACCGTGACCGCTACCGTGGAAGAAGGGTCCACGCTCCGTACGGCTGTCGCCGGTGCCTGGACGAATAAGAACAAACCTAAAATCAATGTAAACCAGAGCCCGAAAGTCGACAATCTCGATCCCAACGCCGATGTACTGGTAGCCGAAGATGTCACGGTGGATGAATTGGAAGATGCGCTTCTGGACTTCTCCCGCCCTGCCGCCATCAACAAGATGACCCTCAAGAACATGGTCGCCGGTGAGAAGGTTCATGAGATTACCATCACCTCCGACAAGAACCTGATTGGTTATTACAACGGCAGCACGATGAGTGAGCAGAGCGATTCCAAGACCATTACGCTTACCTATGACAATGTCGCGGTGGGTTCGAACGGGGAGTTCCCGGTTTATTTCGTCACCATGCCTCAGGAAGGCAATGCCTTGACTGTCGTCGTCAAGTCTGACCAATTCGTTTACACGAAGTCTTTCGGAACGGTCAATTTCAGTATCGGCAAGTTTTCCAGGTTCGGTGTCAAACTCGCTGCCGGTGAACCGGTTGTCGATGTTGACTTTACGGGTGACTGGGTGATTACCGGTGAGAATAATGGATCTGTTTACGCTGCCCAGGCATTCGTGAGCGGAGGTAGTAACCTTAGAGCCCTCAGTGTTGGACTGGATGAGGAGAACGAGGAGATTACTTCTTCTAATGTAGAGGGTATCAAGATGCATTTTGAGAAGGTGGCTGAAGGCGACTATGCAGGTCTTTATACCATCCAGGATGCTTCCGGTAATTACCTGTATGCCGCTTCTGCTACTGCCAACCAACTGAAAGGTAACCCGACGCTGGGCGGTGTGGATTACTACTGGTCTGTGGAAAAGGAACAGGATGGCACTTTTGCCATCAAGGCTTCGAAGTCTACCAACCGGAATGTCATGCAGTTTAATTCCGGTAGTTCTCTCTTCAGTTGCTATTCCAGCGCTTCTCAGAAGCCTGTAACTTTATATCCTTTCGATTGGGTTGTTGAAGATGCGGGTGCTCAGCCTAGTGGTACTGGTACCCTTGAGGATCCGTATAATGCTTTAGGAGCTGCGAATGCGGTTAAGGATCTGAAATGGAACTCGAATTCCGACTATGAAACAACTGACGATGTCTATGTGAAAGGTAAGATTTCCCGTATTGCCAATAATGGCACCTATACTGCAGGAGGAACATACGGAAACGCTTCCTTCTATATCTCCGACGATGGCGCGGCCAGCAATGAGTTCTATTGTTTCCGTGTTCTGTATCTTGGTAATAAGAAGTTTGAATCTGGCCAGACCGACATCAGGGTTGGTGATGAGGTGATTGTATATGGTAAATTGATGAACTATCAGGGCAATACCCCTGAAACCGTGGGTAATAAGGCTTATCTCTACTCTCTGAATGGAGTTACCGGTGATGAAGAAGAACCGGAACTTGTTTCAATTGCCATCACTACAGCTCCTACCAAGACGACTTTCACGGTAGGCGACACCTTTGTTTTCGATGGAAAGGTGACCGCTTCTTATGATGACGGGTCCACTAAAGATGTTACTTCTAAGGTAACCACCGATGGCGATTCCGTCATCGCTTCCGCCGGTGAGAATAAGACTGTGACTGTCTCCTACACGGAAAATGATGTGACCAAAACCGCAACCTATACCGTTACAGTGAATGAGGCTGGAGATGCCATTCAGTTCTCTTGGGAACGGGATGAAACCACGGACGTGGTTACCAGCGGCTATGTGTTTAATGCTATTTCAGCTAAATCTGCGTCTGGATATTACCAGGACAAGAGTAGCACCGAAGGTTTGGAAGTAACGATTACTAAATCAGATGAATCTGCCATTTTCTCCACTACTCCTGCATCTATTACCCTTTCTGCAAAAGTTGGAGGTGGATCTGCCAGAGAACTCACCAATAATGTAATGGCCTATCTGATTGATGAGGATGGTAACATTATTGAAGAAACGGCCACTGTTGTTACTTCAGAGGTGACGGATAAGAATGGGACCATCTTCTCGGTTAGTATCCCTGTTGCCGAGGAGGCTTATGGCATAAGGATTGCTCACGAGAAAGAATCGTCTTATAACGTTCGTCTATTCAGTGTTGCAGTTACGATTGTCTTAGACTAATTTGAAGTATTCTCCTTAACTTTTCTCTTTAGGGCTCCCAATCTGGGAGCCCTTTTTGCATCTAAGTATTGGCATAAATAACTTGATGTGGTTATCGAGTGTTCGACAACAATATTGGCGTTTTTTGTCGTCGAGGCGTGGGGGTACAACACGCAACGAGGTGAAACCGTAGAGTGCCTCCCCATCCCGGACGCAATTGCGGAAAATCGGCCTTGGAAGTGGGTGTGGATGCAAATGCGGACGGGGAAAGTGGGGAAAAGGGCGATTTTATGGACGCGTTTGCAGGTAGAATGCAGTGTGGACCGGTTTTTCCGCAATTGCGTCCGGAGGGAGCAGAGAGTCACGCCGACTTTTTCACAGGCTTGCGGTTCATGTGCTCCTGACGTCCCTAAATCGGCACCCATAGGCGCACAGTGGGATGGATTTATGAGAAAAAAGGGCTCCGTCAAAGGAGCCCCAAGGGAATCGACGGAAATACATCATTTCCCCTGCAGATACGCCTTGAAGAACCGACCTTGGGTGGTGGGGGTGAAATCCCAGTCGCTGATGAGCATGGGGGCCCAGGCGGTGTCGAAGCACCAGACGGTGAATGAGATCCCCTTTTCTTCGAAGTACTTGGTGATGTGCTCGCCATAGACGTCTGTCGACATGACCGGGATATGCGCGCCCGGTTCGTCGGCGAGGCAGTAGCCGATTTCCGTGCAGATGACGGGGTAGGTGTCGGCGACATAACCAAAATCTTTCTCCCACTGTTCTTCCCAGGGTTCGGACCGCTTCATGGGGTAGGGGTGGGAAACGTAGGCGATGTTGGGACGGTCGATGGGCTCGGAAGCTACAGAGGTAAGGTCGTAGGCCCAGTTGAAGCCGGCGCACAGGCAGACGGCCTTGGGGTTGATTTCGCGGATGGCATCGATGATCAGCTCCTGGATCTCCTTCCATTCGGTCCAGGTGCAGTCGCCGGTTCCGGTCACCGTGGGTTCGTTGAACAGTTCATACAGGGCGACGGCAGGTTCGTCCTTGTAGCGCTCGGCGACGGTGCACCAGAACTTGAAGGTCTCTTCCAGCGTCGTGTTATACATGGGAGAGGTATATCGCTCCTCCTTGAGGTTGCCGATGGAATGCCAGTCCATGATGACGTAAAGATTATGGCGTTTCGCCCATTCGATGCCCTTGTCCATGGCGGCGAAAGTCTTGTCCCAGCCCATCGAATTCAGGTTGGTCGGATGGACGGCGAAACGGACGATGTTGGCGCCCCAATCAGCGGCTTCTGCAAACAATCGCTCGTTCCACTGCCCTTCGCGGACCAACTTGACCGGATCCGCCAGGCAAAGGCCGCGGAAAACCAGCTCGTTCCCTTCCGGGTCGATGAATTTGTTCCCTTCGACCTTCACCCAACCCTTTTCGGTCGAGCAGGATACGGTTGCCACTAATGCAATGACGATAGCAAGGATACTCTTTTTCATAAGCAAGTGTGTAATTCTGAATGATTTATGCGAAAATAACGATAATTTTTGATTCAGCCATATCCTGGGTTTCATCTTGCCCTTTCCGAATACTTTTCCTAAATTTGTAAGATAAATCATCTGTAATGAAAAAACAACTGTATTTCCCTCCGGAGGCGGAGGTGATTGTGGTACGACAGGAGAAGGCGTTCCTGCAGGATTCCAATGTCGGACGGGCCGACAATGGGTATGACGATAACGAGATGGAGGAGTTGTAAGATGAGTTCATTCCGACCTGTCTTGTTCGCATTGGCCGTGCTGGCGGGATGCCAGAAGGTGAAGGAAGAGATCCCGGTGATTCCGGAGCCGGAAACCGAGGAAGCCACCATCGTATTCGTTTCTGAACGCCCCCAGACCGAGACCGGGGATGAAACCAGGACCCATTGGAACGGGGAAACCATCCTGTGGGACCAGGCGGATAATATCCGGATGGGGTATACCGTGGCCGGCAAGTGGCAGAATGCGTCTGGCAATGCATCTGCCAATGATGCCAAGCTCTATAAATCCAATATGGCGACCCTGACGGAGGATGGAGCGGTCGCCTCGTTCTCTATCAACGCCGGTTTTTCCGGTACGACGGAAGGGGAGCATGTGTTTTATGCGGTCTATCCCGGCGATGCCACCGGAACGACCATGACTGACGGCGCCCCTATCGCAGAGGTGGAGCTTCCCGCCACCCAGACCCCGCTGGCCGACAGCTTCGACCGCCTTGCCGACCTGATGCTGGGCCATTCCATCGACGAGTTTACGTCACGCCCGACCACGCCGGTCATGCTTGTCTGGAACCGTGTCGTCGCCCACGGGCAAATCACCTTGAAGGGCCTTCCCGGGACTGTCTCCGGAGAGAAAGTTTCGATGATCACCCTCACTGCCCAGGAGGGCGCGAACCTTGTCGGTAAACAGAAGATGAACATTGTCACAGGCGAGTATTCCGCAACAAATGACAATACGGCTGCCAACAAGATCGTCATCAAGGGCGACAACCTGACCATCGAGAATGGAAACGTTACCTTCTGGATGTCTATCCTCCCGGTTACCCTCACCTCCCTCACGGTCGAGGTCGCCACGAACAAGGCGACCTATACGCGCGAGATTTCCGGCTTTACCCGCGAGTTCATCGCCAATCGCCGCAATATCCTCCCGATCAAGATGGACAGGGCGGTGAAGACAACGTCGGAGGGGCCTGCCTACAGGCTGGTTGCGTCGAATGACGACTTGGGTGAAGGCCATTATGTGCTCGCCTATACCATGAGCGGAACATCCGCCAATCTCCTTTCCGGGAAGGCTTCCAACAACAACTATGGCGTGTATGCCTCTGGCGTCGCCGTGACAAACGGTGCGATTGAATATGCTGCCGGCAATCCCTATGATATTGTGATTGAGGCTACTGAGGCGGGATATTCACTCAAGTTGGGAGATTCCTATCTGGGATTTACCGGTTCAAGTAACAGTCTGTTTTTCAATTCCAGTTATTCCGCAAGCAGGGATGATTGGACCCTTTCCGTTGATTCTTCCGGAAATGCGACGATTACGAGTGTCTATAATACAGGACGTACCATCCGGTGGAATGATTCTTCACCGCGTTTCGCCTGCTATACGGGCGGCCAGCAGCCTGTCCAGCTATACAAACTTGCGTCGATTGGACCCTCGCTTGTGACGAAACCGGCCACCAATATCTCCCTCTCTTCCGCCACATTGAATGCTATGTTCGCCAATCTCGGGACCAATGTCACCGAGGCGCATTTCCTTTGGGGCACATCGGCTGATAACCTGTCGAATACACTGTATACCAAGGATTTCAATGTAACTTCCGGCGAATTCCATGCGACTCTTGCCAGTCTGGAGGAGAATACGACCTATTACTTCCAGGCTGTCATCCAGTATTGTGAAGACGGACAGAACTATTTGGAACTGACGGGGGATGTCCTTTCGTTCAAGACCCTTTCCTCTTCCTCGGGCGGGAATGTCGGTCTTCAGTGGCTGGGCTGCTATGAGGTCCCGGCCATCCATTTGGTGAATACGACTTCTGCCAGCGGATCCGGAGAGGAAACAAATACGTCTGACAATACAGCATATTGGTATAATTATTACACCACGGACAGCAAGCAGCGGGCTGTTACGCACAGCTATGTGTACCAAGGGAAAACGTATCGGAACTATACGGTCCTTTATGACGGAAACCGTCATTGCCCGTTATGGGTCGCCCAGGTCATGCATGCGGAGGCTTATCCGAATAACAAGGTGGGAAGAAATGAGAGTTGGGATTACGATCCGGGTATTCCGTCTTCATGGCAGCAGTCCGGATTGAAGAATGCCGGGACGGTCGGATTCAGCAAGGGCCATTTCTGCGCTTCAAGCGATCGGCAAACCTGTGTTGACGCCAACCGGGAAACCTTCTACTATACCAACCAGGCTCCCCAGTGGCAGAACGGTTTCAACGGTGGTGTATGGAATTCGTTGGAGCAGGACATTCCGGCACCGACCGAACGGGATACCCTCTATGTGGTGACCGGTGTTTTGTTCGAAGGGGAAATCCAGACCTTGCCCAGTAATGACAACAAGGACGTCTCGATTCCGAGTCACGTGTACAAGTTGCTGATGAGATGCTCCTTCAATACTTCTGGCGAGATGATTGACGCCAAGGGCATCGCCTACTTGTTTACGAATGAATCTCATACTGGAGAGAAGTATTCCTCCTTCGCGACAACTATCGATGCTGTTGAAGGACGTACTGGCATTGATTTCTTTGCGAATGTTCCTGTTGAATTCCAAGGACAAGCAGAACAGACGGATAAACAGCTTTGGTAATACTAATTGTGTAAATCGCGGTCCTCTGCACAATTATTGACCGAAATGGCCGATAATTGTGCAAACAGGGGTGATTTACACAGTTTTTCGTGAAAGGTCCTAAAGACGGACAATCGGGAATACCTTATTTCATTCCTCTCTCCTTCTTGATCGTCTCGTAGGCCTCCTGGATCTTCTGGAACTTTGCCTGGGCGGCTTTCTGGACTTCGGGGCCCAGGGTGGCAACTTTGTCGGGGTGGTTCTTCATGGCCATCCGGCGGTAGGCGGTGCGGACTTCGTCGTCCGTGGCGGAAGGGGAGATCTCCAGGACGGCGTAGGCCGATTCGCTGGTTTCCTTGTAGAACATCGCGATGTTGGAGGCGACGTCGGAGGAGTTGAGACGGAGGGCGCTGCCGATGGATTCCAGGACGGATTTCTCGGACTTGCTGAACTCGCCGTCGGCGATGGCGATCCGGACCAGGTAGTCGAACAGCTGCAGCCGCTGGGAATAGTTCATGTTATCGGCGATCTGCGTGCCCACCGAGTAGATGTTGACTTGCTGGGATTCCAGGCGGGAGAGGAATTGCATCGCCTGGTTGGCGGCATCGATGCCGAAGTTCTGGCGGATGAAGTTCTTTACGTAGTCCAGCTCCGGCTGGAGGGTGCGCCCGTCCGCCTTGATGACGGCGGAAGACAGGATGAGCAGGCTGACAAAGAAGCTGTTACGCTGCTCCGTGCCCGTCGTGTAACCACCCGTGTTGCGCTGATAAGTCCTGCCGGAAGACCCGGATGTCCCAGACGTTCCCGAGGGCCCGGGCCCGAGCTGCCGGGCCGCTTCGATTCCACGGTCCAGGGCTGATCCGAGAAAGTAGCCGATGAGGGCCCCGATCGGTCCTCCATAGACCCATCCGAGGAATCCTACGATCCATTTTGCCGATCCCATTTTGTCTTGTTCTGTTTGTCCGGAGGGAAAACTATCAAAATCCGGTCCACCGAAAAAGAAACTGACAATCTGGCATCTTTCATGAAATTGATTATCTTTGCATTATCAGGAAAACGCTTAACTAATAATACGGTATTATGAAAATGTTCAAACGCATCGCGGCGGCCCTCGCGGCCCTTATGCTCCTTTCCTCCTGCTCCATTCTCAAGAATGTTGCTTCCAATGCCACTTCGATGGGTGCCAACACGGGTTCCGGCCTGGCTGCCATCTACAATGTCCTCAAGGCCACGGGCGGGATCGACCTTTCCAACCTGACGAACATCATCAACATCGGCAAGATCCTCACCGGTGCCGGCTCGCTTTCCGGTGCTACGAACGATTTCACGAACGATTTCGTCTCCGGTCTGATCAAGGGTTCCGCTAACCTGGTGAACAGTTCCAACATCTCCTCGGTCATCACCGGTCTGCAATCATTGGCCAACATTGACACATCCGCCCTTACAGCAGCGGCTGCGGCGGCCGCGGCTGGCCAGGCCACGCAGGTGTCCGCTTCCAATGAAGGGGTCGCCGCCACGGTGAATGTCCTCAAGAGCATCATGAATTCCCTGCAATAGCTTAAAACGCTGAAAATGAAAGATTTTGTCTACTACGCCCCGACGGAGGTCGTGTTCGGAAAAGAGTCCGAAGAACAGGTTGCCGATCTGGTGAAGAAATACGGCGGCCATAAGGTCCTGGTCCACTTTGGCGGCCAGAGCGCGAAGAAATCCGGCCTGCTGGACAAGGTGTGCAACTTGCTGAAACAAGGCGGAGTAGACGTCGTCCTGCTGGGAGGTGTCGTTCCCAATCCGCGCCTTTCCAAGGTGCAGGAGGGCATCGACCTGTGCCGCAAGGAGGGGGTGGACTTCATCCTGGCCGTCGGGGGAGGAAGTGTCATCGACTCCGCCAAGGCGATTGCCTGTGGCGTCCCTTACAGCGGGAATGTCTGGGATTTCTATCTGGGGAAAGCTGATCCGGAATGCTATCTTCCCGTCGCGTGCGTCCTCACGATTCCTGCCGCCGGCAGCGAAATGAGTGACGCGAGCGTCATCACGAACGAGGATGGCGACGTGAAACTGGGCTATTCCAATGCGATGAGCCGTCCCAAGTTCGCCATCATGAATCCGGTCCGCACCTTTACGCTGCCTCCTTACCAGACGGCGGCGGGCGTTACGGATATGATGATGCACACGATGGAGCGCTATTTCACCCATGACGACGACATGGACCTGACCGATGCCCTCGCCGAGGCGGTGCTCCGCTCGATGAAGGAGAATGTGTTCAAGGTCCTGGCCGATCCCTGCGACTACCGGGCCCGCGCCCAGATCATGTGGGGCGGCAGTGTCGCGCACAATGACCTGACGGGTTGCGGCCTCTCCAGCGACTGGGCCACCCACGAGCTGGAACACGAGTTGAGCGGCATGTTCGACGCCACCCACGGGGCCGGCCTCGCCGCCATCTGGCCCAGCTGGGCCCGTTATGTCTACAAGGAGAATGTCTCCCGTTTCGTCCGTTTCGCCGTGAACGTGATGGACGTTCCGAATGACTTCACCGACCCGGAGGGGACGGCGCTCAAGGGAATCGAGGCGATGGAACGCTTCTACCACGCCATCGGCATGCCGGTCAATATCCACGAACTCATCGGCAAGGACATTACCGATGCGGAGATCAAGGAGATGGTCCGCAAGTGCTCCCGGGGCGGCGAGGCGACCCAGGGCAGCTTCAAGGTCCTGTATCCGGAAGACATGGAGGCGATTTACAAGATGGCCAGATAACGCTGACAGAAAGGATGTTCCGGAAGTTTCTGACACTGATTGCGGCGCTTGTCCTTCCCTTTGCGCTCTTCGCCCAGACGGATACCGTCCGGCTGGGGTATATCGTGTCCGGAAAAGTTTTGGACGGAATGACGGGCCGCCCTTTGGAGTCGGTCCACGTATCCGTTCCGGAACGTCATTATGCCACTGTCACGAATGCCGACGGTGAATTCTCCATCAAGTCCGACCAACCCATCATCGAGGTCGTCTTCTCCTATGTGGGATACCGGACGCTGCGCCAGCAAAGCGGTACGAAGAAGATGACGGTCCGCCTGGTCCCGGAATCCATCCGCCTGGACGAATCGTCCATCATCACGGGCGATCCGTACGAGATCGTCCGGACGGCCGTCAACCTGATTCCCGACAACTATCCCGACCATCCGGAGCTTCTGGAGTGTTTCTACCGGGAAACGCTCCAGAAGCGCAACCGGTATACGTACGTTTCCGAGGCGGTCTCGCGGATATACAAGACCGAATACAACGGGACCGTGTACCGGGACCGTGCAGCGCTGGAAAAGAGCCGGGTGCTGTTGAGCCAGCGGTCAAGGGACACCTTGAGCGTCAAGATGCAGGGAGGGCCTACGCAGGCCATTACCTTCGACGTCGTCAAAAACCCTGAAATCCTGCTGGAACAGGATGAGCTGAAGCTTTATACCTTCGAGATGGGAATGCCGCTGTATATTGGCGACCGTCTCCAGTTCGTCATCCATTTCCATCCGTCCAATCCGGCCGAGACGGACTGGGCCCTGTATCACGGAACGATGTACATCGACCGGGAACTCCTCTCCTTCACCCGGATCGAGATGACGCTGGACATGTCCGATGTGGGGAAGGCCACCCGGCTGATGGTGGTCAAGAAGCCCCTGGCTCTCCGGCTGACTCCCAAGGAACTGTCGGCCATCGTCACTTACCGCCTGCAGGACGGGAAGAGCCGGCTGGAGTATTTCCGTTCCACGATGCGGTTCAACTGCGACTGGAAGAAACGCCTGATCGCCACCAGTTACACGCTGGTGAACGAACTGGTTGTCACCGACCTCCGGGAGCCGGCTGTCCAGATTCCGCGGGCCGAGATGTTCCGCACCAATGACATCCTTTCCGAGAAGGCGGCTGAGTTCCAGGACCCTGATTTCTGGAAGGATTACAACATCATCGAACCCACCGAGAGCCTGGAACACGCCATCGGAAGGCTCCGGAGAGGCCGGTAAGGGGTGGATTTCGCCCCTATTGAAGCGATTTCATCACTTTTTCCCCTTTTTGACCACCTTTTTTTGTCCCCGCCGGGCAGGCGGCCTACCTTCGCTTTGAACAAAACGCGAAACGTTATGGCACAGTCTCTTGGAATCCCCGCCCGGATGCGGATTGACAATGCGGCAAACATCTATCCGGCTTCCCTCAGCAAGCATTACGCTTCCTTGTACAGGATGAGCGTTACGCTCTCCGAACCCGTGGACCTGACTTGTCTGCAGCAGGCGCTCGTGACGGTATCGGAACGGATCCCTACGTTCCGGTGCGAACTCCGCTCCGGCGCTTTCTGGTGGCATCTGAACCGGATGGACAAGACTCCGGAGGTGGGTCCGGCCACACCGCTCAGCCGTTTCCATTTCAGCGACAACGGCGGGTTCCTGTATAAGGTATGCGCCGACGGAAACCGGATCGTCCTGGATGTCTTCCATGTCCTGGCCGACGGGACGGGTTCCGAAACGTTCCTGCTCACCCTGACGGGGGAGTATCTCCGGCTGAAATACGGCTTGAAGATTTCTTATTCCGGCAAGGTGCTCGACCCCTCCGAAACGCCCGACACCGGGGAGCTGGAAGACAGCTTCAAGACTGTATTCGCAGGCAGGAAGGGTTCCTTGGAAAAGAATGTGCCGGCGTATCATATCAATGGGGAAAGGCTTCCTTCCGCCGGGCTGCGGGACATCCGGGTCGTCATGCCGCTGGATGCCCTGAAAGGGGTTTGCAGGCGGATGGACTGCACGGTGACGGACCTGCTGACCGGGATGATGCTGGAAGCGCTCCAGAAGCTGTACCGGGCTGACGGGGACCGGAAAAAGGTTTCCAGTGTCCTGAAAGTGAGCGTCCCCGTGAACCTGCGTCCGATGTACGGCAGCCGGTCGGTGCGGAACTTCTCCTCCTATGTCAATCTGGGACTGGATGTCCGCAGCGGCTATCTCCAATTAGACCAGCTGGTACGTCTCGTAAAGATGCAGAAGCGGACGATGCTGCGCCCCGAGAACCTGGAGCCGAAGATTGCCGCGAACGTGGAACTGGAGCGGAACTTTGCCGTCCGCTGCCTCCCGCTGCTGGTGAAAAAGCCCGTCATCGACTATATCAACCGTCATCACGGAGACAATTACTGCTCCCAGACCCTGTCCAATCTGGGCGAAATCCGGCTTCCGGAGGAGATGCGCCCGTATGTGACTGCATTTGACTTCATCCTTGGACGCCAGCGGGGCAACAGCGGCGCCGTTTCCTGCGCCGGGTATGACGGGAATCTGGTCCTGCATCTGTCCCGGAATATCTTCGGGGCGGAGTTCGAGCAGTTCTTCCTGGACCGCGCAGCCGCGCTGGGCATCCTGTCCGAAGTCTCGCACCAGATCCTGGCCTAGGGCCTGTTCATAACTTTCGGGCCGGAATCCGGAAAAGATTCCGTATCTTTGGATGATCCCATGGAGAAAGCCCGGACTTATATCGCCATCGACCTCAAGTCGTTCTACGCCTCGGTGGAGTGCGTGGACCGGGGACTGGACGCCCTTACGACGAATCTCGTGGTGGCGGACGAGTCGCGGACCGACAAGACCATCTGCCTGGCCGTATCACCGTCGCTCAAATCCTATGGTATCCCCGGACGCGGAAGGCTCTTCGAGGTAAAGCAGAAGGTCCGGGAGGTCAATGCCGCCCGTGCCCGGAAGGCGCGGCTTACGGGAAAGTCCTGCGACAATACCGCCGTCCAGTCCGATCCGCACCTCGCCCTGGACTTTCTCATCGCCGTGCCGCGGATGGCCTTGTATATGGAAATCAGCGCGCGGATCTATGAAGTGTACCTGAAATACGTTTCCTCCGAGGACATCCATGTGTATTCGATCGACGAGGTTTTTATCGACGCGACCGACTATCTGCCTCTGTATAAGATGACTGCCCACGAACTGGCCATCCGGATGATCCGGGATGTCCTGGCGGCGACCGGCATCACCGCGACGGTGGGCATCGCCCCGAACATGTATCTGGCGAAAGTGGCGATGGACATTGAGGCGAAGCATTCCCCAGCCGACAGGGACGGCGTGCGGATTGCGGAGCTGGACGAGATGACCTACCGACGGAAGTACTGGACACACAGGCCCTTGACCGATTTCTGGCGGATTGGCCGCGGCATTGCGGCCCGGCTGGAAAAGAACGGGATGTACACGTTGGGCGACGTGGCTCGCTGCTCCCTGCAGCGCGAAGCCGTCCTGTACCGTCTGTTCGGAGTCAACGCGGAACTTCTCATCGACCACGCCTGGGGTTGGGAGCCCTGCACGATGGAGGAGATCAAGGCCTACCGTCCATCGGCAAACAGCCTTTCCAGCGGACAGGTCCTGTCCAGTCCATACTCCTTCGAGAAGGCCCGGATCATCGTCCGGGAAATGACGGACCTGCTGGTACTGGACCTTGTGGAAAAGCGTCTGGTGACGGACCAGATGGTCCTGCACGTCGGTTATGACGCGGAAAGCGTAAAGGATGACTATCACGGGGACTTGGAGGCCGACTGGTACGGGCGTTCCGTTCCCAAGCCGGCGCACGGCTCGGTCAACCTTGGCCGCCAGACCTCGTCCACCACCCTCATCGGTGATGCGATGATGGACCTGTACGACCGGATCGTGGACCGCCGCCTGTCCGTCCGCCGGGTCTATGTGGTGGCAAACCACGTCATCGACGAGTCCCGCATGGAAGGGGTACAGTTGAACCTGTTCGAGGAGGTGGAGGACACGTCCCGGGAACGGAACCGACAGGAGGCCATCCTGGAAATCCGTCGTAAATTCGGCAAGAATGCCATCCTGACGGGCATCGACTTTGAGGAAGGGGCGACCACCCGTGAACGCAACAATCAAATTGGAGGACATCGCAAATGACCGGAAAGTACGACGATATCATCGATCTCCCGCACTGGGACCCGAAGCATCATCCGAGGATGTCCATCCTGGACCGCGCCGCCCAGTTTGCCCCTTTCGCGGCCCTCACGGGCTTCGAAGGCGTCATCGACGATACTTCCCGGAAGGTCAACGCCAACGACGGAATGGCCCCGTATGAGGATGATTATCAACAATAAACGATATGATAATGAAAAGGATCCTTTTATTCCTGACGGCCGCCCTGCTGGCCACTTCCCTTACCGCCCAGATTCTCCCCGGCGAACAGGCCCCGCCGGCCGACCCCGGGCAGAAAAACTTCGGCGGAATGCAGATGGGGGACACCACCGGCCTGGCCGCCCGGATGCGCGCCCGCCTCGCCGAAATGAACCGCATCCGGACCGTTTCCTTCGATGAACTGTCGATGAGCGACCCGTTCATCTATCCCGACCCTCAGACGCATACGTACTACCTGACTTCTTCCGGAGGCCGGATGTGGAAGAGCAAAGACCTCAAGACCTGGACCGGCCCGTACAACATCATCGACATCAAGGGATTATGGTTGGAGAAGGCGGGATTTGCCGCCGCGGCGGAAATCCACAAGATCGGGGACTGGTACTACTATGCCGGCACCTGGAGCGACCATTCCGACCTGATCCAGCAGGTCCCGCGCCGCTACAATGTCCCGCACAACCAGACCTATATCCTCCGTTCGGACAAGCCGGAGGGACCGTACACCTCCTTCGCCATCACGCCCGGTTATGACTATCAGCCGCGCGAGTGGGATTGTATCGACGGAACCTTGTACGAGGAGAACGGGAAGGTGTATATGATCTTCGTCCATGAGTGGACGCAAATCATTGATGGAACGATGGATTACATCGAATTGGCGCCGGACCTTTCCTATACGCTGTCCCCGCATCCGGTCACGATGTTCCGCGCGAGCGAGCTTCCGTGCTGCGGTGAGATGAATACCCTCGGGGAGGCGACCTTCGGACTCAAG
The DNA here is from genome assembly GCA_017439305.1 of Bacteroidales bacterium. GTDB lineage: Bacteria > Bacteroidota > Bacteroidia > Bacteroidales > UBA932 > Cryptobacteroides. The sequence continues at coordinate 24,479 of JAFSJK010000021.1, read as the reverse complement.
ATGCCCGGCTGGGTGACCGATGGCCCGCAGCTGTTCCGGACGCAGACAGGCCGTCTGGGCATGCTCTGGTCCACCTGGGGCAAGGAACGCTATCTGCAGGCGGTGTGCTATTCGGAATCCGGAACCATCGCCGGTCCGTGGATCCAGGAACCGGAGCCGTTCCTGGCGGACAACTCCGGTCACGGGATGCTTTTCCGTACGTTTGAAGGGAAACTCGTCTACATCGTCCACCATGTCGAGGGGGACGGTCCGCGCAAGCCCCAGATGTGGAGCGTGGACGATTCCGGTGACAAGCTGGTCCTCCTTGACCGGTGGTATCCGGAGTAGGCTACTCCATCAACTTCTTGTATTTGAAGCGCTTGGGCTCCACGTCGCCCAGGCGCATTTTCTTGTTGGCCTCGTATTCAGAGTAGTTACCGTCGAAGAAGACGACCTGGGAGTCGCCCTCGAAGGCGAGGATGTGCGTGGCGATGCGGTCCAGGAACCAGCGGTCGTGGCTCACGACGACGGCGCAGCCCGCGAATCCGTCCAGACCTTCCTCCAGGGCGCGGATGGTATTGACATCCACGTCGTTGGTAGGTTCGTCCAGCAGGAGGACATTCCCTTCGTCCTTGAGTGTCAGGGCGAGGTGGAGGCGGTTCCGTTCACCGCCGGAAAGGACGCCGCACAGCTTTTCCTGGTCGGCGCCGGAGAAATTGAAACGGGACACCCACGCGCGGGCATTGATGTCGCGGTTTCCGAGCCGCACCCATTCGGAATTGCCGGCGATGGTCTCATAGACCGTCAGGTCCGGGTCGATGGACTTGTGCTGCTGGTCCACATAGGCGATCTTCACCGTGTCGCCGATCTCGATGGTGCCCGTGTCAGGCTTCTCGATGCCCATGATGAGGCGGAAAAGGGTGGTCTTTCCGGCGCCGTTCGGGCCGATGACGCCCACGATGCCTGCCGGAGGAAGCTCGAAGGTCAGATGCTCGAACAGTACCTTTCCGTCGTAGGCTTTGGAAACGTCGTTGAACTGGATGACTTTGTTTCCGAGGTGCGGTCCGTTAGGAATGTAGATCTCCAGGTTGGCCTCTTTCTGCTTTGTGTCGGCTGAGGCGAGTTTCTCGTAGGCGCCCAGACGCGCTTTCTGCTTGGCCTGGCGGGCTTTCGGGGCCATCCGGACCCACTCCAATTCGCGCTCCAGCGTTTTCCTGCGCTTGGATTCCTGCTTTTCCTCGAGGGCGAGACGCTTCGTTTTCTGGTCCAGCCAGGAAGAGTAGTTGCCCTTCCAGGGAATGCCCTCACCGCGGTCCAGTTCCAGGATCCAGCCGGCGACGTTGTCCAGGAAATAACGGTCGTGGGTGACGGCGATGACAGTACCCTTGTACTGCTGCAGGTGCGCTTCCAGCCATTGGATAGACTCCGTATCCAGATGGTTCGTGGGCTCGTCCAGCAGGAGGACATCCGGCTGCTGCAGCAGGAGGCGGCACAGCGCCACACGGCGCCGCTCGCCGCCGGAAAGGGTGCGGATTTTTGCATCCGACGGAGGACACTGGAGGGCGTCCATCGCCCGTTCCAGCTTCGCATCGATCTCCCAACCGTCCAGATGTTCAATGAGTTCCGTGAGTTCGCCCTGGCGTTCGATGAGGCGGTTCATCTCGTCATCGTCCATGGGTTCCATGAACTTCATGGAGATGTCGTTGTACTCCGCGAGGACGTCCATCACGTCCTGTACGCCCTCCTGGACCACCTCGATGACGGTCTTGTCCGGGTCCATCTCCGGCTCCTGGGCAAGATAGCCGACGGTGTAGCCCGGCGCCCAGACGACCTCGCCCTTGTAGGATTTCTCCACTCCGGCGATAATCTTGAGAAGCGTCGACTTACCGGATCCGTTCAGGCCGATGATGCCGATCTTGGCCCCGTAGAAGAAGGACAGGTAGATGTCCTTCAGAATGACTTTGTTGTTGTGAGGGAGCACTTTACCCACCCCGTTCATCGAGAATATGATCTTTTCGTCAGCCATGGCTTTGTTTTTGCTGGTTTGAGCTATCTGCAAATATAAGGAAAATAATTGATGAAACTGAAAGACTCCCTTCCCTTGAAGATCGCTTTGATCGGCACGCTTGCCCTGCTGATGATCATCCCGCTGGCCATGATCCAGGGCCAGATCCAGGACCGCCAGCGGGCGGCCGATTCCAGCCGGGACGAAGTCTCGGCCAGCTGGGGCCGCGCCCAGACATTGACCGGCCCGGTGCTGCAATTCTCCTATGATGTGGAAGCCTTGGACAAGGACCAGAAAAAGACGACGAAGCTGGAGACGGCCACAGTCTATCCCCGTGCCCTGGTCTATGACATCAACCTGCCCACCCAGACACTCCACCGTTCCATCTATGACGTCATGGTCTACGGCTCGGAAGTCGTGGTCACGGGCGACTTCGTCATCCCGGCCGGGATGGGGGAGAAAGTATTGAAGGACCAGCTGGTATCGATGGGCCTGAGCGACCTCCGGGGGATCGAAGGCAGCGTGGACATCACGCTGGGAGCGCAGTCCTATTCCTTCCATTCCGGTTCGGGCGGAAAGGAATTCGGCAAGGCCTCGCTTTCTGAACCCATCAGTTTGGACCAGGCGGTCATGGATGGGAAAACAGCCCTTCCGTTCCGTTTGAATTACCATGTCCGGGGCTCCTCATCCCTGATGGTCCGCCCTTACGGGGAAACCACCGAAGTCCGGATGCGCTCCAACTGCCCGGATCCTTCCTTCACCGGGGATTTCCTTCCTTCCGAACGGGAGGTGACGGAGGAGGGCTTCACGGCCCGCTGGTCCGTCTCCGAGATCAACCGTGGGAATCCGGACGATACTTCCTTCGGCGTGAACCTGCTTCAGGGCGTCACGCAGTACCAGCAGACCACCCGGTCGGCCAAATACGGCATTCTGGTGATCCTGCTGGTGTTTATCGCCGGTTTGGCGGTGGAACTGGTCGGGAAGAAGAAGATCGACCTGGTGCAGTACCTGGTCATCGGCCTTTCCCTGGTGCTGTTCTATGCGCTGGTGCTCTCGTTCTCCGAGTTCATGCGCTTTCCGCTGGCCTACGCCCTGGCGGCTTTGATGACTGTCGCGGCCCTCTTCGGCTATTTCCGCGGCATCCTGCGCGACAAGACGGCATATCTTCTTACCGCCCTGGTCGCCGTCGCCTATCTGCTCAGCTATGTCTTGCTCCAGATGGAGACCTACGCCCTTCTGGCCGGTACGCTCGTGCTGTTTGCCTTGCTGGTTGGCATCATGTACCTGACCACCAACCTGAACAAGCGTACGGAAGCCTGACGGCTGCCTATCTTTCCTTGAAATAGACGACCTTGCCGTCCTTCCAGAAGATGTCCAGGGTCTTTCCGTTGCGGGTACGGATTCCCTTGATGGAGCCGGTGGGCCAGGCCGAAGGCATGGTGCCGCGCGGGTTCTCATTGAGCATGAGCATCTCCATGACACCGGCGCAGCCGCCGAAGTTCCCGTCAATCTGGAAAGGGGAGTGGGCATCGAAGAGGTTCGGGTAGGTGCCGCCGCCTCGGCGGGCGTCCGGCCCGCGATAGCGGTCGGGACTCACGTAGCGGAGAAGGCGCCGGAACATCTTGTAGGCATTCTCCGTGTCGCCCAGCCGGGCGTACAGGTTGATGCGCCAGCCACAGCTCCAGCCGGTAGTCTCGAAGCCTCTGATTTCCAGGGTCTTCAGCGCTGCTTCAGCGAAAGGTCCGGTCGTAATCTGATGGCCGGGATAGGCTCCGATGAGGTGCGACTGGTGCCGGTGGTGCGGGTCCTCGTCCTTCCAGTCGTGATACCATTCCTGCAGCTTTCCTTCGGCGTCGATCTGGTAGGGCTGGAGCTGGGCGACGGTCTTCGCTGCTTCATCGGCGAAGTCCGGGTCCACACCCAGTTCCCGGGCAGCCAGCATTGCATCGGTAACGCATTCATTGACAAGGGCCAGGTCCGCCGTGGCGCCGTACAGGCTGGCACCATGGAAGCCCTCCGGCGTGACGTAACGGTTTTCCGGGGACGTGCCGGGGGAGGTAATCAACCGGCCGTCTTTCTCCACAAGCCAGTCCATGCAGAACTCCGCAGCGCCTTTCAGCACGGGGTAGTCGCGCTCCAGGGCGGCCCGGTCGCGGGTGTAGAGGTAATGCTCCCAGATGTGGGTGGAGAGCCAGGCGCCACCCATCGTCCAGTTGGCCCAGGACGGGTCGCCGGTACCCAGGCCCACGGGGGTGGCCATCGCCCAGATGTCGGAATTGTGTCCGGCGTTCCAGCCCCGGGTGGCGCCGTACAGGCGGCGGGAGACGGGTTCGCCGTTCTTGCTCAGGTTATGGATGAAGGAAAGCAGGACTTCGTGCATTTCAGGCAGGGCGGCTGCTTCCGCAGGCCAGTAGTTCTCCTCCAGGTTGATGTTGATCGTGTAGTTGCAGCTCCACGGCGGGTCCATGCTTTCATTCCACAGACCCTGGAGGTTCGCCGGGACCCCTTCCGTCCGGGAAGAGGAAATCAGGAGATATCTACCGTACTGATAATAAAGCGCTTCCAGTTCTGGGTTCGCTTCGCCGAGGTCCGTGTAACGCTTGAGCTGGACGTCGGTGGGAAGGACGCGGACGGAGTCCGGCGTCGCGCCCAGGTCGATGGAGACGCGGTCGAAAAACTCCTTGTAGTCGGCCTCGTGACGGGAGAGAAGGCGGGTGTAACCGGCCTCCCGGACCCGCTGCAGGTTGGCATCGGCAAGAGCCTGGTACGGCTTTCCTTCCTTCACCGGATCCTTGTCGAACCCGTTGAAACTTGTGGAATTAACCACGTACAGGGTGGCTTCACGGACGCCGTTCAGAACCAATGCACCGTCGGCCAGGGAGACATTGCCACCGGAAGCGTCGGCATAGACGCGCGTACGGAAATGGATGCCCCGATCCGGGTCGTACCAGTATTTCTCCGGACTGGCCTGGGTATGCGGGTAGTATCCCGGGTAGGTGTGCCAGGCGACGTAGCCGTCGACGGCGAGGCCCGCCTCCGATGCCGAAGATTCATGCGGCAGGGGAGTGTCCAGCGATACCCGGGCATTCACGGGCGCTTCCGAGACGATATGGACGACGATCACCGAGTCTGGCGCCGAGGCAAAAACTTCGCTCCGGAACAGGGCGCCGTCCCGCAGGTACGAGACCGTAGCCACGGCGCGGGAAAGGTCCAGAGTACGCGTATAGTTCTCCACGGCGCAGGTATCATAATCGATCCGGAGCGTCCCCAGCGGCATGTAGCTTTCGCTGAAATGCCCCTGCAGGCCTCTCTGGAGCTGTTCGGCTGCGGCATAGTCCTCGCGGTCCAGCGCCTCGCGGACGGCCTTCAAGGCTTCCGCCCCGTCGCCCCCGAGTCCCAGGTTCTTGATGTCCGGATGCTCCGGTCCCTTATCCGGCTCGCCGGTCCAGAGGGTGATGTCGTTCAGGGAGAGATGCTCGTGGACGGGATCGCCGTAGACCATGGCGCCCAGGCGTCCGTTTCCCACGGGGAGGGCTTCTTCGAAGAAGGCCGCCGGCTGGTCATAGTGCAGGGTCAGTTCACGCTGCGGAGCGGCCGTACAGGCCGTCAGAAGCAGGAGGAGGGGGAGGAATCGTTTCATTATTCGACGGTTTTGTTTTCCATCGGCCAGCCGGTGAGGGTGGAGACGACGGGAATGAGGGAATATGCCTTTTTCAGGTGACCGGTGTAGTTCGGATGCCAGGAGGCGCCCAGGTCGGCGTCATTGTCGTGGACCTGTTCAGGCAGGCCGGCAAAATACACGGCCGGGAGGCCACAGGATTCCACGACGCGACGGATGTATTCGTGATGCTCAGGACTGTGCTTCGGGGCGACGCACAGGATGGGATGCCCTTCGCCATAGTGTGATTTGATGGATTGGAGCAGGCGGACATAGCCGGCTTTGAATTCCTGGAACCCGGGCTGGCGGCCGGTGGAGAAGTCATTGGTTCCCAAATAGATGATGGTGATGGAAGGCCGGGCTCCGGTGAATTCCCAGGCCGGTTCCTTCGCGAGGTCGAAGGTCTGGAGATAGCGCTGCGGCATATGCCAGCCGCGGACGGCGTCGTTGTAGTTGCGGTCGATTCCCATTCCCGAGTGGGCGACCCGGAGGATGTCGGCGCCGAAGTAGCGGCCCAGGATGTCGGCATAGGTCTTGGCGGGATTCTCGTCCTCCGGCCGGAAAGGATCCTCCCGGACGCTGTTCTCCGAGCCGTAACCGCAAGTGTAGGAATCGCCCACTACCTCGATAAGGCGCTCCTTCGTTTCTTCCGCCTGAAGGAACTGTCCCTCAGCCTCGAAGGCACGGAAAACAGCCCGTCCTTGCTCGCCCTCGGTGCGTTTCTGGATAACGATCCGGTGGGGGAGAGGTTTCCGCTCTTTCTTCTGGAACAGCACGAGGGTGGTATCCCGGTCGATGATGACGACCCTGTCCGGTTCTGCGGAAGGGTCCCGGTCGATCCAGACGTTGAAATAATCCTTCCCCGTGTCTCCGGCCTCAAGGGCCAGATAACCGCCCGTAAAGGCGATGCGGGCATAGACGCCGCTCCAGTCGAAGGAAACAGTCCCTTCCGTGACGGAGGTGCGTCCGACAAAGGTGATGCGGCTGTCGGTGGCCGGCACTTTTTCCCGGGCGGCAGCGGTGCAGGCCACGGCGGCCAGGACGAACAAGGCGATAATGCGTTTCATATCCGAAAGATAGGAAAATTTCGCAGGGCGTTCAAATTTTAGCACAAATAGTTCAAATTGGTTTTTTGAATTGGACGAATACCCTTTATTTCGTAAGTTTGTGTCCAGAATAACCAATTAACCGACACATGAAGAAAGTTTCCCTGATGCTTGGTGCAGCGCTTTGCACCGTCTCCGCCCTGGCACAGCCCCAGTTGCGTCCGGACAACATCGACGAGGTCCTGAAGGCCATGACCCTCGAGGAAAAGGCTACCCTCCTGGTGGGCTCCGGTTGGGGCAGTATGGTGGGTGGTCTCACCGGTTCCGACGAGGTTCTCGTCTCCGGCGCCGCCGGTACCACCCGGGCCATCCCGCGTCTCGGCATTCCGCAGACCGTCCTTTCCGACGGTCCTGCCGGCCTCCGCATCAACCCTACCCGTCCGGGCACGGACAAGACCTTTTACTGCACCGGATTCCCGGTAGGCACCTCGCTGGCATCGTCCTGGAATGCTCCGCTGGTGGAGGAACTCACCACCGCGATGGGCGAGGAAGTCAAGGAATACGGCGCCGACGTTCTGCTGGCCCCGGGCATGAACCTGCATCGTAACCCCCTGTGCGGACGTAACTTCGAATATTTCTCCGAGGATCCTTACCTGACCGGAAAGATGGCGGCTGCCTATACCCGCGGCATTCAGTCGAACGGCGTCGGCGTGTCCGTCAAGCACTTCGCTGGCAACAGCCAGGAGACGAACCGCATGGCGAATGACGCCCGCATCAACCCGAGAGCCCTCCGCGAGCTCTATCTCAAGGGCTTCGAGATTGCCGTCAAGGAATCCGACCCCTGGACCATCATGTCCTCCTATAACCGGATTAACGGTCCCTACACCCAGGCCAACCGTGACCTCCTCTACACCATCCTGCGCGAGGAATGGGGCTTCAAGGGCATCGTCATGACCGACTGGACCGGCCCCCGCAAGACCGTGCAGCAGATCGGTGCCATCAACGACCTCCTGGAACCGGGCATGGACCAGTTCATCGGTGAAATCGTTGCCGGTGTCCAGAACGGTACCCTGAAGATCGAAGACGTGGACATGTGTGTCCGTAACATGCTGGAATACATCGTGAAGACTCCGCGTTTCCAGGGTTACAAGTATTCCGACAAGCCTGACCTTGAGGGCCATGCCAAGCTCGTCCGCAAGGCGGCGGCTGAGGGAATGGTTCTCCTGGAGAACAATGGTGTCCTGCCCCTCAAGGGCGTGAAGAAGGTCGCCCTCTACGGCGTGGGCTCCTATGACTTCATCGCCGGCGGCACCGGCTCCGGCAATGTGAACAAGAAATATGTCCGCAACGTCGCCGAAGGCCTTCGCGTGAACGGCTTTGAGGTCAATGCCGACATCGAAACCTGGTACAACCAGTATATCGCGCTGCAGAAGACGGAACTCAAGAATAACGTTTCTCCTTCCTCCGTCCTTCTCGGCGAACCTGTCATCCCCGAAATGGAGGTTTCCCGCGGATTCATCAACAAGGTGGTTCCGCTGTCCGACATCGCTGTTCTTACCATCTCCCGCAACGCGGGCGAGGGGGGCGACCGCAAGGCCGAGGACGGCGACTGGACTCTCACCGGCGCCGAGCGCAAGCTCCTGCAGGATCTCTGCGACGCCTACCACTATGCCGGCAAGAAGGTAGTCGTGGTCCTGAACATCGGCGGCGTGATCGAGACCGCTTCCTGGAAGAATCTTCCAGATGCCGTTCTCCTTGCCTGGACTCCGGGCCAGGAAGGCGGCTACACCGTAGCGGATGTTCTTTCCGGCGCCTCCTATCCTTCCGGCAAGCTTCCGATGACTTTCCCGGTCAGCTATTTCGACATCCCTTCCTCCTATAACTTCCCGTTCGACTACGTGGGTGACGGCTCCTTCAACCCGTTCGCATCCGATGACGAGGACGAGGAGGCCAACGCGCTGGCCGCGATGTTCGGATACGGAAAGGTGAAGAAGGCCAACGTGGACTTCACCGAATACAAGGAAGGTATCTGGGTTGGTTACCGTTACTTCACTACGGCCGGAAAGGACGTCTCCTATCCGTTCGGCTATGGTCTCGGCTACACGACCTTCGGCTATTCCAAACCGGTCGTGAAAGTTGCGAAGGACGGTACTGTCACAGCTTCCATCACTGTGACCAACACGGGTTCTTTCGCTGGTAAAGAGGCTGTTCAGCTGTATGTTACGGCTCCGGACGGCGGTCTTGTGAAGCCCGCTTGCGAGCTCCGTGCCTTTGCCAAGACCCGCGAACTGAAACCCGGTGAAAGCCAGACCCTCACCATGACCGTGGATCCGTACACCCTCGCTTCCTTCAACGAGGTCACCAGTGCCTGGGAGACTGCCGCCGGCGCCTACACCGCCCACTTCGGTGCCTCTGTCGCCGACATCCGCGCCACGGCCGCCTTCAAGGTTGCCAAAGCCCAGTCCTGGCCCGTCAACCGCGTGATGCTCCCGAAGGAGCCGGTGCAGGAAATCAAAGTGAAATAAGCCGGATCGGCTATTTGGTTGGTTGATAATGCGTTGCAGAATAGTCCCTGGGGAAAATCCCCCAGGGACTATTTGATAAATGGTTGTTGGTCAATAACTTTAGCGACCTGGGTTCAGCCGCCGTATTCCGAGGGCGGGACACCGAACTGCTTCTTGAAGGAAGTGGAGAAGTGGGAGAGGGTGTTGAAGCCGGTCATATAGGCGATCTCAGACATGTTGTGCTTTCCTTCCTTCAGAAGGTCGGCGGCCCGGTTCAATTTATACCGCTTGAAAAAGACGCTCGGATTCTCGCCGGTGAGGCCCTTGACCTTGTAATAGAACTTGGTGCGGGAAATCTTCATCATCTCGGTAATACGGGTGATGTCCAGGTCCACGTTCGCGAGCTCCTTTTCCATCAGTTCGTAGAGTTCCTTCATGAATGCGGCGTCACGCGGTGAGAGAGCTTCGGGTTCGATGTCCTCCGTCGTGGTAACGGATCCCAGCCGCTGGTGCAGTTTCTCGCGGTTGTCCAGCAAGGACTTGACCAGGGCAAGCAGATAGGCGGGCTGGAAAGGCTTTGTAACGTAGGCATCCGCTCCTTCCTGAAGGCCCTGGACCTGGTTCTCCACGGCGACCTTGGCCGTGACCAGCACCACGGGAATGTGACTGAGCTGGAGATTGCCCTTGATGCGGGCGCATAGCTCATACCCGTCCATGCCCGGCATGACCACGTCGCTGATGATGAGGTCCGGTGTATCTTCCTCCATTCCTTTAAGCGCACTGGCGGCATCGAAGAACAGGGAGACCCGATACTGCGTCTTGAGCATCACTTTCAGGTAGTTGGCGATGTCGATGTCGTCATCCACGATGGCGATATGCCGTTTCTTGTTCTCCTGCTCCGGAACGTCCTCGGTGATGGATTCGGCCAGGGCGTGCGAGGAAAGTTGAGGCGTGTCTTCCGTGCGCTCTTCTTCCGTGTACGAACTGGCACTCACGGGGAGGACCAGGCTGAAGAGAGCACCCCCTTCCTCCCGGTTCCAGGCGCGGATATAACCATGGTGAAGCATACAAAGTGCGCGGGCATAATAGAGGCCGATTCCGGAACCGGCGACCTTCTTCCCGGGAGTTGCCTGGTAAAAGCGCTCGAAAATCTTCTCCAACTGGTCTTCGGAGATGCCGGGGCCCGAATCGGAAACGCTGATGCAGGCGTACTGGCCGTCTGTATCGGCTTCCGTAAGGGGGAAGCGGGCGGCGGCGTCGGCACGGGAAATCACATCGAAGGCGAGGGAGACCTTTCCTCCGGCGGGAGTGAACTTGAGCGCGTTGGAGAGCAGGTTCATCACTACCTTCTGTACCTTGTCGGCGTCGACCCACATGGTGAAGGAATCTTCCAGTCCATAAGTGTTGAGTTCGATTCCCTTGGATTGGGCGTTGAAACGGAAGAGACTGGCGGTGTCCCGCAAGGGCTCCACGATATCCATCTTGGCCACCTTCATCTGGAGTTTGCTGTTCCCGATGCGGTTGAAATCCAATAGCTGGTTCACCAGCGACAGCATCCAGGTGGTGTTGCGGCGGATGATGTCCACCAGCTTCCGGTCCTGTCCCTGGATGCCGTCCGAGTCGGAAAGCTGCTGGGCGGGACCGGCAATCATGGTGAGCGGGGTGCGGAACTCGTGGGCGACGTTGGAGAAGTAGTCCATCTGGATCTTGTTCAGGGCCTTTTCCGCCTTTTCGGCCTCTTCCGCTTTCTCCCGTTCGCGGCGGACTTCCCGGATCCGACGGGCCGCCTCTTTCCGGACGCGATGGATGTGCCGGTAGAATGTGTAGACGATGCCGATGAAGAAAACGGCCAGGAGGATCCACAGCAGCGTGGCCCACCAGGTGCAGTACCAAGGCGGCAGGACGTGGATGTCCAGGATCTCCTCGGTCTCGGTCAGGGTATGGCTTCCGTTCGCGATGCGCACGTGCAGTTTATAGCGTCCGGCAGGGAGGTTGGCGAAATAGGCGTCGTGACGCGTGTTGATCTTCACCCAGTCTTTGTCGAAACCTTCCAGTTTGTAGGCATACCGGATTTGCTCGAATTCACTGTAATCCAGGGCGGAGAAAGAGATGTTAAAGGCGTTCTGGCTGTTCCGGATGGTGACTTGCGGTTTTTCGCACAGTTCCTTGTCCATGGGACCGTCCGGGGAAGGCTTTACCAGCTGGTTGTGGATGGTGAGATGCTCGAATACCAGTGGAACGGTCCGTTTGCCGGGAGCGTCCAGCGGATTGAACCAGGTGATTCCGTGCGTGCCGCCGAACACCAGCGTACCGTCCGGCAGGATGCAGGACGCGCGGTCGTTGAACTGGTCCCCGCCGATGCCGTCGGCCTCGAAGAAATGAACGAAAGTACCGACCGTTCGGTCGTATTTCGCCAGGCCGTTCATCGTACTGACCCAAACATTCCCCTGACGGTCCTCCTCGATGGAACAGATGTCCAGGCAGGGAAGACCTTCCATGGGGTGGGTTTTTCCCAGCGTCCTGTCGTCCAGCAGGAGACCGTTGGCAATGGTTCCGATCCAGATATTGCCGCTGCTGTCCTTGTGGAGGCAGTTGGGGATGATGACCGAACGGCGCACGCAGGCCGCCTGTTCCTCTTCCGTCATCGTGTGAGGCTTTACCTCCATGGAATAGGTGTTCACATAGACGGGAGACATGTTGAAGCGCCCTGCAAGAAGCTGGCCGGGCTCGTTCAGGATCATGCTGGGCACGAAAGTCCATTCTCCTTCGCCGACAAGCCTGACTTCTTCCCGGCTCCGCGTCCTCTTGTCATAGCGGGTGAGGCTTTCGCTTAATCCGCCGATCCACAGGATGCCCCGGTCATCCTCCAGGATGGAAAGGGGAGAGAGGACGTAGACCACATCTTTGGATATGAGGCGGTTGCCGTCCCAAAGGCAGCGGATGACCCGCATCTTGTTCGAGAAAGACACCCAAAGGTCCCCGTCCCTGTCGCAATAGACACCGGAGCAACGGATATAGCCCACATCGCTGTCCGGGATGAGATGGTCAATGGATACTTTCTTCAATTGCTTGGTAGACAGGTCATAACGGAACAGACCGTCCTGCAGGGTGGTAATCCAGAGGGCACCGGCCTTGTCCGGGCAGAGGGAGATGACGTTCTTGTTCCGGAGCGCCTCGGTCAGGTACTTGTTGGTACCGAACTGGCTGTGTTCCTGATAAGAGACGTGGTAGCCCTGGTCGGTGGTCCCGAACCAGAGGTTCCCGTGGCTGTCGCGGAAGATGGTCCTGATTTCGGTTCCGGAACTGTGAGGGGGAAATCGCCGTGGTCCTGGAACAGGACGGTTTCCCGGGTGCGGTTGTACAGGAAGAAGCCTTTGCCTATAGCATTCATCAGCAGGGAGTTGCCGTCAATGGCGAAGAGGATGTCGATGTCTCCGCTCATGAGATGCTTCTCCGCAGCGACGGCGTCGGGAAGGGGCTTCCAGTTACCGCTGCGGATATCCAGGATGCTCAGCTGCCCCATGCCTGAAAGCCAGAGCTCACCTTGTCCGGCATCGCAGAGATGATAGACTTGATGGGGAAGGGGATAATTCTGCTGGAGGGAGAAATCCTGCGTGGAATAGCAATTGAGCAGGAAACCGCCGCCGGAAATCACCCACAGGCGGTCGTCGGCAGTGACGAGGGCGGATGGAGTACCGAAAGCGTTGAACTCCCGGAGGACGGGGCGCAGGGCTTCCTGCGCGGCGTCATAAAGGAACAGTTCCATTCCGTTGGAAAACAGGAGTTTCCCGTCGTGTGTCTCCAGGATCTGGGAAATGTTGCGGTTGTCGCTCAGGAGGCCGACCCGATGGAATCCCTCCTGTTGCGTATGCCTGGCCACGCCATTGACCGTTGCGACCCACAACGTTCCATCCTGTGCGCTGTGCAAGGCGTTGATCTGGTTGTCCGGAAGGCCTGATTGGTCGTCCATGCAGAAAAAATGCTGGAATTCTCCGGGTGTATACTTGTTCAGCCCCCGGAAAGTGCCCATCCAGATATGTCCGTACCGGTCTTCTGCAAAGCAGTTCACCCGTTGGTTGGACAGGCGGTCGGAGATGACGACGCTCCCCTCTGCGGGTGTGGGTAGGGGTGGTTGATGGGATTGGCAGGCGCCCAGGACCAGGAGTCCCAGGACCAGGCCGGTCAGTGGTGCTCTCATGATACAAATATACCTTACTTTTTGTAAAAACGCGTGTATTTGAACAAATCGAAAGACTTTTGAACAATTAAAAATCTTTATAAAACGCAAGGAAAAGGATTTGAAACAGGGTAAAAAGGTTTGCCGTGTTTTCTTCTCAATTTTGCATCCGACAAACCATATCGTCGAATGACATTGAAACCCATAGCCGCCCTTTTGGGCATCACGCTCCTCCTGGCCGCCTGCGGACAGCCGGCCCGCCGCGGAGCATCGCAGTGCTTGTCTGCCTTGGAGACATCCTCCACCAGTTCCGTCGTCACCACCCAGTCCGGCCCTGTTGCCGGATATATCGACGACGGTGTGTACATCTACAAAGGCATCCCTTATGGTAAAGCCGACCGCTTCATGCCTCCCGTGGATCCGGACCCCTGGAAGGAAGTCCGTCCCAGCCGTGCATTCGGCCCGGTGTCACCCCATGGCGAACGGATGGGTTGGCGGGATGACAACCAGGCTTTCACCATGCATTGGGACGACGGTTTTCCGGATGAAGACTGTCTCCGGGTGAATGTGTGGACATCCAGCATCAAGGCGGGGAGCAAGCTCCCGGTCATGGTCTGGCTGCACGGTGGCGGTTTCAGCGAAGGCTCTTCCCAGGAACTGATCTGTTATGACGGGACCAACCTGGCTCGTGACCACGGGGTCGTCGTGGTTTCGCTGAATCACCGGCTCAATGCCCTGGGGTATCTGGATTTGAGCGCATATGGCGCGAAATACGCCAGCAGTGGCAACGTGGGCATGCTGGACATCGTGAAAGCCCTGGAGTGGGTCCGTGACAATATCGCCAATTTCGGCGGAGACCCCTCCAATGTGACCATTTTCGGACAGAGCGGAGGCGGAGGCAAGGTAAGCACCGTGATGGCGATGCCCTCGGCGAAGGGCCTTTTCCACAAGGCCATTGTGCAGAGCGGCTCGATTTTCAACCTGATGACGCCCCAGTATTCCCGCCGGATCGGTGCCGCCACGGTCGCCAACCTGGGCATCGCCCCTTCGAAGGTGGACGAGATAGCCTCGGTCCCTTATGAGAAATTGCTTGCTGCCTATAGGCAAGCCGTGCAGCAGGTTACAGAGGAAGCCCGTCAGGACGGTACACTCCCGACCAATATCCTGGATATGATTATCTATGGGCAGCTTCCCGTCGTGGACGGTGAGGTGATTCCTTTCCAGCCTGCCTCTTCGGAAGCCCTGGCCTTCTCGAAGGACATCCCGGTCATCATCGGCACGGTGTACAACGAGTTCACCCCCGACCGTGAGGATCCCATCTTCCGTCCGCTGGCCATCCGGCAGGCCGAGGACCGGACCGCCGCCGGGTGCGCGCCTGTATATATGTATCTGTTCAGCTGGAAAACCCCTGTATTGGACGGATCCATGGGCAGTCCCCATTGCATCGAAATCCCCTTTGTCTTTGACAATGTCCTCCTGCACCGTACGTTCACGGGCGGGGGAGAGGACGCTGTGGAACTGGGTCACCGCGTAAGTCGCCTGTGGACCGGTTTTGCCAAGACCGGCAAGCCGGAGTCTGACGGTTTCCCCGCTTGGGAACCTTATCCGAAGACGCTCTCGATCGATATCGAACCAACTATCCAATAACTTCTAACCAACAACAACAATGAGACATTCAGCAATGAAATCTCTGGCTGTCCTTGCCTTGTCCCTCACTACCGCCATGGCGGCGTTCGCGCAGAACGCAGTCGTCACCGGTAGGGTCGTCGACGAGCAGAACGAGCCGATGATCGCCGCGGGCGTGGTGCAGCAAGGTACCACCAACGGCACCATCACCGATCTGGACGGTCAGTTCCGCCTCGTGGTTCCCAAGGGTGCCACCGTCGTTTTCTCCACCATCGGCTATCTGCCGCAGGAAAGGGTGATCGAAGGTGATACAACCTTGGAAATCAAAATGATGCCTGACTCCCAGATGATCGAGGAAACGGTCGTCGTCGGTTACGGCGTGCAGAAAAAATCGGATGTTACCGGCGCTATTTCCCAAGTGAAGGAGGAAGACATCCAGAACCGTACCATCGCTTCCCCGGAACAGGCCCTTCAGGGCAAGACCGCCGGTGTACAGGCCTTTGCGAGTTCTGCGCGTCCGGGGGCGACCCCTGCCATCCGCATCCGTGGTATTTCATCCAACAACGACGCCAACCCGTTGTATGTCGTGGACGGCCGGATCACCAATTCCATCGCCGGTATCGACCCGAACGACATCGAGTCGATGGAAGTCCTGAAGGACGGCGCCTCCGCCGCCATCTACGGTGCCCAGGCCGGTAACGGCGTGGTGATGATCACCACGCGCCGAGGCAAGGGTGACGGCAAGATCAGCTATTCCTATCAGCTCTCTTCCCAGAGTCTCGGCAAGGTTCCCCAGGTGATGAATTCAGAGGAATTCATCCAGTTCTACACGGAGAAGGGGAACATTACCCTCAAGGATATCTACAGCAAATGGGACCAGAAGACCAATACTGACTGGCTGGCCGAGTCCTACGAGAATTCCCTGATGCATCACCACAACCTGACTTTCAGTGCCGGCAATGACCGTGGTAACCTATACATCTCCGGTTCCTATCTCTCCAACAACGGTATGTTCAAGGGAGATGCCGATGTGTACAACCGCGTAACCGGTATGGTGAACGGCTCCTGGAAGTTCAAGCCCTGGCTGGAAGTCCAGACCAACAACCAAGTGGAATACTACAAGGCCCGCAGCGTCTCCGAAGGCTCCGATTACGGTTCAGCCGTCCTCGCCGCCCTGCAGCTGGATCCGATGACTCCGGCCTATTACACCCCGGACAACCTGCCTGTCTTCATGCAGGATTACCTGGCCGACGGCAAGGTGCTCCTGACGGACGAGAACGGAAATTACTACGGTATTTCCCAGTTCAATATCTCTGAAAACGTGCATCCACTGGTGCAGCGTGACCGTTCTTACAATATCTCCAAGGGATTCAATGTCAACGGTTCCACAGCTGTCAATTTCCGTCCCTTCCGGGATCTCACCATCACTTCCCGTCTGGGATACCGCCTCTCGGCCGGCGACAGTTACGGATACAGCCATGACTATTACTATAATGAAGGCTATGCCAAGCAGTACTATATGAGCGTGAGCGCCAGTGCGAACGATTCCATCTACTATCAATGGGAAAACTTCGCGAACTGGATGCATCAGTTCGGCCGCCACAATCTCATGGCGATGGCCGGCGTCTCTTTCTCCGAGAGCCGCAGCTACAGCGCCAATTCCGGAATCAGCGGTTCCGACTCCGGCGGCGTCATCGACTTTGGTATCAAGCGGGATGATCCGCTGTTCTACTACATCAGCCAGGCAACGCCTACGGCCACCAAGACGGCTGGCGGCGGTGTCGAGAACTACAGCTACAAGTACTCCTACTTCGGCCGTATAGGCTGGAGCTATATGAACAAGTATAATGTCCAGGCCACCTTCCGTGCCGATGCGGCAGACCTCTCCATCCTCCCGAAGCCGATGCGTTGGGGTTACTTCCCGTCCGTCTCCGCCGGTTGGACCCTTTCCGAGGAGCCTTTCTTCGCCTCTCTCCGTTCCGTGATTCCTTTTGCCAAGCTGCGCTTGAGCTGGGGTCAGAACGGTTCCATCGCCGGTCTGGGCGGCTATTCCTACGCCAATGACATCACCAGCACCGGCCAGTATCCTACCGGCTTGCAGAATGCAGACGGCTCCTTCCAGTACATTATCGGTTACGCTCCGAGCATGGCGGGTAACCAGGAACTGAAGTGGGAGACCTCCGAGCAGTTCAACGCGGGTCTGGACATGCGCTTCCTGCGCGACCGCCTCACCGTGAACTTCGACTGGTTCGACAAGCGGACCAAGGACCTGATCGTCACCGGCATCACGACTTCCACGATCGTGGGTGTGGGCGCTTCCCCGATGAATGCCGGTAACGTGGACAACCAGGGTATCGAACTGGAAATCCGCTGGAGGGACCAGATCGGCGACTTCTTCTACGGAATCAGCGGCAACTTCTCCACCCTGAAGAACCGGGTGACTTATCTGCACCCGACCCTGAAGGACGGCCTGGGTGGCGTCGGTGTCCGTAATTACGGCACGGTCACCCGCTTCGAGAAAGGCTATCCCGCCTGGCATCTGTATGGCTATGAGTTCGCCGGAATCCAGGAATCATCCGGTGAAGCCCTCTTCAACCACTACAACGAGGACGGAACCCTGGGTGAACCGACCACCGACCCGGCCGACTCCGACAAGCGTCACCTGGGATCCGGCATCCCGACCTATAACTATGGCCTTACCCTGAATGCCGGCTGGAAGGGCATCGACTTCACGATGTTCATGGCCGGTGCGGGCGGGAACCGGATCCTCAACGCCCTCAACAATATCGACTACACTTCCAACCGTCTGACCTACCTGACCAAGGACCGCTGGACTCCGGAGCACACGAACGGAACGATGCCGGCCGCCAATGCCGCCAACTATGCCAAGTTCCTGACTTCCAGCGGCGTAGTGATGGATGCGGGTTATCTCAAGATCAAGCAGATCCAGTTGGGTTACAACTTCCCGCAGCCGCTGCTGAGAAGGATCTTCATCGACCAGCTCCGCCTCTATGCTTCCCTGGACGACTGGTTCACCTTCACCAAGTACCCGGGCTTCGACCCCGAAATCGTGGGCGTGGGCTCCTCGATGGGCGTGGACAAGGGTAACTATCCTACCTCCAAGAAGGTTGTCTTCGGTGTCAACATCACTTTCTAATCCGACTGCCTTATGAAAACAAGATATATCATCCTGACGGTCCTTGCGGCGATGGCTTTCACTTCCTGCGACAAGATGCTGGACGTTCCCCGCAAAGGCGTTATCGACTACAACACCTACTACAAGACCGACGAAGAGATCGAGTCTGCCGGCATCACGATGTACAGCGACGTCCGTGGCTGGTACTATAACGTGATGCTGGTGAAGAACATCATCTCCGACGACTACTATGCCGGCGGTGCCGCCCACGGCGACAACGTGGACATGGACGCCCTGGGCGAATTCGGTTTCAATTCTGAAACCGGTCAGATCGAGAGTTCCTTCACGGGATACTACGGGCTCATCTATCATGCCAACGTGATTATCGGCCATATCGACCCCGAACAGAGTGCGGCTGCCGCCCGGGCTGTGGCTGAAGCACATCTCTTCCGGGGCTGGGCCTATTTCGAACTCACCACCCTGTGGGGCAATCCGCCCATCGTGGACCACGAACTGGCTCCGTCCGAGTACAAGCAGGGCAACGGCTCCACCGAGGACCTTTGGAAACTCATCGAGGATGACCTGACCTACGCCGTGAATTCCGGCGCCCTGGCCCAGAAGTCTTCCCTGAATGACAATACGACCTGGCGTGTGACCAAGCAGTATGGCCAGGCCCTCCTGGGCAAGGCATACCTGTGGATGGCAACCGAGTTGAACGACAAGGCTTACTACCAGAAGGCGGCCGACCAGCTCAACGCCGTGGTGAACTCCAACCTGTATGACCTGTTCACCGCTGACACCTATGGCAGCATCAACCACATCGCCAACAAGATGAACTGTGAGAACCTCTTCGAGAGCATCCGCGTGAATGACCTGGACAACCAGTTCGACAACTTCGACTTCTATGGCGCGATGGTGAACCCGAGAAGCTCCGGCGGCGAGATGACCATCCCCGCTGATGTCTGCGCAACCGGCGGCTGGGGTTTCATGGTGCCGACCATGGACCTGTATCAGACTTTCGTCAAGTATGAGGGCGCCGACAGCTATCGCCGGAAGGAAACCCTCAAGACCTATGATGAAATGCGCGCGATGGGCGTTTCCTTCAATCAGACGACCCTGAGCACCGGCCTGTTCAAGTGGAAGGGCCGTTTCATGACCGATGAGGTGACCTTCAACTGCATGGTCAATTTCAAGAACCCGCTGTGGATGCGTTTCGCCGAAGTTCTCCTCCTGGGCGCCGAAGCCAATTTCCAGGCAGGCAAGACCGATGTCGCGCTGCAGTATGTGAACCGGGTCCGCGCCCGGGCGCAGCTTTCCGCCCTGAACTCCGTGGACATGGAGACGATCAAGACCGAGAAGCGGCTGGAACTCTGCGGAGAGGGACAGCGTTTCCAGGACCTGCTCCGCTGGGGTGATGCCTATGACCGCCTGAAAGACATGGGCAAGGACTATCCCAAGATGGACCCCAACGGTACCGTCACCTATGTTTCCAGCGGACGTTCCGTCTATGGTTTCCAGAAGGGAAAGCACGAACACCTGCCTTATCCGTTCACGGAAACGATGCTCAACGAGAACGTGATCCAGAATCCCGGTTATTGATTCTTATAAAGGAATAAAGCAATGAAAAAAGCATTCATATACAGCTTGATGGCGGCCGCCCTGGCCCTCGTCTCCTGCACCAAGATCGAACTCGCTCCGCTCAAGGGTATCTATCCGGCGGCACAGGAGCCGGTGCTCACTACGCTGGCGGCCTCTTCCTTCGAGAAGACGGATGCGAACCGCATCTTCCACGTCAAGTTCACGGGTGAAGGCAATTCGGCCGTGGATACCTATCTGGTCGGTGCCCGCGCCCAGTACTATCTGGAACCCGGCGTCTACGGCCCTGGTGACAAGAATCTCTGCTTCCTGGTGGACGGGAAGACCACGATCAACGGCAAGACCGTGAAAGACGGCCAGATTACCGTGAAGAAAGACGGCGACATCTACCGTTTCGTCTTCGTCCTTTTCGATACGGAAGGCAATGCCTACCGCACGATGTGGCAGGGTGAGCTGGTCTATGAGCCGGATCCGGAACCGGTGGCCCTCACGAAGGTGCTTACCGCCCAGAGCAATGTCGAAAGCGGGACCAATTCCGTTACCCTGAGCCTGGGCACTTCCGGTTTGGAGAGCGTCAATGGTTCGGTGACCGGCGACGGCAACTACCTGGCAGTCGACCTGTACAGCGCTGATGGTTACCTCCATGAGGGTACTTATACGGCCTCTGCAGCCGGTGGTGTCATCAACGAGGGTGAATTCGGCATCGGCTGGGATCCCGGCGACCTTTGGGGCATCGGCTGGGTGTTCGAAAACTGGGGCACCTGCTGGTGGACGGTTTCCGGCGGCCAGTCTTCCGCCCGGAAGATCACTTCCGGAACCATCACCGTGGAGAAGAAGGGCTCCAAGTATGTCATCACCTGGGGCAGCGAGAACACCTATCCCGACTGGGCCGTGTTCGAAGGAACCGTGGACGCCCTGGCTCCCGGATCGGGTCCTTCGTACGATTATACGTATACCGAAAACTTGTCCGACGCCGTCGACAGTTCATTCTCTCCCGTTGCCGGCGTGAAGACCCACAACCTGGTGTTCTTTAACGCTGCCGGCGAGGAGGTCGCCTACTTCGACCTGGTCCTGGCCGAAGGCGAGACGGATCTGTCCGGTGAGTACACCTGCA
This sequence comes from Bacteroidales bacterium, assembly GCA_017439305.1. Lineage (GTDB taxonomy): Bacteria > Bacteroidota > Bacteroidia > Bacteroidales > UBA932 > Cryptobacteroides. The sequence continues at coordinate 3,638 of JAFSJK010000021.1, read as the reverse complement.
CCGAGTATGCCCACGAGCCTTATACCTTCGGAAACGGCTATGACCTGAGCATGTGGGGGATGGGTGTCGGCGGTTCCCGTTATGTGGGTGCCGACGGTGCCGTCGTCCTTCTTGGCGTAGGCGAGAAACTCACCGTGTCGAAGTTGGGTGAGGGTATCTACGAGTTCGCCGGAAACGGGTTCGATTTCATCGTCGGTTCCGGTGATGGCGGTGGTACCGTCACGGCTGATTACACCATCACGGAAAGCCTGTCCGACGCCGTCGACAGTTCATTCTCTCCCGTTGCCGGCGTGAAGACTCACAACCTGGTTTTCGCCAATGCCGCCGGTGAAGAGGTGGCTTATTTCGACCTGGTGCTCGCCGAAGGCGAGACGGATCTGTCCGGTGAATACACCTGCACCGAATATGCCCATGAGCCTTTCACCTTCGGTAATGGCTATGACCTGAGCATGTGGGGTATGGGTGTCGGTGGTTCCCGTTACACGGGAGCCGACGGCGCCGTCGTCCTCATCAATCCCGCTGAGACTTTGACTGTCACCAAACTGGCGGAAGGAATCTACAAGTTTGCGGGCTCTACAGGATACGAGTTCGTGGGTGAAATGGCGGAGTGATGAGACGCGTTCTGTTGCTTTTTGCTGCGGCACTGGGGATGCTCGTCCCCGGTGCCTGCGGCAAGACGGATCCTGAACAGGAGGCGGAACAGGTGGACCTGTTGGACCTCCTGTATCCCAACGGACAGGCCGTACGGGCCCTGGAGATCAAAAGCGCGGCGATGAAGCAGACCATGAGATACAATGTCTGGCTTCCGCCCAAGTTTGATGAAAATACGGCTTATCCCATCCTGTATCTGCTTCACGGCGCCGGTGATGACCAGAATGCCTGGCTGGACCAGGGCGATGCGATGAACATCGCAGCGAAGTATGTGAAAGCCAACGGCGTTCCGATGATCATCGTGATGCCGGACGCCCAGATGTCTTTCTATATGGGCGATTTCGAGGCATATATGCACGGGGAACTGATGCCGGCTGTGGAAACCAAATACAAGTTTAATGGCAAACGCGCTGTCGCCGGCCTGTCGATGGGTGGTTTCGGAACCCTCTATTATGGGTTGAAGTACCCCGAAAAGTTCACCTACGCCTATTCAATGAGTCCGGCCGCGTCCTACGATATGTTCAAGATGCTGGTGGATGCGCAGCAGAACAAGGGCGTTTTCCCCGCTTTCACGATCGAAGTGGGCAACCAGGACACGACGGTGAACAACGAGGAGGCCAGGAAATGTGCCGACTATATGTCGGAACAGGGTCTGACGGTCGAATACATCGCCCGGGACGGCATCCACTACTGGAACTTCTGGCAGGAGTGCCTGCCCAAAGCGCTCTCCAAGGTAGGAGAATCATTTAAATAGTCGTATATTTGTGAAACTGAACGTTGATATGAAAAAAATTATTTCTCTAGTCGCAGCCTTGCTTCTCGTCCTCTCCGCCCATGCGCAGCAGGCCTTGTATGGAGGTCCGCAAGTCGAGTCTCCCGTTATCAATGCTGACGGTACCGTCACGTTCCGCTACCAGGCTCCCAAGGCCGTGAAGGTGGAGGTCACCGGCGATTTCCTCCCCACCGAGAAGGTGGAGGTGGAATTCAATGGTCAGAAGATGGCCTTTGACGCTCCCGGAGTGGGGGTTCTCAAGGAAGGACAGAACGGCGTCTGGGAATACACCACCCCGTTCAAGGTGGCCCCTGAGCTGTACAACTACACCTTCCGGGTGGACGGCAATACGGTCATCGACCCGAACAACATGTGGGTAAACCGCGACGTGGCTTCCCTCACGAGCGTCCTGCTCGTCCCCGAAGCCGGCGCCCGTTCCGACCTGTATGCCATCCATGCCGTCCCGCACGGCACCGTGTCCAAGGTCTGGTATCATTCCGACAAACAGGGCTTCGACCGCCGCCTGACGGTCTACACCCCGGCCGGATACGAGACGTCCAAGGCCAAGTATCCCGTCCTGTACGTGCTCCATGGCATCGGTGGTGACGAGGATGCCTGGGTCACCCAGGGCCGTGCCACGCAGATTCTCGACAACCTCATCGCCCGCGGTGAAGCCAAGCCGATGATTGTCGTCTTTACGAACGGCAATATTTCCCAGGAGGCTGCCCCGCTGGAGAATTCCACCGGTTACACCCGTCCGACGATGTCTCTCCCGCAGACGATGGAGGGCACCTTCGAGACGGCGTTCCCGGAGATTGTCAAGTTCATCGACAGCCGCTACCGGACCCTTGCGAAGAAGCAGTCCCGGGCCATCTGCGGCCTCTCGATGGGCGGTTTCCACACGCTGAACATCAGCCTGAACTATCCGGACCTGTTCAACTATTCCGGCATGTTCTCCGCCGCTATCGGCGTGACCGATCCTTCCATCAGCCCGATGTACCAGGATTTCGAACGGAAGCTCGCGGCCTACTTCGCCAAGAAGCCGGCCCTTCTGTGGATCGGCATCGGCCGGACCGACTTCCTCATCCAGTCCAACAACGAGTTCCGCGCCAAGCTCGATGCGGCGGGTTACCCGTACCAGTACATGGAAACCGACGGCGGTCACATCTGGCGCAACTGGAGGATCTACCTTTCCGAATTCGTACCGCTTCTGTTCAAATAAACCATGAAGAAACTGTTTGTCCTCGCAGCCGGCGCCCTGCTTGCCGTCGCCTGCAACTCGACCCAGTCCCCACAGGACCGGCTTACCGCCCATGACAAGGAAATCGACGCCATGATCGCCCAGATGACCTTGGAAGAGAAGGTGGAGATGCTCCATTCCAAGACCAACATGTCCTCCGCTGGCGTGGAGCGCCTGGGCATCGCCGACATGCATTATGCCGACGGTCCCTTCGGCATCCGCGAGGAAGGCGTCCCGAACGGCTTCCAGTCCGCCGGCTGGACCCTGGACTCCGCCACCTACTTCCCGACCGGATCGGCCCTCGCGGCCACCTGGTCCAAGGAAATGGCATACCTCTATGGCACCGGAATGGGCAAGGAAGCCCGCCTCCGGGGCAAGGACGTGATCCTGGGTCCTGCTGTGAACATCCAACGCCTGCCTGTGGGCGGCCGTACCTATGAGTACCTGAGTGAGGACCCGATCCTGTCCGCTGCCCTGGCCCTGGGCTATACGGAAGGTGTCCAGGATGAAGGAACGGCCGTGTGTATCAAGCACTTCGCCGTGAACAACCAGGAAACCAACCGCGGCAGCGTGGATGCGCAGGTCGATGAGCGCACGCTCCGGGAGATCTACCTCAAGCCCTTCGAGCGCGCCATCATTGAAGGCGGTGCCATGAGCGTGATGCCGGCCTACAACAAGGTAAACGGCGACTACTGCTCCGAGAACGAACATCTGCTGAACGAGATCCTCCGCGGCGAGTGGGGCTTCAAGGGCTTCACCGTTTCCGACTGGGGCGGCACGCACAGCACCATGGGCGCCATGCTCCACGGTCTGAACGTCCAGATGACAGGTTCCAATTACCTGGGTCAGCCGGTCATCGACTCCATCGCCACCGGTGCCCTGACCGAAGACCTCGTCGATGAAAAGGTCCGCCAGATCCTCCGTGTCCGCTTCGCCATCGAAGCCATCCCGGACGATGTCGCCAACACCGAAATG
>JAFSJK010000020.1 GCA_017439305.1 Bacteroidales bacterium | reverse complement strand
CCGCCGAACGGCTGGTTGCCGACCACGGCACCGGTGGGCTTGTCGTTGATGTAGAAGTTGCCGGCCGCATAGCGGAGGGCGTCGGTGATCTTCTCCACGGCGAGGCGGTCCTTGCCGAACACGGCGCCGGTGAGGCCGTACGGGGAGGTGGTGTCGCAGAGCTTCACGGCCTCATCGACCTTGTCGTCGTCGTACGGGAACACGGTGAGGACCGGTCCGAAGATCTCCTCTTCCATGGACTTGAAGTGCGGATCGGTGGTCTCGATGATGGTCGGCTCCACGAAGTAGCCCACGCTCTTGTCGCGGCCGCCGCCCATGACGATCTTCGCGTCCGGGGACTGCTCGGCGTAGCTGATGTAGCTGTCGATGTTGTTCCAGGAAGCCTCGTCGATGACGGCGTTGATGTAGTTCGAGTGGTCACGGACGTCGCCCATCTTGACCTCGGAGGCGTACTGCTTCATGATGCCCAGCACTTCCGGCCACAGGCTCTTCGGGACGTACATGCGGGAAGCGGCGGAGCACTTCTGGCCCTGGAACTCATAGGCACCGCAGAAAGCGGCGGTGGCGACGGCCTTCGGATCGGCGCTCGGGTGCACGAAGATGAAGTCCTTGCCGCCGGTCTCGCCCACGAGGCGCGGATAGCTCACATACTTGCCCAGGTTCTCGCCCGCCTGGCGCCAGAGGCTGTTGAAGGTGCCGGTGGAGCCGGTGAAGTGGATGCCGGAGAACCACTTGGAAGAGGTCGCGACCTTGCCGATGAGGGAGCCGCTGCCCGGGAGGAAGTTGATGACGCCGTCCGGAAGACCCGCTTCCTTGTACAGCTGCATCAGGTAATAGTTGGACAGGGTGGAGGTGGTGGACGGCTTCCAGAGGGCGACGTTGCCCATCAGGACCGGCGTCATGCACAGGTTGGAGGCGATGGAGGTGAAGTTGAACGGAGTGACCGCGAGGATGAAGCCCTCGAGCGGACGATACTCCGTGTGGTTGATATTCATGTAACCGTCCTTCGGCTGCATGCCGTAGATCTTGGACGCATAGTGCACGTTGTAGCGGAAGAAGTCGATGGTCTCGCAGGCGGAGTCGATCTCGGCCTGGTAGATGTTCTTGGACTGGCCCAGCATGCAGGCGGCGTTCATGATCGGACGATACTTCGTAGCGAGGAGCTCGGCCATCTTCAGGACGATGGCGGCGCGGGTGGTCCAAGGGGTCTCAGACCAGACCTTGTGGGCCTTCATGGCAGCCTCGACGGCCATTTCCACTTCCTTTTCGCCTACCTTGTGGAAGGTCGCGAGGACATGCTTGTGATCGTGCGGGCACACCACCTTGCCGGTGTTGCCGGTACGGATTTCCTTGCCTCCGATGATGATCGGGATGTCCAGGACGGTGTTCCACTGACGCTCGAGTTCGGCATCGAGGGCGATGCGCTCCGGAGAGCCTTCGAGATAAGCTTTCACCGGCTCGTTGGCCGGTACCGGGAAGTTAAGGATTGCGTTGTTCATAAATGTGGTTTGTTATTGTTTTGTGGTTGTGTTTCCAGTCTTCAAATGTACGTTTTTTCGGCGAGAATAAAAAGCGTTCGGCCATTAAAGATACCGATATGTGATGATGAAGTCATAGGTGGCGCCGTGGGCCAGGATCTTGTTCCGGAAAACGAGGGTCTTCCCCTTGGCGGCAGCCACGTTGTTCGGGTTCATGCCCACGACGAAGCGGCCCTGGTTGGCGCCGGTACCCTCGGTATCGCCGTCATACCAGATCTTGTTGCCGTTCTTGTCATTCTTGCCGCCCCAGATGTACCACTGCCAGAAAGCGGTTCCCTTGTCCCAGGCGCAGGGTTTTTCATTGATATCCACCCACATGCCGGGCTTGTAGGAGGTGAATTCCGGAATCTTGGTGCCGTCGGCGTTCACGCCGTAGAAACTGTTCTCGTCCAGTTTCCGGACATCGGCGTCGATGAAGGCGTTCACCTTGTCCACGGGGAGCTCAAAATAGCCCACCTGGAAACCGCCGCGGGAAGCCGCGTCGTCCGTGTCGATGTCCACATCGACCGCAATCGTCGATCCGGAAAGCGTCCAGGAGTAGTTACTGCCGATCCCGGCGCCTTCGAGGCTGCCGCTGGACGGGGTCCCGAGATCCATGGCCTCCCCGTCGGCGAGGAACCTGACCTTGTACGGCCAGTGACGGTCATTGGCGTTGTTTTCGTCCCAGAGATGGGTGATGTAAGTCGTTGGCGTACAGGCGATGACGGCCCACACATACTTAGCGCCGGCGGGAACCGTCCACTTCAGAGAGGCATTGTTGTCCGTGGCGGCCGTCGCGGTGGTGGACTCGCTGTATGTACGGGTGCTCATGTCCTCTCCCAGGGAGACGAAGCCCATGGTCCAGCCGGCCTGCTTGGCGTCGCCGCTCTTGTTGTACCCGGCCGCGTTGGGCATGCCGGCGAAATCCATCGTCAGTTCCTGGCCGGGTACGGCGCTCAGCCGGATCAGGTTGAAACCGGTCGCTTCCGGAGCCTTGGCGGGATCCACAGCCCAGTAACCTGTCCCGTCGTCCGCTCCCTTCCACGAAACGGACCCTGCATAGCGGGCTCCCGCATCCCGGATCTGCTTGAAATCCCAGGTGGCAACGCGGGCGGCATAGTCATAGACCTGCGCATTGAATTCGTCGATCCCGATCCCGTAAGTCGCCATGTAGGACTCCAGTGCGTCCTTCGGCTTCCGGGCCGAGCGCCAGACATTGGCCACGGCGTCGATCCCGTACTTGTCCACCCAGTAGTAGTGGAAGAAGTAGCTGCCGTAACGCATGTCCTCATGGGCGAAATGCCGGTGGCAGTTGTCGCAGAACTCGGTGAAGTTATAGTTCGTGAAGGTTTCTTCCGGAACCATCTGGTAGGCCTGCCACTGGGCCGTCTGCTCCCAGAAGGTGCTGCCCTGGCCCTGGTCGTAACGGAAGGCCACGCTGTAAATGTCACTGGTCTTCTTGTTCAGGACCAGGTCGCAGGCCGTCTGGTACTGGAAGGAATGACCGATCTCATGGGCCACGGTGGCACGGCTGTTCGCCGCCTCCGGATTCACCCACAGGCATCCCGTGATGTTGTCGTTGGGACCGGACCCGTAGGCCGCCCACTCGGTCTGGTGCCACAGATAGATCTGGAACTTGTACTGGTCCAGATAAGACTTGTCCGCCGGGGTGTAATGCGCGAATTTGAGCGTATTGACATAGTACGCATAGATCTCCTCGCACCAGGCCAGGAAAGCGTCCGTGTCCAGATGGTACGGCGCGGCCGACTCGTCCGGACTCTTGTCGCCGAAGTCCTTGTCCCAGAAGATAATAAAATGCTCGCTCTGCTTGCTGCGCCCGAAATAGTACAGGCTCTCCGGCTTGAGCGGGTCATAGAACGTATCGGTCACTTCCCATCCCCGTTTGTTCTTGTAGAACTCGGAGCACATGTAGATCATGTCATAGTTGGGGACGTCGGCCGGGGTCAGGACGCCGCTGGTAGGCTTCGGTTCCGGTTTTTCCTTGTCGTCCGGAGGCGTCGGGGTAGGTTCCGGTTGTTTTTCACAGCCGATGACGAGAAATGCGGCCAGGGCCAGCATCGCCCGGAAACAGGCTTTTCTTGTTTTCATTTCGTTACAGTTTTTGGTCGTAGTTGAACCATTTGACCTGGGTCGACGCGGTTCCGTCCGTTCCCTCGCCCAGTTTGAGTTTATACCAATACTTCAATTTCAGGAGCGCCGGCTTGAATTTGTAGGTGCGGTTGCACACCACGGCGAAAATGACGCCGTTGGCCGGCTGTTGTCCTTCCAGGCTGACGGAGCAGTCCCCTTGCTCGAAGGGATCAGCGTAAACGGGACGGCCGTCCGCTGTCCGCCAGCAGAGTTGACACACCATGTCCAACGGTTCGTTGTTCCCGTTGATGGCCGGCTGCTTGACGGCCTCGAAAGAAACAGTCACCTTGTTCCCCTTCACCTTGATGGGAATGATATTGGCACCGGTCCAGCCGGGGAGGGTGTTGTTGTCGGGGATGATCCATCCTTGATCGTCCGGGTAGGTCTCGACATAAGGAGTCATCTTCCAGGGATCGCACTGATGGGATCCTTCAGACTGAACCGTCGTCCCGAAGTACTGGTTGGACAACTTCTTTACGGCATCGGAATAGATTCCTAGGTCGCACAGGGCCACGCGGGAGCGGAATTCCAAGATCATACGCTGGACCTGATCATGTCCCATGGGGGACGAAAGGGCCAGGCTCTCCAGCAGATACCCCTGGCAGTGCTCCCAGATCCACTTGATGGCGCCGTCACCGACACTGATTTCCATAAACGAAGGGAACACCTCGGAATACTGCACGCCTCCCAGGATGTTGCGATTGTCACCGGTGGACTGCATCATCCAGTCCGGAGGTCCCCAGGTGCCGTCGCTCTTCCATCCGCCGTAGCATTCGATGGGGATGAACGGGGCCAGCAGCGTTCCGGAGGCCAGCCAGCCGAACTCGACGTCTGCGGGCTTGGTGGTGCCCCTGCGGATGTTGAGGGCCCGTTGCAGCCAGACATCGCAACCTTCGTGGAACCAACTGATCTTCTTGCCGCCGGGGCGGGAGGAGAGGATGCAGTGGATTCCTTCGTGGGTGACGTTGTAGGTGTGATAATCCTTGTCGTTGTATTTGCAGGATGGGTCGAAGCAATAGACCGGATAATAGGACAGCAGGAGCATGGGATATTCCTTGCCGTTCCGATACACGGAGCCCTGCCAGCCGCCGGTAGCGGTGTTGGGTTCGTTGTCGGTGCTCAGACCGCTTCCGTAGAGATAGACGGCGCTGCGATAGCCTTCCATCGCGTTGCGGTCCGGCAACCAGCCCATTTCCTCCCGCAGAAAGCGGAAATCCTCGTTCAACTGCTGCAGCATCCGCTTGGCCGATGCTTCCTTCTCTTTCACCAGGGAATTCGCCCGCTTGCCCTGGACGAAGGTGAACCAGCCGTCGTCGTAGCGCCAGGCCTCCCCGGTCACCACGCCGGTCATGTTCTTGGTGGGCATTTCGGGCATGGTATAGTCCTGCAGGAAATCGTAGTCGATTCCCTCATAGGCTGGCCATTCTGAGAACGTCCGAGCCAGAGGACTTTCCGGCTCCACCTCCGGATCGTTCTTGCCGCAGGCAACGAGCAGCACCGCCGCTGCACAGAGAAAGAGCAAAGACTTCGTACGGAACATGGTCATCTGTTTTGTGTCGCCTCAAATTTAAGCCAATTCGCCCACTCTCTCCGTCCGAAAAGTCCATATTGCTTGTAATATCATCCAAATATAGCCGCTCAGGGGACCAATGCCCCGAGAAAGCCGGACGGACTGTACACCGGAATCATTGCCTCTAACGGCTTCAATCCGCTCCGGATGATGAAATCCTTCCCGTTACGGGTCACGATTGCGTCACACGCTCCCTGCGCGGCACAACAGTACTGCAGGATATCCTCAAAGTCATCTCCCCGGAGGTAAAGCGCCTGCTGGAGCGTATCCTGATCCATGGGAAGGACTTCCGTGAGCGCCGACAGATACTTCAAGTTGGGAATCACGGCATTTTGTCCTACGGTTTTCCGATAGACGAATGCCGCATTGGCCATCGTCAGGATGGATATGGCCAGGGAGAGTCTGCCATCCTCCTGCAAACGGAACAGTTCGGCGGAATCCTCATATCCCTCCCTTTCCAGAAGAATATCCAAGATGATGTTGGTATCCAAGAACACCTTCATTTTGCAAGCAGGTATTTCAGGCGCTCATCTTCCAATTCTTCGGGGGTGCATGATTCCGTCCTGGCCGATCCGATCAGTTTCCGGAGGAGGTCGGACGGGGGCGTGACCGAAATCTCGTTTTGCCGGATTTCCTCCGCCTTCGTCTCCAGCAGCGATTCAATGAACTTTTTCAGTGAAACGTTCGTTCTTTGCGCCTCCTCGCTCAGGGTTTCAAAGACCGGCATCCTGATGTCGATCAGTTTCCTTTTCTGTTCCGATACCGCACTCATATATATCAATTTTTGCAAATATATATACAATCGGCGGTAATTACAAAACAATCAAGGCTGAATCCTCGAGGATCCAGCCTTGAATCAAAAACTTGCAACGGGCCGATTATTCGGCGATCTTCAACGTGACGTTGAAGGCCTTGCCTCCGGCAATTGCCTTGGAGGTGGCTGTCGCACCGACGGCATACTCGTTGCCGGGGTTCTTACCGACATACACGAGGCCCGGTGCCGCGAAATCGTGGTAACCCACTTCGCTGTAGTTGGACGTGTAATACTGCCAGAAGGCCCAACCACCGGCATTGCCGTCTTCGGCGAACCACATGCCAGGGATGTAGGAAGTCCACTTCTCCAGCTTGGTGGCGCCATCGTTCGCAACGGGATAGAAACCGTTCTCGAAGTCAGTCGCCAGTTCGGAGAGATTGTATCCGTACTTGGCATTGATGTAGTTCTCATTGACGAAGAAGCCCATCCAGGCATAGCTACCGTCCTTGGCAGCGGCAGAAGCCTCAGCCACGATTTCCACGCCATCGTCTCCAAGCGTCCAAGAGTAGCTGTGAGGGCCCACCTTGCCGGTCTTGGCGGTCGGATATTCACCATGGAAGGTAACATTGACCGTCAGGAGCTTGTCGCCCATCTTCGCACGGGATGTGATGGTTTTTCCAGCTACGCCGGCCACATTGCCCGGATTTGTGCCGATAACCATCAAACCCTCCGTGAAGTGGGCGTCGTACTTGTGGTCACCGAACTGATACTGCCAGAACATGACTCCGCCGGAACCGGACTGAGTGCCGTCTTCGCCGACCCACATGCCAGGCTTGTAAGAGCTCCAGACATCGTGATTGTCACCGTAATCAACCGTAGAACCATCCGGGTTGATTCCATAGAAATAGGTAGGATCGAACAGTTTCTCGATGTCATCAATGCCCAGATACGCTTTCATGGCCTCCGGAGGTATGACTGTCGCCGTGAAGCCCCAGCCTTCAATGGAAGGAATATAGGCATCCACATCCACCGTGAGCCCTTCCTCGTCGAAGTACCAGTTGATGGTGTGGTCGCCGTCCACGCCGCCGCCGTATGGATACGGGGTGCCGGTACCCTCAAAGACAGCCTCGGGATAACCCTCGGTCTCCGGGAGGATGACATCGTGGAAAATGTAGGTAACCGTGACGGTGAGCTCCTTGCCATCCTTCACGATCTTGGCGGTGGAGACGATCGGGGTATCGAACTCGATCTTGGCGATATTGTCACGGTTACCGCCCACGAGGAAGATGCCTTCGCTGCCCGTGTAGTCGTAGTCGCGGTCACCTTCCTTGGTGTACCACTGCCAGTAAGCAATACCGGCGGAATAGTCCGTGGAGGCACCATCACCATCGATCCACATGCCGGGAGCATAGGAAGACCAGGTCACCTTGGAGCCGTCGGGGTTCACGGGATAGAATTCCTCGTCGGTAAGCGTGCCGGGATCGAAGCCCCAGACGTCGGAAACGACATCGGCGGTCAGGTCGCCGATGAAACCGATCTCCCAGTCGCCGGAATCCCGCCATTCTTCCGTATTGACCTCGACATTCACCTCCAGACCTTCCGTCTCGTGCAGCACATAGCTGTACTTGCTGGTAGTCTCGACGATTTCGTAGGCCACATCGGAAGTCCAGTTGTGATAACTGAGCTTGCCTTCGCCGGTAACCTTCTTCTCGGCCTCGCTGAAGTGAACGGTGACGATCCAGTCATACGTCACGTCGCCTACGACAATCTTGGCCTTGGAAGTGACCTCCTTGCCCAGGACGTCGGCCACATTGCCGGGATTGGTGCCCAGATAGATGATGTCGGGATAGTCGTTGGCGTTCATGTCGTAACCGCCACCGTCTTCGTCCCCCCAGATGTACCACTGCCAGTACATGCGGCCGTCACCCCAGTTGCAGGAAGTTCCGTCTGCGAGCACCCACATGCCGGGTTTGTAAGAGGTCATGGACTCCACCCGGCTTCCGTCGGGTTGAACGCCGTAGAAAGTGGATTCGTCCAGTCCACTCTTGACATCGATGCCCAGGAAGTCATTGAGCGACACCCGGGGAAGCGTGAACCAGCCGATGCTGAACTCACCGTCGCTGCCGCCATTGAAGGTCTCATCACCGTTGACATACTGGCTGCCGTCCACCCAGGCCTCGATGGTAATGGTGGTTTCCTCGGCATTCCACTTATAGGTATGCTTGGTCTCCTGGACATTGCCATCCTTGTCCAGACGCACGAGATGGCCCTCTCCTTCGTACGTAATCACGGGTTCCGGTTCGGGTTCGATGGGAATGCCGTCGTTCTCGTACCAGTCCTTGGTATGGCAGGCCGTGAGCGCAAGGGAGGCAAGCGCCATGTATACAAATATCTTTTTCATTTTCTTGCTCCTTTATAGATTACATATCAGCGGGAATCGGATCGTCGATGGCCACATCCGCGGCCATCGAGCCGTTGGCAGTCACATAACCCGGATTCTGGCCCAGGTTCTTGTTGTCTTGCTGGGTACTCTTGTCAATCGGGAACAACGCCGTATGGTTATCTCCGATGGCGGCGTGGTTGAACCAGTTACGGGTGCCGAAGGTGCCGAAACGGATCATCTGCTGGCGGCGGAGGCCCTCCAGGGCGAACTCCCAGCCCCACTCGTCATACATGCCGGCGAAGCTGATGGGGTCGTTGTCGTGGCCGCTGGGTGTCGTCTTCTGGGAAGCTTCGAGGGCTTCATAAACCTCCGTCCAGTCATGCGCCTGGCGGGCGGGGTCGGCACTCCAGGAGTCGCCGTCCTTCATGTAACCATTGCCATAGATATTCAGCATGTCGGTGGTGATGGCGCCGAAACTGGCAAGGCCGTACTTCATCTTGGACTGGGTGCTCTGCAGGTCGGCCAGGGTGATGGCGGGCGCCGAACGCTGGCGGACGGCGTTCACCAGCTCATCCGGAGTATGGCCATAGCTGCTGGAAGCTCCGCGCAGGATGCACTCGGCGGCCGTGTAGTAGGCCTCGGCCAGACGGAACCACGGGAAATCGTTGGTCCACTGGCTGGTGTAGGCGGCATTGAAGTCGACCTGATACTTGGACTGGCGGCAGCCGAAGTCGATGGACGTGATGGTCTCCTTGCCCTTCGCACCCGTGATGGACGGAAGGTAATTCAGGCACCACCAGGCAATCTGGTCGCGCTTGCCCACTTCAACACCGTCTTCCACGTCGTTGAAGTACTTGGCCGTCTTGGAGTCGTTGTCGGCACGGGCGGGCGTGGCCACGAACTGGGGACCATACAGCCAGGTGTCGGTCAGGCGGGTGTCACCCTCCTGATAGGAGTTGATGAACTGCGGGTTTCCGCAGTTGCCACCCCAGGTGTTGCGGGTGTAGCCGAAGTGAAGCTTTCCCTCGGACGGAGGATAGAATTTCATCGCCATGGTGAAGACGTGCTCACCGGTGTTGTAGGTGTTGTCGTAAGGAATGGCGAAGATGATTTCGGTATTGTTCACGGCCGAAGCGTCATCGAAAGCCTGGAAGTTGTCCAGGTACTTGGAGGACAGGGAATACGGTCCGTTTTCGATAATGTCTTCCGCAAGGGCGAGCGCCTTGTCGTAAGCCGGAGTGCCCTTGCCCTGCTCGTTGGCGGTATAGACCTCGGCGTTGAGGTACACGCGCATGAGCGCCATCTTGACACCCCACATGTTCAGACGGCCATAGGTCGCGGCGGATTTTTCCTCGCTGAGGACGCCGTGGTCGATCACTTCCTGAAGCTGCTTGGTCACGAACTCGTACACACGACGGCGGGAACTCTGCATGGGAAGATCGGTGTCCTTGTAGGAGGTCACGATCGGAACATTGCCATGGCTGTCCAGGAGCACGGCGTACCAGAGGGCGCGGACGGCCTTGAGCTCGTCGATGATATAGTCATGCAGGTCGCCGGTATTGAGGGAACCGTCCTTCACCTGGTCCATGACGCGGTTGGCCGCATTGATTCCGGCGAAAGCGTAATAGTACAGGGAAGACGGGGAACCCGGATCGTCGGCATACCAGGTATGCTCATGCATGCGCTGGTACACACCACCGTCCACCCAGCCGTTCGGGCGCGCCGGGGTGATCACCACATCCGCCGCCTCTTCCTGGGCATCGAACATGCCATACCAGTCCATCATGGCGCCAAACTCGGAGTAAGAGCTCGCGAGGAGGGCGGCCACGTCCTGGTCCGTCGGCTCGAAGGTCTCCTGGAGAATCTCGGAATAGGCGATTTCGTCCAGGTTGAAACAGGCCGTGAAGCAAGATGCGGAAACCGCAAGGATCGCTATCGAAGAAAATATCTTTTTCATAACTCGCTCGGTCTTGATTATTTGACAATACATACGGCGACGCGGTTGGACTCGGGGCTCTGGGAAGCGTTCCGGTCACTGCCTTCAGCCTTGAAACTGATGCGGTTGGCGGCGATACCCGCCTTCTTGAGCATATCCACGACGACCTGGGCGCGCTGCTCGGAGAGGTCCTGGTTGATGCCGGCCGTACCGGT